>CAKAGN010000001.1:1442500-2155950 GCA_916438745.1 uncultured Veillonella sp. | reverse complement strand
TGAAGTAGAAACACCTAATACACCAAGACTTGGTATTATTTATGTCAAAGATTAATACATAATTCGTTATAATGTAAAATTACATTCATAACGATTACTATATACATGGTAATACGCGTTGATGAATGACCTCTAAACACAGCCACTAATGCATAGTACATAGCTTGTATCCAGTGGGCCCGCCGCTACGATGGTCATATAAGAGCGACGTATCACTCATCGTTTTCAGGTGGAATTCCCAGCCATGTAAAGATCCAGTCATGGCGGGTGAGATACTGCACCGCTATGGATGAAAACGAAAATTCATCACTAAAGCTGACCGTACATACCTCTGATAGTTTGGACTGATTCCGAGGCCCTAAATACTGCAGGCAGTCAAAAGGTCGTCGTAGCTGTACTCCTTAACAATAATGAGCATAATAAAAATATTTAAAATTTGATTGGCATTAGCTACCGCTGCTACCGCTTGAGGCGAGTGAGTGACTCATCATCACTTGGTCTATAGTACCTACTAACAGCTGTGGGAACACTTCCGATAAATAGAGGCCAACTCAAAGTCAGATAGATCAAACTAATCCCCTACTAAAGACTGCACTTTCCTTACTCTCTCTGCAGCAGCGAACACGATACAATTGCAATGAGATATCATACAATGTCGCTTGTTATATCGTTATATAACACATGGGACAAATCGCAGGAATCAATATATAAAATCGGTCTCCATTAAGGCGACAATTACAATTAAACTACAGATGAAAGTTACATACATGAGATACAAAATATAGGATAAACAAAAAACGTGCCTTACCCGAAGGTGACACGTTGTTATGTAGATAAACAAGTATCTATTGTGTTCTGCTAATGTATTTGGAAGCCGTTACAAGAAGCTGTCGAATATACTTGGTCAGGTTTACAACGATATTCAATGGACGTGCGCCATAAATTATGGCTGCTGCAAAAGTTTTCGAAGGAAGGGTTTAGATGTATTTTGATAAATAAAGACCATTGTATTCATCTGTATCCTTAAGTTTTAAGTGCTGCTGCATTCTGTTTGGATCATGGCCTTCAGAGCAATGCTACTAAGTGTTCTTTAAGACCAGTAGCGCTGTTGCGTTTGTTGTATATAACATGGGCTAAATACATTTGATAGAGGAGAAGCCATCATGGTCCATAAACATTGAATCAAATCAACAAGTTCTTCACGGTTGATGTGCCGGCACTGAGCTGAATGTAGCACCTGCTGCAATCGCGGTTCACAGATGGACAATGGGGACTCGAACGCACGCCTGAGGTTTGTTTTTGTAACAGAGCCGATGTCGGAACGAGGATGCTTGACGCTGATCAAGGCGCCATGGTTATCCACAACATATGTCATGTTTACATTACGTTTGAAAGCATGGATAGATGCGGTACCCATACCGATAGCGAACGCGTCACACCGTCACCAGAGAATGCGATAACTTCTAAGTCTTGGACGCGGTTTTACGCGGGCGTAAGGAAGTGCACGACCATGAGTTGTATGAGCACCGTAAAGCGTGAAATAACCACCGTGCGGCTGGGGCAACCGATACCGGAAATTACTGCTAATTTTTTCTGGTGGGAATGTTTTCTACTACTGGCGTCGGTAATCGCTGCTTGAACCCCATAATGGCCACAGCGCGGGCACCAGTTGGACGAATATCGTTTCTGTAATCTTTAGCTGTTGCCATATTATAGGACCTCCTTAATCGCATTTCCGCAACTTTTGCATGGATGGATTACCATCGTATTTTTCAACAGCTAAATTTTATTTTTCTTATGCATGTTGATTTTAAACAAGTTAGTCAATTGACCAGTTTTATTGTGTCTCTACGATAACCACTTTTTCGCAGCATCAAAGAATGGTTGTAATTGTTTTGCTGGGAATGGTTTAATCAAAGCGCAATTGTAAGTGGTTAACTTTAACGCCTTCTTGATCGAATTCAGCAACAACTATCGATAGCGCCACGACTGAAGCCATACCTACAACAAGTACATCTACTTCTGGTCGTATTTAGCGTTGTTCCAAGAATGGTTCGTAGTTATCAGCTACGGTTTAATTTGCGGAAACGTTTATCAGTTTACGCTAAAGTACATTATAGCGCTTCTGCTGGTTTACCTTCTTCGTTATGCTCTAAGCCTGTGGAAAGGAATAGACCATTTTTTCATGCCAGAATTGTGTACAGGGAGAAATACATCACCAGTCAATTCAAAGCGTTTGAAGTGTTGGGTTGTTCCAATGCAGGAAGTTCCTGCTTCTCATCATTTACCGCAGTTGTGGGTACACGGTTTAAAATTAAGCGAACGGATTATTTATTCAAACCTTGTTGCAAGTCAGGCATAAGATTGCAGTACATTTCTGCCAAGTTAAGCTTTTTACTGTAGAAGCATTCTTCGACCTAGATGTTGGAGAAATTACGATACCGGGTAGTCGCCATGTGCATTGCCAGCAAAGCCCGCGTAATAGGTTTATCAACTTCTCAACCATATGATAGATGGGCCAGAACGTTGAACGTCATTGTCGCCATTGGCAATTCAGCCATGGAAGCCGTGAGCAAGGATTCTGCCATCAGGAAAGACCAGGGCCAAGTACATGTGACCGAACACCCAGCGTATACGCCTTCACCGCTGTCCATACATGCTGATTTCGTCTTCTGTTTGAACAAGCAGTAGCACCCAATTTATCCATGTTTTAATCATGAATTCATTACTTCGGATACCAGTGTAATAGGGTAAAAGATGCTTCGACAGGAACCCGCTGCAATAGCACCAAAAAGGCTATTCGTTACTAATAAGAACATTTGATCTTTCTTACCGGAGCTGGCAATGTATCGATTTCAACATGCTTCAATTTTTTCCATTACAAGGCCATGACCATCGTCGAAAGCAGCCAAGTTTTTTATCGATGTTCTTGGGATTTTTTGCAAATTGTTCCAGCAGCAGCATCTTTTGAACAACTTAGTTCAAAACCAAAAGTGCCGGACATACCAAGTGCTACGATGTGCACATCAACATAGAGGCCTTGTTTCATCTTTGTTTCAAGGGAATTAGCGGGGATAAACAATTGATTTTTTATGCCACCTTCGTATTTAGAAGTCCGGTTTTACTTTGCTCACAGATGTGCCGCCGCCATCACGAACTTCAGACGCCGTGCATATCAACGGTTTTCTTGGTCAGGCTGTGAAGTGCACCTTCACCGATGGAGACGCATAATTTGTTCTAATGCTACGCACAATGCGAATGTATGACCACCTTTGATACGAGATGCAAATAAACGTTGGCTATACAGGCCCTTCTTCTTTAGCGAGGATTGTCGCCATAATTTCAGCGCAACTCCTCGATACCTTCTTCACCTTGTTGGCCGCCCATTTTCGAGATGGAAATCTTTTACGTTTTTGGCAGAGATTCACCTCCTGGATAAAAATTACACTGCTGACAAGAATTCTAACTTACTATTTTTATATATGCTGTATAGTACGAGATCTGTCTTATATCGTCATTGTATCATGTATACTTTAGGTTTACAATGTATCATTTCTCATAATAATAAGGTATAAATTAGAGCATTATAACTAAAACTTGAGAAGAGAGAGAGGATACTACTTTTTCGTAGCATCCTTTTAGTATTCTGCTCAATCGTTTCATAATTATCTCGTTTAAAACACTCTATATGAAATTATATAGAATGCTTTATTCTCAAATTATATAGAACATTTGTTCACGTAATACCTCTTGTTGTCGTTCCTCAGTAAAGAAGATTTCTTCTAAACATAAACCTTTGAGCAGGCGCCGTTTTACCGATAACGCGACGGTCTTTAGCAACTGAGCAGCTCTTTGATATCCTCCACCTTACGGCGACCAAGGCCTACATCTACGAGGTAAAACCTGCAATACTACGTACCATATGGTATAAGGAACCCATCGCCTACCACAGAAATAGTCATCATTGAGGGTCCCTTACCCTCTACACTTGAATCCCTATAATCGTCTTAGCCCAGGATCGGCGTGGGAATTCGTCACACACTTTGTTGTCGTAAAATCATGTGTACCCTGGTATTTCATTTACCAGCGTTGCATGAGCTCAATAGCAGAGGCTTCTTTACATACCAGTGATATCGTTTCGTCGGATTAGCAATGAGCTGATTATGGTGTATATACGCACTCTTTGCAATATATATTCCAACGTGGTTTCCAATCGATTGGAATTTCCACAGCATCAAGGACCACAATATCTTTAGAATATGAGCTATCATGGCACGAGATATTTTCTGGGTATAGCACCAGGGTTTGAAAATTACATACTTGAAACTTTGCATGTGCCCTGCATCCGTACGAGAAGCACCGTAGATTTGAATGGGCTCATTACAGATTTTGATAAACCATATTCTTTGGTTAGCCTTTATCATCAGGTTGCTTTTGATACGCCCGCTAAATCAGTGCCATCATAAGCAACTATGATGTATATTTTCTCATAGGCCGAAGCCACCACAACGCAATGAAATTACAATAGTAACCAAAATAACAACACCGACACCGATAGTCGACGCAGGTCCTTGTAATTTCTTTCATACGCGTACGGTTACACCGCCGCGATAACGGCGACCTCCATGGCGATAGCCAGTTCATCAGCACGTCTGAAAGCTTTGATAAATAATGGTACCAATAGGCACCATATTCGCTGCTCGTTGAATGATAGAACCGGTGCAAGTCCACACCACGAGCGGATTGGGCTTTCATAATGGTAAAATCTCATCCAATAAAGTGGGAATAAAACGAAGTACGTGGTCATCATCATAGCCAGCTCTCGCGAGCCGGTACGCCAATGCGACGGAATGGTTAAGGCAAATGCTCGATACCATCAGTTAAACGAATAGGAGATGTGGTATACGTCAACAACGCGAGGAGAACAAGATTAAGAAAATTAATCGTGCCGCCATTTGAAGGCCCATCGCCACACCATGATGCGGTACGTGTAATGCCCATTGGAAATGGTATTACCAGGTGTCGTAAAATGTGAATCCCCATAGTAAATAATGATAATCCAGTGGTTTAATAGCGGTCCACATAAGACGTAGTGGTAAACGAGATAATAGCATGGCAAGATTGTAAAACCCTACAATGCCATAAGCTAGCAGCGAATCTGCCAAAAAAGATGGCTTGAAAATAAACATTATGTAATAATCTTTGCTCGTGGATAATGCAGTTGCAAGAAAGAATTTCCAGGGAAGTATTGACCAATAGTAATGTTATTTAACATGGCTACCTCCTTCTAGAATTGCTTGTGCTGCATCATCTGGATAAGACTCTGTTAGACACATCAGACCTTGTTCACGTAAGTACTCCCATTGTTACAGATACAGGCGGTACATCTACGCCAACGACACAATGCATCTCGATGATTGTGTAAAGATATCCATCGGTTTCCCCATCGAGTGCTATGACCTTTATCAGTACTACTAGGCGAAAAGGGAGCCATGCGGAAATGTCTCCATATGGGGATACAAGAATAACGTAATTCCTTTCTCCTTATGGGCGAATGATTTCCTCAAGATTTCTTAGTAAATGGGTCTAGGCCTGAATGGTTCATCAGAACTAAAAAGTCTGGGTTCCATAGCCACTACGCTGTAATAGCAACACGCGCATTTGACCATGAACAAGTGAAACGGAATCGCTCTGCATGGGTATTGTAATCAAGACCTACAAACTTCATATCACGAACGTTCATCTATCATCCTTTTCAAGGCCTAAATTTTTTAGGACCAAGGCAATGTCTTCAGCAGTGTGGTTTCTTTAAATAGTTGATGCTCTGGGTATTGGAATACCATTCCTACTTTATGACGCATCTTTTTGGCTTCTCATGGAGGCACTAATATCTACTACCATTTACGGTTACTGTACCTGTAGGGTGCTCAATAAACCATTTAAATGTACCAAAGGTGGATTTACAGAACCAGTATGACCGATAACACCTAGAAATTCACCATTTTCAACGTAAAGAGATATACCATAGAGACTGTTTTTTTCAAAGGCGTTCCCATATATGAAATTGTAATATTATCTAATACAATCGCCATTAGTGAGATCCTCCCCTCTTGCATCGGTGTCAGCTCACTGGCAGAAACTACTTCAACCTTAGCAACCACATGATTAGAGTTTAATTGAGTCACCCAGTTTGAGCCTTTAAGACCTTCTGCACAAGTTCTTCATTGTTTTATAATGCTGTTACCTTCATAACCTTTTGCATTTAATTTGAAAGCAATTTCAGGGCTACAGGCACATCGAATGATTCTTTTAAAGGTATCTACATGACTAAAGATTTCACGAGAGGTGTTACCCATCATGTAATTTCACACCATTTTTCTGCCACCACGTCGTATGGCTTCCTCCATAAAAGTGTGTAATAAAGACGATAATGTGCCTCTTCTTTATTCAGGCTTGCTCATTGTCTCTAGACCTCACGACGACCTTTTGGATCAGCGAGCATGGCCGTTGGTTCATCGAGGACAATACAATCTGGTTTCACCTGCTTAAACTGCATAACCCAGTAGCAATACGCTACTTTTGACCTGGATAACAAGTGAGGACCATGTTCTCTATATTCAGTCATATTCACAGCTTCTAACGCTGCATCGACACGTTTTCTAATTTCATCACTAGGAATGCCTAGATTTTCAGGACCAAAGGCAACGTCCTCTTCTACGACAGCCGCTACGATTTGGTTATCAGGATTTTGGATACCATACATATTTGTGGCATTCTCCAAATGCGCTTCATCGCGCGTATCAAGCCATACATTGACGACCTTCGCTGGGTTGTAATGGCACATTAAAATGCTTGACTGTGCTTTTACCACCGCCATTGGTACCGATAATACGCCACAAACTCGCCACGCCCGATGGATAAATTCCACATCATCTAATGCGCGTACATCATTGCCGTTTTCATCAGTATATATATGACTCATATGATTGACATCAATCATAATGTCTTTTTCGTTCATGAATAGCCTCTATCTTTCTAGTCAATTTCGTTTCTATGAAAGTATAACCTTTATTGCTTATGTCACATTATTGACCTATTAACTACAACAAATTAGTAATCCACTTTAAATTAAGCATTAATTATTGCCATAAATATATATCATAAGGTTAACAATACTTATTCATCCTTTACGATAACTTGCTAATATATTACGATGCTGTACTAATCAGTTGTACCATAAAATTGACAATAAAAAAACGGTGCTACAATGGTTACAACACCGTATGAGTTTGATTAAACTAACTCGATAATAGCCAAAGGTGCAGCACGTCACCTTTGCGAACAATTTGGATTACGGAAATTGTAACCACCTTCGACGGTCTGCATATTTTGGAGCAATTATCAAACAATTTTTACTACACTTTGTCCATGAGGTATGCAAGAACTTGGCGTGCATGAAAGATCGCCACGTTTAGCCAAAGTTACCATTGATCGACTAAAGAGCAGAAGTTCTTTCCTTTAGCTTCAATGAACTCAATAGCACCATATTGGAAGAAGATGTTAACATGCTACGGAACAACGCTTTACGAGCGGAGCTGTCTGCCCAGCCTAATTTTTCTGTACACATTCTGATCTTCCTCTATTCGCGCCTTTTTGTTTAAGTTGAAAACCACCTGATGATTGTTGAGTTTTCCTCAATTTCATCGATGGATTTTTTTGCCCTGAAATTACGAGAACTTTCCTAAGTCATCAATGGTTTTGTCTATGAAGTCTGCAATTGTATTAATACCAGCACGTTTCCAAACGTTATACGCACGAACAGAGGTTCCAACTCATCGGTGAAATCTTTGCTGGGCCGTCATCTACAGCTGGTTCTTCATTATCGGAACCTACTGGATCGCTTAACATTCGCAACCACCTGTGTTAACATCTACAACGTCTCTGCAGAGTGCGCTAATTGGTGGTTCCTAATATTAACCAATCATAATGGCAGCAGATTTTTGCTACTGCATCAGCAGCAGTAATGGAACCATCAGTCCAAACTTCTAATGTAAGTTTGTCCAAGTCCATTTTCATTGCCTACACGAACATCACTCGCTTCGTGTTGGCACGAAAATTGGAGAGAAGATGGAATCGGTTGGAATACAACCGATAACATCTGTATCTTTTTATTCTTCGTAGAAGGAACGTAACCTTTGCCACGTTCGTCGCTCACATCCATTGAGATGATGGGCTGTCTCTCATCCATTGTCGCAATCACGGGTTCAGGATTCAATACTTCTACTTCTGGTGGAATTGTTCAGCCAAAATCAACGACTGTCAATACACCGTCCTTTTGGAAGTCAAGTATGCTTCCAAGGTAATTGAGCATCTTCTGCAACACGATTACTGCTTTAAGTTAAGGATGATATCATAACGTCTTCGCGAATACCAGGAATAGTAGAGAATTCATGAAGAACTCCATCCAATTTTGATGGGGGTGATAGCTGCCCCATCCAGGATGAAAGCAAAATTCATGCTTATTACCCCACCAAAATTGATACCATAGCACAGTCCAATGGTTTCATACGAACACCATAGCGACCGCAAATCGGCGATATCCCTTTCTCGATTTTAAGTTTCTTTCTTCGCTCATCAGGACATCCTCCTACAACACGTTCATAGTTTAATTATGGCACCGTATCCGATCGTACTTCATATCAATTATACCTGACAGCGGCGTTTTGGAGGCATTAACCATTATTGAGGAATTGGGTTACGTCTTTAATGGGTAACTTCCAGACCTGCAGCTTATAAACACGGATTGCAGCTTCACGGCCGGATGGGACCTTTACGAATACTTCTTCAACGGTCCAGACCATGTTCCGACACACGGCTTTAGCAGCTTGTTCAACCATTTGAGCAGCGAATGGGTGGTTACAGGAACCACAGGCCCAAGCCACCAGCGGAAGCCCAAGACAACGCGTTACCGTTTGTATCTGTCAGGGTGCGATAGTGTTATTGAATAGAACGAATAGCAGAGCCGCAGTTCAATATGTTTCTTTTCTTTCTTTTGTTCTAACAACTTTTTAGCCACGCTTTTGTCCTCATCTTGTTCTTTACCAGCAATTTGCTTTCTAGGACCTTTGCGGTACGTGCATTCGTTTTAGTACGTTGACCACGCATGGTAAAGCTCCACACGATGACGTTTGCGCGCGATAGGAGTTGATTTCACCATTAAGCGTTTAATGTTAAGGGCTTCTCGCGACGGTGAAGGGTCACCTTCTCACTTTGTGCTGCAACTCAGCAGTTCACGGATTTTCCGCTACTTCATCTTCGCAGATCGCGAACGCGAGTGTCTGGATTGATGCCAGTTTTGCTAATGACTCCAGCTGCCAGAGTAGACCGATACGTAAATATAAGGTTAAAACCAATTTCCACACGCGTTTGTCACAGTGGTAAAGTCTACCACCGACGATACGTGCCATCTAATCATCCACCTCCTATCAGATTATCCTTGTTTTTGTTTATGTTTTGGATTTTCGCAACAACCATTACACGGCCTTTGCGTTTTAATGATTTTACATTTCTATTATCTTTTTAACTGATGGTTTGAACCTTCATTGCACTCTCCTTTGTGGACCCTATGCTTGCTTTAAAGCGATGGGTGATGCGACCACGGCTTTAAGCCATGCAGTGTCAGCTCCATAGTAACTCTTATCACGTGAAGGATACGGATAAAATCTCATACGCATTTTACCTAGACACATGAGCCAAAACGAGTATGCCCATTTTCCACTACTTGGAACATGGCGTTCTGGTAATGCCTCAACGACACGTACCTTCCACTCTTCAATAACGTCTTCTTTTGAGCACTATCTTTTCCTCCGGTTACCTGTGTTTATTGTAATTAACCGCGGTGTCTTCCCGCACAGTTAGTATTTCAGGAGCGTGTTCTGTAACGCACTGGTGTGTTCGAAATGCAGCACCGGGTTTACGTCCATCTGTCACTGTCCAGCTGTCCTGTCCAGTCATCTACTACACGAACGCGATGCGTCCCTACGTAACTTCAGCTGGTCTCGATACACGATGACCATGCGTTTCGTAACCAGACCTTTGCCCCAGGACTCATAGTTTGGAACTTTGCGGATCTCTCATGCATTTCGCGGCCCTAAAGGCCATGCTACGAAGTCGCGAACGACGCCAGCTTAACCATCGGCTTTGTTTCTCGCAATGCACGATTTGAACAGCGTGGACCGATCGCACCATATGTCCGGTTTACCAACATCAGCTTTGTTCAATGCCTTTGACAAAGGCACTTTCTTCTGTAATCTTTTAGCACGTCATCACACGGGTTTAGACGTGATCTCGATGGGAACCGTCGACAGCCGAATCGCCGTGATATCCATCGACAGATGATACTAGATCGATACGCGGGATTACGTCAGCCGTCTTTTAGTATACATGACGCTCGAACTACCATGAACGGCTTCATCATTTGACGGACACACATCGTTGCAGATACCCATAGTAACCGCGACAACTTTTGGAATTTCCATACCGGCTGCGAATATATTCTTCGGCAGATTGGTATCTAACTCCATGCGTCGAGACGCCCGGCTTTAGCCTTTTCTACGAAGCACGACAACGTGTACTGCTGTCAGTTGGACACTGCCTTGCGGATACATGCTCTAAATCTCATGCGATTTCAAAATAATCATAGATTATTTCTCCAAGGCCGTAACGATGTCCAGCAAACACTGCGTCCACATCTCGTAAAGCATTGATTTCTACATACTGATCCGCTGTTGCGATAGTAGTCGATCAATGGTTTTGTAGACTTCGTCGTACCTGCACTAGACGTTTCGTACTGTTTCCGGGTTTGTCATCAGCACGATTTTCAGAACGTGCTCGTTCGCTGATGCGTCGAACCAACGTCCTCAGATAGGAACGCTTTAAAGTTAAGTACGGCGTCCAAAGAACTATGTCCTAATTTCTTTTGGGATCGCATCCAAGGGATACAGCTTGTGCTGTAGTTCTTGAAAGCGACCAGAATGGATCCATGACTTTGACAGCATCCTTTCGACAAGCGATCGCGAACGATGCCAGCCATGGTAACGCTGTCTGGCACCAATTGACCAGCATCCATGTATCTCAGCCTCTACTCCCAGTGTGAGTCGATCTTAATCGCAGCGAGATGAACATGTCACCTGTAGATTTGAGGATACCACGTATTTTTCAATCAGGTCAGAGCTGCCTGAGTAGCCTTTCCTGGCACCGAGGTCCCCATTAATAGAAACATACATCATTGTTTCCCTCCTATTTCACAAAGCCCTTTATAGTGGCGTGTTACCGACGATCTCGACTTTGTTGCATTGTATCCAAAATGTCTGCGCCCACCACGATCAGAAAGAGCCGTACCACCAGTAGACGCCTTGGACGCCGGTTAATCCACTCGAGCAATTTCTGGTAGGATAGCAACGACAGCTATGACTGCAGCGCCAGCCAAAAGTGATACGAGTCATCACGTGATCCACATAGTCAGCGGTTGGTTTACCGCGCGGTCCCGCGAGTGCAAAACCACTCGTGTCGCAGTATCTGCCATATCCGTAATGTTGATTGAGATTGCAGTATAGAAAGTACGTAAAAGATAAAGAATCACTGCATGCATACAAATGCCGTTTGTAACGGCGTACCCATGTAATAAAGTAACTCGCAACTGTTTGTACCCAAAGGTCACTTGTCACAAATTGCGCCAATCGTCGTCAGGAACACTCACGCGGATGACGCAAAGATAATTGGGATTACACTCGCGCTGATTGACTTTCACCGGCAGAATGTTGAGTGACGCGTACATCTGGCTACGCACTACACGCGTTTTGCGCGTATTGGATAGGAATCCGACGTTGGCCTTGTGTCACTGCGTACTGACAAGCAATCGATCATAAGCTACCGCAATGACAGCAACAGAATCGCTTGGAACATGCATTGATTGTACTCCGCTTTGGATAGGTATTGAGTAAATGGTTTCGAGACCATCAGGGAATCGAGCTTCACGATACCAGCAGAAGATGATGCGAAATACCGTACGTGTTACCACATGTGATTTTGCTCACCACCCACATCAACAGGCACCTGCTGCCAGGGAGATGATGGCACTAACGAAATACAGACATGAAGCTCATTAGTTTGCATAGCGTTGTCATAGCACGCAAGAGCAAGCCATGCCTGCCCGGCTTGATGCAAAAGCCAAGGACTAATCGGTGCCATAACGAATGACCTTTCGCTGATTTTCTTGCACGCCCTCCTCACCCATCTTTACTCCATGCTTCACTGTCGAACTTACTAGCGCTGCAGCAGTTGCATGATGATCGAAGCATTGATGTAAGTAATACCTCATTGCAAAGATAGAGAACTGCTTAATGCGCACCGCAGCAAACAAAGTCTAGTAGACCGAATAAGGTCGCACGGATGACAAAGCTTTCAATGACAGATGCCTCTACACCTGGTACCGACATGTTGATACCCGCGCGAAAGACGGCGAAACATCAGTCAGCGTACAGATTCACTCTTTGTTGCGTGTAACCTCGGTACTCTTAGAGATGTTCGAGAGGCTATCTAGCACCCTAGATCGCCTCTACTTTTCCACCCTGCCGCTTGATTTTTCTACTGCAGATTTTGTGTAAAGCCGTTAGCGATAACAGTTAATTTACGTTCTAAAGTTCCGTTACTATGATACGGATACCATCACGTACGTTTTTCAAAATACCAACTTTTCAATAAGAGCTACTGGATCTACGGTTTGCACCGTCTTCGAAACGATTCAATTGGGATACATTAACTTGCATATTGAAGTGCAAAAGATATTTGTTTGAAACCACGTTTTGGTAAACGACGATAAAGAGGCATTTGGCCACTTAAAGTCACCGGGCACACCGCCACCACTACGAGAGTTTTGACCTTTTGACCACGACCGAGAGTTTTCACCTAACCGGATCCAAGACCACGACCTACACGAGTACGAGCTGGAACCTGCAGCCTGGAGTTAATTCATGAAGTTTTCATTCTGTGCACCTCCTTATCTATTATACTTCTTCTACTTTACTAAATGTTCAACTCTGAAGCATACCTTCGATTTGAGGTGTCACTTTTTCACTACTGGGAATTTGTCAATCCAAAGCTTAACTAGTCGCACGTTGATCTTCCAGGACGACCGATTAAAGCTTTCTTTGTTAATGTTACTTTAACATGCCATTATTGGTCTCCTTATTAACCGTAAATTTCTTCAAGAGTTTTACCACGAGTGCAGCCACGTCTTGAGCTCGTTTCAATTGAGATAAACCTCTAGTGTAGACGAACCATGTTGTTAGGATTAGAAGATCCCAAGATTTAGTCAAGATGTTACGAACACCTACTAATTCCAATACGGCTATGAACTGGGCCATCAGCGATAACTCCAGTACCTTCAGCAAACTGGGTTTCAAGAATACGCTGACCGCGCCGAATGTTCCTGTTACAGCTGTGTGTGATTGTACCCATTTTTAATGCAACATGTATCAAGGTTTTTCTTAGCATCATCAATACCTTTTACGGATTGCTATCTAGGTACTTCCCGCAGCTTTACCCTAAGCTAACACCTACATGACCGTTGCCGTCACCAAATATACAAAGGGCGCTGAAGGAAAAACGACGACCACCTTTAACAACTTCTACATGCGGTTGATGAATACTACTCTTTCTTTAAGATCAAGAGCTGTGTAATCAATTTTGCCATGTCTATAGTTCTCCCTTCTTAGAATTTTTTAAGCCGGCTTCACGAGCACCTCTGCAAGGGCTGCTACACGACCATGATAAATGTAACCACCACGGTAACACTACCGTGATCGATACCTGCAGCGACTGCTCGCAACAGCTTCACCAACTGCTTTAGCAAAGCAGCTATGTTACCGCCGTAGGAAAGATTTAATCTTTATCTTGAGGCTAGCAGATACCACAGTTTGTGCCAGCTACGTCATCAATGACTGTGCATAAATATTGCTTAAAGAACGGAATACGTTCAAGGAGGCAAAGTGCACTGTACCAGAGGTGACGAGCGTAAACGTAAATGACGTTTTGCACGAGCGATATTTGCGTGCTTGATGTTCCCCGCCAAGATGTCCACCCTTTCTAATACGTAAACTGTTATTACTTTACCCCTTTTAGCGCCGCCTTTTACCAGCTATGACGAACAACTCTCGCCTTCGTAACGGATACCTTTACCTTTGTGAGTTCTGGTTTTTCTCCATTTACGGATATCAGTCGCTACTGCACCAACAACTTCTTTGTCTGCGCCTGTAACAACGATTTTATTAGGAGTCTGGAACTCGATTGTAATACCGGCAGGAGCTTCCATCTCAACTGGATGGGAGAAGCCCAATGTTAAAGCAAGTTTGTTACCTTGCTTGCTGCTCTGTAACCAACGCCATTGATTTCTAAGTTTTTAGTAAAGCCTTCATGTACGCCTGTTACCATATTTGCAACAAGAGCACGAGTTAAACCGTGTAAAGAACGGTGTTCTTTTCCATCGCTAGGACGAGTTACTGTGATTACATTTTCTTCAACAGCAATGTTAATGTCCGGATGGAAAGTACGAGGTTAATTCACCTTTTGCACCCTTAACTGTTAACGTATGCTCGTTTTTGAGTTACCGTTACGCCAGCCGATCTCGATAGGCATTCTACCGACACGTGACATTCTTTCTACCTCCTATTGCTATGATTACCATACGTAAGCAATTGCTTCGCCACCTAAGCCTTCTTTACGAGCTTGTTTGTCGCTCATAATGCCTTTTAGATGTAGAAATAACTGCGATACCTAAACCACCAAGTACGCGAGGAAGTTCTTCCTTTTTCGCGTATACACGTAAAGGCTCTGGTTTAGAGATACGTTTAATACCGGTAATTACTTTTTTCATTATTAGAACCATATTTCAATGTTACTTTTAAAGTAGCATGTTTTTCATTTTTCAATTGTTTCCAACTTCCTTAACGAAACCTTCGTCTTTAAGGATAGCTAAAACAGCGACTTTCATTTTAGAAGCGGGGATTTCAACTGTTTCATGAAGTGCAGGTTTGCATTACGGATGCGTGTCAGCATATCCGCAATCGGATCTGTCATTACCATCTTCTAAAAACCTCCTCTCGTTATCCTATTACCAACTAGCTTTTTTTCACGCCGTGATTTGTCCTTTGTACGCCAATTCACGGAACGCAATACGGCTAATACCGAATTTACGCATATAACCATGAGGACGACCTGTTGTTGCAACGATTGTGCAAGCGTGTTGGGGATGCGTTGGCAGGTAATTTGGATAAACCTTCATAATCGCTCTGTCGCTTTTAACGCTTCGCGTTTGTGCGCATATTTTGCAACGATACGTGACGTTTTTCTCACGTTCGATCATAGATTTTTAGCCATCTATCGTTTCCTCCCTAATTATTTTTCAAAAGGCATGCCGAATTGTGCCAATAATTCACGAGCTTCTTCGTCAGTCTTAGCTGTTGTTACGAAGATGATATCCATTCCTGTTACACGTTCTACTTGATCGTATTCGATTTCAGGAAGATTAATTGCTCTTTTTAGGCCTAATGCATAGTTACCACGACCATCAAACGCTTTTGCGCTGATACCACGGAAGTCACGCACGCGAGGCAATGCCGCATTAATCAATTTATCGAGGAATTCATACATGCGTTCGCCACGAAGAGTTACTTTTGTGCCAAGAGGCATACCTTCACGAACTTTGAAGTTCGCAATGGATTTTTTCGCGCGAGTTACAACTGGTTTTTGACCAGCGATAATTTCTAAATCTTTAACAGCTGCGTCCAATGCTTTGGAGTTACCAACAGCATCGCCTACGCCGATATTGATTACGATTTTTTCTAATTTAGGAATTTCCATTACGTTGCCATATTGGAATTTCTCTTGTAAAGCCTTCTTAATTTCAGAGTATATTTTTCTTGTAAACGAGACATTTTGTAAAAAGACCTCCTTTCCTTATCAATTAAGTTTAGCGCCACTTTTAACAGCTACGCGAACGAAAGAACCATTTTCCTCAACTTTTTTTAGTACGAGTTGGAACTTTTGTTCAGGGATCTAACACCATTACGTTAGATACATGAATTGTACCTTCTTTTTCGATGATGCCACCTTGTGGGGTTCGCTTTGGCTAGGTTTAGTGTGACGTTTAACTAGGTTAAGACCTTTTACAGTTACTCGTTCTTTTTGATATCAACAGCGATGATTTCGCCTTGTTTACCTTTTCCTTGCCGGAGATAACAACAACTGTATCACCTTTTTTTAACATGTAGTTTTTGGGACATGTTGAGCTCCTCCTTCTTATAACACTTCTGGAGCAAGGGAGATAATTTTTCATGAAGTCTTTTTTCACGAAGTTCTCTTGCTACAGGTCCGAAAAATACGAGTTCCGCGAGGGGCTTTTGTCGTCTTTAATAACTACAGCGACGTTCTCATCGAAACGAATATAGGAACCATCTTGACGACGGATACCTTTTTAGAACGAACAATAACGGCTTTTACTACGTCGCCTTTCTTGACAACTCCACCGGGTGATGCATCTTTTACAGAAGCAACGATTACGTCACCAATATTGCCAAATTTACGGTAAGAACCGCCCATCACTTGGATGCACATAATGCGTTTTCGCACCTGTGTTATCGGCAACATTCAAAAATTGTTTGTTGCTTTGGATCATGACTTTTTCCTCCTTACATCACAGATTATTTTTGTCTTTCAATAATTTCTACAACTCTCCAACGTTTATCTTTAGATAATGGACGAGTTTCTACGATTTTTACAATGTCGCCAACTAAGCATTCGTTGTTCTCATCACTGAGCTTTAAAAACGTTTGCTTGTTACCATTGGCTTGCTATATAATTCGTGAGGTACTTTACGATCGATTTGTACAACAACTGTTTTGTCCATTTTGTTGCTTACAACTTTACCTACACGTGCTTTTCGTACATTTCTTACTTCTGCCACGACTTTAAGCCTCCTATTCAATCCAAACAAAATTTGTTATTATGCGTTACCTTTAATTTCTTCTTCTCGTTGTACAGTTTTGATACGAGCGATAGTTTTTCTTAACTTCACGGATACGCATTGGATTTTCTAATTGACCAGTAGCGAGTTGAAAAACGTAGGTTAAACAACTCTTCTTTCAATTCGGAAACTTTAGTGTTCAACTCAGCGGCGCTCAAATTGCGAATGTCATTAACCTTCATTTTACGTCACCACCCAATTCTTTACCCTTAACAACGAACTTAGTTTTGATTGGAAGTTTATGGCTTGCAAGACGCATAGCTTCACGAGCCACTACTTCTGGTACGCCGTTCATTTCAAACATTACACGTCACGGGCGAACTACTGCTACCCATTTTTCTGGAGAACCTTTACCGGAACCCATACGAACGCCTGCTGGTTTTGCAGTGATTGGTTTATCAGGGAAAATTTTAATCCAAACTTTACCACCACGTTTAATGTAACGTGTCATAGCAATACGGGCTGCTTCGATTTGACGGTTTGTGATCCAAGATGGCTCTAATGCTACTAAACCGAAATCACCATGAGCAACTTTGTTACCACGCATTGCACGGCCTTTCATACGACCGCGGAATTGTTTACGATGTTTTACGCGCTTTGGGAATTAGCATTAGTTGTCACCTTCTTCCTTTTTAGATGTTTTGTTTAGCTTCTGGCAAAACTTCACCTTTGTAGATCCATACTTTAATACCGATGCAACCATATGTTGTATGTGCTTCTGCTGTTGCATAGTCGATATTTGCACGAAGTGTGTGAAGTGGAATGGAACCTTCACGGTAGGATTCGCTACGAGCGATTTCCGCACCGCCAAGACGACCGGATACCATTACTTTGATACCGTTAGCACCTAGACGCATAGTACGACCTACTGCTTGTTTTCATTGCACGACGGAAGCTTACACGGCGTTCCAATTGACTAGCAATGCTTTTCAGCAACAAGTTGTGCTTCCATATCTACTTGTTTAATTTTCAGCGATATTTACATCGATTTGTTTGTCAGTAAAAACGTTTTAAGGCTTTTACGAAGATCTTCGATGCCTTGACCACCTTTTGCCGATAACCATACCTGGTTTAGCAGTGTGGATTGTTACTTTAATACGTTTGTTGTACGCTCAATTTCAATGCGGGAAATACCGAGCAATGAAAAAGTGTTTCCTTCAAGAAGTTACGGATTTGAACGTCTTCATGAAGGTTAGATGCGAAATCTTTATCAGCATACCATTTTGCGTCCCAATCTTTTTACGATACCAACACGCAAGCCATGTGGATTTACTTTTTGACCCACTCTGTTTCCCTCCTTCGATTAAGCTCTTTCTTTAACAACTACTGTTACGTGGCTAGAACGTTTCAAAATTTTTGAAAGCCTGTCCACGGGAACGAGGATAGAATACGTTTCATTGTTGGACCTTGATCAACAAAGATCTCGGACACATAAAGATTCTCTACATTCATGTCAAAATTGTGTTCTGCATTTGCGATAGCAGATGTCAAAACTTTAGTTACTACATCGGCGCCAACTTTCGGAGTAAACTTCAAGATGGCAAATGCTTCGCCGATGTTTTTACCGCGCACTAAATCTGCAACGATGCGGATTTTACGAGGCGCAATACGAATATGTCTAGCGATTGCTTTTTGCTTCCATGTTAAATCCTCCTATTTTCTGCCTGTAGTTTTTTTCGTCCTTGCCATGTCCTTTGTAAGTACGTGTAGGAGCGAATTCACCCTAATTTATGACCTACCATATCTTCTGTAATGAATACAGGTACATGTTTGCGACCATCATGCACAGCAATCGTATGGCCTACAAATTGTGGGAAAATAGTAGATGCACGGGACCGGGTTTTTACTACTTTTTTTATCATTAGTTTCATTTAAGGCATCAATTTTTCAGAAGAGATTCTGCAACAAAAGGGCCTTTTTAATTGATCTGGACACTGTTATATCTCCTTCCTATATCCTATTTTTGTACGACGTTTAACGATTAACTTGCTAGAAGCTTTTTTCTTGTCGCGAGTTTTAACGCCATGAGCTGGTTTACCCCAAGGTGTAACAGGATGTTTACGACCAACTGGAGATTTACCTTCACCACCACCGTGTGGATGGTCACAAGGGTTCATTGTAACACCGCGGTTGCCAGGACGAATGCCTAACCAACGTTGACGACCAGCTTTACCAATAGTGATATTTTCATGGTCAATGTTAGATACAACACCTACTGTAGCACGGCATTCTACACGTACACGACGAAGTTCACCAGATGGTAAACGAAGTAATGCATAGTTACCTTCTTTCGCCATTAATTGTGCGGAAGTACCAGCGGAACGAACGATTTGTCCGCCTTTACCGATTTTCATTTCGATGTTGTGTACTTGAGTACCCAATGGGATATTAGCCAATGGTAACGCGTTACCTGGTTTAATATCGGATTCAGGACCGGAGTAAACTACATCACCCACTTTAAGACCATGTGGAGCAATGATATAACGTTTTTCACCATCTGCATAGTTTAACAATGCGATACGAGCACTACGGTTAGGATCGTATTCGATTGTAGCTACGCGAGCTGGGATATTATCTTTAGTACGTTTGAAGTCAATAATACGGTATTGACGTTTATGACTGCCACCTTGATGACGTACTGTCATTTTTACCAGTGTTATTACGACCGCCTTTAGAAGTTACTTTTGCGAGCAAGGATTTTTCAGGTTTTGCTTGCTGTAATTTCAGTAAAAGGCAGACACTGTCATAAACCGACGACCGGCGGAGTACGGTTTAAATGATTTAATTGCCATTATTGGGCCTCCTTACTAGACTCTTATACACCTTCAAATAATTCAATAGATTCCTTTGCTTTTAGAGTTACGATTGCTTTTTTTGTAATCGCTACGTTTACCATTGTGCGACCCATGCGTTTAGTTTTTCCTAATACACGGATAGTGGCTACTTTTTCTACTTTTTACGTTGAAGATAGATTCAACAGCTTTTACGGATTTCTACTTTGTTCGCATTCAAAGGAACTTGGAAAGTGTATTTGTTTTCTTGCATTAACAAAGTTGTTTTTCTGTAATGATTGGACGAATTAATACATCAAATTTGTTCATTATCCAAGCACCTCCTCAATTTTTGCAATAGCACCTTCAGCGATGAAGAGTTTGTCGTGGTGCAATAAATCGAAGATATTGATGTTCGTGTATGGAAGCGCTTTTCACACCTTAGAATGTTACGAGCGGATAATTCCATATTTACATCACCGTCAGTGATGAAAAAGAACTTTTGCGTCACCTACTTGGAAGTTGTTAAGAATGCTTAATACTTCTTTAGTTTTTGGTGCGACTAATTTCAATTCGTCGATTACGAACAATTCGCTGTTATTTACTTTATCAGATAATGCAGATTTAACTGCTAAGCGTCTAGCTTTACGAGGCATAGCTTTATAGTAGCTACGTGGTTGTGGACCAAAAGTGATACCACCACCTACCCAAATTGGGGAACAGCTAGAACCGGCATGAGCACGGCCTGTACCTTTTTGTCTCCAAGGTTTTTTTACCGCCACCGCGTACTTCTCCTCGAGTTTTTAGTTGCATGTGTACCAAGTCGTTCGTTGAGACAATTGACGAACTACGGCTTGATGCATAACAGCGACGTTTACTTCAACACCGAATACTGCATCATTCAACTGGATTTCGCCGACTTTAGCGCCGGACATGTTGTATTTAGTTACTGTTGGCATTATGTATCCTCCTTTCGACAATTAGTTATTTAACAGGGTTTTACTGTGTTGCGAACCATCACTAGGCTACCTTTAGCGCACTGGGATGCCACCTTTAATTAATAAAAGGTTACGTTCAGTATCAACTTTTACAACAGATAGACGTTGTACAGTAACTCTGCCACCACCCATTTGTCCAGGAAGTTTTTTTACCTTTAAATACTTTACCGCATCCCACCGGAGATCATTGGACCGATGGAACACGGTTCACGATGAGATTTGGAACCATGAGTTTCAGGACCACGGCTAAAGTTATGACGCTTGATTGTACCAGCGAAACCTTTACCTTTACCTGTACCCACAACATCTACTAGCTCACCTTCTGCGAAGATATCAGCCGCCAGAGTTTGGCCCACTGTGTAATCAGTTGCTTCAGCAAGGCGAAGTTCACGAAGATATTTAACTGGCGCAACGCCGGCTTTATCGAACTGGCCTTTTACAGGTTTAGTTAAATGTTTTTTTCTTTAATGGAACCGTAACCAAGCTGTACTGCATTGTAACCGTCGGATTCAACAGTTTTCACTTGCACTACTACGCTAGGGTGTAGTTTCCACTACAGTGACAGGAACTAGTTTGCCTTCAGTTGTGAAGACTTGAGTCATTCCTAACTTTTTACCCAAAATAGCTTTAGACATAATCGCACCTCCTTATTTCTTATAATTTTATTTCAATAGACACACCAGCTGGCAAATCTAAGCGAGTGATTGCATCTACTGTTTTCGAATTTGGTTCAATAATTTCTACTAAGCGTTTGTGTGTACGCATTTCGAATTGTTCACGAGAATCTTTGTTAACATGTGGAGAACGAAGAATCGTGTAAATATTTTTTTCTGTAGGCAATGGAATTGGTCCAGAAACCAAAGCGCCATTGCGTTTTGCAACGTCTACAATACGTTGAGCACTTTGATCCAATGCTTTGTGATCATATGCTTTCAAGCGAATACGGATTTTTTGTTGTTTTGCCATTGTTATATATCTCCCTTCGTCCATTTCCAGAATGAACTGCTCCATAGAAATTCTCCCTCGCGAGGGCAACCTTCTATATCATAGTTTATACACAACCTAAGAGCGACAGATTTGCGCTCCTCGATTGCACGGTTTATATAGATAATCTTTCAGTTAGATTATGCTTCGATAGCTGTAACAACACCAGCGCCTACTGTATGGCCACCTTCGCGGATCGCGAAACGTAAACCTTCTTCGATAGCGATTGGAGTGATAAGCTCGATGTTCATAGTGATGTTATCACCAGGCATACACATTTCTGTACCTTCTGGTAAGTTGATAACGCCAGTTACGTCAGTTGTACGGAAGTAGAATTGTGGACGGTAGTTGGAGAAGAATGGAGTATGACGGCCACCTTCTTCTTTTGTCAACACGTATACTTCTGCTTTGAATTTAGTGTGAGGTTTGATGGAACTGGTTTTAGCCAACACTTGACCACGTTCGATGTCTTTACGGTCGATACCGCGAAGAAGTGCCCTACGTTGTCACCTGCTACTGCAGATTCCAAGATTTTACGGAACATTTCAAGACCTGTCACTGTAGTGCTTTCGGATGGTTCTTCTTGAAGACCAACGATTTCTACTACGTCACCAACGTTGATTTGACCACGTTCTACACGGCCAGTTGCTACTGTACCACGACCAGTGATTGTGAACACGTCCTCTACAGGCATCAAGAATGTTTTGTCTGTGTCACGTTCTGGAGTTGGGATGTACTCGTCAACTTTTGCCATCAATTCGTTGATTGCTTCAACGTATGCAGCGTCGCCTTCTAATGCTTTCAATGCAGAACCTGCAACAACTGGGATGTCATCGCCAGGGAATTCGTAGCTGGAAAGCAATTCACGGATTTCCATTTCTACTAATTCTAATAATTCTTCATCGTCAACCATGTCTTTTTTGTTCATAAATACAACGATAGCTGGTACACCAACTTGGCGAGCTAACAAGATGTGCTCACGAGTTTGTGGCATAGGACCGTCAGCTGCGGATACAACTAGGATAGCGCCGTCCATTTGAGCAGCACCAGTGATCATGTTTTTAACATAGTCAGCATGGCCTGGGCAGTCAACGTGTGCATAGTGACGAGTATCTGTTTCGTACTCTACGTGTGCAGTGTTGATTGTGATACCGCGTTCACGTTCTTCTGGAGCTTTGTCGATCATGCTGTAATCTTGGAAATCAGCTTGACCTTTTTCAGCAAGAACTTTAGTGATTGCTGCTGTTAAAGTAGTTTTACCATGGTCAACGTGACCGATAGTACCAATGTTAACGTGTGGTTTATTACGTTCAAATTTTGCTTTTGCCATTTTGAATTGTCCTCCCGGATAATTAAAACTTTATTATAGTAACCCTACGGGGCTAAGCGCCCCACAGGATGTACTTTTGATTAGCCATTTTTTCTTAGCTTGAATTTCTTCAGCAATTTTTCTTAGGCACTTCTTCGTAATGATCGAATGTCATGGAGTAGTTACCGCGACCTTGTGTTTTGGAACGAAGGTCAGTAGCATATCCGAACATTTCGCTCAATGGAACATATGCTTTTGATATGTTGGGAACCGTTGCGAGCTTCCATACCATCCATGCGACCACGACGGGAGTTCAAATCACCGATAACGTCGCCCATGTATTCTTCTGGAACTTCAACTTCAACAGCCATGTATGGTTCAAGTAATGCTGGGATCAGCTTTACGAGCACCCTCTTTGAAGCCCATGGAACCTGCAATTTTTGAAGGCCATTTCAGAGGAGTCAACATCATGGTAGGAACCGTCAAATACGATAACTTTGATGTCAACCATTGGATAACCAGCGATAACACCGGATTCCATAGCCTCTTTAACACCGTTCTCAACTGGTCCAATGTATTCACGAGGAATAGAACCACCAACAACTTTATTTTCAAATTCGAAACCAGCACCTGGCTCTTGTGGAATGATTTCCAACCAACAATGGCCGTATTGACCTTTACCACCAGATTGGCGAACGAATTTACCTTCAGATTTAACTGCTTTACGAATTGTTTCGCGGTACGCTACTTGAGGTTTACCTACATTACATTCAACCTTGAACTCACGGTTCATACGGTCAACGATAATGTCAAGGTGAAGCTCACCCATACCGGAAAATGATTGTTTGACCTGTTTCTTCATCAGTACGAACTTTGAAAGTTGGATCTTCTTCAGCCAAACGAGCTAAAAGCCATACCCATTTTTTTCTTGGTCCGCTTTTTGTTTTTTTGGTTCCACCGCAACGGAGATAACTGGTTCTGGGAATTCCATGGATTCAAGAATAACTTGCGCTTTGTCATCGCAAAGTGTATCGCCAGTTAGTAGTATCTTTAAGACCTACTGCTCGCAGCGATGTCACCGCGTACACGCGTTCGATTTCTTGACGGCTGTTAGCATGCATTTGCAAGATACGGCCGATACGTTCTTTTTGCCTTTTAGTAGAGTTGAATACATAAGAACCAGACTCTAATGTACCGGAGTACACGCGGAAGAACGCTAATTTACCAACATAAGGGTCAGCCATGATTTTTGAAAGCCAACGCGCGAAAGGACCGTCATCAGTGGAAGGACGAGTTGTCTCTTCACCAGTGTTAGGGTCGATACCTTTGATCGCTGGTACATCTGTTGGAGCTGGCATGTAGTCAACTACAGCATCTAACAACATTTGTACACCTTTATTTTTGTAGGAAGAACCGCAAAGAACTGGGAACAATGTGTTTTCACACACAGCTTTACGAAGAGCTGCTTTAATTTCTTCTTCAGAAATTTCTTCGCCTTCTAAGTATTTTTCCATCAATTCGTCATCAGTTTCAGCCACGGCGTCAACTAACATTTCGCGACGTTCTGCCGCAACATCAGCGTATTCTTCAGGAATTTCAGTGATTTCGTATTCTTTTCCGTCATCACTGATGTAGATTTCAGCTTTCATAGTTACCAAGTCAATGATACCTTTGAAAGTGTCTTCTGCACCGATAGGCACTTGGATAGCAACGCTATTAGCACCTAAACGAGATTTCATCATATCAACTACGCGGAAGAAGTCAGCACCTACTGTATCCATTTTATTTACATAAGCGATACGAGGTACACCGTATTTATCCGCTTGACGCCATACTGTTTCAGATTGAGGCTCTACGCCACCTTTCGCACTGAATACAGCTACGGAGCCATCTAGTACACGAAGGGAACGTTCTACTTCTACTGTAAAGTCTACGTGACCAGGAGTATCGATAATGTTGATGCGATGACCTTTCCATTGTGTAGTAGTCGCAGCGGACGTGATAGTGATACCACGTTCTTGCTCCTGCTCCATCCAGTCCATCGTAGCAGCACCTTCATGTACTTCACCGATTTTGTGAACTCGACCAGTATAGTAAAGGATACGTTCCGTTGTGGTTGTTTTACCAGCATCGATGTGAGCCATGATACCGATATTACGAGTTTTCTCTAAAGAAACTTCTCTTGCCACTTGTATTTCTCCTTAACTAATTACCATTTGTAATGAGCAAATGCTTTGTTAGCCTCTGCCATTTTATGAGTATCTTCTTTTTTTCTTAATAGCTTTGCGCCAGTGTTGTTGAACGCATCCATTAATTCACCTGCTAAACGTTCTCTCATAGTGCGTTCACCACGAAGACGAGCATAGTTTACCATCCAGCGAATGCCTAGAGATAAACGGCGATCAGCACGAACTTCAACCGGTACTTGGTAGTTAGCACCACCGATACGGCGAGCACGTACTTCTAATATAGGCATTACATTTTTTAAAGCCTGATCAAAAACTTCCATTGGGTCTTGACCCATTTTGGAACGAATAATTTCAAATGCATCATATACGATGGATTCAGCAATGCCTTTTTTTGCCATCGTACATTACTTTGTTAATGAAACGTGTTACTAATTTGCTATTGTACACCGGATCTGGTAGTACATCGCGTTTCACAACAGGGCCTTTTTCTTGGCATGTCAATTCCTCCTTTAACGATGTGTGTTCTCTAATCTTATGCTAAATTATTTTTTTAGCACGTTTCGCGCCATATTTGGAGCGGCTTTGCATACGGTTTTGTACGCCAGCTGTATCCAATGCACCACGAACGATGTGATAACGCACACCAGGAAGGTCCTTAACACGACCGCCTCTGATAAGTACAACGCTGTGTTCTTGTAAATTGTGACCAATGCCTGGGATGTATGCAGTTACTTCAATACCGTTTGTCAAACGAACACGGGCAACTTTACGAAGCGCGGAGTTCGGTTTTTTAGGCGTAGCAGTGTATACACGAGTACAAACACCACGTTTTTGTGGACACTCTTTCAAAGTCGGAGAGTCAGATTTACGCACTAAAGATTTACGGCCTTTTACGTACTAACTGGTTAATAGTTGGCATGTGGGCACCTCCTTTCCAAACAATTAGATTTATAATTGATCCGCTCGATGATATATCGTTCGGATATTACCAAAACTAGCGAAGCACGCCGATTGCGGCAGCTCCTACTTTAATGTGAGCCGCTTGCCCTAGTTCTTCCATCGTATGATTACGATTGACTGGTACATTGTGCTCTAAACAAACTTCCAGAATCGGCAAGATAAGTCGGTCATCGCTATCAAGACCTACAAATACACACTCTACTTCATTGCGATCTACCGCCTTGCGGGTTTGTTTTCGCTCCTATTGTGAGATTTGCATTTGAAAGCATATCGATTGTCATATGCGTCTCCTTCTCATTCGTCAATCACTTTTGGGCGCACTGTCCCTCAAGCACTTTACTAGTTTACCATTGTTTTTCGGGTGTCAAACGTTTTTTTACACCCCTAAAAAGCCTAGTCCAAAGCCTTTTTATATGCACATGCCCCCGTGTGTTTCAATTTCTTTATTTTTTTGTATAAAAGTTGATGTCTTTATACAATTATTGACCTTTATATGCATACGTATACATTTTCTTTTTCTTCATCGTAT
The DNA here is from genome assembly GCA_916438745.1 of uncultured Veillonella sp. GTDB lineage: Bacteria > Bacillota > Negativicutes > Veillonellales > Veillonellaceae > F0422. Next base: position 2,129,130 of record CAKAGN010000001.1, on the reverse strand, counting down.
GATACCTATGCAAAATTGATATAGGTAAATTCTATTACTTTTTATTGATTTTTTTATTTTTGTTTATATGAGAAAAAAGAAAAGATAGCGAATAACCATACTTTTTAGTAGGTCATCCGCTATCTCATTGTCAATGATAGACTAAATCTATCCTTATGTTGTTATCTTAGGTACTATTACTCTGCTGTTTCTACATCCGTAGGTACTACTTCTGTATCAATCACAAGATCTTCTAATTGTGGTTCTTGTTTCACCACTTTAATCTTGCGATAACGGCTCATACCTGTACCAGCTGGAATGAGTTTACCAATGATAACATTTTCTTTTAAGCCCAATAATGGGTCAATTTTACCTTTGATCGCCGCTTCTGTAAGAACACGTGTTGTTTCTTGGAAGGAAGCTGCGGACAAGAAGCTATCTGTTGCTAAAGGCGGCTTTTGTGATACCTAACAAGGTACGAGTGCCTGTTGCTTCTTGTTTGCCATTTAGGCGTAAACGGCGGTTTTCGTCTTCAAATGTATTTACATCTACAGAATCTCCTGGTAATACATCAGCATCGCCAGCATCTTCGATTTTTTTACTTTATGTAACATTTGACGAACGATTACCTCAATGTGTTTATCGTTGATTTCTACACCTTGAGATTTATATACTTTTTGTACTTCGTATACAAGGTAACGTTGTGTTGCTTCTGTACCCATGACGCGCATGATGTCGTGGGATTGATGGAGCCCTCTGTTAAGCGCGCTCCTTTCGCTACTACATCGCCATCTTTCACGATGATACGAGAACCGTAAGGAATTAAGTAATCGTACTCTTCTCCCTCTACCGTAGTGATGAAGATTGTGTTAGTACCTTTTTTATTATCATTTGGTACGATACGCACTGTACCTTCTACTTCGGCAATGATCGCGTTACGTTTTGGACGACGTGCTTCAAACAACTCTTCAACACGAGGCAAACCTTGTGTGATATCGTCGCCGGCAACACCGCCTGTATGGAATGTACGCATTGTCAACTGTGTACTGGTTCACCGATGGATTGGGGCCGCAATGATACCTACTGCTTCCCCAACTTGTACTTGTCCACCAGTACCTAGGTCACGGCCATAACATTTCATACATACCCCATATGGAGAACGGCAAGTCAATACAGAACGGATTTTCACTGTGTCGTAGTGTTTTACTACTTCATCAGCTAATTCTTCTGTGATTTCACCATTCAATGGAACGATGACTTCACCTGTTTCTTTATTCACTAATTCTTCTGCTCGCTGTACGTCCTACGATACGATCTTTCAACGGTTCGATGACGCCAGTACCTTCAACGATTGCTTCTACTTCGATACCATGGATTTCATTGTTGCGAACTTGTACTTCTTTCACATCAGAGTTTAAGATAGCCTCGATACCTTCTTCTGTTAATGCTGTATGAGCAGGGAAGATTTCTACGCCTTCGCTATCGATAACTGAATATACTGTATCTTTTTCCAAGCATATTTTCGATCATTGTTTTTACGCAATGTCGTACGAATTGTGTCGTCTACTTCGCCCTAATGCAATAGTTTGAACGATGTTCGTATGATTGATGTCGCTGTCGCTACCCAATTGTGCACCGCGCAAAGCGATGGATTTTACTTGGGATTCTGCCAATGCTTCGATAGTTGCTTCTGTTACGATACTTTCAGCATCTGCAATGACCTCACCTGTCATAGGATCTACTACGTCGCGATCTAATACACGACCGATTAAATCATCTTTTAAGTATGTCAACGCATCTTTTGTATTGCGCGCTAAGCGAGCTCTTTCACGAGCTAAGTCGATACCTACTACGTCGCAGTCTTCTTCGCGAACGATGACGTCTTGGGATACGTCAACAAGACGACGTGTTAAGTAACCGGAGTCAGCTGTACGAAGGGCAGTGTCGGCCAAACCTTTACGAGCACCATGAGAGGATGTAAAAGTAATCCAATACAGTCAAGCCCTCTTTAAAGTTCGCTTTTGATTGGCAAGTCGATGATACGACCAGACGGATCCGCCATCAAACCACGCATACCCGCCAACTGACGAATCTGTTGTTTGTTACCACGGGCACCGGAGATAGCCATCATATATACTGGGTTGAAACCGTCTTGGTCAGCCGCCATATTATCCATCATCGCATCTGTTACTGTATCAATAGCATTTTCCCACAATCCGATAGTTTTTGCGATACCGTTCTTCTTCTGTGATTAAACCACGACGATATAGACGGGATACTTTATTAACTTCTACGTCCGCTGCTTCTACGATACCAGCTTTTTTCTTCTGGCACTTTGATATCCGCAATAGCGATGGTCATACCGAGCACGGCGGGCAAAGGAGTAACCTAGGGATTTAATGCGGTCAAGCAATTCTGCCGTTTTTTTCATTGCCGAATACTTGGAAGCATTGGTCAACTAGTTTACCAACCATTTTTGTCCATGACTTTACCCAAGGACCATGTGCCATCTTCTTCTTTCACGAATTGACGGATTTCTGGATATAAAGCTTCGTTGAAGATCAAACGGCCCGCTGTTGTTTTTACAAGACCATAGCCTTCGATACGAATGTAGATAATATCTTGCAAGCCGATAACACCAGAATCGTATGCCAAAAATGACTTCGTCATAGTTAGCAAAGCGTTTCGCTTTATCTTCTGTACCTTTACGAACCACTGTTAAGTAGTATGTACCCAAGATCATATCCTGAGATGGTACCGCTACTGGTTTACCGTCTTTTGTGGATAAGATGTTATGGGATGAAAGCATCAAGGTACGTGCTTCCGATTGTGCTTCTACGGACAATGGTAAGTGACACGCCATTTGGTCACCGTCAAAGTCGGCGTTGAACGCTGTACATACTAATGGATGCAATTTGATGGCACGGCCTTCCCAAAGGATTGGTTCGAAGGCTTGGATACCCAATCTATGCAACGTAGGGGCACGGTTCAATAACACTGGATGTTCTTTAATAACTTCTTCCAATGCTTCCCAAACACCTACACCGATGCGTTCTACTTGGCGTTTTGCCGCTTTAATATTGCTAGCTTGGCCACGTTCTACTAAACGTTTCATCACGAATGGTTTGAACAATTCCAATGCCATCTCTTTTGGAAGACCACATTGATGCATTTTCAATTCTGGACCAACTACGATAACGGAACGGCCAGAGTAGTCAACACGTTTACCCAACAAGTTTTTGACGGAAACGACCTTGTTTACCTTTTAACATATCGGACAAGGATTTTTAATGGACGGTTGCTTGGTCCTGTTACTGGACGGCCACGGCGACCATTGTCAATCAACGCATCTACTGCTTCTTGTAGCATACGTTTTTTCGTTGCGCACGATAATATCAGGAGCACCTAAATCAATAAGCGTTTCAAACGGTTGTTACGGTTGATAACACGACGGTATAAATCGTTCAAGTCAGACGTAGCGAAACGACCCCCATCTAATTGTACCATTGGGCGTAATTCAGGTGGGATAACTGGCACTACGTCCATAATCATCCACTCTGGACGATTGCCGGATTGACGGAATGCTTCTACGACTTCTAAACGACGTACAGCACGAACTTTACGTTGACCAGTAGCTGTTTCTAATTCAGCACGCAACTCTTCGTTCAATGCATCTAAGTCTAATTCGCAAAGTAATTCTTTGATGGCTTCTGCGCCCATGTCGATACATACAAAAGTATATTCTTCTAAGGCACCTAATTCTAATTTTTTTCTTCACGAGTTAATACTTCATATTCTTTTTTTCTTCTTCAGGAATGTCTGTATTCGCTGAAAGTTCTGCATTTACTTCTTCTTTGTGTTTAGCAGAGTTCACCAATTGCAAACGTTCACGACGTTGTGCAATGGTTTCAATGATGACACGTTTACCGGCTACTGTGTAATCAGCGTCATTGAACATCGCTTCGTATTCGCGGTATTCAGTTTCAAACAACAATTGCTGTTTAGACAATGGAGTGTCTCCTGGATCGACTACGATATACGCGCGAAGTATAATACACGCTCCAAGGAGCGTGGAGACATTTCAGGATCAATCCCATACGGGATGGGATGCCCTTAAAATACCAAATATGAGATACTGGCGTAGCCAATTCAATGTGCCCCATACGTTCACGACGTACTTTGGCACGAGTCACTTCTACACCACATTTATCACAGACTACACCTTTATAACGAATGCGTTTATATTTTTCCACAATGACATTCCCAGTCCTTTGTTGGTCCGAAAATGCGCTCACAGAATAAACCATCTCGTTCTGGTTTTTAAGGTGCAGTAGTTAATTGTTTCAGGTTTTTTTACTTCTCCATGAGACCACTCCAAAATTTGTTGTGGCGAAGCTAAACCGATTCGCATGGAATCAAATTCATTTACGTCTAGCACTGTATGCTCCCTCCTTTACGAGATAGTGGTATTACTCATTATCAGAAGATTCTACATAGCCGCTGATTTGGCTGATGATATCGTCTTCTTCGCCTGCTGTGACAGGTTCTTCTTCTACTATATATCCTTCTGGTGTAGTGGATGCTTCCCTTCAACAGTAGCGTCTGAAGCGACCTCTTCCATCACTTCACGAATATCATCATGACGTGGTGCATCATCTTCATCTAATTCTTTGATGAGCACTTCTTCTTGATCTTCGTTCAAGATTTTCACATCGAGACCAATACTTTGTAATTCTTTCAACAATACTTTGAAAGATTCTGGTACACCTGGTTCTGGAATGTTTTCGCCTTTCACGATTTTTTCGTATGCTTTCACACGGCCTACCACATCGTCAGATTTCACAGTCAGCAATTCTTGTAGAGTATAGGTCTGCGCCATGAGGCTTCCAGTGCCCAAACCTCCATCTCACCGAAACGTTGTCCGCCGAATTGTGCTTTACCACCCAATGGTTGTTGTGTAACAAGAGAGTACGGACCTGTGGAACGAGCATGGATTTTATCGTCAACAAGATGGTGAAGTTTCAACATGTATACGTAACCAACGGTAACTTTGTTATCCATTCGTTCCCCTGTACGTCCATCGTACAATACTGTTTTACCATCGTCATCACGGCCTCGCAATGCGAAGCGTATCGAATACGTCGCTTTCATGAGCGCCGTCAAATACTGGTGTCGCAATGTGGATACCGCTGTATCAGGGTTTTGGCATACCATATGTATCGTAATCGTAACCGTATTTTTCTAACTCTCCACGTAAGTAATGACGTTTTTCACGAACTTGTTGGATTGTTTCTTTTACTTTTACGACGCGACGAAGTGCACGTAACTCTTCTTCTAAGTCTGCATCCATTTCTGGGCGCTCTGCGTCTACATCATCAAATGTTTCAATACCTAATTCGTAGATACGTTTTTCTTCAGCTAATAGAAGGTTATAACGTTCTGTACCACCAAGCTCTTCGAATTTTTTTCTTCTGCACGATGTAAAATTTTTGTCTAAAGCGACAACTTTTTGTCCATCGATTTGTTTATCTGTTTTCAAGGTAGTTAGCAATCGTAGGATCTGCAATGGCTTGCTCTAAGCTTTCAATTTCTGCATAGATATCTTTGATGCCATCGATTTCATCCCAGTAGGTACCATTTAATTTAGCTTCATTCAAGACTTCTTTGATTTTTTTAAATCAGTGGCTTTTGATTTGCATGCCTAAGCCTTGTACAGCCCAACCTAAATGAGTTTCCAATACCTGTCCGATGTTCATACGGGACGGCACGCCTAATGGGTTCAATACGATTTGTACTGGTGTACCATCTGGCAAGAATGGCATATCTTCTTGGCGCATAACGCGAGATACGACACCTTTGTTACCATGACGGCCCGCCATTTTATCACCTTCGTGGATCTTACGTTTTTGTGCAATGTACACGCGAACTACTTTATTCACGCCAGGTTGTAATTCGTCACCATTTTTCACGAGTAAAGATTTTTTTACGTCTACGATTTTACCCTGCTTCACCATGTGGTACACGCAAGGAAGTATCGCGAACTTCACGTTCTTTATCGCCAAAGATAGCACGCAATAAGCGTTCTTCTGGAGTTAATTCAGTTTCTCCTTTTGGAGTAACTTTACCAACTAGGATATCGCCCGGTTTAACTTCTGCACCGATGCAGATAATACCGTTTTCATCCAAGTTTTTAAGGTTGTCATCGCCAGTATTTGGCAATTCACGAGTGATTTCTTCGGCCCCTAATTTAGTGTCACGAGCATCACATTCGTATTCTTCAATATGAATGGATGTGTAGATATCTTCTTTACAAAGTTCTTCACTTAATAAGATCGCATCCTCGTAGTTGTAACCTTCCCAAGGCATGAAGGCTACTAATACGTTGAAACCTAATGCTAATTCATCCGCCATCTGTAGCTGGACCATCCGCCAATACTTGGCCTTTCACAACGGATTGACCACGGTATACGATTGGTTTTTGGTTAAAGCATGTGGATTGGTTAGAACGCATGAATTTGTTTAATTTATATACGTCAACACGGCCGTTTTCACGTTGTACATGGATTTCATGGCCCCAACAACGAGTGACAATACCAGCTTCTTTTGCCAATACGCAAACGCCAGAGTCTGTAGTCGCTTTGTATTCCATACCTGTACCTACCAACGGTGCTTGTGCACGAAGTAATGGCACTGCTTGACGCTGCATGTTCGCACCCATCAAGGCACGGTTCGCATCATCATTTTCAAGGAATGGAATCATCGCTGTACCAATGGATACAACTTCTTTTGGACTTACGTCCATGTAATCTACTTTATCTGGAGATACTTCTAATACATCATGACCACGACGACATGCGATGTGCTCAGATACGAAGTACCCTTGTTCATCAATGAGAGAGTTCGCTTGGGCAATTGTCATGCCTTCTTCTTCATCAGCTGTCATGTACACAACTTGGTCCATAACGCGAACTTTCACCACTTTTATTAGCCTCTTCGCCTGTACCGTAGATTTTTTTCAATTTTACGGTACGGAGCTTCGATGAAACCAAATTCGTTGACTTTCGCATAGTTGGACAAGGAGTTGATCAAGCCGATATTTGGACCCTCTGGAGTCTCGATTGGACACATACGACCATAGTGAGAGTGATGCACGTCACGAACTTCGAAGCCGGCGCGCTCACGAGATAAACCACCCGGTCCTAGGGCAGATAGACGACGTTTGTGTGTTAATTCGCCCAATGGATTTGTTTGGTCCATGAACTGGGACAACTGGGAAGAACCAAAGAATTCTTTCACCAGCTGCTACCACAGGACGAATGTTTAACAACGCTTGTGGTGTGATGACAGATACGTCTTGAATTGTCATACGTTCCTTTACCACACGTTCCATACGAGTCAAACCAATACGGAATTGGTTTTGCAACAATTCACCTACGCAACGAAGACGACGGTTACCCAAATGGTCGATATCATCTGTTTTGACCAATGTTTTCAATAAGGTTCATCATGTAGCTTACGTTGGCGATCATGTCTTCTTTTTGTTACCGTACGATGGCTGAAAGGCAAGTTGCTGTTGTTACAGATGACTTTCACCACCGTACCTTCTGTATTCACTACGAAGAACTCAGGCACTACATCACCTGCATACACACCGCTGTTAGCTACGATTTCAATAACTTCTTCGTTTACATATGTGCCGGATTCTACGATGATTTCACCGTTTTTCATCTACGATTGGTTCCGCCAATGTTTGACCGAACATGCGTTGACGCCAGCCCAATTTTTTTATTTAATTTATAACGACCAACACGAGCTAAATCATAACGGCGTGGGTCAAAGAATAAATTGTCGAATAAGTTGCGAGCACTTTCCACTGTTGGTGGTTCGCCCGGACGAAGTTTTTTTGTAGATTTCTACCAACGCTTCATCGGCAGATTGTGTGCTATCTTTTTCTAAGGTACGAAGTAAACGTTCATCGTATTCTGGATGTCCATTTTTCATCCACTTGACCATTCCAGAACAATTCTAAAATGGATTCATTTGTTTCCCAACCCAACGCACGTACAAGTACGGTAGCTGGTAATTTACGGTTACGGTCAATACGCACAGACACGATGTCGTTTGCATCTTTTTCTAATTCGATCCAAAGCACCACGGTTTGGAATCACTGTGGAATCATACAAACGGTTACCCATCGTATCGATGCTACCACCGTAGTACACACACGGGGAACGCACTAATTGAGATACGATAACACGTTCTGCACCATTGATGATGAAAGTTCCTGTATCTGTCATCAACGGGAAGTCGCCCATGAATACTTCTTGTTCTTTAATATCTGGATTTTCTGGATCATTGTTAACGAGACGAACATTCACGCGCAAAGGTGCTGCATAAGTAGCATCACGGTTTTTGCATTCGTTGATGTCGTATTTTGGTTCTCCAAGGCTAAACCCTTCAAAAGAAAGTGCTAACTTTCCCGAATTGTCTTTAATTGGAGAAATATCGTTAAAAATATCTTGTAAACCGCTCTCCAAAAACCACTCGTAAGACTTGCGTTGAATGTCTAACAAATGTGGCATTTCGAGAACTTCGTTAATCTTAGCGTAGGTATAACGGGTCCGCTTACCCACTTGCTCAGGTTTGAACATGTTCTTTTCACCCCTCATAAAAAAATTGGCTTACATATTCTATAACGGTATGATTCCAGACATTTCCAGGTCTCAGTTTTCCTGCTAGTCAATGACAAAATAAGCAAGGCTCCTAATTTTTTCTTGTGAACCTTGCTTTCCTCATTTCAGCACAACCTTGGATAATTATCCTCATTAAATCAATGTTATAGTTACTTTTTTTGCAATTAAATATTATAATCGTCTTTCTTCGATTTGTCAAGACCATTTACCATCTGCACGGCACCCACTGGGCATATGGCATAGCAATCGCCACAGTGAATGCACATGTCTTGATGGATGACATAGCGATCACCTTTGCGCGTGATGGCCTGCGTTGGACAATCCATGGCACAACCGGCGCAACACACACAGGTGTCTTTGATATGAAAGTACATAGGGCAAGCCTCCTAGTCTTAGTATACTACGTAGGGCTCCCCTCATGTCATTCTTCCACAATGCATTGGCACATCTTCATGGTCAACAGTCTCGCTTCATGGGATTCTTGGGTCACCCCTGCACAACATTTCGAATCCACATGAAGTGGAATCTCTGGCAATCCTGCTTTTAGAATCAAAGCATTGGAAACCACGCAAATATCCGTACATAAACCAATCAAGGTTAAAGATTCGATAGGTTCCTCTTCGTGCATTCCTTTAAGATGGGCCAACAAATCTAAGGAACCAAAGTTAGGTTTATCTAATACATCCACCCGTTGACCTCGTTCACAAGCCACTTCCAACAGGTCATCAGCAATCTCCCAACCTTTAGTGCCACGAGCACAATGTTCCACTGGCAAATGTTTGCCCTCTTGGCTTTCAAGATAACCACTATCATGTGTATCACGAGTGAATACGATGGGGCCAGTAAAAGTGCGGATTTTTTCACGTACCGCTGGTACAATGGCTTGCGCCTGCGGTGAACCTAATGTTCCATCAATAAAATCATGTTGCATGTCTATCACAATCAATACGTTCATAGGGCATCTCCTTTGTTTGAAAGTAGGCAAGGAAATGATATACTTCCTTGCCTTACCTAAATTGATAGCACTAAACCTTTGACTACTTATACTATTATTATCCTTTAACTACGTCAGCGCAACGAGAACATAATGTTGGATGATTTGTATCTTGACCAACTGTGTCGCGGTGAATCCAACAACGTTCGCATTTTTTTCTAACTCAGAAGGAGTTACCACGATGGATAATGCTCCGTCTTCTACTGTTACTGCATTGGGTCGGTGCATTGTCACGGCCTTCCACTACATGCGCTTCAGACACAATCAACAAGCCAGCTAAGGAAGCGCCGAATCCAGTCAATGCTTGGTACGCGTCGCCATCTGCATAGACAGTGATGGATGCATCCAAGGAGTGACCGATTGCTTTATCACGGCGAGCCCCTTCTAAGGCTTTTTGTCATTTCACTACGAAGGTCTAGCATAGTTGCCCAACGAGCGGACAATTCTACATCCACATGCTCTGCATGACCTTGTGCCAATCTGCCAACATCACACTTTCTTCCATGCCGTCTTCTTTTGGCATGTATTGCCATACTTCTTCGGCTGTGAAAGAAAGAACTGGAGACACCATTTTCACTAATGTTGTCAAAATTTCATAGATCGCAGTTTGTGCACTACGACGAGCTACATTGTTTTCTTTCTCTGCGTACATTGTATCTTTCAACACGTCTAAGTAGAAGGAAGATAAATCTACGGTACAGAAGTTATGGATTGTGTGATACAAGATATGGAATTCATAGTTTTCGTAAGCATTCGTTACTTTTTGACGAACTTCTTCTAAACGATGCAATGCCCAACGATCTAACTCTGTTAAGTCTTTATAAACTACTTTATCTGTGTTAGGGTTAAAGTTATCTAAGTTGCCCAACAAGAAACGGAATGTGTTACGAATTTTTACGATATACTTCCGCCAATTGTTTTACGATATCTTTGGACAAACGCACGTCTGCTTGGTAATCTGCAGAGGATACCCATAAACGCATTACGTCAGCACCGTGTACATCGATGATATCGGAAGGAGCCACTGTATTGCCTACAGATTTAGACATTTTACGGCCTTCCCCATCCACTACGAAACCGTGAGTCAATACGGCATTGTATGGTGCATGACCACGTGTAGCGATACCTGTTAACAAGGAAGAGTTGAACCAACCACGATGTTGGTCAGAACCTTCTAAGTACATAGCGCAAAGGTACATCCATTTCGTTTTGTTCCAATACGCCAGACCAAGAGCTACCGCTGTCAAACCATACGTCCATGATATCTGTTTCTTTGTGGAAAGAATCATGTCCGCAAGATGGACATGTGAATCCAGCTGGCAATAATTCTTTCGCTTCATGAGCCCACCAAGCGTTAGAGCCTTCTTTAGCAAAACCATTCTTGTAAGGAAGAGATAGTATCATCATTGATGATGTGCTCTCCACAATGGTCGCAATAGTAGATAGGAATTGGCACACCCCATGCACGTTGACGAGAGATAACCCAGTCCCCACGATCTGCAATCATGTTATAAATACGGTCGTGACCCCATTTAGGAATCCATTGTACTTGTTCGTCGATGGCTTTCAATGCTTCTTGACGGTAGCCATCCACGGAGGAGAACCATTGTTCTGTAGCACGATAGATAACAGGGTTTTTACAACGCCGACAATGGGCATATTGGTGACGGATATTGCCTTTTGTACCAACGCACCATTATGAGCCAAGATTTTGATCACTGGCACTTCTGCATCGTGGATTTCAACACCTGCTAGTGGTTGTTCTGTATCACCATAGCGAGGTTCGTCAACTTTCGCAATATAACGACCTGTAGCGTCTACTAAGGATAAAATATCAAAAATCGATTTTACCGCATCTTTGTATGCTTTCACTACGTTAAAGTCATCTTCACCATGAGCAGGAGCCGTATGTACGCAACCTGTACCAGCGTCTAAGGTAACGTGAGAACCCAATAAGATAGGAGCGTTACGATCAGCAAATGGATGTTTAAAGTTCGCCAACTCTAATGCGCTACCTTTGAACGTATTCAACACTTCATAAGATTCTACGCCCATTTCTTTGGTAGCTGTTTCGATTAAGCCATTCGCAAGCAACCATGCTTCATCGCCGATTTTTACCCAAAGAGTAATCTAATTCTGGGTTCACAGAGATTGCTTGATTGGCGGGCATTGTCCAAGGCGTTGTTGTCCAGATGACGGAGAACAATTTGCTTGTATCAAAACCTGCTGGCAATGTACTTTCAGCACCATTTACATAAGCAAATTTAACATAGATGGAGAAAGATTTTTTTCTCAGCATATTCAATTTCCGCTTCTGCCAAGGCAGTTTCACAATGCGTACACCAGTATACAGTTTTCAAACCTTTGTAGATGTAGCCACGTTTCGCCATTTCACCAAACACGCCGATTTGTTTCACTTCGAACTCAGGGCGCAATGTTAAATAAGGACGATCCCATTCACCAAGCACACCGAAACGGATGAAGTCTTGTTTTTTTGTTCTTCCACACAATTCAATGCGTATTCACGACATTTATTGCGAAGATCCAATGGACTCATTTCATGACGATTCAAGCCAGTGTTTTTGATAACCGCATGCTCGATAGGAAGACCATGTGTATCCCAACCGGGGAATATATGGTGTGTAATGGCCTTGCATCGTTTTATATTTCATCACAATGTCTTTTAATGTTTTGTTCAAAGCATGACCGATGTGCAATTTACCATTCGCATAGGGAGGGCCATCGTGTAAGATGAAAGATTTTTTACCTTTATTTTTCGCTAAGCGTTTTTCATAAATTTTATTATCTTCCCAAAAATTTGATAAATTCTGGTTCGCGCTTTGGCAAATTCAGCGCATAGGAAATTCTGTTTCAGGCAAGTGCAAGGTCTTACCATAATCTACTTCATTAGACATTCTATTTCTCCTCTCAATAAAAAAAGCACCCGCTCCCCGAAGGGACGAATGCAAATCCGTGGTACCACCCTACTGATGATTCTTGTGAAAGTAACCCCCAACGAATCATCGCTCAAACATATAACGGTGTCCACCGATGTGAGTACCCCCAGTACGGGCTCCCCAACATATACTCAAAAGTGATCTGCCATGCATTCACCCATGAGGCTTTCACCATCCCTCACTCGCTCGGAGCTACCTTGCATGACCGTCTTTATCAACGTATTAACATATATCGTTGTCAATTACAGATACAATTATATACTATATAGAATGTACTTGCAATAGGGGAAAATTAGATTAGGGGTGTAATAAATCTCCCTTATATGCTACCATAGGTACATGGATGATAACAGTTTTACACCACTCACATAGGAGTCAATATGGAACTTTGGAAACGCACATTATACGTTTGTTTATTTGGTGCCTTCATGGCATCCGTGGGACTTAGTCAAGCAGCCCCTCTTATTCCTTTATATTTACAGGACCTTGGTGTCCACAATCAGGGGGACCTCGCCAATTGGTCTGGCCTCGCCATGGGTATGACCTATCTCATGGTAGCACTCTTCGCTCCCTTTTGGGGCAAGCTGGCCGACCGCAAAGGTCGCAAACTCATTCTACTACGTGCCAGTCTTGGCATGGCTATTACAAACGCCCTTCTCGGCTTTGCCCAAGCGCCAGAACACATCGTATTCATACGTATTATCAACGGTATGATCTCCGGGTTCTTCTCCGGATCCATTACCCTCGTGGCAACCCAAACGCCGCAAGCCCAAACGGGCTGGGCCCTTGGACTCTTGTCCGCTGCCAACCTCGGTGGTTCCCTCTTGGGTCCCATGATCGGTGGTTACATCGGTGGACTCTTTGGCATTCGCTACGCCTTCTTCATCGTGTCTGCCTTGCTGGGAACGGCCTTCTTATCCACCTTGTTCTTTGTGAAAGAAGAATTTACACCGCAACCAAAAGGGGCATCCCAATCGGCGGGCAACGTTGAAAGCATCCATTCCCGATTGGAAAGGGCTCATCTATATTTCTATAGGTTCCTTTATCTTTGCTTTCACCACCATGGCTACCGCACCTATCCTAGCCGTCTTCGTACAACAAATCGTGGGACAAGGCGCGGAGCACATTGCCCTCTTGGCAGGTTTAGCATTTACCGTAACAGGTTTGGCGCAAATGGTGGCTAGCTCCGTCCTCGGTAAATACATCGACAAACTAGGGACCACGGTTCATCCTGTGGACTAGCTTCATCTATGTGGGTCTCGTGACCATACCGCAAGCCTTCGTCACTGATATCTACACCTTGTGTGTCTTGCGATTCCTACTCGGCATCGGCCTAGGCGGATTATTACCGTGATTAACACCTATCTCTCTAACATTACACCAAAAAGCATTCGCAGGACAAGTCTTCGCCTATAACCAATCTACCTTATTTATGGGCTACTTCATCGGATCCCTTGAGGCTCCTTTTATTGCATCCCAATGGGGGTTCGGCACTATGTTTATCACTACTGGGGCGATTATTGCACTCACAGGAGTGTTTCTGAAAGTTACATTAGGCAAAACTGGTGTATCCTCTCAAGGTTAATCTAATTCTATTGAAGTGAAGAAGTGCTTGCCTTACAACTAGAAGTAGTTGAACTAAAAGCTATTTTTAGGCTTACCATCTACTACAAAAAAATAAATAGGATATAAAAAACAGAGGTCTTATCACAAAGGCCTCTGTTTTTTTAGCTTTATTAAATATTAAATAGTTGATGCATACACAAAAAAAGACTGCCAATGGATTGATAACAACACAGAACTATAATGTATTAACTCCTGTCTCCAACGGGAATCCTTCATAGGTCACCCAATCGCTAGAGCTACCTAAGTACATGGTCGGTTCTACACCGATTTCAGCGAGGACAATCATCAAGTTCATGCGCTGTCACTCCAGAGCCACAATAGGTAACGATAGGTTTTTTCCACCTTAGCTAAGTCACCATAGGTCGCTTCTAATTCTGCAATGGGACGTACGCCATCAGGGTGTAAAGCCCCATTCGTAGAAATGGTTGATTGCCCACAGGGATATGTCCTGTCATACCATCCATAGTATCCACTACAGATCCATCATACCGTTGTGGTGCTCGTGCGTCGATGATGACATGACTACCAGATTCACTGGCTTGTAAGACTTCATCACGATGCATGAGTACATGATCTTGCAAAGTATACTCCAATGGTTTTGGATCTGATACTGTTGGTGTCTCCTCTTGGGTCAACGGATACCCTTCACGATGCCAGCGCTCAATGCCACCGGCTAAGACTTTCACATTAGTGAAACCCATGTACAATAATAAAAAACGTAACCGACCGGCAAAGGAAATCCACGCATCATACACCACGATGTGGGAATCCATGGTTACACCACATTCGCTCAAACGATTTTGCTAAAACAGACATGTCTGGCAAGGGATGACGACCACCGTGTACGCCCTAAGGGACCACTCATGTGTGCATCCATATCGATGGCAAAGGATCCCGGAATATGCCCTGCTGCATAGGCATCAAAGCCACGTGCATCTAACACAACAACTGTACCTAATTGTTCTTGTAATTCTTTCGGTAACAGTAACACGCTCATTGTTACACCTCCAAGTATAAACTATTACATATATATTTCAGGCCATCTTATTTAGTACATACATATCTCATAAAGTCAGTATAAGACCTACGTACATATGGCATATACATAATAAAGAATGCCATACACTCTCTATAATCTAGTGTAACATAGATTAGTTTCGATGTGTATGGCATTTGTATTCATACGTGTATTCTGTTGGGTGATATTGATTCACGTCAGCTTTCAATGTGTTGAAAGCCGTCTGTTCTCCTACTCTCCCTTAATCGCTTGAAACGCTTCTTTTCGCAATTTGTAAGGTGTACGCCAAATCTTGCTCGCTATGACAAGTGGACAAGAAGTTACTTTCATATTGGCTAGTCGCGTAATAAATACCGTGTTCCAAGTTATAGTGGAAGAACGTTTTGAATGCTTCCATATCGCACGCGCTGGCGTCATCGAAGTTATGCACTGCTTTGTCTGTGAAGAACAGGGTAAACATAGAGCCCACACGTTGCACTACCACTGATACGCCTACTTCTTTTTTTGCCGCCGTTTCTAAGCCTTGGCAAAGCAGTTCTGTAGATTCTTCTACTTGACGGAAGGCGGTTGGATTTTTTTGCAACATTGTCAATGTAGCAAGACCTGCCGCCATGGCTACCGGATTACCACTCAAGGTACACGCTTGGTACACAGGACCGGATGGAGCGATGGCAGACATGATTTTCTTTCTTGCCACCGAACACCGCCATCGGCAAACCGCCACCCTACGATTTTACCTAAGCATGTCAAATCTGGGATAACATTGTAATATTTTTGAGCACCCCGGAACTGGATCGGAATCCGCACATCACTTCATCAAAGATGAGAACTGCGCCGTGTGCTTTTAGTTACTTCACGCAAGGTTTCCAAGAATCCTTCCACAGGAGGCACACAGCCCATATTACCTGCCACTGGTTCTACAATGATGGGTCGCGATACTTTCACCATGAGCCTCGAACAATTGGCGAACCGCATCAGAATCATTGTACGGCAATGTAATCGTATCCCCTGCCACACCGGTTGGTACCCCCGGACTGTCAGGGCACACCAAAGGTGGCTAAACCGGAACCGACTTTTCACCAATAAACTATCGCTATGACCATGGTAACAGCCGATAAATTTCACAATTTTGTCACGACCTGTATAGCCACGAGCCAAACGCAAAGCACTCATGGTAGATTCTGTACCGGAGTTCACCATGCGCACCATTTCCATCGATGGATAGAAGGCTTGGATTTTTCTTCGCCACTTCTGTTTCTAATAGAGTTGGCGCCCCATAACTAGTGCCACGAGGGATGGCTTCCAAAATGGAGGCCACGATTTCAGGGTTCGCATGGCCTAGAATCATGGGACCCCAAGACAATACGTAATCGATATACTCATTGCCATCGATATCGTAAATGCGAGATCCGCTGGCAGAACTGATGAAAGGAGGATTTCCCCCTACACTGCGGTAAGAGCGAACAGGACTGTTCACGCCACCCGGCATATATGTACGAGCCTCTGTGAAGGCTTGTTTTGATTTTTCTAAACTAAACATAATGGCTCCTATATTTCCACACTATTTTTCTTGTAGCCAACGTGCCACATCAAGGGCATGATAAGTAATGATCATCTTCGCCCCTGCTCGTTTCATGGATAGCAATGTTTCCAAGGTAATGCGTTTTTCATCTACCAAACCTGCTGCCGTGGCGGTTTTAATCATGGCATACTCACCGCTCACATTGTACACTGCTAGTGGGCAATCAAAGTTATCTCGCACTTCACGAACGATATCCAAATAGGATAGAGCCGGCTTAATCATGATGATGTCCGCCCCTTCGATGATGTCTTGTTCCACTTCACGCAAGGCTTCCAAACGGTTTGCCTCGTCCATTTGGTACCCTTTACGGTCCCCAAATCCCGGTGCAGAATGGACGGCATCACGGAAAGGTCCATAGTAAGCAGACGCATATTTTTGTCGCATAACTCATGATGGATACATGGCTGAATCCCTCTGCATCTAAAGCTTCACGGATCGCAGCGATACGTCCGTCCATCATATCCGATGGGGCCACCATGTGAGCGCCCGCTTTTGCATGGCTCACTGCTACATTGCACAACAATGGCAAGGTAGCATCGTTGATGACTTCATGATGTTCCACATGACCGCAATGGCCGGTGGATGTGTATTGGCATAAGCATACATCAGAGATCACGATCAAATCTGGCACTGCTTTGCGGATTGCCATAATCGCCTGTTGCACCGGTTGTTCCATATCCCACGCAGAAGAACCATCTTCATCTTTGTAGGTAGGGATCCCGAAAATTTCCACACCCTTGATGCCCGGGTCATAGGCCTCTTTTGCCAATTTCACAGCTTCGTCCACGGACACATGGTATTGCCCACGGCGAGGAAGAAATTTCTTCTTTCACAGCTGTTCCGGGGAACGATAAATATAGGATAGATTAAATCATCTACTTGTAATGTTGTTTCACGAACCAACGCACGCATGGGTCGGGTTGATGCGCAATCGTCTTGGTCGATTTCGTAATTCCATATTGTGCCTCTTTCTATTTGCAATCGTTCAAGATTAAGTCCACCATCGCGGGGATTGTGAAAGTTTCCCCAATTAAATCTGGTTGAATCCTTCTTCTACACAAGTTGCTCCTGTAATCGGTCCAATGCAAACGACCTTCGTATTGCCTAATAAGGTCACCGCATCGGCTCCGAGCATACCCTTCGTATTCGTCACCGTAGAAGAACTTGTGAACGTAATATAGTCCACCTCTCCTGCACGTAATGCTTCTTCCAAATATTCTTTGTGGGACGTATCTTGTACCGTCTCATATAAACGCAATACCGTCACATCGCATCCTGCCTGTGAAAGTCCTTTATAAATCACGTCGCGCGCCACTTTTGGTTGTACCAACACAAACCGTAAGTCACCTAACGCTCGCTCTGGCCATACACGATCTTGTTCAGCAGTGATCGTTTCCACCACAGATTCCGCTTGGTAATTCGGTGGCACGATGTCTGCACGAATGCCTCGATCTAATAAGGATTTCGCCGTAGCACTGCCAATGGCACATACTTTCATAGACCCTAAAGCACGGCTGTCGAGTCCACGGTCTAGTAAACCATCAAAGAAGAACCTCACCCCTTCGGCAGAGGTGAAAAATCAATCCATCGTAGGAAGATAAGCTATCGTATGCCACATCCATCTCCTCTGTACGAGGCAAGACTTGCGTTTTTAATAGCGGATGCCTCAATGACATGGGCACCCAATTCTAGTAAGCGTTCTGATAAAGCGCTAGCTTTTGCTACGAGCTCGTGTGACCACGATGGTTTTTACCAAATAATGGTTTATTATCGAACCAACGCAATTGATCCCGCAAGGATACCACTTCCCCTAACGATAACGATGGTCGGCGCTTTCAATTGTGCTTTCTCTACATCCTCTACCACATGTTCCAAGGTAGATACCACTGTTTCTTGAATTGGTTTTTGTACCCCAACGGATGACCGCCACTGGCGTTTCCTTTGGACGACCGTATTTGATTAAGTTAGTAGCAATGCTCGGCAAATTCGAGATCCCCATCACAAAGGAGATGGTATCCACAGATTTTGCTAAGCCTTCCCAGTTCATACCTGATTCTGGTTTTTGTAGGATCTTCGTGCCCTGTCACGATGGCAAAGGATGTAGCCATCGCCCGTTGTGTCACAGGGAATCCTCGCATAGGTCGGCGCAGAAATACCCGATGTAATACCCGGTACAAATTCAAATGGCACGCCGGCTTTGACCAGTGCCAACGCTTCTTCACCGCCACGGCCGAACACAAGCGGATCGCCCCCTTTGAGGGCGTGCCACCACTTTACCCTCTAAGCCATATTTCACGAGAAGTTCGTTGATTTCCCATTGGTGCATCGTATGGTTGTTGCTTTTTTTACCAGCATAAATGATCTCTGCTCTTTCTT
The DNA here is from genome assembly GCA_916438745.1 of uncultured Veillonella sp. Taxonomy (GTDB): domain Bacteria; phylum Bacillota; class Negativicutes; order Veillonellales; family Veillonellaceae; genus F0422. Next base: position 2,109,905 of record CAKAGN010000001.1, on the reverse strand, counting down.
TGGCATAGGACAAGAAATGAGCATCCGCCAAATAGTCATAGACGATGACATCTGCTTTTTTTCAATGCACTCTTTGCCTTTTAAGGTGATTAACTTGTGATCCCCCGGTCCGAGCACCAATTAAATATACAATTCCTGTCATTTCAACACTCCTCTTTCTACTAAATCGTCAATGATGGCTTTGCCCCCTTCTTCATAGAGTGCTTTCCCAAATTGCGACCCTAACATATCTGCTTTTTTTCCTTCGGTCCCGACAACTCCCCTTCAAAGCAATTTTTCCATCCAAAGAGGCAATGATTGCTTTCAACGTCAATTGTCCTTTATAAATCGTCCCATGCACGCCCATCGGTACTCAGCAACCGCCCTCTAATTGGCGAAGGAAACTACGTTCCCCACGGGTCGCCCACATGGTGTTGTCATCATGCAATACAGTTAACATGTCTAGCATTTCCGCATCATCCTTGCGACACTCAATGCCGAGCGCCCCTTGCCCTACAGCGGGGAATGATTTCATCGGCGGTGAAAGTCTGGGTAATCACCGACTCCAAGCCCAACCGTTTTTAAGCCTGCCTCAGCTAATACGATGGCATCAAAGTTTTCTGTTTCTAATTTGTTCAATCGTGTTTGCACATTGCCACGAAGGACAGAAATTTGCAAATCTGGCCGGCGATTCAACAGTTGTGCTTGACGACGCAAGCTACTAGTGCCTACCTTAGCACCCTGTGGCAATTGATCCAATGTTTTATACTTTGGAGATACTAAAGCATCGCAAGGTGTTTCTCGTTCTGTGATGGCCCCTAGCACTAAATCCTCGGGCAATTCCGTAGGCATATCTTTCAAGCTGTGCACCGCTAAATCGATGCTACCATCCCGCATAGATGCCTCTAGTTCTTCCGTAAATAAACCTTTCCCACCGATTTCCGCTAGTGGTTTTTCTAGAATGCGATCCCCTTTTGTACTGTGATGTACTAACTCTATCTTGCACTGTGGGTAATGTTTGCGCAACGTATCTGCTACATGATTAGCTTGCCATAAAGCAAGGGCACTACTACGGGTGCCTATACGAATTGTGTCTCTCATAGTGTGTCATCCTCCACTTCCAAAGCAAACATATCTTGGAATAACTTCCAATAATCTCGCTCTTTTTCTTTACTGCAACTTCTCCGAAATGAATCATTGGGTCACGCAATAATTTGCGCACCAACATGCGAGACATGTTACTGATAATCTTCCGCTCCTCCTCTGTGGCATTCGGCAATTTCGCCATAGCACGGTGCACTTCCCGTTTCCGAATGGCTTCTGCTTTTTCGCTGAGCAAGACCATGATAGGACGAACCGATAAATATCGTAATTTTTTTCTTCGATTTCCTGTAAGGCCTCTGCAAGAATTGGTTCTGCTTTGCGCGCTTCCTCTTCCCGTTGGTGCTTGTTAGCTTCCACTACACTTTCCAAGGCATCAATGTTAAACAAGTAGACCCCTGGAATGCCAGACACATCTGGATTGATGTCACGAGGCACGGCAATATCGATCATGACAATCGGTTTGCCACCACGGCTATCCATGATTTCCTCTGCCTCTTCTCGTTCAATGACATAGTGAGGAGCCCCCGTAGAGGTAATAATAATATCTGCTGTTTTGGCTTCGTCCACAAAATAATCAAAGTCCACCGCTTTACCATTAAATTGTGTTGCCAATTCTTCCGCTGTTTTGAAAGTCCGGTTGGATACAAAAATACTCTTTACACCTTTGGCTTGCAAATGCCGAGCCGTGAGCTCACTCATTTGGCCTGCCCCTAGGATAAGCACCTTCGCATCAGCCATGGGGATATCTAAACTATCTTCCGCTAAGTTCACTGCCGTATAGCTGACGGACACAGGCGTATTTGCAATGCCTGTCATCGTCCGTACTCGCTTGCCCACAGCGATGGCTTTTTTTGGAAAAATAATATTAAACACAGATGCCGTTAATCCCTTGCTGTAGGAAGAGATATAGGCCATCTTTAATTGACTCAAAATTTGACCTTCCCCTAACACAAGGGAGTCCAAACTCGATGCCACTCTAAATAAATGTGACATACAAGCAGTTCCCTCATAGAGGAAGAACCATTTCTCATCTACGTCTACACTGTCTTCACCTTTCAGATGAAGTAATAGGCGTATCATATATTCTTTTACATTCTCTACATCATCAAGAACAACATAGAGTTCAGTGCGGTTGCACGTCGATAAGAGGACGCATTCCTCTACTTCTTCATGGGCGTAGATATGATCCATAGCGTGGTCTAGTGCTTCTTTGGAAAACGAAAATTTTTCACGCACTTCCACCGGAGCACTTCTATGATTCAGCCCTAATACGACTAATTGCATGTATAATATTCTCCTTCACCGAGTCTCCTTGACCCTCTAATACTTGTATAAACTCCGATTCTCCTAAATAGGTCCGCCAGAACTGTTCTCGCTCCTTTGGCGTTTGTAGTAACTGTTGTAATTCCTGTCTCCATAGACGAATCTGAGGTAGCCACTCGGCTAATACGGCATATCTTCTTTCTATATCTTGACGGAGTAAACGACTAACACGAGGACTCACTTGATTGGTAAAAATAGAAAGTTCTAAGTCACCCATCTTCGTAGCACTACCAAACACCCAGGTGGAATCGTCTTTCACATCGGCGCGATTAATGAAAGCACCTACTGCTGTCGCATCGTCCATAACCTGTGTGTTAACAATGGGATGATCTGTGGCAATGATGACAAATTGTTGTCCCACCATATGTTCTGAGCGGTAGGGCCCTTCGATCCATTGCAACTGGCCTTGTGCATGGTATGTTTCAATATCCGGTAGTACCGCGGGGCTCACCACTAGAATCTGGGCCTCTTCCTGTATTAACTTAGTAATGCGCCGTAACGCCACTTCTCCACCGCCCACAACGAGGCAAGGTCTCCCTTTCAGTGAAAGTCCTACTGTGATCATCGTCCTATCCTTTTTACTCTCTACAATGGCAAAAACGGCTTGAATACTCAAGCCGAAATTCACCTTATGCTTCTGTTGGCACCTCTGCAGGCGTTGTATCTTGCAAAGAAATACCATCTAGCAATTGTAATTGTGCTGTTAAAATCGATTCTACCTTCGCACGGAACACGGCCATTTCATTGGCAATGGTAGCATATCTTGCTTCTGCTTCTCGCAACGCGCGATTCGCATCTTCCAAGATCACTTTACGTTGTTGCTCTGCATTTTGTAGAATCAAATCCGCTTCTTTACGAGTCGCTTCTTTTTACGTTTTCACCAGTTTCTTGAGCTAGTACTAATGTGTTGCGCATCGTTTCTTCAGTGGACTCATATTGGTTCAAGCGTTTTTCCATTTGCTCCACTTTTATCAGTCATTTCACGGTTTTCACGATACAACACTTCATAGGCTTGTACCACTTCATTCAAGAACTCATTGACTTCATCACAGTCAAAGCCTCGAATACTTTTTTTCCAAATTCTTTATTATGAATATCCATTGGTGTTAACATAGGATCAGCCTCCTTACATAAATCGTTTTTAAATGGACGCCAATGCGCCCTTTTTTAGACGTTCCTGTAATCCCTTCAATTTGCATACGGCCTCTACCACGAAGAGAGATGATATCTCCTTCTTTCACTTCTTGAGCAGGCCCTTTCGCGAGTTGCCAATTGACTTGAACCAATCCTCGCCTTGATGGCCTCCACCACTTTTGTACGCGAAGTACTAAAGCCTGAAGAGGCGATAGAATCCAATCGCATGGATGCCACTGTGGTCCGTACTTCTTTTATCTTTTTCTTCTTTCGGTTGTAGTTCGCTTAACTCCATCCGGGATACTGTGACGGACACCATGGCAATCTTTGTGAAGTTTTGAATCACAAATTCTGCTATCGTCTCGTCTACAATGACTTGCGCACCACCGCTAGTGACGATAATATCGCCAAAATGAGTACGGTCGATACCGAGCCCCATCAAAGACCCCAACACATCGCGATGCGTCAACAGACGGAATCGTGGATCCCAAGATACTTTCAAAACTGCAATTTGTAAATCTACCGTTCCTTGAAAGTGTGGGTCTACAAAGGCTACGCGAAGGCGTTCTGCCCCCTCATAACCACCACTGGCCATCGTATCAATATCACCGAAGTTCGCTTTTTACTGCATCGGCAATCACAAGACCTGCAGGGGACATAAAGTCCGTCACCCGATAGGGGCGACCGGCCTGCACCGCTCCGCAAGGTCAATCATGCGACGCGCCTCTTCTCCATTGCCAGATGCTTCAAAAATAACGAATTAACTTTTCTTTATCTTTCACGTTGTTTTCCTATTTCATTTGACCGCTCATAACAAGCCACCACGCCTTCCATAATGGAAGAGCGCAATCCTTCTTTTTTTCCATCGCCGCAATCCCCCGCAATCGTCGTGCCCCCGGGGATGTCACTTGGTCTCGCAACATGCTAGGGATGAGAGCCTGTTTCTAGGGCAAAGAGCCCCGATCCGTACATGGTTTTGCACCATCGCTTGCAAGGCTAAGGTTCTAGGCAATCCAATGCGAACGCCTGCATTTGCCATGGCATCCAAAATGGTGTACATATAGCCCGGTCCAGCCCCCGCTAAGGCGCCAATGCGGTCTAAATCCGCTTCCGAACACACCACTGCTTCCCCAAGGCTTCGAAAATGCGCAATGCTTGTTCTCGCTCACCGGGGTGACCTGTTCACTACTAGCAATGGCCGTAAAGCCGGCTTTCACCAGAATCGGCGTATTCGGCATAGCCCGCAACCAATGTGCGGTAGGCCCGAAAGATTGCAATGTGCTCAGGGTAATCCCTCGGCAATGGAAATACACAGAGTCCTAGGTTCGATTTGTGGTCCCACCTCTTCCATGAGAGACGGTAACACTTGAGGTTTCACGCCGAATACAATCACTCGGTATTCGTCAAAGGCGAGGGATGGCATCCACTTCCGTGAAAGCAGTGACGCCAAATGTGCGCTCTAGGGTCAGATGCCTGTTCGCTACGACGCACTAACACATCCACTTCTTCAGGACCCCACACACCTTGTTCCAAGGCACCACGTAAAATGGCGCCGCCCATGGACCCTACACCGATCATCAGTATTTTTTGCATGGCTACCTCCTAAAACTTAGGCTTGTGGCTCTTTCCAAGCTAATTTATCAGACAATTCTGCGTACTCTTTACCAGAATAATCAACGGTTACATTCACAGGTGTGCAAAGGAATACGTCCTTTTGCAACTTTTTTTCTAATTTGCCATCTAACGCAAATGTTGCACCGCTTACGAAGTCCACAATGCGAGATGCTTCATGAGGGTCTGTGTTTTCAAAAATTAATAAATACGGGACGCATATCGCGCAATTGATTTGCAATGTTTTCAGAATCTTCGAACACTTTTGGTTCTACAATTACCACTTTCATACCGCTAGAACGTTGTGCCACTGTGTTATATCCTCCTGTTTTAGGTTTCGCTACTGTTGCGCCAGATGCTGCACTGCCAGCCACTGGAGCTGTTACCACTGGCTGTTGAAGTTCTTCTTCATAGCCATCTTCTGCATACTCATCGTATTCGAATTCATTATCTTGGTTACCGGCGAAAAAAAGTTTTTTTCATAGAATTCCAACTGTCTTTCAGTGCCATCGTTATTTCCTCCATTACTCATCATAGTGACGCTCTCCAAATATCGCCGTTCCTACGCGGACAATATTGGCGCCCTCTTCAATTGCCACTTCAAAATCATGGGTCATCCCCATGGATATATATTCAATCTGACCTTCATCGAAATGAAGTTTCATATCTTCGTATAAAGCATGTGCCACTCTAAAAAAATAGGCCGTGCCTCCTCTGGATTATCAAAGAAAGGAGCCATACACATGAGGCCTTTCACCCGTACATTAGGTAATGTTTTGGCATAATCTCGTATGGACGGAAATTCTTCCACATCCATGCCGGACTTACTATCCTCACGAGCCACATTGACTTGTAGTAATACCTCTTGTACTACCCCTTCTCTAGCGGCAATACGCTGGATCTCATCCAACAATTTGACACTATGAACGGAGTGAATCAAAGAGAATTTGCCTACCACATTGCGCACCTTATTGTTCTGTAATTGCCCAATCAAATGCCATTGTAATGCGGGACCTTCGTGAGTTCCATTTTGTCTTTGGCCTCTTGTACACGATTTTTCGCCCACTGTGGTTACCCCCAGACGAGCCACTTCCTGTACAGCCTCTACGGGATGATTCTTCGTCACCGCTACGAGCGTAACAGAATCAGTTCTCCCCACACGTGCTTTCGCCGCTTCGATGCGTTCCTGCACGTCATGTAATGCTGTTGCAATCATATATGTCAGTCCTTTTTTTCGTCGTTACATTCCACCGTAAAAGGTCTTACTAATAAAAAAATAATACTTTATCTTTATTATTATAAACGAAAGAATAAGAAATGTACATAGAAAAAGCATGATTTCAAGCCTATTTCTCTGTATTTTTCTTATTCTTTGTTATACATTGTATAGATTTGTCAAGTTAAACTTTCTCTCCCAAGACAGCAAACATAGCCATGCGACCCGTGCACCCTTGATCTCGTCGGTATGAGTAACAGCCATCGGTGGTCATCGTGTCAGTTGATGATACCGACACTTGCTCTACCGGTACACCCTTGTGCACCACGCAGTCGGCGATGTATCCTTTCAGATCCACATGGGGCGTCGGCACCGCTTGACCTGGCCGGTGTATGTAGCGGACGATATGATCCACCTGTGAAAGTCCTAAGTCCTGCAGGTCATGACGGAATTGTGCTGCTATGTCCTCGCTAACCTCGAAGGAGTCCGCCCCAATGGAAGGGCCGATAAACAAGTAACAGTCTGACGGCATCGTTCCGTATGCCTCGTGCATACTGTCCATGGTCCGTTCCACAATGTGAGCGATCGCGCCGCGCCAACCTGCATGAACTACCGCCACCGCATGATGGAGCGCGTCATAAATAAGGACTGGCACGCAGTCCGCCACGAGTAACAAGAGTGGCACATCCACCAAGTTCGTGTGAATCGCATCACTATCTGGAATACTATCGTCCCAGCTGAAAGCACCTCGACCAACGAGATCCTCTGTCACCCTCGTCACACCCACACCATGCACTTGCTCGCCACAAGTCAACCGATGGGGATCCACACCAAGCACCTGTGCCAAGCGCTTACGATTCTCCGCTACCGCTTCCGCAGTATCACTTACATGAAGACCCATGTTGAAACTATCAAAACAACCTTCACTAACACCGCCATACCGATACGTCACGCCATGAGTGAGGGGGAAGTCGTCTAGGCGAGGGGAGTATTCGTATGTGATGGGGGTAGAGTTATTTTGAGAGATGGAAGATTGGCGGAGAGAGGAGGAAGGGTGTTTTTTTAATCATATATTTGGTCTCCAAAATTTCTTATACTATCTTTTTAATATCAATTATTTGCTCAAATATTTTTTTCTAAAAACATCAACAACAATGCTGTTGCCGACCAAACGTTCTAACCGCTCACGTCCATAGAAGGCAATACTACCTCTAGATTTCGGCCCATATTCTATCACTTTATCATAATCTTCTTCACTAAATCCCATTAGCAAGAAACACTCTCGCGGTGTAAGATTTCGATAAACACTTTTACCAATCTTATGAATAGGATATTCTATGATACCGTGATTCGGGTTCCTATCTTGTTTAGTCGTAAGTGTACCAACAACATTTTTAACTAGCTTCCCTTGCTTGTATATGAGTTCATTATTTTGAAGAATTTTTTTGTCTAGATTTAGTGTCATTAGGATTTGATCTGTCCGCTTCAATTTTTGTACTTCTCAATAGAATAATCCATTCTCAAGTAATACTCTAACGCTTTCACTGCGATTGTATTAGTTTTATACATTTTTCAAGATTATTCCTTTTTAAAGTATTTCTCTACAGCTATTTTCTGCTCTTCTTTTGGAACCAATACACTAATCATAAACGTCCGGACTCTAGTTTGTGGAACACCAAAATTAGAGGCATTCAATGTATACACTATATTATAATATCCTAATTTTTTTCTAATTGATGTTGCCACTCTTCAAAGTTAGCCTTGTGTCGCTTTTGATAAAAATATTACGAACATTTTCCATCAATAAAAAAATTCTGGGAGTTTTTTTATTATTATTACATAAATCTAATAAAATTCGTTCAACTTCCCACAATAAACCGGAACGGTTATTAGCATCTCTATTAATACCCGATAAATTACCATGCCAAGCACCCCCAACTGATAAATCTTGACATGGAAAAAGAATAAGTAAGAACATCAATATTTTCTGGAAAGGTTGATGCCGTAATTTTTCTGATATCTCCTAAATTATTAGTTCTTTTCGTAAAGTCGCTAACACCATTTTTTTAGAGCATCTAAATTCCACATCCGGAAACTCTTTTTCACCTATAGGTTTCTTACCATCTAAACTTAAATTCAATGTTCCCAAGATTTCTATCAACTCTTTTTTTAGTTAAATTTTTATAAGGAGTTATATCTGGTTTTTCCATGATGAATAATATCATATGCTATAAAAGCAGAAATATCCCATTCTACTATATTTATAACATCATATTTTATTCCCATGTTTCTAAGAGCCTTCGCTTGGCTTCCTATGCCACTAAAAAGCTTCAACTACTTTCAACATCATTACATAACTCCTTACTATTTATTACTCCGGAAAACCTTCCCCCCTTATTCTGGAAAGCATCTCTACCAATCTTACGCATTGCTTGTCTGTTGGAAATAATCCTTTAGATATTTTCAAGGCAACACCTAGCAATTCTTGTTCTGTTTGGGTCAGAGCTTTATGTGTTTGATTCCATATCCACAATTTTTTTCCAAACACCATTTTTTTCTCACAGTTTGCCACTGTTAACATTGCAGAATCAACATTAATCTCTTTTTGAAGTTTCGAGCTTCTTGTTTCTCTTCAATAACTTCATTAACATCTATAAGTTCCCGTACAAAATTATCATTTAACGTTATATTCATACTATCAAATCTTGTCCAACACAACGTCCTTTTTGCCCATTCTGTTACGTTTTGTACATCACGGTTAGGACTGATTAAATACTCTTGTGTTATTTTTAGCTAGATCCTCTAATTGCTGTCTAAAAGCAAGCGTCACTCTTTGTTTTTTTGCCAAATCATTTTATAGTTCAAAGACTTCCCTTTATATCTCTTTTTCAATCGTTGATATAAGTTTACTCAATGTATAGGCCGTGATATTTGCTTTTATAACTATTATACCACTTGGCATTTTTTTAATAATAGTATCAGTCTCTTGGAATATGATTTTTATAGCAAATTAATTCACGAAAATACGCTTCATTAAAAAGCATCTGAATTTTTTTGTCCCAATCGCCTATTACCTTAGCCATAAACTTAGCAAAAACTTTTTGTCCACCGCACTAGCAACTTCAGGGACTCTTATTAAATATATGTGATAATTTTGCCAATTCTGTTTTATCAAATTTCTGCTTTTTAGGGTATTTAATCTCAAAGTTTTTTCTTGTCCCTACTGACACCTTATGTGTTTCCTGGGCATATGAACCTCTAGCTCGCTCATAATACCAATATGTACCATATTGTTGACCATTAATTGGTGGCGCAATAGTAGACCTTGATAATTGTTCCATTCGTACGTGATATGGATGGTTAGAGGCTAAATCTGATTCACTTACTTTATTTTGACTATTCGCATACCTAGATATATTAGCAACTAAATCATCTGTATTTTCATCTGATACTACAGAAATTTTGACTGGCACAAAAATATTTCTCAAATTACCAATTAAGTCATCCTTTTTATCCAATAATGCTGTTGCTAAAGAAGCCGTTGTTTGTCCTCCATTTACTATTTGTAAATTAGTCGCAGACTCTAGATATGTCTTTCCATTAATTTCTTTTAAACCTATTTCCTCAGCAGTACATGCAATACCATTATTGTAAGCAAAAAATTTACTAGGCTCTTTGATAATTGTATTACGAATCCCTTTATTTACTTTTTCCTCTGACCTGTAAAAAAATGATCGCACATTACTCTCAAGTAACCTTGCACCATGATGGTTATATAGATTCGCTAACAAAAATCCTGAAATACTAGCCATATATCCTGTATAACTTTCACCTTTAATCACTTCGAAGCATGGAATTAATTGATCGGAATATGTATCAAATTTAATACGTAAGTCCTCTCGTAAATTTTTTTAGACTCAGATAGTTCAAATAGCCTATTAATATCCCAAATATGATATTCTAAGGGAATACCTTGGACTGCATCAGATTCAAGCGTCTTAACACGATTCGACATTTTATTATTAGAAAATAGATATACCTTATATTTTTCGTATCGGAAAAATTTTTTTATTAAATATGTCTGAAGCTAATCCATATCCGAGCGAACTTTCTTCCGCATAGTTTAAGATATATGCTAAATCTTCTAAAAAAATATTTAGCTCTTTTTGTGATGTTTTCAATTTCTGTATTAGTTAATGTTACTTCTTTAGAGCCATAATCAATGAGCGCTAAAAAAACATTACTTCATCTAACTCATCATACACATATCCATCAATTTGCAACCGATGCTGACGATATCCTATCCCCTCATACTCGACACACTGAAACTCCGATGATATTTCACTTCCACTTAATAAATCTGAAACATACTCTAAAAAAGCCTCTTTAGTACTATATCCCGTTCCATATACATTTGCTCTTAGTTCTTCATCAAGCAGTTCTCTATAGTCATCTACTGCCATAATATACCCCTTTATTTGATTTTAAATGCCTCTAACGCAGGTAAGCTTAATTCATATCTAGCAGAAATAATTTCTGAATCAACCTGCATCTTAGTAATTTTAGGAAACTTATCGTCTACAAAATATTGATCACAACTTAAAAACTCTAAAAAAACTTCTCTTCAAAATTCTCATCAATAGCTTCACTATTATAGCCTACATGAGAAAGCTTTTTTCTAAAGCTATATAAGCACGCTGGCTCTAATAATTCTTCGATAGATTCCACCATTCTGATAATACTCATAGCCTCAGTATCAATCTCGTTTGTTTTTTCAAATGTAATAACAATTAGTTCACCGTTTGAACTAGCTGTATCTAATTGCTCAAGTGATGAAATAGAAATGCTTTCTTTACCGCGCAAAAGCGTTTTTACCTCATACCAAATATTTTCACCTGTAAAATCATGTATAGCATATAAAGGACCCATCCACATATCAATGGCTATTTTTTTCGCCAAATGCGGTATTAAAAAGTTTTTTAAAAAATATAATTCACCTACTAACCCTTGTTGCACTTCACCATTTAATGCTTTCGGAATCTTTGAAAGTAGTTTTTGCCAATCCAAATATTTCTCACAGAACACTCTTAGACTTTTTACGTTCTACAGTCTCCTTTTTTTGACTCAGCAATAATATCATCAAATACTTTTGCAAAGTTTACTTCATGCTTTTCATACGGAGAATCTAATACAAATGAAAGTACCCATATGTTTTTAGATCTATCATACATTTTTAGCTTTTAATATATTTAGTAGATGGAACATTAATAGGTTCATGTTTGCAAGTAACTAAATAAGCCTTTTTTTGTCCTAATGTTTTTCCCACGATAAATTCTTAAGCTATGTTCTTTATCAATGAGTAAAACGCTTAGTTCCCTTTTCTTCATTACGCTCCATGGCGACCTCATTCTTCTATTTCTTCAGAATATTCTATATTCTCACTATCATAATAATCTTCAAACCACTTTTGAGTCACTTTATATCTAAATCTGATTCTTTTACCATGTCCTATTCGTGGTATACCTACTCCTAATCCTACCAATGGTTTCATATTAGAATGAGCATTATTCTCCATTTGTAGTTCTTCTCTTGGATATTGAACTAAATAAATAACAAGAACAGGCTTCCTATTAAAAAAACAGTAGAGAAATATACTTTATCTCCAATCGTTGTTAACTTCTTACCATCTTTAACTTTATCATTTCCTAATTTTTTTCTAGCGTATATAGTAGTTCTTCATAAGTTTCCTTTGATAACGACGAATTAATCACTTCAGGAGCACCTAATCGGTTTTTTTATTTAGTCTAATTCTTTCTGATCTAAATTCACTATAACTACGAACAACATAATTGATCTCATGATTTAAGATTTTAGTACTAAAGTTTGACTTTCCACTAGCAAAGATAACATCCCAGAGTTCAATCTTAGACTCTTTCAAACTATTTAGAATACTAACTATTTTATTTTTTTGTCAAATTGATGATTAAATATGTCAATATCTACACTTTTTAAAAACTCAAAAAACCATATCTTTAGGTACATCAATAAAAATTTAGACTATTAGATTTATCAGTTTTAGGGTCCTTTTGCATGGTAATATTAGCTTTAGAAAGTTGATTGATAAAATCGCCCAATGCATCATAATTAGCATTAATAGTTTTTTCTTTCACTGAAAATGCTGGTGTTTCTATATAATTGCCATCCAAATCCAAGTCTAATTCATAATCTTCTGCACTTCGCATCTTATTTCTAGCTGTAACCAATAATGCAGACTTCATCACTTCTTACCTTAATTCCGAACTCTTTTGGCGTCCACCCCGCCTCAAAATTCTGCTTTAATTCATCGCGCAACTCTTCTGTAGCTAATGCAATGTCTTTATACCAAGATAATGAGTCTTCATTCATCCAAACTTGACATAGATCATCATAACCTGATCTGTATCCAAACCATCGTCCCATTTGCATTAATGTATCATACATTTTAGAGTTACGATAAAAATAACTGGTCATTAATCCTTCCAGCGTAAGGCCACGAGATAAGCTCAATCCACCTATGGCTATAACCCTATACCCCCGATTTATATGCATTATAATTTAACTTTGTAGTCGCACTGTTACTATTTACCGCTTCAACTATAATCCCTCTTGTAGAGTCATACAATGTGCTAAGTATAACCTCCCAGTCTTTTTCTTTTTGAATCCTCTAATGTATTTACAAAGTATGTATTATACACATCTTCTAGAGCACTTAAGTGTTTATGAGCATGCCAATTAGGCGTTAAACTATAATGCTCTATTTCATATTTTACTTTGTTAACATAGTCTTCCACCCTATCTTCTAGTTCATTGTGGATTTTAATAAATCGACTGACATTAATTAACATAGATCTATGCGACGTTTTTTGACCTCTTATATCTCGTATTGCATTGGCTATAAAAAATGATAAAATAGCTTTTTTTCAAACTATCAGGAAGGTCATAACCTACCTCACTATCTTTTTTATGTTTAATTGGTAAGTATTCTTCAAAAATCGTCTATTTGATGCAACATATATCGATACTTACCAGTATCAGAATACATCTCTTTAGCACCAATATAATTATTAGGTGTGTCTAAAAACATATATATAATCTTTTAGGAAATAAGTCGTCTTTAACCATATCATCTGACGTATTAGGATTAATAAATATATTAGCATAAGGTGTGGCTGTATACGCCAAATAGCTTGATTTTTGTAAAAACACCTAAAATCTTTCTTATTGCACGATTAATCGCTGTTGGGTCATTCTCTTCAATATTCGTATTAATAGAGGCATTATCCGCTTCATCATCAATTAACAACAGCGGATAATCAATAGTTTTTCATTATTTTCAGACCCATATTTAATATTTTCATTTTTTTAACCAGTGAAACAAGCTCTCTAATATAGTTTTATTCTTTTTTTACAACAAAAACCAAAGGATTAGTAAGTGAGGAAAGACTTAACGTTATAGTTTTTAATTGCTCTTTAAAGTCATTTTTAGCAGATGTAAAATGCACTAACTTCAAGATTACTATTTATTTTTTTCCAACTCCAACTAGCTGTTTATCTACATCACCACCAATAAACCCTTTATCCACTCGTTCTTGTGTTTTGTTTCCTAAAGCTTTTCAATAGTTCCTGTTAGTAAAATAATAATTTTATATCCGAGCATCAGTCGCTTTATTCATTACAGCAATATAGTTTGCCGTTTTACCTGACTGTACATCACCAATCACAAGACCTTTTCGGCTATATTTATATGTAACATTAGGATCACCCAGTAAATTAGTGATTTTATCTGTATCTTTATCTATGGTATCAATAACTTTATTAGGGAAACTTTCATCACGCAAAAATTTTTTTATATCTTTCCCAGTACGAGCAGTCAGTATCACGACGTTGTTCCTTAACATACGTATACCATTCATCCGGAATTTCATCTCCGCAAATAACTTGTCCAATAGACATCACAACTTCAAAAATGCTCTTTTAAAGAGTTATAAACCTCATTAAATTCCTCTTTTTCCAAAAGAAATCTTAAGTACATTTATAGCATCTTGAATTTTTCAAAAATTATTTTTTTCATCGATTTCCGTATTTTTCATTTTCTAATAATGCTAACGCTATTCTGCGAACATAACTTTGATTTTCATTCATAATAGCCCCCTGCTTACCCTAGATAATCTTTAAACCTAGCTAGTATATCCAACTTTCTTAGCTCTTTTAACTACTTCATCTCCACTTTCCTCATCGGAAACTATAGATAATAATTTGTTGATTAAATCCTCTGCTTCATTCTCATTCAAGCTATTGCTGATGGTATTATTTTTTTGAAAGAACTGTATATGCATGCTGATATGGAACTGTTAATTCAATCAGCCGTAAGATAGAGTTAAACGTCTCCTTTTGCCCTTTATCTAGTGTTTTTACAAACTCCTTATATAAGCGCAAATCTTTATTGATTTTATAGCTAATCTCTTCTCTTCCATTATATACTTCCCATACATGTGTAAAATTCTCATCTAATATTTTTTTCACCTTTATAGGTATATACTCGCTCACTTCTAGAAATAGATTTTTCACTATATTTCTAAGATTTTGTTTGATAATATCAGGCAAGATAGCTGTTGATTTTTTTATATCTACTTCCCAAATAGAATCCAATGAGTTTGGAATATCCACTCGTATTCTTGCTAACTTATTAAGTTCTCCTTTACTATCTAAACGGAACTAAGTTCCCCAAATAATCAAGCGATTATTCCGATATACATAAATACCTTGTTTGTGCCTTAATTCCTCTATACCGCCTAATAAATTGATATCATCCTCTGAAAGTTTACTCAAATACGGTAAAATGTATGGCTTAACTTTAATAATTTCCCCTTGCAAGCAAATCTCTTCATCTGATAAAGGTTGCGTCCACAGGGTGTTTCTTTTAAGAATGGATCCTTTCCTTTTAACTCTCTAAGATTAAAAACATTTTGACATGATGAGAAAAACGAACTATCTAAAAAAAGTTGTGAAATACCATTTCCAAATGATTTTTGCATCTTTCACCTTTTGATTAAATAAAGTTTCAACATCATTTGATCCATCCAACATCCTATCAAAAATTTTCCCACAAAAACAATGGTTCCAGTCTCATAGGTCTGTAAATCCCGTAAAGGAATAAATGTTGAACGGGGATAGGCTTCTTCTACTTCAGTTTCCGAAAGAACCTCTAAAAACCCAAGCCTGTTTATTCTGTATAATATCTAAATCCCATCGCGCTCCATAAATATGTCCATCTTTTTGAAATCACAGTTAACCGTTTACATTGTGATAATGATGCCGTTTTAAGGCCTAAGCCAAACCTCCCTAAATCTTCTTTTTTTCTCGCTTCTCTCTAACATCCTTACTACCATATTTCATAGCCTGTCGCAATTCATCTAGATTCATTCCGCATCCATCATCTAGTATAGAAATATACGCAGGAGATATTGAGCTAAAAATTTATATGTATATTACTAGCCCCACTACTGATACTGTTATCAATAATATCTGCTAGCGCTGACTCAAATGTATATCCAATTGATCGAATCGCTGTCATTAAAAATATCTGCTCTTGGCTCTAACGTTTCATATCCCATATTGACCCCTTACTTAATATATGAATATATCGCTGTCTAGTAAAATGTTATTTTATATTATTCTCATTATATCACACTCTTTATGTGAGCCTAAAAATCAATTAACATTTATACTAATAAAAAGCTCATGAGTTCCATCCAATGCTTACTCATGAGCTTTTGTTTTATTTGTTATTATTTAATAGAGTCCTTATTCCTCCCCTATCTCATAAGGGTTTTTCCCCAGTCATAAAAATTCTCGAAACTTCCGATAGGTGCAAAATCAATGTAAATTTTAGATTTGTCGCCATCTTTGTGCCACAAGCGAATGGAATCAGTTCCTTTTTTTCTCTAACCATTTTCTAGTTACCAAGGTGCGTTCTCGTAATCCTAATACATCCACTAACAACCATTCACCTAGTGCACCTTGTCCAAAATATACACCATGTTCATCTTTTTCTGTTCTACTACCAGATTGGAATCCTTTCATCCCACTTTGGGAAATCAATCCGAGAATTTCTTTTCCGTTTGGCAATACAATATGAAAGCGTAAATCTTGTTTTTTTCTTTTCCAGTACTACATCAGCTTTTTGTTGCTTCTCAAAAGGCAAAGATATTATCCGTAAAGAAGTCCGGGCATTTTTTTATGAAATTCCTTTGGAATAGGAACATAAATCTCTCGCACCGGTCTAAGTGCAGTAGACCCTTTACTTTTTAGGTGCGGCATTCCGGGCATTTAATCCCGATTTTCCTTCTACTTCTTTAGTCCGATACGAATATAAGGGCAAAAAAATACTTCGCGAATCATAGTATCCACTTTTTCAGTCTCGAAAAGTAACATCTTTATAAAAAAATTCTTAAGACTATCAAATGGATCATCAATAATATTGACATCAAATTCTTCTACGACCTCTGTTTCTGGTTCATTCATACCAAAATACTGAAAAAAATCTGAGAATCGCCATAGGTATATTTATAATGTTTAAGCCCATCAGACCAAGAAAATGATGTAGAGGTTCTTTCAAAATTACAAAGATTTTGTAAATCTACTAACGGATACGACGTTTCCTGAATCACAAATTTCCCATAATCTCTCGTGACATAGTGATATATATTATTACCGTTCGTTAAGCCTAATCGGTAATAATCCGACTGCATTCTCTCGTTTTTTATCGTCGATATGGTCATCGCAATGTGCAATGGATCATCTGTGCGCAAGGCTGCATCAATATCTGCTTTATAACTTTTCAGCTGCATCACCTTTTGGTAGGATGGTTTGCTATGCATCCATGTTTTTAAACCAATACCTACACGCAAATCACCAAACACGGATAGTATGTCGTGCGGAGTATTTCCAATATCTACATTTTGCGCCTGAAATACCCGTGCAAAAAAATAGTCTCTTGGAACTTAGAATCTAAATAGGGAATCATATCCCCTTGTTTCTGCCTAAACAAATTCGACATTCCACCATAGACTTTTAAAAATTGAATATATTCTTCACGTTGCTTCTTTGGATACCGTTCCCAAACTGACATACTATCACCTACCTTACATCGCTTTTTATCTCTTCTGCAATTCTACGAACGACTGGCACCACTACACTATTACCCGCTTGCTTATATAAATGTGACTTAGCCATATCAGGTAATTGAAAGTTTTCTGGGAATCCTTGAAATAAAAAAACATTCCTTTGGTGAAAGTTTACGGATTCCGCGATGCGTCTTAATCAATGGTACATTATGACCACCGGTCCCCATATTTGCTGTTAATGTAGGGCACACGTTAGACTTATTCTCTCTTACATATTTCCGTCGCCACTGATACACAGTATCTGTCTTGGTCATAGATTCTTCTAATACATCATAAAAGTTACATTTTTTTCTCTGTATAAAATAAACTAGGATCTAGTTCATCATGATCAATGATATCCTTAATACTCTTTTCTAATGGAATGGATTGAGGAAACATAAATTTTTGAGCTACTTCTTTATCTAAAAAAACCAATGATATATATACGTTCTCGATTCTGTGGCACATTCCCATATGTCATGCCATTCAGAACTTGATACTTCACCGTATATCCTAATTCTTGTAATGTATCTAGGATAACTCTAAACGTATTTCCATTATCGTGACCCACTAAATTTTTCACATTTTCTAGAAAGACAATCTTAGGTTTTTTCACTTCAATAATACGTGCTAATTCAAAGAATAAATCGCCCCGTCCTTTTTTATCCTGAAAGCCTTCACGATATCCTGCTACCGAAAAAGGCTTGGCAAGGAAATCCACCTAAAAATAATATCTACATCTGGCACATCTTCCGCTTTTACATCACGAATATCTCGACCATCCACAGTGAGGTCGAAATTATGTTCAAATGTAGCTCGTGCTTTTTCATCAAATTCATTAGCATATACGGTTCTACAGATATTTTCAAATCCGTAATCTATGCCTCCAACACCGGCAAAAAAAGATGCACACTTTAACATATCTATACTCCTAATATAAAAAAATAGCGGCATATGTCAATTTACCGTTCTAAAAAAATTCCCTACTTTCAAAAATTATAAAAGGGAATATATATACTTATTTTATCACAGAATCTCCTTCACTGCGACACTTCTTTTTATGATATTTTTCCCAAATCCCTCCCCATACAAGGTACTGTCAAGAATTTTGTGTAAACTCTTTAAGAAATAAATACTCTAAGCAATTAAAGTGATGAAAGCAAGTGAGCAAATCCTCTGTGTATTCTTTCAAGATGTCGACTGTTGTATTCACTTACTCGTGCATAGACAAAGCGATCAAGAGAATCTTCTATAGGGAATTGTTCCTTTTGGTTTTGTATAACGCTTTAAATGCTTATTAAAAATTTTCAATAATATTGGTGCTGTAAAGACTACGTTGGATGCTTTCAGGAAACTGCAAAAAGGTAAATAAGTTTGTTACATCCGACAACATCCCTTGTAATCGAGGATATTTTCCCGCCCAGGTTTCTAAGAAGGACACTAATGCGTTTGTAGCTGCTTCTTCGGTTGTACTAGAGTAAATAGGTTTTAAATCATCTAAAATAGCCTTAATATCTTGCTTTCTAACACACCCTTTGACGTTGCGAGAGATATGTACCCAGCACCGTTGGTAAAGGCTAGTAGAAAAGATATTTTGACATATATCACCTAAACCTTTAAAGCCATCGTAAACAAAGAGGTGTACCGTTTTTACACCGCGTTCTTTCATCGACGTTAATAAAGATTCGTAGGCAGATATACTTTCAGTTGGAAATAAAGCATAATCGATAACCTCTTTTTTACCGGTGTTAGTAATCCCTATTAATACATGTAATGCTTCTTTTTGTACTGTATCTCTACGTACTGAAAGATAGGTGGCATCACAATAGACCACCAGATATTCTTCTTCTAGTTGGCGTTGATGAAAGGCTTCTACTTGCTCTTGTAGCTTAGATGTTATGTTGGATATAGTTTGGCGGGTATAATAGCAACCATACATTTTCTCGATTAAATCAGCAATATCTTGCGTTGTAATTCCCTTTCTATACAGGTGAATGATCATAGCTTCTAAATCACTATGGGTGCGATTATAAGGTTCAAGGATCCTGTTTTTAAACTCACCGTTACGATCACGAGGGATTTTTACTGTGATTGGTCCGCGTGTAGTGTTTACACTCCTTTCATAGTATCCATTGCGGGAATTACCAGTGTTATATCCTTCAACCGAGTGCTTTTCATAACATAAGAAATTTGTTAAGTCTTCTTGAAGAAGTAAATTAATAGTTTTTTCAACTTCAATACGGATTGCTTCATTAATAAGATCATTTACTGGTAGTGCATTTAATAAATTTGTGTTAGTATTAGTCATGAGAACTGAACCTTCTTTCTGTGATTTTTATTTGACACTTAAATCTTAAAGAAGTTCAGTTCTTTTTTCAATACTAACTAAACATGTTTACACAAAAATATTTTACACTGTCCCATACAAGAAAGGACTGCAACGAAAATGTAAACATGTACATTTGGTTACAGTCCTTTTTTGTATTATATCTCTTTTTCTAATTCCCTCAGCCAATTCTCTTCCTTTTTCCGTTACTTTCAGCATAATTTTTTTCTGGTGACAAGCAGTCCAAGAGATAGGTTCCGCCTAATACATTAAGATATTTACTCAGCTCTCGCACTAATTCTGCGGTGATGGTAATGCCTTCGACTCGAAGTGCCAACAAAGCATCTAGGAAAGCATGGACGATGCGCGGGTTGTTAGATGTATTCCGTTCTAAGATGTCCGGTATAAAGCTAGCTTGTTCGCAAACTAGGTTCGTTAGCTCAAATGGGTCTGACCGCTGTCCATCATAGGTCAAGCGCCCGATCCACCACAGGCGCGCCACGCCTTGTCGAGTCAAGGACACCCGTGGTCCCATGCCAAAGAAGAAGTGGTTCCGTAAGGTATCTACAGAGGAGCGCCCATCAATAGCCCAACGGTACTTGATATACTTCCAAAAAAATAGCTGAGCCCTAACCCCGCCCACAGGCGTTCGTCCGACGCTTGGGAGTCCGTCAAAAACTGTAAATTGCTATACACAATTTCTACGTTCTTCGCTTCTGTGGCAAACGGATTTTCCCCATCCATCACCAGTTCAAAATCTGGAATGTCCTCATAGGACGTGGGCAAAAAAATAGCATTCCCTCTAGCTTTTCTTCTAGCCATGTAGCATCGTCCGCATCAAATCGAGTTTTCCAAATCTCTAAATTACTCTTGATAATATCGATACTGTCTTGGGAGATTAATTGTAATTTCATGGCGCCTCATCTCCTATCGAATCCATCCCATACACAAGGGTACTGAACGCCCCTGAAATAGGATTGTGCAACATTTTCTGCGCTAAGTCCATCATGGAATATTCCTCAAATTCTTCACTTTCTAAGGTACACTGAAAGCTCCGCTTCAATACACTGCGAATGGTGCGATACCAAATTTTATCTTCATAGTCCATGCGCTCTTCCACACGCATCTGTTTCAGTTCCGACAACACGTAGATGAGGGCAGGGATAATCGTCATCGAGTGCAGTACCTTACGCATCGACACATTCCCGAAAAATCGCTTTATAGCTCGTATAATCGTGGACGGGCAGTTTAATAATCAATTTCTGTTGCTCATAGTCCACCACCATGTGTTGGTAACTTTCATCAGGATGTTTCGTAATCGTAAAAATAGACGGCGTGTTGGACAGATCGTCCACTACTTTTTCAATATCTGTATCAAAGGTATCCCCTACGGCAAGGATACATCCTTCCTCAATTTCAAAGGATTTGCCCTACATAATCTTCGTGAAAGTTCGAGGACGTATAGTTCGGAATGTCTTCCTTCGCCACGATGAATGTACAGATTTCCAAGCGCCCATTGATTTCCTTATCTAGCAACAAACATTGCAACGACCGTTCTCTCGACTCGTACACACGGCGAAAGCCCGTTTGAGCGCATTCAAAGTGATAGGCATACACGGCGCGCCCTTCAAAGATGAGCGCATCCAAGGCAGAGCAAGATAAATTCGCCTCTAAGGTGACTTTCACATCATATCCATCATTGGCGAGCTGTATATCTACTTGAAAGGAACTGTCCACATAATCATCGGAATAGTTTGCTAAAACCGGATACGGATACAGCTTTTGTCTTATTTCCATAGGCCACTACCTCCATCGAACAGAAGTCTTTATAATCGATGCGAACCGTAATCCGCATCGGCGTATCTTTCACAAAGGTCAATCCACGAATGCGATTCCCTTCCATATAGCAGTTCAGGGTTCCCCGTGCAGTCCACCTCTAATAGATTCGCCCGATAATGACTACTTTCCGCCACCATAAATACGTCCATCATGCCATTTTGGGCATGCACTGTAGGGACAAACACAATCTGGTAGATCCCTTCTTTGCGGTTTAAACAGATGATTCTAGACCGTTTGAAAGGAATCACAGAAATGCGCTTTTGTGCCGTCATCTGCCGGTCCCCGCGCGAGTTGGCAAGGTGGTCCGCTGTCTTCGTTGGCGTGTAATCCGCTTTTGACCGAGACCACCTTCTAGCTGTTGGGTCTGCGCTTCTTTGTGAGACTCGTAATCTTCAAAGAGAGGGTCATCTCCTTTTTTTACGACTCTTTGTAACAAGCGGTTTTTGCTTGTTCACCTCAATATGTCGAATCCGGTCCGACACATGGTCCACCGCTGTTTCTCTTCCCCACCCGTTTCCGTGGCTGGCAACAGTTCCCCTACAGCAGGGTCCAAGCTGTCTTGTACATCTTCGCTTTGCAACGTTTTCAACTGTTCTTTCATAAATCTCGTGAAAGAAGACAATACCTTCCGTGCCTCTTCTGGTCGGTCTGCCCGTTCAATTTCCCACCCATATGCTGTGGGTTTTTCTAAGTTGCGCAAATACCCGTTCAGCTCATGCCCTTTGATATACAAAGTACCTCCGAATGGGATGACCCCGTTAATTCGATCTTTATCTAGGATTTTCATACCCGTTTCACGAATCATGGCGACCCGACGGCATGTTTGCAAATCTTCACTAATCAAGAGGCGTAACTCGACTTCCCCACGCATACCTGGTTTGTCCACAGTCATGGTAAAAAGTGGGACACGTCTCTTCGTCTCCCGTCAAGACACGGTAGTACACGTCGGCATAGCCTTTTCTGAGGTCCGGTCGATCATTTTTTTCGCTCTGTATAGCGCGCGATAAGTGCTCGGCAAAGTATCTTTCGAAATCTCTTGATGGCCTACTTTCACCACCAAAGTGCCACGCAATATAGCATAGAGGAATCCATCAAGGATAGCGCCGATCATATCTTCTTCCCAATGGGCAAAACTGTGAAAGCCTAGCACAAATACATCTGTCCCGTACACATGGGAAGGACGTGTGAAATCAGGGTCTAAGGAGTATGATTCCCAAATGGGCGTATTTTTTTCCTGCCCATAAAAGCCGGTACCCGCGTAATAGTTCCATCTTCTTGGATAAAGGATGTCAGTCGAGACACGCCTTGGTAGGCAGACACGCCATCTTGCGCCACTGTGCTATACAAGACTGTGCGCAACCGAGAACACGCATAGGGGGCAAATTTACCAATCCCGAAGGATCCCCTTTGGTGCTACTTTTATCGGAAGCACCAGTCGATTTAATCAAGTTGCACCACGGCGAATTGTAGGTATCCTTAGCTCCGGTCAGCCCCGTTGTATGAAAGTCGCTTATGCGTAAACAGGTCATCATCATTTCATAGGTAGCATCCATGGCCGTACTGTAGAACTTGCGAGCCTTGTCGGATTGTTGGATGGACCAAAATTGGTATCCCCGCTGAAAGGCATCCCGCAATGTCTCGATGCCGTGAATATCCCCCGTAGGAATGGAAAAGGCGCTAAACTCCACCCGCACTGGATGTCCACTACCATCGCTAGCATCCAAAGAGTTCTGACAAATTTCTCGTGCTAATGAAGTAATAGGGAGACCCGTTAAAGGTCTCCACTCCAGAGTCGGCTATGCCAAAGATTTGTCCATTGTCATTGGATGGAAAGCGCCATGCTGTTGTATCTCTTTGTGTCGTCATGTTCTTACCACCATTCGTTAATATAGGTATGTTGTTTTGGATAGGCACGATTCAATACTTCAAGGATATGGTCCGGTCCTGATAGCTTATCTTCAAAGGCCAGTTCTGTCGCCGTCATGCGTCCCATCAAGAGTAAGCTCAAGGCGCCCACCGTAATCTCGATTTTCGCATTCACATCCATATATTCCTTATGTTTTACCACGTGGGCTTTCCCCTCTTTGTAGGACACCACATAGGTTCCATGGTTCCAATCGCAGAGATAATCTCGTATGGAAAATTGAATGGACCCTTCTAATGCCACTGGAACGGGAATGCTTTCCATAGCTAGTTTCACGTCTACCACACGACTCATCATGAACGGCATCGTGCTGTGGCCTGTTTTTCCATTCGGGTGAAAGATGTACCCTTGGTCGATACTGCCCTCATTCCAACGCACAGTCTCACCTTGGGAGCGATGATTATACAAGAAGTTCAACAGTGCTTTTTGGGCACGACGTGTGGTGTACACAAATTCTGTCACTGCAATTTCCGGTTCTCCTAAGCGATAGAAACAATACCCTTCTAGTTGTCCAGAGTCATTTTTCACATACCCTACTTGCACACCTTCTGCGAAAATAGATTCCAAGAGGCGCACCCATTCTTTTTCTTTCCGCACCGCATAGCCCGACAAGGGTTTCGTGTACGTTTCATAGACCCCTGCTAAACGTTTCCACTCCCGTGGAGACCGCAACATACCATAGGACAATCGACGCTCTGTAAGAGGGCTCAGCTCTTCTAATTTCATGGTTTGCACCCATTGATGCGCATAGAGTTCCCAACCATGTTTTTTTGGTAAAAGCCCGCATAAGATGGCATGAGGATTGTCAAACCTTGTCCGCGCTGTTTCAATTCTTCCATGGCCGCTTGCAATAATTTTTCACCCACCCCACTGCGACGGGCGATAGGGTCCGTAGCCACCCCTACCATGTAAGACATAGGCAAGTCCACACCGCGCACACGAATTGTATTTTGACGCAAATGGACGGTACTCACCAAGTAACTACGATCAATACCAACAAGGGTATTTTCTGGCTCATAGGCTTTGCTGAAATAGTATTTAAAAAATGGATGATCTTCTGGTTCAAAAACAATAGGCCCACAATCGTTTTTACATCCTTTGTGTCCGTGTCTTTTGCTAGTCTAAATTTCAAAATAATCCCTCTTCCATCGCATGGTACATAGAAAATAGTTCGAATACATTATGGTATTATTATATAAAAAAATAAGGGTCTACTGCTAGACCCTTTATACACTTCTTTTGTGAAAGTTTACTGACATAGAAAAAGAGCCAGCGTAGCCGGCTCTTTCAAGTATGCATCCCCGAACGCATACCCCAATTAGCTATTATAGTACAATACCGGTTCTATAATATATTTTTGGGGGACAGCAAAAGCCATCCCCCAAGGTATATTTTTTTATGCCTTGAATTTATAATCTAAGTGCAACTAAAAAAAGATTCATAGCTTTCTGATAAAATAGTATTTTGCAAAGACATCTAAAAAAATCAGGAGGAGCCATGAATCATTATACTCATTTTACACTAAAAAGAGCGCGAAATGCTAAAAACATTTTTATTGATATAGGTAAAAAAATCAAACAGAAATTTCAATTTTACTAGGGAAAAAAACAAATCGTCCATATCAAGAGAAATTAAGAGAAATAGTCAAAATGGCGAGTACATACCTTGTGAAGCCCATGATAAATATAAAAAAATAGACGCTTTAATTGTAAAACCAAGAAAAAAAGCTAGATAATCCGAGACTATATGAATGTGTAAAGGATTTATTTTTGAGGCATCAATGGTCTCCGGAACAGATTTCATCCCGATTAAAGTTTGAAAAATTCAAGCTTCACTATTAGCTACAGTACAATTTACAGGGAAAATATATAATGGTCGTTTTTGATGAAAAAAGGACTATCACATGGAAATAGAGGAGTCATTCGCAAACTACGACATCGTGGTAAAAGTCGTCATACAAAAAAACTATGAAGAAAGACGTGGCAAAAATTCAAGTTAGTAATTTAATTACAGATAGACCAGATCCTGCAAATAATCGAGAACGATTAGGTGATTGGGAGGCTGATACAGTTATGGGACAAACTGGTAAGGCTTGCTTAGTAACATTGACTGATCGAAAAAAAGTAGGTATCTACTATGCAAAAAAATTGCAAAAAGAATTCATTTTTGGTCAAACAAGCGATGATTGAGCTTTTGGAAAATCAACCTCTAGAGACAATTACGCCAGATAGAGGAAAAAGAGTTTTCTAAACATGCAGAAATTAGCCGAGAGTTGAATCTAGTAGAGTTTTATTTTCCATTTCCACATCATCCTTGGCAAAGAGGAACGAACGAAAACACCAATGGATTGTTGAGAGAATATTTCCCAAAAAGCTGTGGATATTAATCAATCAGATAGCTATGTTGAAGCAAAAATGAAAGAAATAAATCTTAGACCGCGCAAATGCTTAAATTGGAAAAACTCCATACGAGGTTTATCATTCAGTAGAGTTGCATTTGACTTGACAATTCAAGGCATAAAAATAGGCATATCATTCAGTTTACTTTTACAATATAAGTAGCAACACAAAAAAAGAAAGGACTGAAGAATATGCCTACATTAGATTATACCGAACTTTTTACAAATATCAAAACAAAAATTTATTTATGACACCGTGTTTGACGAAGAAAGTAAAACTGTCACCTTTCATATCAAGTTACCTAGAAAGCCCCATATCTGTCCTAAGTGTGGCTCTGTACACACAGAAGTAAAAGGATATTACACACGTACCATCAAGTTAGGTACAGAGGTAATTCCATCGTTTAATAAGATTCAGAAAATTGGCAAGTACAACCAACGCAGGTACCGATGCAATTCGTGTGGTAAAACTTTCAATGAAAAACAACCGTTTCATAGACAAACATCTGCAAATGAGTAAAGCTGTCATCGCTAAGATGGTACACCAGTTACAAGGAACTCACAGCTATACGGATATTGCCAATGAGGTCAACGTGTCAGTTACCACTGTTATTCGAATGTTCAATAAGACATTTAACTTCGGAATACCAAATTGTTTGCCAGTCACTCTAGCTATTGATGAATTTAGAGGCAATGCTGGTGGTCATAAATTCCAAGTCATCATCACAGATCCAAAAAGCCAGAAGAGTACTAGATATTCTGCCTGAAAGAAGTGAGGTAGCTTTATATAACTACTTTACACGGTTTAGCGAGCAAAAAGCGATCGAATGTGCGGTATCTAGTCATGGACATGTCGGAATTTTTTTCCGTTCTAAGATGAGAGCACTGTTTCCCAATGCTACCATTATTGCTGATCGATTCCATCTAGTGCGCCTAGTAGGTTGGGGTTTTCGAGAACGTACGAAAACGTGAGCAGAAACGCTTAAAGAACTCTGGACCTTACATTAAACGGTCTCGCAAACTATGTCGTAAAGCATTCCGTACACTTTCTGAGGGGGAACGCATTCGATTATTTGAAGTCCTACGAAACTCTGATGACTTAAAAAAGGCCTACGCATTGAAACACTACTTTGAGCATTTATTTGTCGCAAAAGGTAGAACAGCTATTGAGAAAAACATTATCTAACTTCCTGTCTCTTGTGAAAGTAGCCAATCTTAGCGAATTTAACAACCTTCTACGGTCATTTACAAGTTGGCGTGACGAAGTAGTTAACGCTTTCCTATTACCATACTCTAACGGCTTTACAGAAGGCTGTAACAACAAGACCAAGGTACTGAAACGGACTAGCTATGGCGTCCGTCATTTCGGTCGATTTAGAGCTAGATTACTTATGATTTTACCTAGTATCTACAACAAACCTGATGCTTCTGTACCGATGGCTGCCTAGATGATTTATATTTGATCTTGTTTATATTGTGCAAAATTTACTCCACAAAAAAGAAACATAAGTGGGGCTACTTTGTTATACCTAAAATTAGTTACATCGCATGTATCTCACTTATGTTTCTTTTTATTCTACTATATTTACATTTTTATACAGTTCTTATATGAAAGAAACTGAATGGATTAGTTGCTGTCCCCAAAACTTGACAAAGAGCCACAATACCTCATGGGAATATGCAACGAATGATTTATAGCTTATATATACAGCAACACTCCGTCCATAAACAATTTCGCCCCATAGCCGAATAAAATCAAACCGCAGATACGGTTAATCCACACCAATTGCGAAATCTTGATACGCTTTGACAGCTTGTGAATGATCGTAGACAATGCCCCAAACCAAGCAAAGGCAGATACGATATATCCTAGTAAGAAATAGAGGGAAGCTTCCTCTGGAATGCTGGCTTTCACAGCGCCAAACATCATCGTCACATCGATGAGTGCCTGCGGATTCAGCCACGCCACCGCAAAGGCGGTGGTCACGATATTCCAGATGGTCACATTTGTATCTACATGAGATACGTTCGGCTCCGAATTGAACACAGTATAGCCCATGTAAAAGATGACCGCCCCACCCAAGAGGAGCACGATGCCTTTCAGAAATGGCCAAATGTCAAAGATGGCACCGATCCCGTAAAAGGCGGACACGCTCAAGGTGAGGTCGAAAAATGCCACGATGAGAATGGTCGTGATGATGCGCGACACCTTTTGCACCAGCTGTGTTAATGATGAATAAATTCTGCATCCCGATGGGTGCCAACACGGCAAAAGCCGATTAACAATCCTTCCCAAAAATAGGTCATGGATGCGTCTCCTCACAAGCACCTGCTTTGGCACAGCGAGCATCATATTTTTTTCAGCAAAATGGTCTGGGTTGTAGGACTCTTTCGCCATGCGAAGACCTGGTAAACCCATGTCCTCTTCGCGATTGATAAACTTCGTATCAGCAAACTCATGACGAATAAATTCATTATTGATAGCTTGGTACAAACCACGAATCGTCGGATTCGCTTTCTCAATATGAATGAGCGCCATATACTCATTGAGCATTTCCCCAATGGTGAAAGCCTCCACTCGCTCTGAACAATTTGATGCAACCGCCTACAAGGCCCAATGCATCCCAATGATCGAAGAGTAAATTGATCGCCGTTAGCTCATCTTCAATGCCTTCTTCATGATGTGTTTCCACCCATTGCGCTGCCGCTTCACGACAGAGAGGAATCGTATTTTCATCAATCGGCATATATTCGTAGTTAGAATATTGCATGCGGAATTGGTTCAAATGATTTTTTTCTTTTGACGCAACTTTTTACCAGATAAGGTAATCATATCTTCCGTACGGTAAATATATTCAAAATTGTCACGGTCAGGTGTAAATTCATAGCAGTCAGGACAAAGCTTTTGCATCCGTTCCATCATGATCGGGTTAACACCTTTCAACAAGAATGGAATCTGGTTCTCCTTGAACCACACTTTCGCCATTTGTAAACCATCTACAAACTTCGCATCTTTTCCTGCAAACGGCGGTAACATAAACGGAGATTCCGTCACACCGCCACCTTTAATAAATAACACACCTTCTTCTTCTGCCCAAGTAATGCCATAAATATCTTGCCACATAAACAAAGTAGTAAAACTATTATCTGACGCTTCATAATGATGCTCTGAGAAATACGCATCAATACGGGGGCTTATCTTCTAAGGTAAAAACGCTTAAAGTCTAAAATAGGACTCGCCTCCTAATACACTGATTTTATGATATAACATTACTATTATATGCTATTCATCGATAAAATTCAATGCAGAAAAAGTATAATGCCATTTCGAGTAGTAGCCTTGTGGCGCCCCTTAACTACCTAAATCATACAAACGCAGAAGACCGTAACATACCCCTGAACAAACCTACCGTAGGATCAGTTTGAGAAGGGTGTTACGGTCTTCCCTTATACTAATTTAGACAGAACGCCACAGGCTACATAGTGAAACAAGTGACGACTTAAAACAAGCTTTTCGTCCTCTTTTAACTCATCTCCAGAGATTACCGCCACAGAGGCAATTTTTATCTCCGTCATCTAAGTTCTGTGTTTTTCACGCCCTGAAATCGCTTTTGCTTTTTCTTCACGGCAATATCGTTCACATCAAAGCGAATGATCTTGCCTTGTTCAGAAATCAGCATCATTTCATCGTTGTCATTTACGATTTCTACAGCTACTACTTCGCCAGTTTTGTCGGTGATTTTAAAGTTTTTCGTTCCTTTACCACCACGTTTTTGCACTGTATAGGAGCTTTCTACATTGCGTTTGCCATAACCTTCTTCACTGATAGTGAATACTTGGCATTCTTCGCCTGTACCGTGGATAATGCTAGCACCTACGACTTCGTCGCCAGCGTTGAGGTTAATACCTTTCACACCACGAGCGAGACGTTTCATCAAGCGTACATCCGCTTCATGGAAACGAATGGCCATACCTTTTTTTCGTGCCTAGCAATACATCTTGGTTACCATAGGGTCAAGCCTACAGAGATCAACTGATCCCCTTCATCCAATGCCACTGCATTCAAGCCACCACGGCGGATGTTGCGGTATTCATCAATGGATGTCCGTTTCACAACGCCTTGTTTTGTGACCATGAACAAGTTCACATCGCTGGAGATGCGTTCTAAATCGATCATGTTTGTCACCGTTTCTCCTACGTTGAGAGGAAGTACGTTGATGATGGCTGTACCACGAGAGTTACGGCTCGATGCTTCTGGCACTTCGTAGGCTTTCAAGCGGTACGCACGGCCTGTGGATGTGAAGAATAGCAATGTATTATGGGTCCGCACGTGCATAATTTGCGCCACATAATCGTCTTCTTTCGTTTTCATGCCCACAACGCCTACGCCACCTTTATGTTGGTTGCGGTACACATTGGCATTCATGCGTTTAATATAGCCTTGACGAGTTAAAGTGATGACCATTTCTTCGTCAGCAATTAAATCTTCCACATCAAAGTCAGAGGTATCGATAGTAATTTCACTGCGACGTTTGTCGCCATATTTTTCTTTCATGGCAATCAACTCTTCTTTGATGATGTCACGTTGACGTGCATCGGAGGCTAAGATAGCTTTCAAGTCCGCAATCAATACCAATAAGGTCGCATGTTCTTCTTCGATTTTTTCACGTTCCAAACCTGTTAAACGAGCTAAACGCATATCTAAGATAGCGTTCGCTTGAATTTCTGTGAGGCTGAACTGTTCAATCAAAGCAGTGCGAGCAATATCTGTAGTTTGAGAACTACGGATAGTGTGGATTACCTCATCAATGTGATCTAAAGCAATTAACAAGCCTTCCAATACGTGGGCACGAGCTTCAGCTTTTTGCCAAGTCGAACTCTGTACGGCGTACGACGACTTCTTGGCGGTGCGTTAAGTAATGACCTAGTACTTCTTTCAAAGTCAATACTTTTTGGATGGCCTTTCACCAATGCCAACATAATCACGCCGAATGTATCTTGTAATTGTGTGTGTTTATAAAGTTTATTCAACACGATATCTGGTTGCACGTCAGCACGCAATTCGATAACGATGCGAAGACCACGGCGGTCACTTTCATCACGAAGGGCAGTAATGCCGTCCACCACTTTATCACGGCTTAAATCTGCAATGGTTGCAATCAAGCGCGCTTTGTTCACTTGGTACGGAATTTCTGTGACCACAATACGGTGTTTGCCTTTCGTCATAGCCTCAATGTGAGCTTTCGCACGCATTTTGATGCTACCACGACCTGTGGCATAGGCTTTTTTAATACCCTCACGACCAAGGATGGACGCTCCTGTTGGGAAATCTGGACCTTTGATGGCCGTCATCAATTGGTTCACATCCACCTCTGGATCGTCGATGAGCATCACGAGACCATCTACCACTTCCCCTAAGTTGTGGGGCGGAATGTTCGTCGCCATCCCCACGGCAATGCCGGCGGAACCATTGATCAACAAATTCGGAATCTTAGCAGGAAGTACGGTTGGTTCTTCCAAAGATTCGTCATAGTTCGGCATAAAGTCCACTGTTTTCTTCTCGATATCTGCGAGCATTTCTGTGGCAATACGAGACATACGAACTTCCGTATACCGCATGGCCGCAGCGGAATCACCGTCAATGGAACCAAAGTTACCATGACCATCAACAAGCGGATATCTTGTATTAAAATCTTGGGCCAAACGCACCGTTGCGTCGTACACAGAGCTATCACCATGTGGATGGTATTTACCAAGTACGTCGCCGACGATACGAGCCGATTTTTTTGTACGGTTTCGACGGTGTCATACCTGTTTCATGCATCGCATATAGAATACGACGGTGCACAGGCTTCAACCCATCGCGTACATCTGGAAGGGCGCGCATAACGATAACGCTCATGGCGTAATCGATGTAGAGTCGCGCATTTCTTTATCGATTTGGACCGGCGTGATCTTGCCGTGACTCCAAGCCTTTTCCTCCATTGTATCACCTCATTTTTAAAAACGAATCTATTAACTAATCTATTATAGCATTTTTATGCACTTTTTTTCTATCTTTTTACATGAAAGTTTCGATACAGTCATATATAAACACTTACGACCGTATATGTTGCATAAATATTCTTATGTTCTTATTTTTTTGAAAGCCTAACATGGCCTCATTTAATCGATTCATGCGGAACACTTCCACCACATCGATCATAAAGCGTTCATCATGGATAGGGTTCACATCCATTTTGAATAAGTGAGAATCGCAATGGCAATCACTGCAACCAAAGCCTTTCACCTCATCTACACTTATAGCCTTCATAGCCTTCGCCAATTCACATTCTAAATCGCCGGAGCTACGAATCGGTAAAGGTCGCCACAACCGTACTGACACTGCGCAAATAATCTAAATGCCAATGTTTCTTTTTCCGCTTCCGTTTATGACGTTCAATGCGTTTTTTTCTAAATTTGTCTTCGCTGACCCTACATACACATAATACCCTGAGTCAAAGTGCATGTCTCCCTTGCTACCGATGGGCAACGTTACCGGTTCTTCCACTTGCAACACCATGAGGTAATCCCCTCGGTCCTCCGCTTCTCGACGCACAGCCCCATCATTGTACAAGCACTCACGCACCACTGTAGGTTTAGTGAACTCTGGTGTCCACTGCAATGCCATCGCCTTCCAGTCTAACTGTGGCGCTACCTCAATAAATGTTTTGGTAAATTCCAAATCTGTGTGAAAGTCTGGAGAAAACCACAGCGCTCGTTCCCACTGCACTAAAAAAACAGAATCCCCGTACGATATCCCTCTTGTTGCAACTCTTGCAAATGAAGTAAATGTTTTCGACCGCGCTCCGTCACCGCATCAGGGAACATCGCTCCTTGATCACCAAATAAAGTGCAGGACTTCACTTCTAGTAAAAAGTGTTCTTCTTTATCATTGGTCAGAAGCAAGTCAAAACGACTATGACCCACCGTGTACTCCCGTCGTACCACACGCCACTCTTCCCATCCTGGAATGAGTTGTTCAGAGATTATATACTCTGCCATGTCATTACAATAATTAGTATCTAACATGATGGGCACACCATCTCGTTCAATGCCGATGACACGGTATTGCGTTTTTGCACCTTCTTTTTGGATGATGCACCACATACATCTTCACCCCTACAAATAGGAGCTCCACATACGACCTCGGATTCGGCAAGTGGACGGCAATCATCTGTCCCTGTAATTCTAAATGGACCACAAATCGGTTAGGTCTCTCTACAAAAGTAGCAACCTGTACATTTTCATATAATACTTTCATATATATCCTTATGTTCTATCACTTCATATAACATCATATAACATCATTACTAAACCATCTTCGTATCGTATTCTACGATAGATATAATACCTAGTACTAGATTTATATGCTACGTTTATCAAGATTAATACAATACAAAAAAATCATCTAAAAAGATAAAATTTCTCCATTCACAACACATGCTATACTTGTATACCCTTATATGTTTAAAAGATCTCACACTACTATAGCTATTCACAGTGCCCTAATATTCTAATTAGTAATACTTATACACTATCCTGTGGATAACCATGTGGGTATCCTGTGTCTATGTTGTGCGTAATCCCTAGGTTATTCACTTACTATCGTTTGAGATGTGTATAACTCTGTGGTTATCTTGTGTATATTCTGTGTGTAATCTGAGGCTATCTAGGATGTACTTTTATTTTTGTCTTAACTTAATCACTTTTTGTGGATAATTCTGTGTGTAACTTCAAATTTCCCGTGTATAAGCCGTGTATAGTTTGTGAATATAATTCGTTGCCTCAGCTACATACAAAAAGTACTTCTTATAGTATACTAGGAGCATAGGCTTTCGCCTAGTCATGTATGGCAATTATATAATGTATTTTCATGGAACTGTACGCTAATACAATTTGATGCAAAATACTTGCTATAATTTTATACATACTACTACATAACTTACAAATAGATATACATTCCTTTCATAGATTAAACAGATACCTTATGGCTATCCAGCATCATCTACGGTAAGGATAATCCCTACTTTTTATACACAAATATTTACTCAATACTAAGGAGATACATATGGCACAAGTGGCGGGCAATTTACAACGTATCCGCAATGGGAAACGCACATACGCGATTACCCCTCGCATTCCCGGTGGTTTCGTACAACCCCAAATGTTACAAAAATTTATCGACGTGGCGAACACATTCCACGCAACTTTGAAAAATTACAGGTGCTCAACGCATCATGATTACAAACCTAAAGGCAGAAGATGTAGACAAAGCGTGGGCCATGCTCGGCATGGAACCGGCACACCGTATCCAATCGTGTTCGTTCTGTGAAATTCTGCCCCGGCACGACATTCTGTAAACGTGCGAAACAAGACAGCGTACATTTAGGCATGCAATTAGAACGAAAATACATCTCTAAAGAAATGCCATCTAAAAATGAAAAATTGGCGTATCTGGTTGTCCTAACTCTTGCGCCGAAGCCATCACAAAAGATATCGGCGTTATCGGCAATGATCAAGGTTGGCAAATCTATGCAGTGGTAGCGCGGCGCTCATCCACGGTTAGGCGATTTAATCACAGAGGTGGCTACCGAAGCAGAAGTACTAGCCATCATCGACCGCATGATTACCTACTATAAAGAAAAATGCCCAAATCGAGCGTATGGGCCAATTCATTGATCGCATTGGTCTTGTCGCTTTCAAAAGCCGCTGTATTGAGACACAGTGGATCTCGCAGAAACTGCTCCGAAAGCCGCCGCAGAACCAGTGGTGAAATTACTGGCCAAGGCAATGCCGGTTTGGCAGAAGCGAGCTACACCGACTAACGATAAAGGTGCCACACCACTTTCACCGAGGACAACTAATTACAAAAGACACCATCGTTCGTCATATCGTCGACGTATATCCAGAATTGATTCCTATCTTGCAATCCATGGGCATGGGGTGCCTTGGCTGTCCGTCTTCTACAGGGGAACCTCTATGGCAAGCGACGAATATCCACGGTATGGACATCGATGAATTAGTAGCAAAACTCAATGCAGTCGTAATGTATCTGAAATTGCTATTACAAAAGATTCCATCATTCGTGATATTATAGATATGTATCCACAAACAGTACCTGTGTTACAATCCATCGGTATGGGTTGTCTAGGCTGTCCATCCTCCACAGGAGAACCTATTTGGCAAGCCGCTAACATTCACGGTATTGATGTGGACGAACTTGTTTCTAAATTAGAAGTCGCACGAAAAGGAGCGTAACATGTCAGCAGTACTAGGACACATTCATTTCTGGTTATACAAAAAAATTCAGCTTATCGCTGAACGTGAACAATTGATTAAGAAAGAGGCACAAAGTCGCCTCGACGATTTAGCCGATGAGTTATATGCCACAGCTATCGATTTATATGGAAAACCAATCCTCCCGATCGTCAGTTGGACCGTATCATCGATCACAACAACATCCATGGTTGGTTACACAACCAATTACAAACCTCTTCCGTTCGCGAAGCTACTTTCATCAAAGATTTAACGGATTGTGGCGGAGATGATGGTATCGATGCAGTATTAGAAGCGTTCATCAAACAAGGCGCAATATGCGGTACAGAAGCAAAAGAAAAAAACTTACTGCTCAAACAGCACCTGCTATTTACACAGTGATGCAAGACTACTATGTGAACGGCATGCCTTGTGACCCAAGCGATACTATCATCGAGCAAACTGATACTACCTTTAGTTGGTACGGAAATCACCAAAATCAAATTTCCTATTGGAAAACAGCCGGCGTAAATCCAATTATTATGGTCAGCGCCTTCCAAGCATGGTTCAGCGCTTTCGTGAGTCACGTAGCACCGGACTTCGCATTCAATGTGAACCTTGATGGTGATATTCCTGTATATACAATTGCAAAAAAAGCTAAGTAGCTAAACCCTTTTTTTATATTTTTTTAGAACAGCATAACCGCTGTTGGTATTGACTTTCAGCGCTGTGAAAGTCCCCAGAATAGGAGGTTCTACTATGGCGGGGAACTGTAAAAACAAGAACTAGGTTTAATTTTTGATGGACCGAACTACAAAAATCGTGAAAAAAAGGTGGTGTCGTCGGTGACAAAGTGGAAAAAAACACAATCACCCAGAGGCTAACGTGATTTTCACTGTAGTCAAAGGTAAAGTGAATGTATTCCTTAACGAAACAGAATCCCATATCTTAACACCAGGCGAAGTATTGCACTTCGACGGCAACAACTACATCCAAGCTACGTTGGTGGAAGATAGCGAGTTCATTGTAAACCTAATTCATAAATAAGCCAATCTATAAAAGGTGTGAATCCATGCTAGTCATTAGCATTGGGTTCACACCTTTTTCTAACTCATTTTGTCCTATAACCCCGAATATCAGAACATATATAAAATAACCCCCAGGTCATATAACCTAGGGGCTTTTTCATATCTTATTTGTTGATGCGTGCAATTACGTCTGGTGTTAAGTCGATAACTTTGTTACCTTCTTTCACAGCGCCTCGCAGATGTAGGGTTAGCTACTAATACATCGATATCTTTTTTTCTTTTTGCAATCGCTTGGATAGCTTCTGCTACTTTTTGTCCAATGGAGCTAATACATTCGCTTCTTCTTGATTGTATTTTTCTTGAATGCTACGAACGTTTTTTTGTCGAAGTATGCTTGTTTTTCTGCATCAGTTTTGAAGTTGTTTAATTTTTTTGAATTCCCCTTCTAATTTAGGGCCGTATTCACCGCGCAATTTTTTTCAATTTGCATTTGGATAGCACCAAAACCATTGAAACCAGTGTAGATCGCTTCGTCGTTCACTACGCCTACGTTAGCGACGTTGGATACTGTGAAAGCACCTACAACAGCAAGTGCGCCCTAATGTTGCAATTTTTTTAGTTAAGTTCATGTATAAGCCTCCTGTGAGAAATATTTTCATCTATTTATCTAGTATAGCAAAGTTATATGCATTTAGCAAATGACCTTTCTTCTTTACTATACCCTATGTATATGAATGGCGCATGAAATGTATAGCTACAAATCTGTGCGAATCATTTTGCAATTATTTTTCTTCGCTTACATATACATATTCTTCTTTTTTCAATTTGCTGATAATTTCTGGTACCATGCCGATCAAACGATCGAAACCAGTATATTTAGCAGAACCCTTGATATTGAATAATTCAATGCGTTCCCCTTTGATAACAAGCACAGCAGTTGGCTCTACTTTCGCTCCGCCACCGCCAGCTTTTTGAGCAACCGCCCAAACCAAGAGATACATCCACGAATGGAACGATAGTAGTATCTCCCAATTGTACAGCTTCGCCCACTACGGTTTCCACGCGAATCATTTCTTTGAATTGCTCAAATAAAGGCTCTAAATTGTCTTTTAAGTTTGTAAGTTTAGTATCCATCATGACCTCCTACGATTCTTCAACTTCTGAAAGTTTATTATTTTGCACTTTGCTTACGACGACGATACTGTAAAAACGCTTTGGCGCAGTCTATGAGACATTCTCTCACTGCTTGTTTCACTACGAATAGAGTTCCATAGAATGCAAACACACCCAATTGCATATGACCTTTCACATCCAAGCTGCCGGTATAGGCAAACTCTGTATAAGAGAAGTTAACATCCTCCACTTGTTTCGGACATAAGGTATAAGCTGCCACTGTAATGAGACCCATTTCATAAGGTCTAGGAATTCCAAAATCTCCTTCTAAGTGGAATACTCTAGGGCTAGCATGACCAGCACATTGCTTACTTACGATAAACAGCGCTTCATAGAGTTTTGGGTTCGATACATGTTTCCACCACCAAAAGGTTGGCAATTCTTTTGTATCCGTTTGTGTTGCTTCTTGTTCTTTCTTCTCTGTCGTAGACTCCACTGGTTCAAGGACCTTCCCATTCGCATCAAATCGGACAGATTTGATGGGTTCTGGACCATCGTATCCAGACAATGGATACGGATCAGGCATGTCTGGCATGTCCTGTGCTTCCACATCTTCTTGGGTTGCCTTTGTTTCCAGTGGCTCTAGTTCTTCTTTCACCCTACGATTTAACCAATCTTCATAATCGCGGGCAGAACCGACTTTCATAGACCCTAGTACATAGACTTCTTTAAACAAGGAATGACCTTGCCTATAGGCGAGATGCACTTTTCAACATGCGATACATCCACTCTAATCGAAAATCAAATTCATAGGGCTTGCGTGAACTTACTTTCAGACTATATGTGATAGGAATACATAGAATGGCTATGATGAAAGCTACTACTAGCAGTAATAGAATCATCCATAGTGACACGATACCACCTACCTTTCAGTACGTTAAAAGATATATATACTTCAATTATAACATTCTTTAGCCTTAATGCTCAATACCAAGACGAGCTTCTACACCTTGATCGTAATAATGTCGGTATGCTTCCATGACGGTCACTAGATCCGCCTCATCCAAAAGCCACTGTGGAGCACCTCGTCCAGTAAAGACAACCTCTACATCTGGGTTACGCGCTGCCAGCAAGGCACGGCCC
Organism: uncultured Veillonella sp.; assembly: GCA_916438745.1. Classification (GTDB taxonomy): domain Bacteria; phylum Bacillota; class Negativicutes; order Veillonellales; family Veillonellaceae; genus F0422. The sequence continues at coordinate 2,071,266 of CAKAGN010000001.1, read as the reverse complement.
TCTGCTTCGTCAATTAAGCCGAAAAACAGAGCCATGTTGTACTCGTCGAGGATGACAATATCAAAATCTCCGGTAGCCACTGCCTGTAGGGCCCGTTCTTGACCAATATGAATCAAATCTTTGTACTCTTGTGGTGGTTGTCCTTTGGGAAACACCACCACATCATCACCCCAACGACGCAACTCTTCTTCGCTTTTCATGCCTTCTGGAATGATAAAGAATGGTTTTGCCTACGGTCTCCACTGTGATCGGTTCTAATTGGTCTAACACAGCATGTTCTGAATAGACCTTAGATTTCATAAATTGCAGTAATAACACTTTCTTGCCGACCCCCGCTGCTCGTACAGCAAGGCCGATGGCAGCTGTCGTTTTTCCTTTGCCATTACCAGTATAAACTTGTACATAGGATTTCATAGTCGCCTCCTATTGAATGGGCAGAAATAATAATGGGTCCGTGGCCACACCGTTCACCCGCACTTCGTAGTGAACATGGCTTCCTGTACTTTTACCAGTACTCCCCATGAGTGCAATGGATTGACCTTTTTTTACAGTCATTCCCGTTTGTACGAGAAGGGCTGAGTTATGCCCATATTTTGTGACAAATCCATTACCATGATCAATTTCTATGAGGTTGCCATAGCCCCCAAGCATAGCCCGCATAGGTTACGGTACCTGCCGCCGTTGCCACTATCGTCGTTCCTGTATCATTGGCGATGTCTAAGCCTTCGTGAAAGGCGCCACCACCGTACACAGGATCTTGGCGCGCTCCAAAGGTAGAACTAATGACGCCTTTCGCAGGGCCAAATAGATGGCATATGGCTATTCGCATCTGTTGCGTCACCTTCCATGGCTAGCATAGATTGGAGTTCCCGAATGTCTTTGCCCACTCCATCTTTGAGGATATTGTACAGAGTGTACATGGATACCATCCGTCGTTGGGCTTGGCGGTCTAAGCTCGATATGTGGGCTGAAAAGTCGGGTGGTAGTAAATGTTTTATTCCCGCTTTTTGGGAGAAGGGTCCTCTTTCTCTTCTTTCCCTTGTGTCGTACCCTCTGCTTTTTGGTACGGTACCCGACTCGGTGCCCTTAATCATGTTCCTAATATTCTGGTCTAATTCGTCCAGAGTTTTCATTTTTATCTAAGACCTCTACTTTTTTTGGTCTAATAATTTAAGTTGTTCTTTTTTTGTAATTGATTTTCTTGGCGCAATTGCAACACTTCGATTTGCCGTGCCACGCCCCAAATGCCGAATCCCAAAAGGATAACTAATAATCCCACCAATACGATGGCGATGAGTTTAAGTTGTTGTTTAGTAAATCGCAAATGCCAGCCTTCACTGGTCTCTTCCAAGTGTGACTGCAACCAATTTGGTATTTGCATAGACAATCCTTTCTACGCCGATACAGAAGAACTCGCTAATACATCTCCATTGCTTCGCTGTCCCATGGCAGATTGCAAGCTAGCTAGCTCTTCCTGTGAAAGACTGGCTAAGCTTTTACCATTCACGATAGGTTTAGTAAAGATGCGAGATTCGTTTCTTCCGTACACGCTAGAAATGACAATTCCATTGTAATTTCCATCTAATAAAGTGAGAGAAAATGACAATTCGTTGCCAATGTTCTCAAAAGCATTATATTTCACAAAGCCGATATGTTGAAACGTCTGTGATTGTGTAGATTGAATCACTTTTTGCTCTGCCATAATCGTTTCCCAAGTGCTCGCCATATCTCGTAATTCTTTCACTTCAATGGCAAGGCGTCGTTCTATACTCTGGCCACTTTCACCATTCATAAAATAGCCATAGCGCTTGGTCAGTCGACTCACTCGTATATGTAAACTTAAAGCATGTAATACTAGGAGGACGATAACCCCCGCTAGTATCCATGGTAACCAAGGTAATAGTTGTTCTAACACAATAATCCTTTCTATTCTAATTCATGCTCAAATGGCTTGATAGCTCGTTGCAAAAATGCCGTGCAAGGAGGCAATGAGCACACCATAGTTGACGATAGGCACCCCTTGTATGGATGCCACATCAATGCGTCGCAACACCTCACGGCGCGTCAACATACAGCCACCGCAGTGAATGATAACATCATATTTAGAGACATCATGAGGGAAATGTCCACCGCTTGTCCATTCTAATGCTAAGTCTGTATAGCCTTTTGCTTGTAGCCATCTTGGAATCTTCACGGTGCCGATGTCTTCGCATTGTTGTCGGTGTGTACAGCCTTCACTGATCAACACCTTGGACCACGGATGTAGTTGGCTGATGGCATGCACGCCTGCTACTAAATCTTTTAATTTCCCTTTAAATCGAGCCATTAAAATGGAAAAGCTAGTTAAGGCTATATGCTCCGGCACAATGGCGCTCACCGCCTCAAAGGCTTGGGAGTCAGTAATGACTAGTTTCGGTGGTTGGTGCAATTGTGCTAAGGTCGCCCCTAGTTCTTCTACTTGGCACACCATAGCCATGCCGTGGTGATCCAAAATTTCCCGAATCATTTGTACTTGCGGTAAAATAATTCGCCCTTTCGGCGCCGATTCATCAATAGGACACACCAAGACAAATACATCTTTTTTTCTTCGATGTAACCGCCTAATAAAGATTGTACGTCTTCATCTACAGGTTTTAACTTGCTCAACGCCTCTAATAGGGGCCATACGGTTCGCGCTGTCGCTCACATCGGCTATCGCAACTTGTGAGGCATAAGGTTGTAATTCTCCATGGGATTTGATAAAATCCGCCCCTGTACAACCTGCTACTTCATTGATGACAACTAATGTAGGGATATGACTACTTTCTAGCTGTTGCAACCATTCGATATCTTCTGGAATGGGCTCTGCATCGGTACGCAACATGTACACAGCGAGATTCATAGTCTCCAATACTTGCTTTGTTTTCTCCACCCGTAATAGGCCTAATTCCGATGTATCATCGATACCCGCTGTATCCACGATTATCACCGGCCCTAGTGGCAATAGTTCCATCCCTTTGGACACGGGATCCGTGGTAGTACCCGCAATGGGTGATACCAAGGAAATCTGCTGTTCTGTTAATGTGTTAATTAAAGTGGATTTCCCTGCATTACAGCGCCCAAAAAGCCTATGTGCAAGCGATTGCCTCTTGTTGTTTCCATCACCATAGACTTCCTTTCTATTCGCCTTCCATATAACTAATTAAACGCATCAATTCTTTTTCGTTTTTTTGAAAGACACTTCAATGGTGCCTTGTACTTTTTTTCGTATTCTTTAACCGAATGTCAACAGGAGCACCCAAGCTATGTTTTTAACCGTTGCATCAACTTCCGCAATTCTGCGGTTGCCTTTGGTTGCGTCGAAGTTAAGCGTTTTTTTGCCATTTTGAAGTTCTTTTCACCAACTGTTCGATTTGACGAGCATTCAAGTCTTTTTTTCTTTAATTCGTTCCAAGGCTTGTAATTGCAAATGTTCTCCATCCAACGCGAGTAGCGGTCTTGCTTGACCCACTGTTAAAGCACCTGTTTCTAGCTCTTGTTGCAAAAATTCTGGCAACTGCAATAAACGCACAATATTGGCCACATAAGAACGACTACGGCCCACTGTCGTAGCAATTTCTTCCTGTGTTTTTTTGAAAGTTTCCATCAAATACTGATATCCAAAGGCTTCTTCGATGGGATTTAAGTTCTGCCGTTGCAAGTTTTTCTACCAAGGCAATTTTCGCTCACTTCTTCTGTCGTATAGTCACGAACGACCACTGGAATTTTCGTCAATCCCGCTTGTTGGCATGCACGCCAACGACGTTCGCCGGCTACGATTTCGTAGTGATCATCCACCTTGCGAACGGCAATGGGTGCAATGAGGCCATGAGCTTGTATGGAGGCAACTAAAGTTTCCATATCTTCTTCGGTAAAGCGTTTTTCGCGGTTGGTTCGGATTAGGCCGTATTTTAGTAATATCAATTTCATAACCACTTTTATAACCATCTTTGAAGGATCCAGATAAGCCAAAGGACCCCAGCCCCTTGCCAAGGCCACCTTTTGTTTTCTTAGGCTCCACGCGCAATTACCTCCCGTGCTAAGGCACAATATACTTCCGCCCCTTTTGATCGTTTATCATAGACAACCACTGGTAATCCATGACTAGGAGCTTCTCCCAATTTTACATTTCGTGGTATCGTCGTAGTGTACACAGCATCGCCGAAGTAATTCGTCACCTCTTCTGCTACTTGTACAGCTAGTTTTGTTCTGCCATTGTACATCGTGAGCACAACACCTTCCAAATCTAAATTTGTATTTAGTTCTTCTTGGACTAGCTCGATAGTCTTCACCAATTGGCTCACCCTTCTAGGGCATAGAACTCTGTCTGTATAGGGATTAACACGCTATTCGATGCTGTTAAGGCATTGATTGTCAACATCCCTAGTGAAGGCGGACAGTCTACAATAATATAGTCATAGTCATCTACAATCGGTTCTATACACTGTTTCAAAGTGTATCCTTTATCTTCCATAGCGACCAGGTCCACCTCAGCCCCCGCTAAATCGATAGTTGTGGGTGCAATACGGAGCGTATCAATCACCGTCTCTGCGATGATATCCTTAATCGATACACCATCCACTAACATTTCGTATACACCTTGTGTCAAGTCTTCTTTATCTATCCCTAAGCCACTCGTGGCATTTCCTTGAGGATCTAAGTCTAATAAGAGCACTCGTTTCCCTTCTACAGCTAAACAAGCACTCAGATTAACAGCAGTTGTCGTTTTACCAACACCACCTTTTTGGTTGGCTACAGCAATAATTCTAGCCATGATTTCACCTCTTTCTTATCGTCTTATCACATTATAACATAGATTATTGTATTTTTTTATGAAAGCTATGGGGATTTCCACATATTTTTCTATATTTTTTTAATGTTTCACGTGAAACATATCACCTCTATCCTATTAATTTATGTTACAAACACAACAGTTCCAACTCTTCTTATATAATCTATCCATAATAAACATGAATTATTTCCATTTCATTAGTTAGAACCATAGAATGTATCCTACCGAACGCTATCCCGCAATATAACTACCGAGCCAATATGAATGGTATCCAACAATGTTTCACGTGAAACAGTACAACATTTATATCATTTAATTTGTATACCATGCATTGTTTCACGTGAAACATTGGATAGTTCAGTTACACTCTATCTCCCATAGATTTCTTCTGTCCTTGTATCTTACTATACAAAAAAGGAACGTTGACTTCTTATCTTCAACGTTCCTCTTTCATCCATAACCTATGGTATGACAAGTTATCTATGTTGTTATGTTCTTATAATATTGTCACACTACTACGCATCCGGTAACAACTCTTTATATTATCTAATCCTCAACCGGTTATTATGTTCTCCAACACGTAGCAGCTTTATACGACGCAATGCTCAATAGTTTGTTATGGTATCCAGTACGTAATAGCTGTATACTATGCAATACTCAATACCCTATAATTAGATATTGGTATTACTCGTCACCTAACAATCCTTTTACAATATTCACTGCAGAGATACCATCTTTTGCATAGGAGTCAGCTCCCGCTTCATCTGCATAAGCTTGGGATAGTACGGCGCCACCTACAAGAACTTTCGCATCCACTCCAGCTTCACGAATAGCAGCAATCGTTTCGTTGATCATCGGCATGGTCGTAGTCATCAAGGATGCAATGCCAATAATCGGTGCATTGTGCTCTTTCGCTGCAGCTACGATTTCTTCTGGGGATACATCTTTTCCTAAGTCTACGATTTGGTATCCATTGTTTTCTAACAAGGCAGATACGATATTCTTACCCTAAGTCATGAATGTCACCTTTTTACCGTAGCTAGGATGATTGTCGCCTTCTTCTCTGCAGTGCCTTCTGGCAACACTTCTTTGATGGTTGTGAAAGTCACTTGCATCGTTTCTCCTTTGCTAGCATGACTTGTGGCAAGAAGGCTTTACCAGAACCGAATTTTTCGCCGACTACTGCCATGGCATCAGATAAACCTCTACGAGTGACTTCCAATGGATCTAATCCTTTTGCTAAAGCTTCTTTTACCAACGGCACAACCGCCTCTTTTTCGCCTTGCTCTACGGCATGTTTAATACATTCGATAGGATCATCACTGTGGAATGCTTCTGCGGCAGCTTTCACCTTTTTCGTCACCACTGCATTTTCATCGTCATCACCATACTCAGCGATAAAGTCCGCTGCTGCTGGGTCAAATCCCATGAAGGTACGACCTGTAATGAAAGCTTTTCGTACGATTTCATTCATTGGGTTCATAATAGGACAAGTCAAACCACTGCTCAATGCCATCGTCAAGAACTGTGCATTCAAGTACGCCCGTTGTGGCAATCCAAAGGATATATTGGACAAGCCCATCACCGTTGGGAATCCAAATGTTTCTGCATAGAGTTTTAATGTTTTTAAGGTTTCTCGTGCTGCATGTTGGCTACTTGCTAAGGTCAATACTAATGGGTCTAGCAATAAATCATTTGGTCGCAAGCCATAGTTATACGCTTCTAAGACGATTTCTTTTGCTAAAGACACACGCTCTTCTGCCCTTTCTGGTAATTCTTTTTTACCTAATGGCAAGCATAATAACGTCTGCACCATAACGTTTTGCTAATGGTAATACCGCTTCCAATTGCTCTGGCTCTGCGTTCACAGAGTTCAACAATGGACGACCTGGGTAAGCTTTCAAACCAGCTTCCATCGCCACTGGATCCAATGTGTCGATGGATAAAGGAACCTCCACAAGCATCGTTAATTCTTCGATAGCTCGTTTCATCGTTTCCCGGGTCAACGCCTGTGACACCCATATTCACATCCAATACGTCTGCCCTGCTTCCACTTGGGCTAACGCATCTTTTTCACCATTAAGAAACTGCCCTTGCGGATTTCTTCTGCTAACACCTTACGGCCTGTTGGATTAATCCGTTTCCCCAATGATGATTGGTTTTTCTTGTAAACCTACTTTCACTACGCTAGTCCGGCTTGTAAAAAGCAGTAAACGGTTCTACATATGGTCTTACTGTCTGGTGTATGTGCTCGTCTTTCGCTTTAGCGATGGCCTCGATGTGTTTTTGGTGTACTACCGCAACAAGCCCCTAAGTAGGTCGCCCTCGCATCGAGGAAACGAGGCGCATATTCGCCCATTTCTTCTGGTCCCAATGGGAAGATCGTTTCTTTCCTACGAGTTGTGGCATACCAGACATTCGGCTGAATGCTGATTGGCAAGTTCGTTACCGTCGCCATAGCGCTCTACGAGCGGCAATAATTGTTCAGGTCCCAAAGAACAGTTAATACCTACAATATCTGCTTCCATAGCATCCATCAAGATCGCACGCTTCCGGTGGTGTCCCCGTGATGGTACGACCATCTTCACTGAAAGAGAACTGACAGATAATTTTTCACATCGTCTTTTGTTTTTTTCCTAAATCGTCACGAGCATCTTTGGCACCCAATAAAGCGACACGCATTTCTTGGATGTCGATGATCGTTTCAATAATCAGGTAATCTACCCCTGGCATCGATAAGGGCTCTTGCTTGGTCTTTGAAAGTCTCATAAATCTCATCAAATTGAGCTACCCCTAGTGGAGCCATGAATCGACCGCTAGGACCCATATCCCCTGCAATTTTCGCATTCGGGTTAATCTTATCCCGTGCAGCTTGTGCGACTTTCACAGCAGCCCGATTGATTTCATCCATACGATGACCCAATTGGTATTCATCCAGTTTTAACGCTGTCCCACCAAAGGTGTTAGTTGTAATAATATCGCTACCGTGACGCAAATATTCTGCATGGATATGCTCCACCACGTCCGGATGTTCTACGTTAAATAATTCTGGACAAGCCCCGTCACCAAGGCCTGCCGCTTGCAGCATGGTACCCATGCCGCCATCTATAATATATACCATATGTCCCTCACTTATGTATCAGGCACATTGCTCGCCCAAGGCAATATACTTCACATGGGTATGCATCTACTCTTCCCTGTAGGTTCATACACCATGTTACTTATCTATACATCTAATTATTATTCTTAATCAAAGTTTCTTTGTTAATGCCTTATACAAGTATCAATTATCTTGCAAAAAGTATAACTATCATAAGGATATCCCACATAGGATACCTTTTCAGTACTATCCATCACAAATGGTATGTTTACTTAAATACATGATGTAGTTCCCTTTTCCGGTACTTTACGGGATGCACACCCCACTTGGCTACAAGAGGTGCAGCCTCGTTGTGTTTTTGGTCCTTCTTCATCGGCGGTTTGACAGCCTACAATAGCTGTTACCGATTTACGTGGAAATAGCATGCTTGTATCCGTCACTGTCAACCCAATTTCTTCTGTTTTTAATGATCTTAGCAAATTCTTGCTGTACTGTGACAGGCCAATTGCCATAACCTGGGCTAAAGCGCCATGTCGTTTTAAAGCCTTGTTTTTTCGCTTCTCTGTCGATGATTTCATTCACTTGATCTGCCACTTGTTCTACTGCCGTTGTAGCCGCTGCATCTACGAGGAGACCTAGTGTAGATTTACCTTCTTTAAATAAAGCAGAACTACGTTCTTCTACCGCCTCTCCTACTGTAACAGCGAGAACATATACTTTTTTTAGCATTCCCTAAATGACGGATGATACCCGTTGCATCTAGCACCATCGGTGGGTCACTAAGGATTGTATGTGTCTCTGCATCGTAATCATAGCATTGGTACACACCACGAGGTTCTGCTACTAATTGCACTTCTAGGGCAGCTTCTTTCACATACTGCTCTGGAAATCCCTCCGCATGTTTCAGTCCAGAATATCGTTTTATTTCATCTTCATTGAGTTTTGGTAATCGTCCGTTATAGATTGCCATCGTCTCACCTCAATCTTGTATTGCAAATATAAAACATGTGCGAACACAACGTGACCGCACATGTAAAAAGAGTACTCATTAAGTATACCATAGTTCATACTTATAAGCATTTTTTTCTATATTTTTATTATAAGTTATAGTACAAAGCTATAAAGGTTTTGTTTTAATCTCTTTTTGGTTTGCGAGGGTATTTCTTCGGCGTAGGTTTTACCTTTTTGATATACACGATAGCTCGTTTGTCATCCAAAGGTAGGTAAGGTCACTTCTTTCACCTCTACGATTTCACCGCCCAAGATAGATACAGCACGTTTACTTTCCTCTAGTTCTTCTTGCACGATGGAACCTTTTAATGCCACCATGTAGCCTCCTACTTTCACGTAAGGCAGTCCCCATTCCAATAAGATGGATAAACGAGCCACTGCACGGCTAGTAAGAAGGTCGAAAGATTCCCGATACTCATGGTGTGCCAAATCTTCTGCACGGCCATGTAAGGTTCTACAGCCCTGCAAGCCTAAATCTTCAATAATACCATCTAAAAAGCGCAGTCGCTTTTGTAAAGAGTCAAACAAAGTAATTTGTAAGGATGGATCGTATATACCCAAGGGAACACCTGGAAAACCTGCACCTGTACCTAAATCGATGACCGTTGCACCCTTTGTAAAAATACTTAGGGTCATAACAAGATAGAGAATCTACCACATGTTTTAAGGCAAACTCTTCTGGTTCTGTAATGCCCGTTAAGTTCATGTGCTCATTGGTGGTCACCACTTGCTCGTAAAACCGTTGTAGCTGGTCTATTTGTGTATCTGTGAGGTCCAAACCATAGGTTGTGGTGTGGGTCTTCACATACTCTGAAAATGTCATATTAACCTCTTTCACGGTAATATTGCTCAATTTGCACTAAGAGCACAGAAATGTCCGCAGGTGATACTCCAGAAATACGGCTCGCTTGACCAATGGAATGAGGGCGAACGGCATTTAATTTTTGGATTGCCTCTAAGGATACACCTTTCATAGAGGTGTAATCCCAGTCTTGAGGAATAATTTTAGCCTCTAACTTGCGAACCTTTTCTACTTGCTCTAGCTGTTTTTTAATATATCCATCGTAGGTGATGGTAATATCGATTTCTTCTTCCACTGGCGCTTCGTAGCGAGATAAACCAAAGGCTTCGGCCACTACTGCATAATTCAATTCATTGCGTTTCACCAAATCGTACGCCTTGATGCCCGTTTTGATGCGAGGTGTACCCATACGATCTAAGATTTGCTGTGTATCTTCGCTAGGGTTTACAGGTGTATCCGCTAGTAATTGAATGGGTCGCTTCGATCTTACCTTGTTTTTCTTTAAAAAGCTCTATATCGTTCTTCTTTAACAAGTCCGATTTCATAGCCTTTTTCTGTTAAACGCATATCTGCATTATCTTGACGAAGTAACAAGCGATATTCACTACGGCTCGTCATCATGCGGTACGGTTCTTTCGTTCCTTTGTGACTAAGTCGTCGATGAGCACGCCAATGTAGCCTTCGGAACGAGATAGGATAAATGGCTCTTTGCCTTCTAACCATAAGGTCGCATTGATACCGCCATCAGCCCTTGTGCCCTGCTTCTTCATAGCCAGATGTACCATTCGCTTGACCTGCGGAGTACAAGCCTTGGATATGTTTCACTTGTAAAGCGAGTGTCAATTGCAATGGATCTAAGCAATCGTACTCGATAGCATAAGTCGGACGCATGATTTCTACATCTTCCAAACCGGGGATAGTGCGTAGGAACGCATATTGTACATCGATAGGTAAGCTTGTACTCATACCTTGTACGTACATTTCGTTGGTGTGATTGCCCTCTGGTTCCACGAATAATTGGTGGCGTTGTTTATCTTCAAAAACGAACCACTTTATCTTCAATAGATGGGCAATATCTTGGGCCCGTCCCTTCAATGACACCCGTGTACATAGGGGCACGATGTAAATTGCCGCGAATGATATCATGTGTATTTTGATTCGTGAAAGTCAACCAACATACTTGCTCGTTGCGGTCGATCCAATCAGACATAAAGGAGAAGGCTCTATGATGAGAGTCACCAGGTTGCATTTCCATATTCTCTGTGTGCAAGGTTCGTTTATCGACACGAGTCGGGTGTACCTGTTTTAAATCGCATCAGCTTAATGCCGTGATTCAATAAAGATTGAGACAACAACTCCGCTGTCCGCTGTCCATTAGGACCCCCTGTATACGCCAACTCACCAGTAATAATCTTACCTTTTAAGTACGTACCTGTACATAAAATGATCGCCTTTGCCTGGTATACTTCCCCAAGTTCTGACACAATGCCTTTTACAACACCGTCTTCAATGAGCAATTCATTGACCATGATTTGCTTCACATTGAGGTTCTCCGTGTTTTCTAAAAACTTCTTTCATACGGCGTTGGTAGGCTACTTTATCAGATTGGGCCCGTAGGGAATGTACCGCGAGTCCCTTTCCCGTATTGAGCATGCGCATTTGGATGGCTGTCGCATCCGCATTGATGCCCATTTCACCGCCCAATGCATCTAGTTCGCACACTAGATGGCTTTTTACCGAGTCCCCCAATCGTCTGGGTTACATGGCATAAGGGCAATGTTATCTAAATTCAATGTAGTCATCAAGGTACGGTGCCCCATGCGTGCTGTGGCTAACTGACCTCACAACCGAAAGCATGACCACCACCAATGACGATCACATCATACGTATCTACTAAATACATGTATTCTCCTATTTTCCTAAACAGAATCGTTTAAATAATTCATCCACCATGGATTCACGTAAACTTTCACCAGTAATATCACCCAATAGCTCCCAAGCAGCGCGAATGTCTGTGACGATTAAATCGATAGGCATACCGCTATCTATGGCACGAATGGATTGGTCCAAGCTAAGTTTCGCCTGTTCCATCAAGGTGATGTGGCGCACATTGCTGAGCATCGCCTCATGACTGGCCTGCACAGAACCGCCTTGTACCAAGGACGTTATGACCTTCGCCATCTCATCCATCCCTTCCCCTTGGGCCGCACTGATGGTAACAATCTCTGTGAAAGTCCCCAGTGCTCGCAATCTCCTCTTTGCTAACACATTGCGCTTGGTCTGCTTTATTCAAGAAGATAATACTTGGACGATTTGTAATGAGCTGTAGCAACTCTTGTTCTTCCGGCTCCAATGGTTTGGACCCATCAATGACAAGAACCACTACATCTGCTTTTATCTAAGTATTGACGTGCTTTTTTTCAACGCCCATACTTTCCACAATATCTTCGGTCTCACGAATCCTGCGGTATCAATTAAGCGCACAGGAATCCCTTTGGATTGTCAAAAATTCTTCAATACTATCACGAGTCGTGCCCGGAATATTCGTCACAATGGCGCGATCCTCACGAAGTAAAGCGTTCATCAAACTAGATTTTCCCGCATTCGGACGACCAATGATAGACACCATCACACCATCACGCAATAATTTACCACGCTGTGCCGTCGCCAATAAAGTATCCATCTTCTCAAGGATAGGGGCTAACCCCTTCCGTACCTCTTGAGCTGACACCTCTTCAATATCTTCCTCTGGGTAATCTATAGTTACCTCTAAATGAGCAATCATAGCAATTAACTCATCCCGTAAAGTACGAATATACTTGGATAAGGTGCCATCTAGTTGATTCACTGCCACTTCCAAAGATTGCTCCGTCTTTGCATCAATAATATCGATGATGGCTTCCGCTTGAGTTAAATCAATGCGACCATTCAAGAACGCTCGTTTCGTAAACTCCCCTTCTTCCGCCTGACGTACCCCCTCTGAAAGTAGAAGTTTCAGTATTTCACGGACCGACACAAAACCGCCGTGACATTGAATCTCTACCACATCCTCCGCCGTGTAGGAATGAGGACCTTTCATCAATACCACAATGACCTCATCCAAGGTTTTGCCCGTCTTAGGATGGACAATATGACCATAATGGATCGTCCGCGTCTGGCGCTCACCAAGTGGCACAGATTGTTTACTGTGAAAGATACGATTCACAACATCACAAGCCTCAGGACCACTGACACGGATAATACCAATACCGCCAATCCCCGGAGCCGTCGCAATCAGCGCAATCGTGTCATCTAAAAACATAGTATCTCCTGTCTACATCAATGCCGTCGTTTTAAGATATATCTAGTACATATCCTTTATAGGGATACCATATATACATAGTATCAGTAACATATCATTATGACACTCGTAAAAAACATTCCTGACATCGAGTAATACCATTTCACATAAAAAGAAAAGGCCTTGTGGCCTTATATAAATTATATCATGCAACCAAAAGTAACATCAATGATAGATAGGAGAAAACTCCTCCGAAGAACACCATTACAAATCATTTCTAGCGACAAACTAAACAAAGCGCAAGTTTGCAACCGATACCACCACAAGCACCCTTCCCATGAGGAACGCCATTACGAGTAGTAGCCTTGTGGCGCCCTTTTACTACCTAAATCACACAAACACAAGAAGAGCACGACATGTTCCGGAGCAAACCTAACCACTGTATCAGTTTGCGCAGGAATATGTCGTGCTCTTCCCTTTGCATATTCAGTTACGAAAGCCACAGATGATATAGCAGAACAAGTGTCAATCTTCTGAGGAACGCCATTACGAGTAGTAGCCTTATGGCGCCCCCTTACTACCTAAATCTACAAACGCAGAAGAGCACGACATGTTCCGGAGCAAACCTAACCACTGTATCAGTTTGCGCGGGAATATGCCGTGCTCTTCCCTTTGCATATTCAGTTACAAACGCCACAGGCTACATAGCAGAACAAGTGACGACTTACATATCAAATAAATCAGCATGAGTTCCTGTTCTAGATGCTACAAGAATCAATTTATCATCATCTATCGCATAAATTAACAGCCAATCAGGTTGAATATGACATTCTCTAAAACCTTTATATGAACCACTAAGTGCATGATCTCTATATTTAGGTTCAAGTGGCTCTTTAGCACATAGAGTATCTAACACATCTTGTAGTAATGAAAGCTTATATCCTCGCTTTTTTTATCCTTTTATAATCCTTTCGAAACTTAGTTGATATTTGAAGCTTTTAACATGATAGTTAACCCTCCACATCTAGTTCTTCAAATAGTTCCTTTGTTGAATTATACGTTTTTGCTTGAATATTACCAGAAATAATATCACGTACCTCTTGCATAGCAGATTCAGTTTCAGCATTATATCTTGGTTGCTTTATACTGAAAGGAAACCCACCTTCCATAATAGATGTATGCAAAAAAATATTAATAGCATCAGTAACAGAAATCCCAAAAACTATTAAATAAGTTCTCTGCCCTCTGCTTTATCTCTGGTTCAATCCGAACATTAATATTTGCAGTTTTAGCCATGATAATACACCTCCCTATAACACAATTGTATTACAAATGTTAAACAAATACAATACCAGCACTATCTGTTTTTGAAGCAAACTAAGCAAAGCGTAAGTTTGCAACTGACACCGCCACAAGCACCCTTCCCATGAGGAATGCCATTACGAGTAGTAGCCTTTGTGGCATCCCCTTACTACCTAAATCTACAAAAGCAGAAGAGCACGACATGTTCCGGAGCAAACCTAACCACTGTATCAGTCTGCGGAGGAATATGTCGTGCTCTTCCCTTTGCATATTCAGTTACGAAAGCCACAGACTGCATAGCGAAATAAGAAACAACCCTGAGGAACACCATTACAGTAGTAGCCTTGTGGCGTTCCTTACTACCCGAATCCCACAAACACAGAAGCCCGTAACATACCCCTGAACAAACATAACCACTGTATAGTTTGAGAAGGGGTGTGTTACGGGCTTCCTTTTGCCCTATTCAGTTACGAACGCCACAGGCTACATAGCGGAACAAGTGACGACTTAGCGACGATCTCGTTTTCTATACACGATAAATGGTCGTGCTAAGTAGTTAAATGGTACGCTTAAGCAATGTACTAAACGGCTGAATGGGAATACGATCGCCACAATCATCCAGGATAGCATATGGAACTTAAAGATACCAGGTACGTTTTCCATTAAGGATGGATCTGGCATGGCCATCAACACGCTACGGAACCAAGGTCCAATAGATACACGATAGTCAAAGAATCCAGATGCATTCAATAATGTACCAGCCATACCACTTACGATAGCTAGTGTAAAGAACAAGTACAACCATACATCCATTTTAGATGTGTTAGCACGTAATGTAGGTGTTGTGAAACGACGTTTCATGAGCATTAAGAATCCTAAGATAAATAGGAAACCAGCTACAGCACCCATGTACAACGCGCCTTGGTGGTACATATGGTCATCCACACCGATCATAGCAGTCCAAGTTTTAGGAATTAATACCCCTACCACGTGGTAGCCGATAACGCAAAAGCAAACCAAAGTGAAACAATGGATTTTGCAATACGCAATTGTTTCTTTTCTAAAAATTGACTTGATTTAGTAGTCCAGTTTCTTTCAAAGTAAAAAGAACCGAACAAGTGTCCCTACGACAAAGAAGGTGAAAGCGATATAAGGCGGGGCGCCCCATAGAAATAAAACTCATAGTACACCGTCCTCCAATCCATTTGCAACAGATAAAATAATATCAAATAAGAATGCATACGGCAGTTTTGCTTCAATAAAACGCTCCCGAATATATTCTAATTTTTGGTTTACAGTATTCATAAATTTCTTTTGCTTTTTCTTCTTCGATAAGCGCACATAATTCAAGAATAGCTGGGACAAAGTCTGGCATTTCTTTTTGGTAAGTCATAGCCATTTTCAAGGAAAAAAATGCTTTTATATTTCTACAAGTTCTTCTGCTTGTTCCCTGTACCTTGTAATTCATAAGTAGATAAATACATATTCGTATTCTGACTAAAGTCAAAAGGTACGCACATATTGATCTTCAAACTCTTTACGAGGTGTTTCTTCCACATAGTCGAAGAATTCTACCAAGGCTTGACGGAGTTGAGGGTGCGCAACAGATGTTGCGTCCCCCTTCCATTCTTGTAATTCATCATACCAAGTAGCATCAGGATAGCGAAGCAGAAATGACGCGATAAGCGCTATTTTTCTGAGCATCATTCATTATTGACATCCCCCTGTAGGACAGGCAAAACCACGTTTATGTTGCATATCTGCACGGCCCTCACGAGACGCTTTGATATCCGTAGGAATCACAAAACGATCATTGTATTTAGACAAGGCTAATAATTTGTACATGTCATACATTTGATCTTCTGTTAAATCAATTGGATGTTGAGGTGCTTCACCACCTACATCACGACGACGCATATATTCACGCATATCTAATACACGTTGCAACACACGAGCTAAGGCATCTGCATTACCTGCTGTAAATAGATTTGCAAGGTATTGTACAGGCACGCGCATTTCGCTCGCATCTGGCAAGTATACTTCAGATGTAATACGTTGTACGATTGGGGCTCAATGGTGGCACATACCAAAACCATTGGCAATGTACGGTATTCTGGATGCAATGGTAAGCCCACTTTCCATTCTTTAATCAATTTGTACACAGGAGATTTTTGTCTGCTTTAATCCAAGCTTCACCAATACCTTCTGCACAGTAGCTTTTACTACTTCTGGATCATGAGGATCTAAGATTAAATCCACCTGTATTTTTCGTAGATATCTGCATCGTTTTTGGAAAGTCACTGCGCTTCTACTTTATCCATATCATAGAAGACAACACCTACATAACGCATTCTACCTACGCAAGTTTCCGCACAAATTTGTGGTAAACCATTTTCCAAACGTGGGTAACAGAATACGCATTTTTCAGCTTTATTTGTTTCCCAGTTGTAGAAGATTTTTTTGTATGGACAAGATGGTACGCAATGGCGCCAACCACGACATACGTCTTGAGAAACAAGAACTACACCGTCTTCATCACGTTTGTAAATCGCACCAGATGGGCATGCTGCCACACATGCTGGATTCAAGCAGTGATTACATAGACGAGGTAAGTAGCGCATGAATACTTTTTTTCATAGTCAAACACAATATCTTCGCCCATTTTTAGCCAAGTTAACATCAGAGCGAGCGTGTTCACCACCAGCCAAATCGTCATCCCAGTTAGGACCCCATTTGATTTCCATGCGTTCTTTGAGTTACTAAAGAGCGTGGACGTGCTACTGGTTGGTTATTTTTACGACCAGAATGAATCAATGTTTCATAGTCATATGTCCATGGTTCAAAGTAGTCTTTCAACTCAGGTTGTTCTGGATGGTAGAACAATTTCATCAAACGATTTGTTTTGGAACCTGTAGCCAATGCTAATTTTCCATCGCTACCAACAGTCCAGCTGCCTTTCCATTTCTTTTGGTCTTCCCAATGACGAGGATAGCCAACACACGGGCGAGTTTCCACATTATTAAAAGTACATATATTCCGCACCTTCGCGGTTTGTCCATGTATTTTTACAAGTGATAGAACATGTGTGACAGCCTAGACACTTGTCTAAATTTAGGACCATAGATACTTGAGCCTTAATCTTCAAGCCAATCTACCTCCTTCATTTTACGAGCCACAATAGTCATATCCCGTTGGTTGCCAGTTGGGCCATAATAATTGAATCCATAACTTAATTGACCATAACCACCAATCATATGTGTTGGTTTCAAATGAATGTGAGTTGGTGCATTGTGTGTACCACCACGTTGTTTTTTAATTTGCGCAGCAGGTACGTTGATGTGACGGTCTTGAGCATGATGCATGTAGGAAATACCACGAGGAATACGTGGGGATACTACAGCACGAGTCTGCGACGATACCGTTTTTTTATTGAAAAGCTTCCACCCAATCATTATCTTGGACATTGATTTCTTTCGCATCATCTTCATTCAACCAAATTGTTTGTCCTCCACGGAACAATGTTAACAATTGTTGGCTATCGAAGTACATACTATGAGTAGACCATTTATGATGTGGTGTTAAGTATTTCAATGTGATTTGAGAACACCCTCTTGTGCATAATCACCTTTCACTGGTGCGTAGGACAAGACTGGTTTTGTAAAGCGCCATAGCCTCGCCATAGTCACGCATCATTTCATGGTCACAATAGTAGGATTGGCGACCAGTGATCGTACGGAATGGAACTTTATCCTCAGTAGATGTTGTAAATGGAGAATAACGACGGTCTTTATTATTTTTTTGCCTGTACTTGTCACAGATGGAATGATAAAAGCGTGGTTGGCGAACCATATCTTCGAAGGTAATACGTTCTTCTTCACGACCTTTTGCATTCTTTTGAAGATCTGTTAAGCCCGTTTTTTCTTCCATAGCCTGCCAAGAACGAACTGCTAATTTACCATTCGTACAAGAGGACAATGTTAACACAACATTACAAGCTTCACGTGCTTCGTAGATGCTAGGACGACCATGCGATACGAAACCTGGTTGGTTAATAGTTCCATTTTGTTCATACAAGGATTGGTAGGCATCAGATACATCCCATGCTAAACCATGAGCACCCACTTTATTTTCAATGTTAGGACCTAAACCGATGAATTTTTCAAAGATTTTACTGTAATCACGTTTTACGTGAACAAGATTTGGCATAGTTTTACCTGGAATTGGTTCACATTCACCTTTGCTCCAATCTAATACTTTACCCAATGGTTGAGCTACTTCGCCTGGGCTATCATGACCCAATGGTTGTGCTACGATATCTTCGTATTCAGTAAAACCAGACTCTTTCGCTACGCGAGATACTGTTTCTGCCAACGTACGGAATGTATCCCAGTCAGATTTAGTGTCCCATGCGCAATCAACAGCCGCTTGGAATACGTGCACGTATGGATGCATATCTGTGGAAGATAAGTCTTGTTTTTCGTACCATGTTCTTTGCAGGGAATACGATATCGGAGTATAACGCAGTGGAAGCCATACGAAAATCGATATCGATCAACAAGTCTAATTTACCTGTTTCTGGAGCTTCACGCCAGTTGATTTCTTCTGGACGTACTGGTGCATCTTCATCTTCTAATACGCCATTTTTTTGTACCTAATAAGTATTTCAAGAAGTACTCATGACCTTTAGAGGAGGAACCAATTAAGTTAGAACGCCATACGAACAAGTTGCGTGGATGATTTTCTTTCGCAGAAGGATCTTCTACACAGAATTTCAACTCTTTATTTTTCAATGCTTGTACGATGTATTGGTTAATTTCAGCTTCAGTACCTGCGCCTGTAGCACGAGCATCGTTGATCAAATCTTGATAGTTACGGTTGAAAGTAGGGTAGGACGGCAACCAACCTAAACGCGCAGCCAATACATTATAGTCACCAGGGTGTCTGTAACGAGGTGTGGCTAATTTAGATACACGGTCTGCAAGGTCAATGCAGTCAGAACGATATTGTTCTGTAGCAAAGTAGAACCAAGATGTACCGTTTTGTAAACGAGGTGCTTTACTCCAGTCATTCGCTGTCATAATGCCAGCCCAACCTTCAACAGGACGTAATTTTTCTTGTCCTACGTAGTGAGCCCAGCCACCGCCGTTAACGCCTTCTGTACCACAGAACATAATCAAGTTAAGAATCGTACGGTAAATGATGTCTGCATGATACCAGTGGTTGATACCAGCACCCATGATGATCATGGAGCGACCTTTTGTTTGTTCTGCATTATCTGCAAATTCACGAGCTGTACGAATCACTACGTCTGCTTTTACGCCAGTAATTTTTTCTTGCCATGTTGGTGTATATGGAGTGTCTTGTTCATAGCTAGTCGCCACTTCACCACCCAAACCACGGTCGATACCATAGTTAGCAAGAATCAAGTCAAATACTGTTGTTACTTGTACAGGACCTTCTTTTTGTTTCTACTGTCATAACAGGAACGGCACGTTCAATAATACCTTCATGTTCTTCGTCACCGAAGTACGGTAATTTCACTAATGCTACGGAATCACGTTGATCGATTACAGATAAACGAGGGGAGATTTTCTCACCTGTTGCACGGTTTTCAAGACGCAAGTTCCATTTTTTAGGATTTGTATGACGATCACCTAATGTACCATTTGGTGCCACTATTGTATTCGTAATTTCATCAATCACTACTGTGTGGAAATCAGCACCAGCTTCTGTGCTACCTAAGTCTTGGTTATTCAAGAAACGGCCCGCTTGTAAAGCACCATTGATTTCTTCTACACGTACTAAGAATGGGAAGTCTGTAAACTCTTTCGCATATTCTTTGAAATATGGAGTTTCTTTATCGATATAGTACTCTTTCAGAATGACATGACCCATCGCCATTGCCATCGCTGCGTCTGTACCAGCTTTTACATTCAACCAAGTATCGGAGAAAGTAGTGGATTCTGCATAGTCAGGAGACACAGAGACTACTTTTGTACCTTTATAACGTACTTCTGCTAAGAAGTGAGCATCTGGTGTACGAGTCAATGGTACGTTGGAACCCCATGTAATGATGTAACCTGCATTGTACCAGTCGCCAGATTCTGGAGTATCTGTTTGTTCACCCCAAACTTGTGGGCTTGATGGTGGCAAGTCAGCATACCAGTCATAGAAGGATAGTGGCGTACCACCCATAAGGTTCAAGAAACGCGCACCACCTGCATAAGACAACATGGACATAGCTGGAATTACAGAGAACCCTGCGTTGCGGTCTGGACCATATGTTTTTGCTGTATATAATAAGGAAGCTGCTACGATTTCTGTAGATTCATCCCAAGTAGAACGCACAAAGCCACCCATACCACGAGCAGATTTATAACGTTTTGCTTTTTCAGGATCTTCTACAATAGATTTCCATGCTTCGATAGGATTTTTAGCAGTTTTCTTTGCTTCTCTCCAAAGTTCAATCAATTCACCGCGTACATATGGATATTTTACACGTAGTGGACTGTATAAATACCAAGAGAATGTAGATCCACGAGGGCATCCACGTGGTTCGTAATCCGGCATATCATCTGGTGTTTTAGGGTAATCAGTTGCTTGATTTTCCCATGCAACAACACCATTTTTAACGTAAATGTTCCAGCTACAAGAACCTGTACAGTTTACGCCATGTGTGGTACGGACTACTTTATCGTAGGACCAACGGTCACGATAAAAATTTTTCCCATTCACGACCACCTTCTTCTGTGATTTGATGGCCTGTTGGAGATACGTCCTTCTTGCGAAGAAACTTAAATTTTTGAGATAAAAGACTCATCTCATGTCCTCCTTAAAAATACAAAAAACCCTTGCCTTCGTATTGCTCACAGCAAGGGGGTATAACCTCAATTATTCGATATTGCTAATGTTAGGATCGATAGTATCGATATCCAAATCTAGCAGTCCGATTAATGCATCAAAGTCACAGATTACCAGATGGTGTTTATCATAGGCTACATAGCCTAACTTTCGTAACTCACTTAGCATGCGGTTTAAACCTTCCCGTGATGTGGCAGTAAATTCAGCCAGTTCCTGGTTGCTCAAGGCAATGTCGATATAAATACCGTCATCTCTCTTGATACCATAACTATTTGCTAAACGCAATAATGTAGAATAAAAGGCACCTTTCTTACCGTATAATAATAAGTCTCTATACTTAGCTTGTTGGCGACGCATATGAAGCGTATAAATCTTCATCATCGCAATGGCTAAGGAATGATCCTTGGCAATGGCAGGTTCTAATACATCATAACGTATACAATAGACTGAGCAATCTTCCCTTGCTATCGCATTAAACACATACGTCCTCGTATTCGTCTCATACAAAGGAATTTCACCAAGCACATTATTTTTCCCCACTAAGCGCAGTGCAAAAATATGTCCCGTAGCTTCAAATTTCTTAATACTCAGACGCCCTCTCTGAACGATATAAAAATGTTCTGCCTTATCGCCTTCGTGAAATAAAAATTCTCCCTTTTTCAGATGAATCACTTCACCCGGCAATGCTAGCAATTGATTGATTAACTCCTGCTCCATACTACCACCATGCATCTTTCAGTAACATTCGATACCTATGATACTGATAGACTTTCACCTATCAAACTATCACATACATATAACTTTGCGTACATTACTATTATAACTTATTAATAATTATATAAGTTGTGCTTTTTATCACATTCACATTATATTATATCTTATATAATAAGTGTGTGATTTTAGGCACATATTATAATGAAAGTAGGGAATAAGTCAATATTTTTATATTAATTTGTGTCTTCGAGTTACTGTGATACAAAAAGTATCACAAGTTGTACGTTGAAAAGGATTAAAGGAGTGTTCTCATGTCAGAGATGAAAATGCCTCAAGTGGGTGCAGTAGCAAAGAAATTATTGCGAACTGGCAACCAGAAAATCCCGAATTTTGGGAAAAGTTTGGTAAGAAGATTGCTAAACAAAACTTGGTAGTTTCTACCATTGCATTAACGTTATCATTTTGCGTTTGGTATTTATGGTCCACCATCGCGTCCCCAACTCAATGGAGCTGGATTCCATTTTACAACAGAACAATTATTTACACTGGCTGCCTTCCCAGGTTTAGTAGGTGCTACGTTCCGTTTTATCTACACTTACATGCCAGCTTTAATTGGTGGTAGAAACTGGACTTTCATTTCTACAATCATCTTATTAGTACCTGTAGTATGGTTAGGGTATGCTGTACAAGATACAACAACAACCTACGAAACATTTATGATTTTAACAGCTTTGATCGGCTTAGCCGGCGGTAACTTCTCCTCCTCCATGGCGAACATCGGTAACTTCTTCCCTAAAGCTGAAAAAGGGACCGCTCTTGGTATCAATGGTGGTATCGGTAACCTTAGTATTTCCGTTATCTATTTCTTAGCTCCATTCGCAATGGGTTCTGCTACATTAGGTAATATCTTCGGTGTCACACCTGCTATGATTAAAGGTAACGCTGTATACTTAGCCAATGCAGCTTTCATGTGGATTGTTCCATTGATTATTATCTTAGCTTGCATGACTCGTTACATGGATAACTTGCCAATGGCAAAACCAAATCCTAAAGCGCTGGCTCAAATTTTTAGCAACAAACACACATGGGCTATGACATTGTTATATACATGTGCCTTCGGTGCCTTCTCCGGATATGCAGCCGCACTTGGTCTTCTAGTAAATAAAGAATTCCCTGAAATTCCATTTGCTCACATCGCATTCGTAGGGACCACTAGTATCTGCCAGCCTTCGTCCAGTAGGTGGTTGGCTAGCTGATAAAATTAACAGCGGTACAAAAATTACTTTCGTCGGATTGATTGGTTTATGTATCACTACTGTATTAATCGCGGTAGGCGTAGATATGCATAACTTCGACTTTTTCTTTGGCATGACTGTATTGATGTTCGTATCATGCGGTTTAGTAACAGGTTCTACATTCCGTATGATTCCTCACATTTTCACAGATGGATTACAATCTTCCTTAATTGCTTTGGTTTCGTAGGGGCAGTTGCTTTGCGTACGGTGCGTTCATTACACCAAAAAATCTTTGGTTATGTGTACACAACATTTGGAAGTATCCATCCAGACATTCGCAGTATTACTTGCTTTTCAATATCGTAACAGTATTCGTATGTTACTGGTTCTATGTTCGTAAAGCGACTAATATGAATGTATAATTAAATCTTATAAAAAAAGAGCACGGTTTATGCCGTGCTTTTTGTATTTTTAATAACAAATAACAAGAGTTTAAAGGTACTAAAAATTTACTATTAAACCGCCTAATATAATATTTAATCGCCTAAAATATGATATAATTAGGCGAATACAGAAAAGGAGTAGGCAAATGAAAACTTTTAATTATTCACTCTATGAAAGTACTATGTGAGATAGCGAAATTATTAATTTATTAGCACAAATCCATGAACATAAGGGAAAAACAAGAACTTTTCATACAACAAAAACACCGCTGTGCTAGATAAACTAGTGGAAATTGCTAAGATTCAAAGTATTGAATGCAGTTCCAATCCTAAAGTAAATCCACCATAGAAAATATGTTGAAACAATTAGTAGAAGAAAAAGTACATTGAACGACACGGAAAAGGGAAAGCCACCTTTTATGTGAAGAAATAATATACCAATGAATTTAATTATACTAAACTAGTAATGCCTCGCCAACTAGTTTTACCATTGGATTATGGCATGTTGATGATAAAAGAAACAGCTCCTATGCGGTTACTCGATGCTGTATTGAAGGAATTAGACTATAAAGAGTTACAGCATTTGTATTCTTCTAAAGAAAAATTTGTCAACTGATCTTGACAATATCAAATCCCATTGTTGTCATAAGATTGGTTTGTTGTAAAATGAAGTTGAATAGCGAAGGATATGACGATGATTACTTTAACTGAGCACCCTAAAACGATATAAAATACGAATTTTTGAAAGGAGCAAACATCATGGTAAATGAAATCACAAACGATTTTGCAACGCGACGTTTTCGCGTGGCAAATGTGGCAAAGGCGGGCAATGTCGCAACGCGCACGCCAATCTACAGCACGGAGTCAACGAGCGGTGTCGTCTGGGTCATAAAGCCTGGGCAGACGATTCAGCCGCACGGTCACGCCAATGCAGATGATATATGGATTTGCATTGAGGGAGAGGGCGTCTTTTACCCTACCCCCGGAGAGGAGCACCCCATCGCGAAGGGCGATGTCATCGTCTCAGCGAAGGGCATGTGCCACAGGGATGAAAAAATACAGGCACGAAGGACTTTGTCTTTGTTGGCATCCTTGCCCCCGTCCCTGCGGATTATTTCCCCATCGAGCCGTAAAGAGTCTGTAGACAGTAGGAACTGATCTTGACAATATCAGTATCACCCTATGGGAAATTAATAACCGTGGATATAACTGAACCACTAAATAGCTATATAAAAACCTAATAACTATATTATTTCTTTTTAATATATACACCATATAAAAAAGGGGCTGTAACAAAACAGCCCTTAAACTAAAAAAAGCTATGAGTTGATTTTATATATTCAACTCATAGCTTTTTCTATATTTCTAAGAAAAAGGACCCCGAAGGGCCCTCTTCATAGTTATAGATAATCTGTTACTATATGCCACAAATCATCTATTGTCATCTCTACAGATATGCATATACATCAATATAAAAAGTTGATGATATATAGTAGAAGTCTATCTTTTGTAATAAATTACAATATGACGATATGGTTCTTGTCCTTCGCTATCTGTTTTGATATGTTTTTCGTTTTGCAATGCTACGTGAATGATTTTTTTCGCTCGAAAGCATTCATTGGTTCTAAAGGCAATTTTTTTGACGTGTACGTCGTACTTTAGCGCCTAAGCGATGTGCCAATTGAATTAACGTTTCTTCACGACGGGAACGATAATTTTTCCACGTCCACAACAATTTGGCAACGACGGTGAACTTCCTTATTAGCCACAAGGTTTGTTAAATATTGGATGGCATCTAATGTTTGACCATGTTTACCAATCAAAAATACCTAGATCTTCCCCATGTACTTGGAATGTGATCTTATCTTTTTGTAGTCAATTTTTTTCAATTTGTACAGATAAACCCATCTTTCCAAACATACCTAATAAAAATTCTTTACCTGTATCGGCAATGAAATCTTGTTCTGCTTTTTGTAATACCATCTTCTACTACCACAGGAATTTCAGTATTATCTGTTTCCACAGTATCTACTGCTGTTTCTGTAACAATTTTTACAACGGATACTACTTCTTCTACAACAGCAGTAGGTTCTGCTGTTCCTTCTTCAAAGTATACGCGAACAAGAGCATTTTTTTTGCCAAACCCTAAAAAGCCTTTTGACGGCTCTTCTAACACTTTCACAGACGTAACAACTCGACCTTGAGATTCAATTTGCGCTGTTGCTTGTGAAGTTGCCTCTTCAATCGTTTTTGCTGACACTTCAATGTAATCCATGCCTAGCCTCCTATTTGTTATTACGATAAATTAATGTTTGTTGTGCTAATTGGAATAGATTTGAAACTACCCAGTAAATTACCAATCCACTAGCAAAGTTTAAACTGATATAGCCAATGAATAATGGCATAAAGATGTTCATAATCTTCGCTTGTTGATTATTACCACCGCTAGCAGATGTTTGTTTACTCATAATGTAAGTAGACAAGGCAGATAACACTGGTAATACATAGATTGGATCTGGATCACTCAAATTTGGTAACCATAAGAATTGCGCATATTGAGGATCATATGGATATCCTTGCAATGCATAGAATATAGCAATCAAGAATGGCATTTGCACAAGAAGTGGTAAACAACCAGCTAATGGGTTGATGCCTAAGTCTTTGTACATTTTCATAATTTCTTGCTGTGCTTTTTGTGGATTGTCCTTATATTTGTCTTGGATGGCTTTCATTTTTGGTTGTAAATCAGCCATGCCTTTCATAGACTGCACTTGTTTTTGTGTCAACGGTGCTAATATAAGTTTAATAACAATGGTAAGCAAAATAATCGCGATACCATAGCTCGGGAAGCCCATCGCTTTTGTTCCCAAAAACGAATATTCCACAAGGCTTCTCATAAAATCTACTAAATATTGAAAGATTTCCATGCCTACTCCTTTTCTTGTTCTCTGTAGTATACACCTTTGTGTACCCATATACGTTATGGTATGGTCTATATTTCATCCATACAGGTACTCAGGTATTTCCAAAACTGTGCTATGGCAATGGATCGTATCCACCCTTGTAGAAAGGGATGGCATTTCAAAAATCCGTTTGATGCCTAAATAGCTACCTTTTAAAGGTCCATACCGTCGCAAGGCTTGCAACATGTACATCGAACAGGTGGGATAAAAACGACAAGTACTTGGCTTTTAAAGGAGATAGAGCATATCGATAGAACTGAACTAATCCAATTAACAAGTAATTTACAAGTTTACTAATACCCATTAGTTTCTATCCTTTAGTAATTTACATTTTTTTGAATAGACGCATCATCTCACGCTCTGCCTGATCGTACGTAGCATTGGCCAAGTAACCTCGTCCAACTACGACAATATGATGACCTTCGCGCAATTCATGTTGATGCAGACGATACACTTCTTTCATTAAACGTCGGGCTCTGTTGCGCTGTACCGCGCCTCCTACCTTTTTTTCCCTGTGACAAAAACCGATCTTACTCTTTTGTTTTGCCACTGGCATATGATAGACCACACAAAGACGTCCCACTTCATAGCGACCGTGCTTATACACTAATTGATATTCATTGTTTTTTTCCGTATTCTTCTATCTTTTGTTAAACTATTCATAGTTATCCTTTAATACCGTACATACAGAAAAAAACTTGGCTGTTCGGCCAAGTTCTCTTACTGTATATTTGATTATGCAGATAAGCGTTTTCTGCCTTTAGCGCGTCGACGTTTTAACACTAGACGGCCACCGATGGTTTTCATACGTTCACGGAAACCATGAGTACGTTTTCTCCAAAGTGTATTTGGTTGGTAAGTACGTTTCATTACAACAACACCTCCTCATGATAGGTTTATTTTTCGTATACCATAACATAGTAATTATATGTATAAACCCTAATTCTGTCAATATAAACCTTGTGTATTCCTATATTTATATGACATACATACAAAAATACTATCACATACTTTTATATGTATCTTGACAAAAGAAAGTTATGTGACAATCTTTCCTCTATCCATCGTCTATAAAAATCACTATAGACTCCATAGCAAAAGCAAAAACAGTTTTTGGTATAATGAATATATCTATACAAGCAAACTATCGTATGGAGTTTTTAATAATTGTATGTTTTAGAGTTATAAACAAGTTTTCCACATTTTTTAGACCTTATCCACTGACTTATTCACAACGTTGTGGATATTTACAATCCAGAGTACTATCTTGTTTATAAGCTCTTTTTCTTTGTCTAATTTTTAGTTATCCACACCAATGATAATGTGGACAAATTATTCTTATACACAAACAGGAAGGTTTCTTATGAGTGACTTAGATCTCTACTCCCTATGGGACCAAGTGATGCAAAAAAACAAAAAAACAAAAATGCCACAGCAAATGTGGGACTCCTTGGTCGTTAATTCTTTGATGCCTTATTCTATGACATCTACCACCCTAACGTTATTCGTTATGGATCCTAGTAAGCTCAAATATATTCAAACGCCTTTAGTACATAACCAAATTTTAGAGGCTGCGAAAAGTTTACTTCCTACCTTGCAGACCATCGATTACCTAACAGATATGGCTACATCAGATACATCTGTGGCGAATACATCTATGATAAATACCGTATCATCAGATACGACAGGTATGCAGGATTCGGAAATTCCTCCTATGCCACCTATCGATATGCCATCCTTTGATGATACGACCATAGAAAGTACATCTCCTTCCATAATCTCTCCCCTTGGGATGCTGAGAACTATGATGAAGTATTGCCAGATGGGATAAGCCGTCCTAGCTATGATTCTCCTGTCATCATTCAAAGAAATGCATCTACTCCACAAGGTATCCAAAAACCTGTACCTACCGATTTATTTGCTACTAAGACTGCTACTCCTATGCCACCAGCACCGCCTGTACAACGAGATATGAGTAGTTCTTCGAAATCTCACTTAAATCGGGCTTTCACCTTTGATAACTACATTGAATCTAATTCTAACCGCGTTGCTTTTAGCGCAGCGAAAGCAGTGGCAGATAATCCAGGTCTTCGCTACAACCCTCTATACATTCACGGCCAATCTGGTCTCGGTAAAACCCATTTAATGCATGCTATCGGCAATGAAATTTTAGTTAAAAATCCAGCTGCTAAAATTATGTCCATTACTAGTGAAGATTTTATGAACAGTTTTATTGAATCCTTGCGGACGAAAACACCGGATCAATTCCGCCGTAACTTCCGAGATATCGATGTACTCATCATTGACGATGTGCAATTCTTAGAGGAAAAAAATAAGAAAACTACGCAAGAAGAATTTTTTAATACTTTCAACCATTTACTCAGCCACAATAAAGCGGTTATCCTGTCCAGTGATAAACCACCAAAAGATTATAAGGAAATGGAAGAGCGCTTAATCACACGATTCAATAGTGGTCTCACCGTAGAAATTGAAGCCCCAAATCCTGAGATGATTGAAGCCATCATTCACGAGGAAATTCACCATCGTCGTAGCGAATATCCAACTCTATATGTACCAAAAGAAGTAGTTCATTTATTTGCTCAATATTTCAATAATCGAAATATTCGTGAATTAAAAGGAGCTTTTTGAAACATTAATTACACAGGCGACCATTAGTGGTCGATTAGAATCCATTGATGTAGAATTTACCAATAAAGCGATTAAGGATTTTTATCATTCATACAGAAAAAAATCGTCTTATCTATTAAATACATTCAAGAGTTTATCGCGGATTACTTCAAAAATCAAATTGGAACATTTAGTCAGTCAAAAGCGAAATAAGCAATATGCTCATCCTCGTCAAATTGCTATGTATTTAGCTCGTGAAATCATCAATGAAAGCTACCCACAAATTTCTTATGCCTTTGGAAAGAAAGATCATACTACAGCCTTACATGCGTATGAAAAAAATTTCTAGAGAAATAGAAAAAGACCCAGATTTACGGTTAACCATTGAACGGATTCGACAAGAATTAGAAAAAGCCCAGACAATAACAGCTATGTGTATAAGCCTGTGTGTAGATTGTGCATCCTTTGTGAGTACCTTGTTGATACTTTTGACACTTACACACAAGTGAATATAAGGGTTGTTAGTATGTGGATACACAAAATTTTCTAGTCCCACCATTATAAACATGTGGAAATCCTTGAAATATTCGCATTTTATGCACCTATCCACTTATTCACGGCCTCTACTACTACGGCTACTATTTTTTTAAACAAATCACTTTAACATAGTCTTATTAGTCAAAAAGGAGATTCTATGAAATTACAATTTAACAAACAAGAGTTGATAAAAAGCAATCTCTCCATTCCAACGAGTTGCCTCCAATAAAACAAGTTCAAATTTACCAGGATCCATTTATATTTCTACAAAAGAAAATTACGTAGAATTACAAGCTAATGACTTTGAAATCGGTATGCGATCCCAAGTAGATGCAACGATTTTTAGAACCGGGTACGATTGTGGTAGGTTCTAAAATACTTTCAAGAGATTCTAAAAATTACCCGGTGAACAAGTAGAACTGTATAAACCAGACAATTCGAATCATTTGCAAATTAAATCTGAGAATTCTGAATTTAAGTTAGTCACTATGCAAGTAGAAGATTTTTTTCCTTAGTGGAACAAATTCAAGATGATACGAGCATCTTAATTGATGGAGAACAGTTAAAAAGAATTAATTGATTTAACAGTGTATGCTACGTCTACAGATACAGATCGACCTATTTTCTGTGGCACTTTGGTGGAAATTGAAGGTAATGAATTAACGATGGTGGGTACAAATACACATCGTATGGCTGTGAAAAAAAGTAACCTTAGAAACAGCCTTAGAACAACCAATGCGCATAGTCATTCCTAAACGAACCGTAGAAGAAGTATCGAAAGTGTTACCTTCGGATCAATCTGTGATGGTTAAATTAATATGGAACAGAAATCAAGTAGCTATCGTGTTTGATACTCTGTATATCATTTCTCGTTTAATTGAGGGAACCTATCCAGATTATAAACGCGTAATTCGGGTAAATTTGATGCTAGCGCCACTTTAAATCGTAGAGAATTTGCTAGTTCTTTAGACCGTGTGTATTTCATGGCAAAAGATATGAGTTTATCTTCTATTCGCTATGATTGGGAACCCAATCAAGTCATATTGAGTTCTCAAAGTGCAGACATTGGTATGGTAAAAGATATTGTAGTTTGTACCTTTGAAGGAGAGCCTTTCACCATTAATTTCAATGGTAAATATATTGATGATTTATTGAAACATAGTAATAGTGAAAGAATCCATATGTATTTACAAGCACAAGGTGCTATGGTGATTCGTCAAGATAACAACGACAATTATACCTATGTGGTAACACCAGTTCATACACATAATTAATAAAAATCATAAGAGGAAATTATGAATACAGAAACAGTTGCGATTCATACGGATTACATTCAGTTGGATCAATTATTAAAATATGCGAATCTATTGTCTACAGGTGGACAAATTAAGGTATTATTAGCAGAAGAAGCTATCACATTGAACGGTGTGATTGTCACAGAGAAACGGAAAAAAATCTATCCTAATGATGTTGTCATCGTAGGAGATGAAGTATCGATCACTGTGGTGAAGGAGGGTTAATTGTGTATATGACAGAATTGGAACTCATACATGTTCGCAATCATAGTCATAAACAGATTACTTTCACACCGAATATCATTGTCATCCACGGTCCCAATGGGCGAGGTAAAACGAATATATTGGAATCTGCCTACATTGCTACGATGGGGCATAGCCATCGCACATCGGATATGAAAGATGTTATCCACTGGAATGAGGACGAGGCCAGTATTATTGTGCATTTTATGAAAGCCGAAACACCTCATACATTGCAGATTAAATGGGGTCGTCAAGGGAAAAAAAGCTAATTCGGTTGCACGATAATCCTTTGTCTCAAAAAAAGAATTAGTAGGCACCTTGAATACAGTGATTTTTTCTCCTGAAGATTTGGAGTTAATCAAAGGGACACCGTCTTTGCGTAGACGATTTTTAAATATGGAAATCAGTCAAACCAGCCCACAATATTATCATCAGTTGACGATGTACCAGCGGGCTGTGCAACAGAGAAATCGCGTATTAAAGGAGTACAGTCACAAAGCGTATGCGCCTGTTCAAGATTGGGATGAACAAATTGCCACGTTAGGGGCTCAAATTATTCAAAAGCGATTGGAAAGTTTAAAAAAGTTAAATCAATTGATGGATTTGATGAATCGAAAGCTGACAAATGGTAAGGAAGATTTACGACTCCAATATACACAGCCCTATAGTGAACACACATTACTAGTGAAGAAAGAGGCTTTATTGAGTGCTTTGCAAAGTCACTTAGCAGAAGATAGACGACGGTTTCAAACGTCTGTGGGACCCCATCGTGATGATATTATCTTTTACTCTGGACCGATGGATTTAAAACGATTTGGCTCTCAAGGACAACAGCGTACGGCAATTTTATCTGTGAAATTGAGTGAATTGGAATACATTAAATCAGAAGTAGGAGAATATCCTATACTTCTTTTAGATGATGTGCTCAGTGAATTAGATCAGGAACGACGTCAGAATTTGTTGAAATTTATTCATAAGCGAGTGCAGACGATCATAACCACCACGGATACGGAAGAAACAGCAGGTCTAGATAATGTGCAATATATAGACCTCGGTGAGGAGGTTCTATGATAGAGAGTAATACAAAAGAACTGATGGGTGGACATGCACTGTTAGAGGGCATGTTACGAGAATTGGGCATCTATGATACATATCAGATCATGAAATTATGTCACGATTGGGAAGAGGTAGCCGGTCCCATCGTAGCGCAACATGCTAAGATTGTAGAGATTACTCCCCCTACATTAGTACTAGAAATTGGTCATACAGTATGGATGCAAGAAATGGTGATGCGCACGCCACAATTATTAGAAACTTTACAGGACTATTATGGAGCACCGATCATAGAAGATATCAAAGTCCAATTACCTCGCAAATCCTTAGGTGAACAACCGGTAAGGGGTGATGTGTTAGACATGACACCTGTGAAAGAAGAACGTATCGACTTTCACAAGGTACCCGTATCTGATGAAGAGGTAGAAGAGATTCGCACATCTGTGAGTTGCATTCACAATGAAGAACTGCGTAGGATGGTGTTCAACATGCGGATACAACAAGTGAAAAAGGACAAGGTACTGTTGGCATCGAATTACCATCGATGCCCTAGTTGTGAGCCGTTGGCAAGAGACAACAGAGGTGTGTGTTCAATGTGAATATAAACGATATCGGTCGATTATTCAGACCATCAAGGGAATCTTGCGAAAGTATCCGCATTATAAATATGACCAGGTGAAATCCATGGCACCTTGGTGCACTTATGAATGGTTTCGTGTGGCGAAACGGGAAAGTATTCAATTCTATTTAACTCGCTTATTCCAAGGTTCGAAAGATGCGAATGATATGTATTGGGCAACCATGTTAATCACTTCGAAATCGCAAGAGGAGTTAACTTTAGAGCAAGTGGTGAATATTACGAACAAATATCGTTGGACTGAAACAGATAAAATGCAAGTGAAATAAATTCCTAGTCTTTCATTAATGTGCTAAAGTATTGTATAATAGAATGTATTAAAATATGATGACGAAGATAAATGAGTGGGAATCATATAAAAAGTAGGAGGATGTTAGATGGCAGAACAAACGAATTATGATGCCGGTAATATACAGGTCCTCGAAGGGTTGGAAGCCGTTCGAATGCGACCTGGTATGTATATTGGTAGTACATCTGCCCGTGGATTACATCACTTGGTGTATGAAGTTGTAGATAATAGTGTGGATGAGGCCCTAGCGGGGTATGCGACGCATATTGAAGTGACCATTTGTGAAGATAATAGTATTGAAGTTATCGACGATGGTCGTGGGATTCCGACGGGGATGCATGAAACAGGTATGCCTGCGGTAGAACTAGTATTATCCAAACTTCACGCAGGTGGTAAATTTGGCGGTGGTGGATACAAAGTATCCGGTGGTCTTCATGGGGTAGGTATTTCCGTAGTGAATGCCTTGAGTGAGTGGACCATCGTCGATGTATACCAATATGGAAAAAAATTCAAGAAATTTCCTTTGAACGTGGTAATAAAACGTCTGATTTGAAAGAAATTGGTACGACGGATCGCACAGGGACCACAGTACGATTCAAACCAGATGCGCAAATTTTTGAAACCACTATTTTTCGAGTTTGATGTATTAAAAACTCGCTTACAAGAGTTGGCATTCTTGAATAAAGGATTGCGCATTACCTTGTCCGACAAACGTGGAGAAGGTCGCAGTGAAAGTTTCCACTACGAAGGTGGCTTAGTACAATTCATTGAATATTTAAATGAAGCAAAAGAAGCTATCACACCGAGTGTTATCTCTATCGATAATACCCGTGACGATGTAGTGGTAGATGTGGCGTTACAATATAACGATAGCTATAGCGAAACGATTTTGTCCTTCGTTAACAATATCAACACCATCGACGGTGGTACGCACTTGAGCGGTTTCCGTACAGCGTTGACACGTACGTTGAACGACTATGGTCGCAAAGTCGGCATTTTGAAAGAAAATGAAAGCAACTTGACTGGGGAAGACGTGCGCGAAGGTTTAACAGCTGTGGTGAGCGTAAAAGTATTAGAACCACAATTTGAAGGCCAAACAAAAAGGCAAATTAGGCAATAGCGAAGTCAAAGGGATTACAGATACCATCGTGTCCGATGGATTGCGTGTCTTCTTGGAAGAGCATCCAGAGAAGCGAAGAAAATCATCGAAAAAGCAACCAATGCGAGTCGTGCTCGTGAAGCGACCCGCAAAGCTCGTGAATTGACACGCCGTAAAAAAATGCTTTTGGAAGTGAGCTCTTTACCAGGTAAATTGGCAGATTGTTCTGAAAAAGATACAACTATGACAGAAATTTACCTCGTCGAAGGTGATTCTGCGGGTGGTACTGCAAAAACAAGGCCGTGATCGCCGTTACCAAGCGATTTTGCCATTGCGAGGTAAAATTTTAAATGTAGAAAAAAGCTCGTCTCGATAAAATTTTGGCCAATGCAGAAATTCGTTCTATGATTACTGCCTTTGGTACAGGGTATCGGACAAGACTTTGATATTACGAAGAGCCGTTACAATAAAATCATCATCATGACCGATGCGGACGTGGACGGCGCACACATTCGTACGTTATTATTGACATTCTTCTATCGATATATGAAACCATTGATTGAAGAAGGTCATGTATTCATTGCACAACCACCGTTGTACCAAATTAAAAAAAGGTCAAAAAAACAGTGGTATGCCTACAGTGACCAAGAACTTTCAGATAGATTGGACGAAATTGGACGTGAAAAATATTACGATTCAACGTTACAAAGGTCTTGGGGAAATGAATGCGGAACAATTATGGGATACAACGATGAACCCTGAACATCGAACCATCCTACAAGTTAGCATGGAAGACAGTATTGCAAAGAGATAAGATATTTAGCGTTTTGATGGGGGATAAGGTGGAACCTCGTCGAAAGTTTATCGAAGATAATGCGGAATATGTACGAAATCTTGACTTATAAGGAGAAGTCCCATGGAAAATAATAAATTAAAAAGAAGTTTGAAATCCCGCCACATGAATATGATTGCTTTGGGCGGTGCCATCGGTACAGGTTTATTCGTAGTCGGTGGTGAAGTAGTGAGTACAGCCGGTCCCGGTGGTGCCTTAGTAGCCTATAGTTTCATCGGTATCATGGTGTATTTCTTGATGACTAGCTTAGGGGAGATGACCACGTACTTACCTGTATCTGGTTCCTTTGGTACTCATGCCTCTCGGTATGTAGATAAAGCCTTGGGCTTTGCATTGGGTTGGAACTTTTGGTTCAACTGGGCCATTACATTAGCGACGGAACTCGTAGCCAGTGCGTTCATCATGAAATACTGGTTCCCCGATGTGCCCTGCCATTGTTTGGTCTGCTTTGTTCTTGCTGATTCTGTTTGTGTTGAATTATTTATCAGCTCGTTCTTTCGGTGAAAGTGAATACGTATTCTCTAGCATCAAGGTTATCACTGTTATTGTATTCTTGTTATTAGGGTACATTATTGATCCTTGGTGTAGGCAATCCATCTCCGGATTCCATAACTGGACCTTAGGGGATGCGCCATTTGTAGGGGATTCTCCTCTATCTTGGCCATCTTTATGATTGCTCGGTTTCTCGTTCCAAGGGGTAGAATTAATCGGTACTGTCACTGGTGAATCAGAAGACCCAGAGAAAAATATTCCAAAAGCGATTAACTCTATTTTTCTGGCGTATTTTTACTGTTCTATATTGGTTCTTTCATAGTTATCGGTTTCTTAATCCCTTACAATGATCCAAATTTATTGAACAGTTCTGTAGAAAATGTGTCTATCAGTCCATTTACATTGGTATTTGACCGTTTTGGATTTGATTAGGGCGACTCATTTCATCAACGCTATCTTGTTGATTGCTGTATTGTCAGTCGGTAACTCTGGTTTATTCTCCTCCACACGTATGTTGTACGCATTGTCTAAATCAGGAGATGCACCAAAACTATTTGGCTCCATTAACCAACGTGGTGTTCCAATTCCAGCGTTGTTGGCAACAGCAGCCTTTGGTTTATTTGCCTTCTTAACATCTTTGATTGGGGAAGGTCAAGCCTACACTTGGTTGATCAACATCAGTGGTATGAGTGGATTTATCACATGGGTGGGTATTGCTCTGGCACACTATCGTTTCCGTCGTGCTTACGTGGCACAAGGTCATGATGTGTCCAAATTGCCTTACAAAGCATCCTTGTTCCCATTTGGTCCATTGTTTGCCTTGGCATTGTGCTTGATCATCATTGCTGGTCAAAACTATACAGCTTTCATGGGTGAAAGTATCGACTGGTACGGCGTGTCCGTTGCCTATATCGGTATCCCAGTATTCTTAGCTGTGTACTTATGGTATAAAGCAAAACATAAAACAAAAGTAGTACCTCTAAAAGAAGTCGATTTATCTCGCGATTTTGAGGACTAATAGAAATAGCCTATGAGAAGAAATTCCCGTAGGCTGTTTTGTTCTTGCTAATTGATTCTATATTATATATATAATATATGAATATATAATAATATCAGTAAGGTAATGAAAGAAAGGATGGTATATATGGAACCTAAACCAACAAAAAATACAATACTATCTGCCTTTCGATATGGTTTTCTTAAAACAACACCGTTATTATTAGGATTTTTATTTTTAGGACTATCCTATGGCATTTATATGCATTCTATGGGATTTTCTGGGGGTATACATTGGCATTGAGTGCTCTCATTTATGCAGGGGTCTATGGAATTTGTAACAGTGGCTATGTTATTATCTCCCTTTGATCCAGTGAGTGCTTTCTTGATTACACTCATGGTCAATGGGCGTCATATATTTTATGGAATTTCTATGTTAACTATATATAGACATATGGGATGGCTAACACCATATCTCATATTTGGAATGACAGATGAAAGTTTTTTTCCATTAACTATACATCACAAATTCCTACTGAAATATCCAAGACATGGTGTTATTTTTTTGTAACTCTATTGAATCAGTTATATTGGGTGGTCGGATCTGTTATAGGTA
Organism: uncultured Veillonella sp.; assembly: GCA_916438745.1. GTDB lineage: Bacteria > Bacillota > Negativicutes > Veillonellales > Veillonellaceae > F0422. The sequence goes on along the minus strand of CAKAGN010000001.1, from coordinate 2,034,007 downwards.
ATCTTTTTGCATCTGTATTATCTTTTTAATGCGAAAGGATTGGAATTTGTACTGACTGCACTCTTTATTGTGTTGGCTTTGGAGCAATATAAAATACAACGAAATTTGATTAGCTCTGGTATAGGATTAGTACTTCCTAGTATTGCTTTAGTTGTATTTGGCAGTGAACACTTTATGATTCCTGCTATGATTGGCATCGTGGTGATGCTAAGTCTGTTACGTAAAACAATGGAGGGAGAGCAATGACTTTCACAGAACAAATTATAACCATTGCCATTGTTGTACTAGGCACCATGGCTACACGGTTTTTACCTTTTGTCATATTTAACTCAAAAACAAAAACACCTGCTTATGTGCAGTATTTAGGGAAAGTATTACCATCGGCGACGATGAGTTTGCTGGTGGTATTTTCCTTGCGCCATGTGGATCTATCCGGAGTGTATCACGGTATGCCAGACATGATTGCCGTAGCGGTGACGGTACTACTCCATTTGTGGAAGGGTAATATGTTCCTATCCATTGGGGGTGGAACGATTCTGTATATGGTGCTGGTGCAACAAGTGTTTATATAATAGTATCTACGTGTCATCAGAAATATTATTAGTTGGGATGGCTATACTATTTTGGCAGTATTACTATATGAGTAGAGTATCATCGATATAGCAAACCAATAGAAAGGGTCTGCGAGACTCTTTTTTATATAGTTATTTTGTGTTGTTCTACTTTCATAGAAGGAACTATTCTAAATATGATATAATACGAGTAATGAGATTTAAATCAGATTCAGTGTGAGAATACAGGAGATACCATGATTATTACAACAACGATGCAAATTGAAGGTTATTCTATTAAGGAATATAAAGGAATTGTGTTTGGAGAAGTGGTGGAAGGTCGTAACTTTGTGAAAGACTTTTTCTCCTCCATTCGCGATATTGTTGGTGGTCGTAGCAATAGTTATGAATCATCTTTGGCTAGCGCTCGTGAAGCATCTTTGCAAGAAATGAGTAAACGTGCAAAAGCTATGGGAGCCAATGCCATCGTAGGCGTATCTGTGAGTTATGAAACATTGGGCGAAACAAACGGTATGCTCATGGTGACATGCACAGGAACAGCGGTTGTTATTTAGTAGAGTTATTTTTTTATAGATAGTAAGTATTGCAATATACTATGGTTGTATATATATGAACTACGTATTATATTAGAATATTATGATTTTCCCGGTAGGAATCGATAAGGAGAGATAGAATCAGTGGGCAGTGACATAGGTATAGAAATTTTAATTGTAGTCATACTCATCATTTTAAATGGTTTATTTTCCATGACGGAATTAGCCATTATCAATGCTCGTAAAGGGTTATTAGAAGAAAAAGGCGGAAGCAGGGAATCGCGGAGCTCGCATGGCTATCAAGTTAGCGGAAGATCCGAATGAAATGTTTTCCACCATACAAATTGGTATTACTTTGATTAGTATCGTTACTGGTTTGTATTCGGGGGCTACCTTTTCCGATCCTATGGCGACATATATCAAAGAACATATACTGTGGCTAGCTGATTATGCGGATACGGTGAGCCCTATTTTTATCGTATCCTTAACAACCTATTTATCCTTAGTTATAGGGGAATTAGTGCCGAAACGGTTGGCTTATAATTCGCCAGAATCCATCGCCATTATGATGGCCATCCCTATGAAATACTTCGCCACTATCACAAAACCATTTGTGGCACTTCTCAGTATGTCTACGACGATGTTATTGAAAATATTAGGAGTCAAACACAAGGAAGAAGCACCGGTGACGGAATCGGAAATTAATAAAATGCTTGTACAAGGTGTGGAACTAGGCGCTTATGAAGAAGAAGAACCAGTGCTGGTAGAAAATATTTTCCGTTTAGCTGACCTCGATGCCAGCGATATTATGACACCTCGTACGCAGCTGACGTGGATCGATATCAATGCTAGCGATGAGGACATCCTAGAAACCATTATGGAATGTAACGAACATCGTATTCCAGTAGGTGACGATTCCTTAGATGAGTTGAAAGGATTAGTCTCTTCCGTAGATGTGTTGGCACAACAAATGAAAGAAAGCCATCGTCCGATGAAAGATATTTTGGCCTATTGCATGCGTAAACCAGTGCTGGTACCAGAATCCTTGTCCTTGATGAAAGTATTATCTACTTTCAGAGAAGAAGGTACCCACGAAGCCATTGTACTAGACGAATATGGTGGCATGAGCGGAATGATTACGTTCCACGATATTATGGAAGAAATCGTGGGATTGATGCCATCTGGGGAAGAGGAAAAGAAAGAAGAAGAAAATCGTATCATCCAACGGGACGATGGGTCCTACCTAGTAGATGGTCTTATCAGCATTGAAGAACTGAAAGAATACTTCGAAGTGGATGAATTATTGCCGGGCGAAGAAGACGATCTGTATAAAACATTAGGGGATTCGTGACGTACTTAATCGGTCGCATTCCAAAAGAAGCCAATCGCTGTCACTACGGACCATTGCAATTTGAAGTCATGGATATGGATAACACACGGGTGGATAAAGTGATGGTGACACGGAAAGTAGAGGCGGAGAGTAGTTCAGACTAGTATAATCATTGAGTACAAACAATGAATATAAATAAAAACAGAGGAAAGTTGATGGTATAGTACAACTTTCCTCTGTTTTTATTCTATTCATTCCCAAATAAACTCTTCTTCTGAAATACATTCGGATAATGGAGTATTTTTTTCCTTCTAATAAAATTTCTTTCATACTAGGTTTAGATGTTACATATAAGATTTCTAATAAGGATAAATAATCATCTTCGCTTAATAGTACTGCGTTACCATCTTTAGTGCTAATGCTAAGTGGTTCATTATATTTAATGGTCTGTGTCAAATACTCAAAAAAATATTTTTCTAAAAATTTATAATGTTTATAATCTCCATGTAAATCACCTCTTTATACACATCATAATGTACGTAAAGATAAAAAAAGCAATGGTATAGACATTGAAAGTATCGTAATCATTTGGAGTAAACTGCAATAGAATTAGAAGTATCTATATTGCCACTACTTGGAAAGATACGATATAATAGGAACAGAATACATCAAAGTATGAGTATAGTATACATCGTAACTTATGTTAGTCATGAAAGAGGGTACACCATGGAATGGGTATATTTAGCAATTCATTATGGAGATAATGAGCGCGGTCATATTGCGTATAACAAAGAAACAAAAGAATGCCAAGTGGTATTAGACGATGCAACTTGAAAGAGAAAAGTAGAATCCTATTTGCAAACAGAACAAACAGTAATGCATGCTACAGGATTGAATACATATGATGAGTTGACAGTACAACCATTGGAGTCCTATGAGTATTTAAAATTAGCATTAACTCGTATGTGGAATAAAAATGGTGTGCAAGTTGACTGGGGGATTCCAGTAGAAATAGATGGTCAATTATACTTTGCTGAATAAGCACGATCATATAGTGAATATGTATTGTGAGATACATGGTGGCTAGTGTACACTGAAAGTATCATTGTAATAGAATAGTTAACATACATAGTATGTGAAAGCCTATAGAACAGTTGAATTGTTCTATAGGCTTATTGTGTATATAGTAGATGGTGAGAGATAGCTATGTATTGTCATATATGTAACTAGTAGTAGATTCATGTCATGAGGAGATAGACAATAATAGTGGATATAGTGTAAAACATAGAACAAAAAAGATACTTTCATCGTACATATGCAACAGTTATCCACTGGATTGTGGATAACTTAGTGTATAACTATGGGTATAGACTGTGAGTAGGATGTTAATACCTTGTGAATTGAGTGTTAATAACTCTATAGTTATTCACAATTTATACACAAAAAGTGAATAACCCTTGTAAAATAAGGCTTTATTGAATCGTATTGGTTAAGAAAAAATGTTCTGTATTGTGGATATGCACATACGATACAGATCGAATCTTATTTTATATTTCATGTTGCTAGGTACAGCACAGTTAGACTATAATATATGTATATATGCGTTCATAGCTCAGTAGGATAGAGCGACAGTTTCCTAAACTGCAGGTCGGGGGTTCAATTCCCTCTGGGCGCACCAGATATAAAAAAAGGAAGTTACAGATCGGAGTAACTTCTATGACATAGTTGTGTCTCATAGGTCGTCTATATTTCTCTTTGCATTAACAATTCTACGAAATATGTTAGTTTAAAAGTCATTTTGCTTATCAATATAACTCCTTGCAGAACTAAAAAAACTCCAGTATTTAGTTCTATAACTATTTTTGTCAAAAAAATATAGGAGAGATTGAAACCACAAAGTTGTACCAATGTGTGATATAATCAAAGCATTACATAATTTATATACTAAAGGAGAACATGCAATATGATGAGAAAAAAACGTAGTACTAGCGACGTTGGTTGCCTTATTGTGTACGTCAACAGTATTCGCAGAAGAAGTAAATTTAGGAAAGAATGGAGATACGAGCACATTGAATACCGCTGGTGGTGTATCCATTGGAAGAGGTACGATTGGATCGAAGGATAAGCGAATTAATGCTCCTATTGGTATTGGCTATGAACACAATATCGATGCTAATTTTTGGGATTGCCTTAGGGTATGGAGCAACGATTGAAAAACATGGAGAACAAGGAATTGTCATCGGTACTAGTTCTTATGTGGGAAAAATTAACAGATGCTGAATCATTAGGGTGAAGTACCACATGATACGCCTACAAAGGTGGGGAATCAATCAGAACATGTGATGAACGTAGATGATTATAAACCATTAGATGAGTCAAAAAGATATAAAAAGATACACCAATGATTCCAAACGGCTTTGAAGAGAAGGTAGCCTTCCAATCGATGGCAATTGGTAATGACACTAGAGTCTATGGATTTGATGCCGTAGGAATTGGTAATGGTATTCGGGCAAATGGAACGGATTCTATTGCCATTGGTAAAAGCTAGTCGAGCATGGTTAGATGAGTCCATTGCCATGGGGTCCCCAAGCTGTGACAGCAAGAAAAAGAAGTATCGCTCTAGGACGGTATGCTACTACGTTGTCAGAAGATAGTATAGCCATCGGTAATCGTTCAGAAATAGGTTCTAAGGCAGATAGTAGTATGGCTTTAGGCACTTGGTCGCGTGTGAATGATAAGAATAGTGTAGCTATTGGTGTATATTCTTCTACAGAAGGACGTGGTGCTGCTATAGACGGTACATCTGCTTTTTCAGGAGATGCGGTGAAAGCAGCAGAAGGTGTTGTGTCTGTAGGTACAGAGGGATACACTATGCAATTTGATAATGATACTTTAGATATTCCAGAGATGAAACGAAGAATCGTCAATGTAGCTGGGGGTATCAAAGACACAGATGCGGTGAATGTAAAACAGTTGAAAGCTATCACAAATGCACTAGGATATACACCTGAAGAAATCGAGAAAATGAATGCTGGTACGGGATCAAAACCAGAAAGCATCGTCAGCCAAGTTCATACTGTGAAAGCCATGGCAGAAGAGGCCAATGATACAGCAAAAATCGCAGGGGCCTCTGCTATTGCCTTAGGTGCTTTAAAAGCGTTGCCATATGATGGTACAGATCGGACACAAGTCATGGCTGGTGTAGGACAATTTAAAGGTACAAAAGGTGTGGCATTAGGAATAGGTCATTATACAAATAAAGATAGATTCTATAATTTTGGACTTAGCCTTGCGGGACATACCCTATCTTGGAATGCAGGAGCTTCTTTTCAGAATCGGTAAAGATGAAAAAGAAACCTATGATTTCCAATGATTATGAGATGCGCATCCAAAGCAATTAGAAGAGAAAAATGCTGAATTAGAACAAAAAAATTGAATCAGTTATTGGTGATGCAAGGAAAATAATATAATAATAGAGGTCATAGTTATACAACGTAACAATGACCTCTATTTTTCTTTTATAAGGCTATGAGAAAGATTACTATAGATATATTATAGAGTTTCTTTGATTCGAGTATAGTGCTGACATAAAGAATATATAAAAGAGCACTAAAGGAATCAATAAGCAGATAGCACCAATTGTTTCTGTCATAGAATTAGGCCACATTGGAATGATAAGACCACAAGCAATTAATATACTAGATATAGCAGGAATTCTCCAAATATGAGTAGGAGATAAGGTAGATTTTATAGATCTAGTTTTCATAGGGATATGATATCGTTTCATAATCGTTAGGATAATGCCTAATAACATACCAATGATGATAATAGTATCCCAGATGGCCCATAATATTTTTAATACCATGGAATTATGATTATGAATATGTAAGTTTATCATAGTTTTTCATTCCGGTGAAATACCAAGGAATTTCTTTTGTTGCATATTGATCGAGAGTTGAATCAGTATATAAATTGGCATATACAGGCTGACCTAAAAAAACATGGCAGGATCCTCATCATTTTGGCTACCTAAATAAAAAGGCATAGTGATAATTGTTAAATTTTGATGGATAATCCATAGAAATAAGTTGACGATTAGGATAGGTTGATAGGATTCGTTGAATCGCTTTTAGAAGGAGATAAAAATTTCGGATGTATGATTAGCTAATTCTTGCTTTTGCCATAGAGGCTACACTTGTTGTGTAATAATCATTAGCAATAAAAAAACCACCAATCCATACACCAGTTAGAGATAATACAATTCCCCAAACAGAAGCAATCATAGAAAATTCACGATGGAGAGCGCTGATTTGTAATCGATTTGATGTTTGTGTACTTCGTTTATAGGCGGAACTGAAAGGGCCGTATAAAAAGATACCACTAAGGATGGATAAGAAGCATATCATAGATAGAATAGTTACGAGATAAATACCAAATTTTTCCTAAGGCTAATCGAGTATGTAATTCATGAATTGTGTGTAGTGCACTTCGTACCCATGGATGCACAGGGGTGACACGATGAGATTCAACAAGTGTATTAGAACTTGGGTTATATAAGGTATACTCTCCTCCCATACCCATTCGTGCAGGTGGGGCAGATGTGGCTGATGAATCAATAATTCTATAGCGTAATAGGTTAGATCTATTCATGGTTGGAGAAATATTCAAAATATCTTTGGATGGATATTGTTGTTTTACCAATGCAGCACCCGCATCTGCTGCATCAAATATAGAGGATGAGGATGGACTCATTGTCATCGTAGATGTACTATGAGAGGGTTGTCCTAAAGACAAAGCATTTAATTCATTTCTAAATAATAATAATAAACCGGTAATGCAAAAACATAAGAAAAAAATATAATAGAAAAGATAGATATTCTCTTATGCCATTTGTAAAAAAGTTGACATATAGTTACTCCTTTCATATAAAAAAACATGATTATAATAACTTAAATATTTTTGGAAATTCAATTATTTGTGACTATGAAAAAGTTTTAATGTATATAAATTATAGTTTTTTTACCTATTAATAGTGTAATAAAAATTTATATTGGGCAAGAGAAGATTCTTATGATATTCTGTATACTCAGAATTGAAATATAAATTTTATTAGTAGTATTTGTAGTTATGAAAGGATAGAACTATGAAATTAAAATCATTATTTACACCCCTATTGGTGGGTATTTTAGCGTTAGGTATTGCAGGCTGTGGTACATCGACAACGACGCGAGACACGCCGAAAGAAATTAAAATTGGTGCTACGGCGGTCCTCATGCACAAGTGGCTGAGGCGGTAGCGAAGGAAGCACAAAAACAAGGTATCCAGTTGAAAGTGGTGGGAATTTTCCGATTACATCACACCAGACAAGGCCTTGGCGGATGGAGACATCCAATTGAATGCGTACCAACATGTGCCGTTCTTGGAGAACTTTAACAAGCAAAACAATTCTAAACTCGTGCCAATCGGCAAAACGATTTTAATGCCAATGGGTATCTACAGTAATTCTGTGAAATCTCCTATCGATGTAAAAGATGGCGACACGGTAGCAATTCCAAATGATCCAACGAATGGTGGACGCGCCTTAGCCTTATTACAACGAGCGGGACTTATCAAATTGAAAGAAGGCGTTGGTTTCAAAGCCACAGTATCAGACATTGTGGAAAATCCTAAGAACCTAAAAATCCAAGAACTTGAGGCAGCACAATTACCTCGTAGCTTAGATGATGTGACAATAGCGACGATTCCGATGAACTACGTGCAAAGCGCGGGCATCAACGTAGGTGAAAAAAGGATTGTACTTAGAACCAAAAAGATGAGCCATTAGCAGTGATGATCTTGGCCACACGTGAACAAGATAAAGACAATGAAACTTACAAAAAAATTGCAGAGATTTATCAGTCCGAAGCGATTAAACAATTCATTGCAGAAACGTTCAAAGGAACCATTACATCTGCAAATTAATCACAATTACTAGAGAGGTCTACCCATGTGGTGGGCCTCTTTTTTGTATCGTTGCAACGATAGTGAAACGATAGAGGTATCGTTTCATAATATATAAAAATACATAGTTACACACTGTGCGCACATATGGTATACTATAGGATATATCTTTTAGTACTTTCACTAAGAAAAAGGAGTACCTATGGTCATAGATATAGCAAGGGTGTAGCCATTGTTACAGTGAAAATGATAAGTCTATGGTATACTATAAGTACTATATCGAAATAAGTAAGAAATACTATATCACCAAAGTGGTGCAAGGAGGTCTTTATGGAGTTAAGACATGAGATAGAATTTGATAAAGATTATACGATGGAAGAGGCTTTTATAGAGGCAAAGCGTTGTTTGAACTGTGCGAAACCGTTGTGCCGTACGGGTTGTCCTATTGAAAATGAAATCCCTCGTTTTATCCAAGCTATTGCGAATGGTAATTTTGGATTGGCCAATGATATTATTGCGGAGCGCAGCAGCTTGCCAGCGGTGTGTGGTCGTGTGTGTGCTCGTGAAAAACAATGTGAAGGAGCATGTATTTTTAAATCGTGCGAACAAACCCATTAATATCGGTAAATTAGAGCGCTTTTGCGACTGATTTTGAAAGTGACAATAACCTTCGTAAGGTGAAACCAAATCGTAAAAATCAAGGTAAAATTGCTGTGATTGGATCTGGCCCTGCAGGATTGACTGTGGCTGGAGATATGGCAAAATTAGGATACGCTGTAACGGTGTTTGAGCGCCAAGATGAGCCAGGGCGGTATCCTTTTTATTTGGTATTCCTGAGTTCCGATTAGGTAAAAAGAATTGTGCGCCGTGAAGTGCAAAGCTTGGAACGATTAGGCGTTACTTTTTGAGTGTAATGTAACAATTGGTCCAGATCGCAACTTAGATTCTTTATTTGAAGAAGGATACGATGCTATCTTTATTGCTACCGGTACCCATGTGCCGGCGGAAATTTCCTTGCTCGGCGATGACAAAGCGGGTATGTTACAAGCCATGGCTTTGTTGACATCGGTACAGTTGGTGCAAAATGGCAGAGCCGAAGAAGAATTGATTCCTGTGTACAAAGGTGATAAAGTTGTCATCATCGGTGCTCGGTAACGTGGCGATGGATGCGACTCGTACTTGTATCCGTCTCGGTGCTGAAAGTGTCACTGTGACGTACCGTCGTGGACAAGAGCAAATGCCGCAGAATCCAACTGAGTTTGAAGAAGCAAAAGAAGAAGGCATTCAATTTGAATTCTTAGCGACTCCAAAAAGAAGTAACTGGTTCAGATATCGTAGAAGGACTTACGTTAACTAGACAAGAGTTACAAGAAGATGGATCTGTAAAAAGCACTGGCGAAGACTTTACTTTACCAGCTGATAAAATTATCGTGGCCATCGGTCATAAACCGAATGCTCGCTTAGTGGGTCCTGGCAATGGCATCGAAGTGAATGAGTCTGGCTATGTGGTAACACGAGATATGCCATATGGTATGACGAGCCGTCAAGGCGTATTCGCAGGTGGTGACGTAGTGCATAAACCAGCAACCGTAGTATTGGCTATGCGTGAAGCTAAAAAAGTAGTAGAAGGTATCGTAAACTACTGCGAAGCAAAACGTTTCTTAGGGGAGTAAGATTTAAATTTTTATTAACCTATGATATAATGGAGATGAAATTGAGGATTTTCCAATTATAAGTAAAAGAAACCCCACGGTCGGCTTACCGTGGGGTTTTTAATTTCCCTAGTAATTATGATACAATTTAGACAAGCGAAAAAAAGTGTGAAAATAGTTAGCATTAGGGTTCACAAAAAAACACCGGTGGCGAGACTTGGGTGTTTCTTATATACTAGAAAAATAAAAATAGAAAAAGTGGTATAATGGATTTGGAATAAAGTTGATGATTTCCATTTACAGCAAAAAGAAACCCCACGGTTGGCGGACCGTGGGGTTTTTGCTTTTATAGAGAGCTATCTCTTGTTTGGGCTAGTTACTTCGTTTCTTTCTGGGGTTATAGGACAAAATGAGTTGGTTTTAATAGCGATGAGCCTAGTATATAACTAGACTTATTGAATTTTAAAGTTGTTTAAAAAAACTTTGAGGTAGGACAAAAATGAGTTGGTAAAAAGTCCGATACCCCTTGCAATTACTGTACTACTTGATATTTAATTTTCCTAACTAGTAGATAGTTAGGAGGGTTGAATAATGAATCAGATAAAATGCATAAATTGTGGATTTCCTTGCCATAAATATGGAAAAAAACAAGAAAAAGGAACTCAAAGATGGCAGTGTCCCGAATGTAAGACGGTTTTTACAAATGCAATTGATCGTACAACAAAGCACTTTCATCAATTTATTCAATGGTTGTTAAGTGGTAAAAACACAAGATGAAATGTCTGTAAGTAGTCGCACATTTAGACGAAATACAGCTCAATTTTTGGGAGATATGGCCTATGCCTCCTAAGGTAGAGGAGCATAAGGATATAGTATTTGTTGACGGTATTTATTTAGGGCGGAAAGCATGTGTATTAATATGTTGTGATGAGACACATGTATTGGGTTGGTATGTGTGTAGATACGAGCATACAGCAGCATGGGAAGCTTTATTACAACGGATTGCTTCGCCCAATATAGTTGTCACTGATGGTGGTACGGGCTTCAAGAAGGCTTGTAAGAAAAATCTGGAAAAAGGACTAAGGTCCAAAGATGTTTATACCATGTGTATTGCCAAGTTAAAGAGATATACGACATCTAGGCCAAAAAAACATTGGGTTGGAATAGAGCTATATGTACTAGCAAAAGGATCTATTGGCTATACATACAGAGGAAGAAATTAAAGCGTGGGAAGAGCGATTACAGAACTGGTCTAACAAGCATAAGATATTTTTAAGTGAAATGACGCGAGATGAATATGGCACCTTACGCCCTAAACATGAGAGATTGGTAAAAGCAGAACGATCTCTTTGGCAGTTAGTAAAGCGGGATGTATTGTTCACCTATCTTAAAGATACATTAGCTAATGAAAGAGCGTTACCAGCTACGAATAACAGAATAGAAGGGGGCATTAATGCCCAATTAAGGGCTATGTTACGAGACCATAGAGGGTTATCTATTGAACGTAGAATAAAATCTGTTTTTTGGTGGTGTTATATGCATTCTCCACACCTACTTCCATATGATGAGATTATTAAGGCGATGCCAACAGATAAAAAGTATAGCCAAAATATATAAAGAAATGTCAGAAAGACAAACTCTAGAGGAAGAAATACCTACTTGGGGAGATGCAATTGTCTGGAGTGATCTACATAATTATGATATATCTTTGACAAAAGACTGGGATTAGTCTACCAACTCATTTTGTCCTATAACCCTCTTTCTGTTTAGCCACTTGCAAATATAGTTGCTGACTATACCTGCCACAACAGAAATAAGAAAATTAAGGACCATATCCATTGACAAGCACCCCCTCTCTGTTACCAGTATAGGGGAAGTAACACTTATAGTATAACAGATTGTGAAAAATAACACATCTGAAAGAGTAAAAAAATATAGATATGTACTTGCACACAGTGGACAAAGGTGTTACAATAGTAGACAGTTATTTTATTTTTTAAGTATTACACTTACAGTTAAGATTCGTACGCATATCGTACAGAAAGGAGATTATCATGGCATTGTTAGCAATTCTTGTGCTCGTCCTGTTCCTAGTCGTGAACGTCATTAGAACTAACAATTCCATAGAGGTCGCCTTTTCTTCGGTAGAGCTACCATCTTAGGTTTCTTTGTGTACAGCATAAGGAATCTAGGGTTGTTGTAGTCTATTTGATTAACGTGCATACATATATAGTAAAAGGCGATTCCTCAGGGATCGCCCTTTTTTATGTCTAACATAGTATATCAGAATACTTGATGTGGATTGGGAAATTGTTGAGTACATAAAATTATAGAACTATCCAATCAAAATCCCATACAATTATTTTAGTGTTATGCATATCGTACACAGGCAGCAATATGTAACCATAACAAGTGTTATAAAATGTTTATATAAGTAGAAAGGATCATCATATGGTACGCAGTGATAGAGTAGCAAAAGGAGCTACACGAGCTCCACATCGTTCATTATTAAAAAGCATTAGGATTCATCAACGAGGAAATTGGAAAACCAATTATTGGGATTGCCAATTCTTTCAACGAAATCATCCCAGGTCATGTGCATTTGAAAAATCTTGTACAGTCTGTGAAAGATGGCATCCGCGAAGCTGGTGGTATTCCTATGGAATTTAATACCATCGGTATTTGTGATGGATTGGCAATGAACCACATCGGTATGAAGTATTCCTTAGTGACACGCAATATCATCGCTGACTCCATTGAGGCCTCTGCCATGGCCACACCATTCGATGCAATGGTATTCATTCCTAACTGCGATAAAGTCGTGCCAGGTATGTTGATTGCGGCGGCTCGTTTGAACTTACCATCCGTGTTCGTATCTGGTGGTGCGATGCTAGCAGGCGTGCACAATGGTAAAAAAATTGGTTTATCCGACGTGTTTGAAGCGGTGGGTAAATTTGAAGCAGGTCTGATTTCCGAAGAAGAATTAGAACATATTGAAAACGTAGCTTGCCCAACTTGTGGATCTTGCTCTGGTATGTACACAGCGAACACCATGAACTGCTTAACAGAAGCATTGGGTATGGCATTACCAGGTAATGGGACCATCCCAGCGGTTTACTCCGAGCGTTTGCGTCTAGCAAAACGTGCGGGGATGCAAGTAATGGAGGTCTTACAAGAAGGCTTACGTCCAAAAGATGTATTGACGAAAGAAGCCTTTGAAAATGCGGTAGCAGTTGATATGGCATTGGGCGGTTCTTCCAACACAGCATTACATTTACCAGCCATCGCTCATGAAGCGGGCGTGTCTTTAACATTGGATGATTTCAATCGCATTGCGGGGATACACCACAATTGGCGAAATTGTCTCCATCTGGTAAATATTTCATCGAAGATTTACATGCTGCAGGCGGTGTGTATGCGGTAATGCACCGTTTACAAGAACAAGGTCACTTGCATGAAAGTGCGAAATCTGTGAGCTTGGTGGACCAAGGTACGATTGCAAAAAAACTGTGAAAGTCCTAGACGAAGATGTAATCCATCCTTGGAGCGACCCAGTATACACCACAGGTGGTATCGCTGTATTGAAAGGTAACTTAGCTCCCGACGGTTCCGTTGTCAAAGAAGGCGCCGTAGACCCAGAAATGTTAGTTCACTCTGGTCCAGCGAAAGTATTCAACAGCGAAGAAGAAGCAGTTGAAGCCATCATGGGTCACAAAATTGTAAAAGGCGATGTAGTCATCATTCGCTACGAAGGTCCAAAAGGTGGTCCAGGTATGCGTGAAATGTTGACACCAACAGCGACAATCACAGGTATGGGTCTTGGTAAAGACGTAGCCTTAATTACAGACGGTCGTTTCTCTGGTGCTACCCGTGGCGCATCCATTGGTCACGTATCTCCAGAAGCGACCTCCGGTGGAACGATTGCCATCGTAGAAGATGGAGATATCATCGAAATCGACATTCCAAATCGTTCCTTGAATGTGAAACTTTCAGAGGAAGAAATTGCACGAAGAAAAGCAAATTTAGCACCGTACAAATCAGATGTCACAGGATACTTGAAAAAATATGCTATGCATGTATCCTCTGCTGCACAAGGTGCCATCGAAATCCTAGACGAAGCATAAGAGGGAATGTAGTCAGGATATAGAATTATCTATGAGGGAACGCAGTCAGGAGATATATCTATGAGAAAATGCAGTCGGGACAGACATATCTGCGAGGGAAGAAATGTTCCATACATAGAATATAGACTTAGGAAAGGACATTTATATGCATAAATTATACGATTTCATGGAGGCTAGGGAGCGGCTTGCTACCATCGCCGTGAAAACAAAATTAATTCATAGCTCTGTGTACTCCCAAGAAACAGGCAATGATGTATATATTAAACCGGAAAATTTACAGCGCACAGGGTCTTTTAAATTACGGGGTGCGTATAATAAAATTTCCAAATTAACAGAAGCAGAAAAGGCGTGCGGCGTTATTGCCGCCTCTGCCGGCAACCATGCGCAAGGGGTAGCACTAGCAGCGCAACGATTGGGTATCAAAGCAGTCATCGTTATGCCACGCCACACACCGCTCATCAAAGTAGAGGCCACACGTCAATACGGCGCAGAAGTGGTGCTTGCTGGCGAGGTCTATGACGAAGCGTATGAAAAGGCTTGCGAACTACAAGAAAAACACGGCTATGTGTTCGTCCATCCTTTTGATGATGAAGATGTCATCGAAGGACAAGGGACTATTGCTTTAGAAATTTTAGAAGAATTACCAAATGCAGATATTATCTTAGTGCCAGTTGGTGGTGGCGGATTGATCTCCGGAGTGGCAGCAGCGGCAAAGCTGAAAAATCCACAAGTAAAGATCATCGGTGTAGAACCAGAGGGTGCGACCAGTGCGAAAGCGGCCGTAGCAGAAGGAAAACCTGTGAACTTACCATCTGTGAGTACTATTGCAGATGGAGCGGCTGTGAAATTAATCGGTGCAAAGAATTTGGAATACATCCAAAATTATGTAGATGAAATCGTAACCGTATCCGACTATGAATTGATGGAAGCCTTCCTATTATTGGCGGAAAAAAACATAAAATCATCGGTGAAAATGCGAGGGTTACTTTCAGTGGCAGGCTTGAAAAAAATTAAGAGTGCGAGGCAAAAACCGTGGTCAGCATTTTGAGCGGTGGCAATATCGACGTATTGACTATTGCGTCCATGATTACAAAAAGGCTTAGTCGTACGGGGTCGTATTTTCACATTTGCTGTCAATTTATCAGATAAACCAGGCCAATTGGTGGCGGTGTCTGAAATCTTAGCAGAACAAAAATGCGAATGTTATCAAACTGGAACATAATCAGTTTAAAAAACCTAGACCGATTCCATGAAGTGGAATTGGTGGTGACCGTAGAAACGAACGGCGAAGACCATATCAAGAAGATTACAGGCTGCCATGGCGGCTCGTGGATATACAATTCACCGTATCAGTTCTAATGAATTTAATGAACATGACTAATGAATATGATAGATATAGAAAGGGATACACTATGAGTGAACAGAAGATGATTCGAGGAGCTCGCATACTCCTAGAAACATTGAAGCGCTTGGGAGTGACCGATATATTTGGCTATCCCGGCGGCGCCGTAATTCCTATATACAATGAAATTTATGATTTTGAAGGGCTCAATCATTACTTAGCACGTCATGAACAAGGGGCAGCCCATGAAGCGGACGGCTATGCTCGTGCATCTGGTAAATGTGGTGTGTGCCTAGCCACATCTGGTCCAGGGGCGACGAACCTTGTGACAGGCATTATGACGGCGCACATGGATTCTATTCCTCTCTTGGCCATTACAGGTCAGGTGTGCGACCACTTGCTGGGAAAAGATGCGTTTCAAGAATCGGACATCGTGGGTATTACGATGCCGGTGACGAAAAATAACTACTTGGTGAAAGATATTCGAGACATGATACGCACTGTGAAAGAAGCGTACTACTTAGCGACGACCGGTCGACCAGGTCCCGTGCTGGTAGATATCACACGAGATGCGCAATTAGATGTCATTTCCTATGAAGAATTTGAAGCTATTTTTAATGAACCAATTTCTATCGAAGGCTATGATCCGAATTACATTGGACATCCAAAAACAAATCAAGAAAGCAATTGATCTATTGAAAGGTGCGAAACGACCGCTTATCATAGCGGTCATGGAGTGCTATTATCTGATGCCACAGAAGAGCTTTACAAATTAGCTACTACATGCCAAATTCCAGTAGTGAATACGTTATTGGGCTTAGGGTCCTTTCCAGGAGAACACCAATTATCGCTAGGTATGTTAGGCATGCATGGTACAGTATATGCCAACTATGCTGTGAATGAAGCGGATGTAGTGTTAGCATTAGGGATTCGTTTCGACGATCGTATTGCGGGGGTACCGAAGGAGTTCTGTAAAGATGCTACGATCATCCACGTAGATATTGACCCAGCTGAAATTGGCAAAAATAAACTCATCGATGTGCCAATCGTAGGGTGACTTGAAACATGTATTGAATGAAATGAATCATGAATTGACTCCACAAACGCATGAAGAGTGGTTGGAACGCATCCGTGAATGGCGTGAAGAATATCCAATTCGAGTGCGACCTCATGAGGGAAATTCTTTATTACCACAAAAGGTCATTCAAGAAATCGACAATATCGTGAAAGGCAATGCCATCGTGGTCACAGACGTAGGACAACACCAAATGTGGACGTCTCAATTTATTACTTTCTCCAAGCCGAATACGATCATCACATCCGGTGGTGCTGGTACGATGGGCTTTGGTTTGCCAGCAGCTATCGGTGCGCAAGTGGCACAGCCAGATAAAAAAGTAGTACTTATCACAGGCGATGGGGGCTTACAAATGAACAGCCAAGAGTTGCTCTTATTGAAAGCCTATAATATCCCTGTGAAAGTTGTGATCATCAACAATGGTTTCTTGGGCATGGTTCGTCAATGGCAAGAGTTGTTTAATCAACGTCGCTATTCCTTCGTAGACTTAGAGGTGAACCCAGACTTTGAAACCTTGGCAAAAGCCTATGGCGTACAAGGGGTGACATTATCCACCATCGAAGAGTTGCGCGACCAATTGCGAGACCTGATCCTATCTGACGAGCCAGTGGTGATTAACTGCGTGGTAGAACGAGAAGAAAATGTATTCCCAATGATTCCAGCCGGTTGCACAGCCAAAGATATGATGGGATTGAAAGGAGGCCCTGACAATGAGTAAAGTACAACAACACCAAGTGTTAGTGATTACAAAAAAACAAACCGGTATCGGGGCTAGAATCCTTTCATTGTTCAATCGTCGTGGCTATTCCGTAACCCAAATGACATCGGGCATTTCCATTCCAAAGGATCAAGCTCGGATTACCTTAACGGTGGAAACAGACGAAGTGCAATTGGACCAAATCCAAAAACAAATCTACAAACTAGTGGATGCCATCAAAGTGAAAGTGTTCTCTCCAGAACAAGTGGTGCGCCGTGAATTGATGCTTATTAAGGTAAAAGCGGATGTGTCGGTACGACCACAAATCATCCAATTAGCAGATGTGTACCGTGGCAATGTACTTGACGTAGGACCTAGCTCTATCGTGATAGAAATTACAGGAGAAACACAAAAACTCGATGCTTTCATAGAAATTATGAAAGAATATGGCATTCTGGAAATTGCGAAAAACAGGTTGCACCGCTATGAGTCGTGGAGAAAAAATGTAATGACCATAGCAGAACCGAAACAAGGTGAGTTGTTACATTATGAAGGGATTACCTTCGTCCGCAATGGGGAAGCGATTTTGCAAGGTGTAGATTGGCATGTGAACACAGGGGAAAATTGGGCATTGCTCGGCCTCAATGGGGCAGGTAAGTCCACCTTGCTGGGCATGATTATGGCCTACACCTGTGCCACCCGTGGTGAGGTGCGTGTTCTAGGACATACCTTTGGACAATGCGTGTGGAAAGATGTAAAAGATCGCATCGGATTCGTCAGCTCTACCTTAGGGCAATTTGAACGTACTATGCGAGACGAAACGGTGCGACAAATTTTGCTCTCTGGAGCCCATGGCACTATCGGTGTGTATCGAGAAGTGACAGAGGAAGAAGAACAACACTGTGATATGGTCCTAGCAGATATGGGGTTGTCACATTTGGAACATCGACATTTTGGGTTATTGTCCACCGGTGAACAGCGACGAGCTCTCATTGGTCGTGCCTTGATGACAAGTCCAGACTTGCTCATCTTAGATGAACCATGCAATGGGTTAGACGTACCGGGCCGAGAACAATTGCTCCGTCATCTCAATCAACGTGGGACTCAGGACAGTCCTTGTCCGTTTATCTACGTGACGCACCAAATCGAGGAAATCCTTCCCACAGTGACCCATGTGGCACTATTAAAAGAAGGCAAAAATCTTTCAATCGGGGCCGAAACGAGAGGTCATTACCGATGAGATTTTATCGGCACTCTATGGTTTATCTGTGAAAGTAACTTGGGTCCAAGATCGACCTTGGCTGCAAGTGCTTTCATAAAAATGTTTTTATAGGGTGTACAAAGATATTTTTTTAATCATACCAATTTATCATATTAAGTATGGTAAATCAGTAAGCCGAAAGGCTGAAAAATTAGTTGAATTTCACTAGAAAATCTAGTAAATTATAAACATCATTATGTATTACAAAGTAGGAGGTTATCACAATGGCAGGTAACATTTTAGGCACACAAGTATTTTATGATGCAGATTGCAATCTACAAGCATTAGTAGGTAAAAAAATTACAGTTCTTGGCTACGGTTCCCAAGGTCATGCGCATGCGTTGAACTTGAAAGAAAGCGAGCATGGACGTACAAATCGGTCTTCGTGAAGGTTCCAAATCTTGGAAAGAAGCAGAAGAAGCTGGTTTCGTAGTAAAAAGAAACAGGCGAGGCTGTAAAAAGGTGCAGAACGTTGTGATGATCTTGATTCCAGATGAATTGCAAGCAGAAACATACGAAAAATCCATCGCTCCTAACCTTAAACAAAGGTGCGTACTTGGCATTTGCTCATGGTTTCAACATTCATTTCGGTAAAATTAAAACCATCTGCTGACGTAAACGTATTCATGGTAGCTCCTAAAGGCCACGGTCACTTAGTACGTCGTACATTCCAAGAAGGTTCTGGCGTTCCTTGCTTGTACGCTGTATACGCAGATCCAAGTGGAGACACTAAAGAAGTGGCATTGGCATGGGCATCTGGTGTAGGCGGTGGCCGTTCCGGTATTTTGGAAACTGACTTCCGTCAAGAAACTGAAACTGACTTATTCGGTGAACAAGCAGTACTTTGCGGTGGTGTATGTGCATTGATGCAAACTGGTTTCAAGTATTGGTAGAAAGCTGGTTACAACCCAGTTAACGCATACTTTGAATGTGTTCATGAAATGAAATTAATCATCGACTTGATCTACGAAGGTGGTTTCGAAACAATGCGTAAATCCATCTCCAACACAGCTGAGTTCGGTGACTATATTACAGGACCAAAAAGTAATCCCAGCAGACGAAAGAAGCTATGCGCGGTGTATTGAAAGATATCCAAGACGGCAAATTTGCTGATCAATTCCTTGGTGACTATGCAGCAGGTTACCCATACCTTAACGAACAACGTAAACAATCTGCAGCACATCAAGTAGAAGAAGTGGGCGGCGAATTACGTAAATTGATGCCTTGGATCAAAAAGTAAGTCGTCACTTGTGACGTTATGTAGCCTTGTGGCGTTCGTATAGCTAACTTGTGCAAAGGGAAGAGCACGACATATTCCTACGCAAACTGATACAGTGGTTAGGGTTTGCTCCGGAACATGTCGTGCTCTTCTTGCGTTTGTGTGATTTAGGTAGAAAGGAACGCCACAAAGGTTGCTACGCTTAACGGCGTTCCTCAGGGGATAGTGTCATTTGCAAACTTGCGCTTTGCTTAGTTTGCTGATTGCTAGGGGATTAAAATTATATAAACAGTACGAATAGATTGTGCTATAATAAAAAAATGTAAGAGCCATTGATGTGTTGTTAGGCTCATCTCTTCCTACTTTGGGAGGAGGTGGTATTATGACTACATATGAAAAATTATCTTTATTGATTCAATTTTCTATGTTAACCGTAGAAGTTATTCGTTGCTTTTTATAGCTAACGAAAACGCCTAACGAAATGAGGTTTACCGGACCTCACACGTTAGGCGCATCTAAGTTTTATACTTTTTTTGAGATGAGCCTAACGCTAGCAGACGTCGATGGCTCTTCTTTTGTTGGTTTAATTATAGCACAGTTAATAGGAATATTACAAATGCCACAAAGGCTACTACTCGTAATGGCGTTCCTCAGAGGATATTCATAATGTTGTTATTTCGCATAATGTATGTCTAGGTGTATAATGGTGGTATGAGAGTCACTAACGTGAGTTAGGCTCGTCTCTTCCTAATATAGGAGGAGGTGATACTATGAGAAAAGTATGAAAAGTATACTTTATTGCTTTATCTAATTTCTGTAATAGTAAGTATCATTGACCTGTTTAAAGATCTATTTAAATAGACAATGAAAATGCCTAACGTAAAGATAAGTATAACCAGTACTTATACACGTTAGGCATCATCACATTTTGTTGTTCCGAGATGAGCCTAACGCTAACCGCACGTTAATGGCTCTCTTTTTGATACTCCAAGTATAGCATAGTTCAGAGTTAAATACAACGTCACTTGTTTCGCTATGTAGCCTTGTGGCGTTCGAATAGCTAATTTGTGTAAAGGAAAGACCGCAACATACTCCTTCTCAAACTGATCCTACGGTAGGTTTGTTCAGGAGCATGTTGCGGTCTTCTGTGTTTGTGTGATTTAGGTAGAAAGGAACGCCACAAAGGCTACTACTCGTAATGGCGTTCCTCAGCGGAAGGAAAGAGCACGACGATGCCATCTTGAACTGATCATTAGGGAGCTTGTGGCGGCGTCAGTTGCAAACTTGCGCTTTGCTTAGTTTGCTGTTCAGATTGGTATTAAGTTTACATAAACAATACGAATATATTGTGCTATAATAAAAACAAAGAGTCATTGACGTGTTGTTAGGCTCATCTCTTCCTATTATGGGTGGAGGTGGTACTATGAAAAAGTTTAGAAAAATCGATGTATTGATTTTTAATTCTAAAGTTTTTAGTTCATCTCATTGATTGGTTTAAATAAATCGATTAATGAAAAAAAGCCTAACGTAACAATAAGTATTACCAGTACTTATACACGTTAGGCCATTTCAATTTGAATACCTTTGAGATGAGCCTGACGCTAGCAGACGTCGATGGCTCTTCTTTTGTTGTTTTAATTATAGCATAGGTTATGGGTGTAATACAATCCTCGCTTATTTCAGCTATGAATCGTCACTTGTGACGCTATGTAGCCTTGTGGCATTCGTAATTAAATAAGATAAAGGAAGACCAGTACACCCCTTCTCAAACTGATCCCTACGGTAGGTTTGTTCAGGGTATGTTACGGTCTTCTTGCGTTTGTGTATGTTAGGTAGAAAGGGAACGCCACAAAGGTTGCTACGCTTAACGGCGTTCCTCAGGGGATTGGAAGAGCGTGGCACATCCCGCCGTAAACTTACGTTACACTGAGGTTTACTCTGGGATATACCACGCTCTTCTTGGGGTTGCCTGATTTAGGGTAGAAAGGAACGCCACAAAGGCTACTACTCGTAAATGTGTTCCTCAGCGGAAGGAGAGAGCACGTCTATGCTATCTTGAACTGATCATCAGGGGAGCTTGTGGCGGTATTATCTGCAAACTCCTTTGTTGTCTTAATTATAGTATAGGTTATAGGTGCAGTATAAAGGAGCTCTGAATTATCATAGGTATGTTTACGTTTTGGAGATTTTGTGTTGGAAAAAGAAATATATAATTTCTAATTCATGATGAGTATCATAGAAAAATAAGGCTAAAAATTCATAAATAAATAGTATATGTTTGTGTATTAAAAATAAACATTTTGAATAAAAATGGGGAGGTAAGAAGTGTATGAATGTGATATAGGTAATGCCATTTTAAAAAAATATAGGAGAATAAAAATTCATAAACTCTCATCAAACACCTATATAATGAATAAAAATTAAGATAAATATGAATTTATAACCAAAAATGAAAGAAAAAAATGAAGTGGAAATAGTGTGTAAAAAGATATCGATAAATATCGTAAAGTCAATATATATAAGGATATTTCCCGAATTATACTTGCTATTGTATAGAAATTCATATATAATAATATCGAAATAAGTTGAACTTGGTTGATGCAATATATTTTTGTAATACAGAGTATCTACGAATGGTAGAAGAGATACATAGTTCACGAATAGATTGCTTTTTCACGTTAAAACCTTTGGGGAACCGAAGGTTTATTTGTAGTTTTATTACAGTATGCTACATCGTGATATAAGTGAACCTAATGCAAATAGTATCCTATAGAGGAGTGTTGTAGAGTTTACATGTTGTATAGACAGTACAGGGAGTACAGGGAGTACTGAAGGAGGAAGAATTTATGGGATTGAACCGTATATATAAAGTAATTTGGAGTAAGACAAAGAGGCGCTATGTAGTCGTATCAGAGATGGCAAAACGTGTAGGCCGCAACAAGGCAAAAGCGATTGTTATGTCTACGGCGGCGATGTCCATGGCTGTGGCTGTGGCACCGGCGGTTATGAATGTAGATCGAGTAGAGGCGACGGTGTTGATTGGCGCTACTGAGAATAATACAGAAACTGTTACTAAGATAAATAATCAAGAATCGAAAGTATTTGATAAGGGGATTACTATTGGTCGTGCTATTAAGAATGCTGGTGACGCATCTGTTCATATTGGTGATTACAGTGGTAGTATGGGTAGTAGAAATGTAGTCATCGGTACATATGCCTCGGTCGGTTACGATGATAAGAATTCTCGCTGGTAATCCACCGAAAGATGGTGCCTTTAATCAATCTGTAGCGATTGGGGCAGGGCGTGAGGCTGGTGAAGGCGCTCGTGCGTATGGAGATCAGTCTATCGCCATTGGTTCAAACACGATTGCAAGAGGTAACTCCTCTATTGCTATCGGTAATGATGATGTGAATAAAACAGATGAAATCATGACTACCTATACAGATTTGGAGGAAATCGGTCGACGGCCACGATTGGTACTGCATATAATAAATTAACCGGTAAAAAAATTTAAAGTGGGATGGAGGACAATATGCCGATACTTCTGCAGGAGAAAGCTGCTGTAGCAATCGGTGTAAAAGCTGAGGCGGGCGATATTTCATTAGCTTTGGGTACTGCCGCTAAAGCAAAAGTTGTCAATGGTGTGGCTATCGGTTCAGGTGCCACAGCAGATCGAGATAATGCCGTAGCTATCGGTGGTGGTGCTACTACGGAAAAAAAGCGGGCACAAAAAGAAACAGAGGCAATAATTAATAATCTTAAGTTTACACGGGCGGGTGGGAAAAATACCCTTGCTGGTGACGTGGTGTCCTTCAGTAAGGCAGACTATGAACGTCAATTGAAAAAAACGTGGCGACGAGGCAATGTTTCGGAAAAACTCTACAGATGCCATCAATGGTTCCCAGTTCTATGGTGTATTGAAACATTTGACAGCCGATCCTGTGTATTTTTACGGAGCTGATGATTCTACAGCGGGTAAAATTGAAGGGGTAGAAGCGACGGAAAAGAGTGCGGATGCCCTTAAGAAAAAAAGTAGTTGCTAAAAGTATGGCAGATAGTCGTTTGAACTTACGAGGCAGCGCAGATAAAGATAAATTATCTGAGAATAATATTGGTGTAACGTATGAGGATACAAGTAGTATTCGCTTTAGGTTGTCAAAAAGAGCTTTCAGGGTTAACAAGTGCTGAGTTCAAAAAATACTGCAGGTGATGTAACAACGATTAATGGTGACGGTGTAACAATCACACCTGTTGCTAATGGTAAAAAAACCAGTATCTGTAACAAAAAAATGGCTTAAATAATGGTGGCAATGTTATTGCCAATGTAGCAGGCAACCTAGAAGGTGCTAAACCAAATAGTGCAGAACCAACGACTAATGCAACAGCACCTAATAATGCAAGTACTATTAAAAACAATGCAGCCACAGTGGGCGATGTATTACAAGCTGGCTGGAACTTACAAAATAACAGTGAAGAAAAAGATTTCGTAAAACCATATGACACTGTAGACTTTGTGGATGGCAATGGCACAACAGCTGTGGTAGACACTACAGATAACAGAACATCTACTGTGAAATACGATGTTAACCTAGGTAATGGTTTAGAAAAAAATAGTGCTAACAAAATTACCATAAAAACCCAGACAGATAAATCGTTAGAAGTAAACAAAAAAATGGTGTTAAAAGTTAAAACAGATGGCACTACGATTACTACAGGAGATAGTGGATTAACAGTTGTCACTGGTGAAATCGAACCTGTTACAACTGGTACTAATCTTGGTACAGTGAAAGTAACAGATGGAGACGCTGGTAAAATTGCTACCGTAGATTCTGTAGTAAAGGCTGTGAATAATCGCTTTCACATTAAAAAGCAAGTGCTGATGGTGGTACACTAAATGCAAATAGTACTGCAAAAAGCAACGGGTGAGCTCATTAAAAGCTGGCAACACTATAGAAATGATCGCTGGCAAAAAAACCTAGAGGTAAAACATAATAAAAACGGTAAAATCACATTCGCTACAGTAGAGAACCCTTCTTTCGAAACTGTGCAAATAGGTGATGAGGGTCCGAAATTCTCTGCAACCTCTGGTGGAAATATTATGGTATCTGATAAAGATGGTACAAACCCGGTAAAAAAATTACGAATGTAAAAGACGGTGATATCACTAAAAACATCCAAAGATGCTATTAATGGCAGTCAATTCCACGCAGTAGCTAAGAATACTATTAAATTAGCTGGTCAAAATGGAACGAGATCTTGCTACAGAAACAGCTGGACAAGAGCTAGATAAACAAGGCGGAATTAAATTTACTGTTAAATCTAGTGATGGTAAGTTATTAGATATAACGGCAGATGCAAACGGTGATACGATTACAATCACTCCCAAAAACTGGTACCATTATGACAACAGATGGTGTACCAACTGCAGTTACGACAAATGGTAAATTAGTGACTGTTGATGAAGTAGTCAATGCTTTAAAAGACACTGGGCTGGAAAGCGACAGCGAGCACAGACGGCACGGGTAGTATGATTGGTACTGGCGGCTGCTGAAGAGCTAATCAAAAGCTGGTGATACAGTAACTTTCAAAGCGGGTAATAATTTATCAATTAAACAAGATGGTAAAAACTTTATCTACTCCTTGAACCCGAGCATTAACTGGTTTAACAAGCGCTGAGTTTAAAGATGGAGATAATAAAGTAAAAAATTACTCCAACTGGTATTACCATTACAAAACCAGCAGGGCACAACTGAAAAACACAGTGACATTAAACCAAAATGGTTTTAAATAACGGTGGTAACCCGATTACGAATGTAGCGAGGCAACTTACAAGGTGCTAAAGCGGTACAGACGCACCAACAACTAGCGCAACAGCACCAACATTGGGGGGCGAGGGAGCTGACGAAGTAAACAAAAAAATAATGCAACCACAGTAGGCGATATATTGAACGCGGGTTGGAACTTACAAGAAAAAGGTGTAGCGAAAGACTTCGTGAAACCATATGACACTGTGAATTTCATCGATGGTGATGGAACTTCAGTAGCTGTAGCAACTACAAATGATGGTAGAACATCTACTGTAAAATATAGCGTAAATCTTGGTAATGGTTTAGAAAAAAACTACAGATAACAAAAATTACTGTAACACCGGCAGATAAATCGTTAGAAGTAAAACAAAGATGGTGTCAAAGTTAAAACAGATGGCACTACGATTACAACTGACCCTACTAATGGATTAAAAGTTGTTACTGGTGGTATCGAAGCTGGTACTACTCCTGGCACTATGAAAGTAACAAATGGAGATACTGGCAAAATTGCTACCGTAGATTCTGTAGTAGATGCTGTAAATAATCTTTGCTTTCACATTGAAAGCAAGTGCTATTACAGGAGGTACAAGAAATACAGGTAGTACTGTAACTGCAACGGGTGAATCCATTAAAGCCGGCAATACTATAGAAATGATTGCTGGTAAAAACCTAGATGTAACGCATAACACAAATGGTAAAATTATTTTCGCTACGGTAGAGAATCCTTCTTTCAACACTGTGCAAATAGGTAATAGTGAAGGTCCAAAATTCTCTGCAACAGCTGATGGAAATATTAAGGTATCTGATAAAAACTGATACAAAGTCGGTAAAAAAATTACAAATGTAGCAGATGGAACTATCTCCGACAGCTCTAAAGATGCCATCAACGGTAGTCAAATCCATAAACTAGCGAATAAAAGCAATTAAATTAGGTGGTCAAAAATGGAAACGAGGCGACTGGCGAAACAGAACCACAAACTCTAACTCAACAAGATCCTATTAAGTTTACTGTTAAATCTAGCGATGGAAGCTTGTTACATGTAGAAGCGACCGGCAGTACAATCACATTAACTCCAAAAACTGGTACCATTACAACAACAGGTGGTGTGCCAACGGCAACTACGACAAATGGTAAATTAGTGACTGCGGATGAAGTAGTCAATGCCTTAACAGAAATGGGCTGGAAAGCGACAGCGAGCACAGATGGCACGGGTACTATAATTGGTACTGGCGCTGCTGAAGAGCTAATCAAAGCTGGTAATACAGTGACTTTCAAAAGCCGGCGATAATTTAGCGATTAAAACAAGATGGTAAAAACTTTATCTATTCCTTGAAAACAGACTTAACTGGCTTAACAAGTGCTGAATTCAAAGATGGTAACAATAATGCGGTGAAGATTACACCAAATGGAGTTTCCTTTAAAAAAAGCCTAATGCTACTGATGCAGACACTGTTACATTGAACCAAAATGGTTTAAACAATGGTGGTAATCCAATTACAAATGTAGCGAGGCAACTTACAAGGTGCTAAAGCGGGTACAGACGCACCAACAACTAGCGCAACAGCCCCATCATTGGGAACAGGAACTGACCAAGTAAACAAAAAACAATGCAACCACTGTAGGGTGATGTATTGAACGCAGAGTTGGAACTTACAAAATAATGATGCGACGAAAGATTTCGTGAAACCATATGACACTGTGAACTTTGTTAATGGTGAGGGATACAACAGCTGTCGTAGAAACAACAGATCAGACAACCTCTAAAATTAAATACAATGTAAACACTGGTAAAGGTTTAGAAAAAACTACAGATAACAAAATTACTGTAAAACCAGGAGATAAGTCTTTAGAGGTAACTGATGCTGGTGTTGCCGTAAAAAAAGCAGATAAGTCTTTAGAAGTAACTGATGATGGTTTAAAAAGTAAAAACTGACAATACTACGATTAAGACAGGGGATACTGGCTTAACAGTTAACACTGGTACGATTAACAAGGTTACAGAAGGTAATACAGCAGGAACTGTTGTAGCAAAAACAGGTGATGAAAATAAAATTGCTACAGTAAGTAATGTTGTAGAGGCAATTAACAATGCTGCATGGACAGCTACATCTGCTGACGACAAGCGCAGTGAATTAGGTGCAACAGCAACTAACCAACTTGTAAAAGCTGGTGATAAAGTAACATTTGAAGCAGATAAAAACATCAAGATTACACAAGCGGGTAGTAAATTTACCTTTACTACTAGAGACGATGTATCTTTCAACACTGTACAAATAGGTGGCAATCAAGGACCTAAATTCAGTAAAACTGACGCAGGAGATATTAAAGTATCTGGTTCTGATAACACAACGCCAGTAAAAAAATTACGAATGTACAAGATGGTGACATCTCTGCGGATTCTAAAGATGCTATTAACGGTAGTCAATTCCATGCAGTAGCTAAAAAAATAAGATTAAATTAGCTGGTCAGAACGGAACAAGTGCTGCTACAGAAACAGATGAACAAGAACTAGATAAAAAAGGTGGTATTAAATTTACTGTTAAATCTAGCAATGGCGACTTATTAGAAGTAACAGCGACTAAAGATACGATTACAATAACTCCAAAAAAACAGCTACGATTACTACTGGTAAAGATGGAGTGCCAACAGCTAATACAAATGATGGTAAATTAGTGACTGCTGACCAATTAGTGACTGCATTGACAGAAATGGGTTGGAAAGCGACTGCAGATAAGGATGATACAGGCACAGTTACTGGTAATGCTCCAGAGCTAATCAAAGGCTGGGGAGACAGTAACTTTCAAAAGCAGGGGGATAATTTATCAATTAAACAAGATCGTAAAAACTTTACCTATTCCTTAAACCCAGCATTAACTGGTTTAACAAGCGCTGAATTTAAAGATGCTAAGAATAATACAGTTAATATCACTCCAGAAGGAATCACGATTACAAAACCAGCAGATCCAACAGCGGGTACACCTAAAAAACACAGTGACATTGAACCAAAATGGTTTGAATAATGGTGGTAATGCGATTTCTAATGTAAAATCTAACCTTCCTGATACTAAAAAAATAGCGACACTACAACAGGCCCAAATACTGCTACTAAATCACATGCGACTCCAACATTGGGAACCTCTGTTAACGAAGTGAACCCGACAAATCATGACTACTGTTGGTGATGTGTTAAACGCCAGTTTGGAACTTGCAAGGTAATGGAACAGAAGTAGATTTTGTAAAAACCGTATGACACAGTGAACTTTGTAAACGGTGTGAATACTACAGCTGTAGTATCTACTGTGGATGGTAAAACAAGCAATGTTACCTATAACGTAACAGGTTTACCGATTACCTATACTGATAAAGATGGTAATCTAGTATCTAAAATTGGAGATGAATTCTACAAAGTTAACGAGAAAGGTCAACCATTAGATGCTAAAAGGTAATCCAAGTACGAAGGTGAACAAAGATGGTAAACCAGTGGATGATGCGGGTAAGGTTATCGATCCGATTAATACAACTAATAATCCTGTAAAAAAACATCCTTAGTGAATCCAGCACCGAAAAACTAACAAAACAGGCACAACAAGTCCTACTACCTTGGATAATGTGACAAGCAAGTTGGAAAAATTACAAAGCAGATCCAGTGAATGGTAAAGAGCCATTAAAAAATAGTTTACGTGACTTAACAAATACAAATGTAACGAATGATACAGTGGCAACGGTCGGAGATATCCGTAATATGGGTTGGATTGTGTCTTCTGATAAAACTACAGGAGCCAATGGTGCAGTTACTGCTGATGAATATTCAGAGGCTGTGAAAAATGCTAATGAAGTGAGATTTGTTGGCGAAGGAAGTGCGATTGTATCTGGTAAAACAGCGGGCAATGTACGTACGATTACTGTGAAAGTAGATAATCAAACAGGTACTAATAAGACGGTGACTCCTGTGAATTATACGAAAGCAGATGGTACAAAAGTATATCCACAAGAAGTAGATAATGGAAATGGAACTAAGACAGTTAAGTTCTTTGAAAATCCAGATGGATCTGGTAAAGAAATTCCAAGTACAGAAGTCATTACCTCTGTGAATGGACCAAAAGGAACAACCACTCCGACAACATTGTCTAATATAAAATCTAACCTTCCTGATACTAAAAAAATAGCGACACTACAAATACAGCGACAGATCCAAGTAATGCGACTACATCTAAAGTAGCGCCAAATACAACGAATAAAACTGGCGACAGCTATATCAATCCAAATAATGCTGCTACAGTATCCGACGTATTGAATGCAGGTTGGAACTTACAAGGTAATGGTACAGCTGTAGACTTCGTAAAACCATATGATACAGTAAACTTTGTGAATGGGTTAAACACGACAGCTGTAGTATCTACAGTAGATGGTACAACAAGCAATGTAACGTATAATGTAACAGGCTTGCCTGTGACATACACAACAACAGATGGTACACCAGTGACAAAAATTGGTGATAAATACTACAAAGTTAACGATCAAGGTCAACCAGTAGATGGTAATGGTGCTCCGGTTACTAAATTCAACAAAGATGGTAAGCCACTTGATGCAAATGGACATGAAGTTCCTGATGTGGACATTACAAATAATCCATTAACAACATCTGTGGTGAATGCGAAACCAGCAGCAGACAAAACAAGCACAACAAGCCCAACAACATTGTCTAATGTAGAAGGTAACTTGGATGGAGCTAAAACAAATACAATAGCACCGATAACCAATGCGACAGCGCCAAATACAACGAATAAAGATGGCGACAAATATATCAATCCAAATAATGCAGCTACTGTAGGTGACGTATTAAACGCGAGGTTGGAACTTACAAAAACAATGAGTGCGACTGTAGACTTTGTAAAACCATATGACACAGTAAACTTTGTAAATGGTTTACATACAACAGCAGTAGTATCTACAGTAGATGGTAAAACAAGCAATGTAACGTACAACGTAACAGGCTTGCCTATCACATATACTGACAAAGATGGAAATCCAGTATCCAAAATTGGAGATAAATACTACAAAGTTAACGAACAAGGTCAGCCAGTGGATGCCAATGGTAAACCAGACTACAAAAAAATTAATGAAAATGGCGTACCAGTTGGTGAAGATGGACAACCAATTTCTGAAGTCAACATTACCAATAATCCATTAAAAACATCCTTGGTAAACCCAACACCGGAAACTAATAAAACTGGTACAACAAGTCCAACAACTTTGGATAATGTAACTAGCAAATTGGAAAATTACAAGGATGCTCCAGTAAATGGTAAAGACCCAGTTCGTAATAGTTTAGTAAACTTGTCTAAGCCAGAAAATGGTCAACCGAATGTAAGCGACAACACAGTGGCGACTGTAGGGTGATCTACGCAACATGGGTTGGATTGTATCTTCTAACAAAACAACAGGTGAAAATGGTGCAGTCACTGCTGATGAGTACTCCGCAACAGTGAAAAATGCAAACGAAGTGAAATTCGTAGGCGAAGGTACAGCTATCGTATCTGGTAAAACAGAAGGCGATGTTCGTACAATCACTGTCAAAGTAGATGACCAAACGTCTACGAACAATGCGGTAACACCTGTGGTGTACACAGATAAAGATGGCAAAACAAGTATATCCAACTGGTAAAGTAGGTCCAGATGGTAACCAAATCTTCAATACAAAACCGGATGGAAAAGGAGAGGAAGTAACAGGTCCAGTAAAAACAACAATTAACGGACCAAAAGGAACCACAAGTCCAACTACATTGTCTAATGTAGAGGGCAACTTGGAAGGGGCTAAAACAGGTACTAATGCTCCAACGACTAGTGCAACAGCACCAACATTGGGAACAGAAGCTAACCAAGTCAATAAAAACAATGCAGCAACCGTAGGTGATGTATTACAAGCAGGTTGGAACTTACAAAACAATGGCACTGCGAAAGACTTCGTAAAACCATATGATACTGTGAACTTCGTGAACGGTGGTAATACTACAGCGGTAGTGACAACGAATGCAGAAGGTACTGTAAGCGATGTGACTTTCAACGTAACAGGATTACCTGTGACATACACAACAGAAGATGGCGCACCAGTATCTAAAGTAGGAGATAAATACTACAAAGTTAATGATAAAGGTCAACCTATCAGTGAAGCGAGTAAACCGACAGTAGGCAAAAATAATGATGGTAAATTGGTTGATGAAAATAACAATGTAATTGAACCAATTGATACAACAAAACCATTAAAAACTGCGTTAGTTAATCCAACACCAGCAGGAGATAAACCTAATACAACAACAGCTACACAATTAGGGCAATGTAACATCTGGCTTGGACAAATATGGTGATCAAGTAAATAATGCTGATGTACCGAGAACAACGGATAAAAAACCGTGGCTTAGTTGAGTTTATCAAACCAACAAATGGAGATGCACCAAAAAGTAAGCGATAACACAGTTGCTACAGTAGGCGATCTACGTAACATGGGTTGGATTGTATCTTCTAATAAAAACAACAGGTGAAAATGGTGCAGTCACTGCTGATGAATACTCCGCAACAGTGAAAAATGCAAACGAAGTGAAATTCGTAGGCGAAGGTACAGCTATCGTATCTGGTAAAACAGTAGGCGATGTGCGTACCATCACTGTCAAAGTAGATGACCAAACGTCTACGAACAATGCGGTAACACCTGTGGTGTACACAGATAAAGATGGCAAACAAGTATATCCAACTGGTAAAAGTAGGGTCCAGATGGTAACCAAATCTTCAATACAAAAACCGGATGGAAAAAGGAGAGAAGTAACAGGTCCAGTAAAAACAACAATTAACGGACCAAAAGGAACCACAAGTCCAACTACATTGTCTAATGTAGAGGGCAACTTGGAAGGGCTAAAAACAGGTACTAATGCTCCAACGACTAGTGCAACAGCACCAACATTGGGAACAGAAGCTAACCAAGTCAATAAAAAACAATGCAGACAACCGTAGGTGATGTATTACAAGCGAGTTGGAACTTACAAAAACAATGGCACTGCGAAAGACTTCGTAAAAACCATATGATACTGTGAACTTCGTGAACGGTGGTAATACTACAGCGGTAGTGACAACGAATGCAGAAGGTACTGTAAGCGATGTGACTTTCAACGTAACAGGATTACCTGTGACATACACAACAGAAGATGGCGCACCAGTATCTAAAGTAGGAGATAAATACTACAAAGTTAATGATAAAGGTCAACCTATCAGTGAAGCGGGTAAACCAGAGCAGTAGGCAAAAAAATAATGATGGTAAATTGGTTGATGAAAAATAACAATGTAATTGAACCAATTGATACAACAAAACCATTAAAAAAACTGCGTTAGTTAATCCAACACCGGTAGGAGATAAACCTAATACAACAACAGCTACACAATTAGGCAATGTAACATCTGGCTTGGACAAATATGGTGATCAAGTAAATAATGCTGATGTACCGGGGAACAACGGATAAAAAAACCGTGGCTTAGTTGATTTATCCAAACCAACAAATGGAGATGCACCAAAAGTAAGCGATAACACAGCTGCTACAGTAGGCGATCTACGTAACATGGGTTGGATTGTATCTTCTAATAAAACAACAGGTGAAAATGGTGCAGTCACTGCTGATGAATACTCCGCAACAGTGAAAAAAATGCAAACGAAGTGAAATTCGTAGGCGAAGGTACAGCTATCGTATCTGGTAAAAACAGTAGGCGATGTGCGTACCATCACTGTCAAAGTAGATGACCAAACGTCTACGAACAATGCGGTAACACCTGTGGTATACACAGATAAAGATGGCAAACAAGTATATCCAACTGGTAAAGTAGGTCCAGATGGTAACCAAATCTTCAATACAAAACCGGATGGAAAAGGAGAGGAAGTAACAGGGTCCAGTAAAAAAACAACAATTAATGGACCAAAAAGGAACCCTACAAGTCCAACTACATTGTCTAATGTAGAAGGCAACTTGGAAGGTGCTAAAACAGGTACTAATGCTCCAACGACTAGTGCAACAGCACCAACATTGGGAACAGGAACTGACCAAGTAAACAAAAAAACAACACTGACCACTGTAGGGTGATGTATTACAAGCGAGGTTGGAACTTACAAAAACAATGGCGCGACGAAAGATTTTGTAAAAACCATATGATACTGTGAACTTTGTAAACGGTTTAAATACAACAGCCGTTGTAACAACATCTGATGATGGTAAAACAAGTAATATAACATATAACGTAACAGGCTTGCCTGTGACATACGCAACAGCAGATGGTACACCGGTATCTAAAATTGGAGATAAATACTACAAAGTAAATGACAAAGGTCAACCAGTAGATGGACAAGGTAATCCAAGCACGAAAGTGAACAACAATGGAGAACCTATCGATGGTAATGGCAATGTGATCACCCCAATTGATACAACAGCAAATCCATTAAAAACATCCTTGGTAAACCCAACACCGGAAACTAATAAAACTGGCACAACAAGTCCAACAACTTTGGATAATGTAACTAGCAAATTGGAAAATTACAAGGATGCTCCAGTAAATGGTAAAGACCCAGTTCGTAATAGTTTAGTAAACTTGTCTAAGCCAGAAAATGGTCAACCGAATGTAAGCGACAACACAGTGGCAACTGTAGGTGATCTACGCAATATGGGTTGGATTGTATCTTCTAACAAAACAACAGGTGAAAATGGTGCAGTCACTGCTGATGAATACTCTGCAACAGTGAAAAAAACGCAAACGAAGTGAAATTTGTAGAGCGAAGGTACAGCTATTGTATCTGGTAAAACAGAAGGTGATGTTCGTACAATCACTGTCAAAGTAGATGACCAAACGTCTACGAACAATGCGGTAACACCTGTGGTGTACACAGATAAAGATGGCAAACAAGTATATCCAACTGGTAAAACAGATAATAATGGTAACCAAATCTTCAATACCAAACCAGATGGAAAAGGAGAGGATGTAACAGGTCCAGTAAAAAAACAACAATTAACGGACCAAAAAGGTACAAATAGTCCGACATCCTTGAATAATGTGAAGAACAACATTCCAAATGTAAATGATGGTTCTAAAACAATTACTGATACAGATGGAAATGAAACAGCCGGCGATGTAACAAACATTAATAAGGCACCATTAACAGCAGAAGAAGCTGCAGCATTGGCAAATCCGAAAAACAAAAGAAGGACAAACAAATCCTAAGTACATTGGCAACAACGCAGCTACAGTATCTGACGTATTGAATGCAGGTTGGAATTTACAAAACAATGGCACTGCGAAAGACTTCGTAAAACCATATGATACTGTGAACTTCCGTAATGGTGGTAACACAACAGTAACGGTAACAACAGATGACAACTTAACATCTCATGTACAAGTGAATGTAACTGGCCTTCCTGTATCCAACACAATCACAGATCCAACAACAGGTAAACAAGTACCAGTGGTAAAAGTAGGCGATGTGTTCTACCGTACAAATCCAGATGGCACACCAGACATCGCAAGAAACGATAAAGGTGAACCAACAAATGGTTATGTACGTGCGAACAATGGTAGAAATTGTATCCACGTGAAAATGTAACGGTAACTCCTCCAACAGATGCAAACGGAACACCAACAATTACACCAAATAATGGTGCAACACCAACAACAGTGAATACAAACTTGGTAAATCCAAATGTGGATAACACAACAAATGAGCGAGGGTAACAATGTAAGCACTCCTAACCAATTAGGTAATGTTGCAAACGGTGCGAATACTTTCAACGCTGTGGATGCAGATGGTAAAGACTATGTAAAAGCGAACAATGGTAAATACTATGAACCAAAGCAAAGTGAATGCAGATGGATCCTTGAAAGAGGGTACAAATGCGACAGCAGATGCGAAAAATCCATTGGTATTAGCTAACGATGGTAAATGGTATCCAGCAGATAAAGTAAGCGATAAAGGTACTCCAGAAGCAGGGGCTACGGCAGTGGACAATCCATTGGCACCTAAAAATGCAGCGGGTGAACCATTAGTACAAGCAAAAGATGGTAAATGGTATAAACCATCGGACTTACAACCGAATGGCACACCTACACCTACAGCAAAACCACAAGATAATGCGATTAATAATAAAGCGGGTCTTGTAGACTTCAGTAACTCTAACCCTAATAACGTTGCTACTATCGGCGATTTACAAAATATGGGTTGGGTAGTATCTGCACAAGGTAACAGCTACTCCGATCAAGTACGTAATACTAACGAAGTAAAATTCGTAGGGGAAGGTACAGCATCTGTAACTGGTAAAACAGATGATAAAGGTGTTCGTACAATTACTGTGAAAGTAGATGACCAAGTATCCACGAATAACTCTGTAACACCTGTTGTGTACACAGATAAAGATGGTAAGACTGTATATCCAATTAAGGATGACAAAGGAAATGTTACATACCATACAACTCCAGATGGAAAAAGGCGAAAATGATAAAGTCATTCCAAATGGTGATGTAAATACATCTATCAATGGTCCTAAAGATGATCAAGGCAATACTCGTCCAGACATCCTTGAGCAATGTGAAAAAAACAACATTCCAGCAGTAAACGATGAAAATAAAAACGATTACTGACGCAGATGGGAAAGTAAAACCAGATGCAGGAAATGTGGAAAACATCAACAAAGCTCCAATGACAGCCAAAGATGCAGCAGACTTGTTAAAACCTATGAAAGATGGAGTAGCAAATCCTAAATTTGTAGGTAACAATGCGACGACGGTATCTGACGTATTGAACGCGAGGTTGGAATTTACAAAACAATGGAGCAGCCCGTGACTTTGTAAAACCATTCGATACTGTGAACTTTGTAAACGGTGTGAACACGACAGCCGTGGTAACAACATCTGAAGATGGAACCACAAGCAATGTGACATACAATGTAACAGGATTACCTGTGACATACACTACAGCAGATGGAACACCAGTATCCAAAAATTGGAGACAAATACTACAAAGTAAATGACAAAGGTCAACCAATCGATGAACAAGGTAACCCAAGCACGAAAGTGAACAACAATGGAGAACCTATCGATGGTAATGGCAATGTAATCAACGCAATTGATACAGCGGCAAATCCATTGAAAACATCCTTAGTTAACCCAGCACCGGAAGCTAACAAAACTGGCACAACAAGCCCAACAACTTTGGATAATGTAACTAGCAAATTAGCAAATTACAGTGATCCAGATGTGAATGGTAAAGCACCAGTTCGTAATAACTTAGTAGACTTGTCTAAACCAGAAAATGGTCAACCAAATGTCAGCGACAATACAGTAGCAACTGTAGGGTGATCTACGTAACATGGGTTGGATTGTATCTTCTAACAAAACAACAGATGATTTAACTAAGGATTACTCCGACACAGTGAAAAATGCAAACGAAGTGAAATTCGTTGGCGAAGGTACTGCGATCGTATCTGGTAAAACAGATGACAAAGGTGTACGTACCATCACTGTAAAAGTAGATGACCAAACATCCACTAACAACTCAGTAACTCCAATTGTGTACACAAAAAGCAGATGGTACACAAGTATATCCTACAAACAAAAAAAGATGACCAAGGACATCCAATCTTTAATACAAAAGCGGATGGCAGTGGTGATGAAGTTCCAGGAACTGATGTAGTAACATCCGTAAACGGCCCTAACGGCACAAAAGGAGATAAGGCACCAACTACATTGAAAAAATGTGAAAAACAACATTCCAAATGTAAATGATGGATCCAAAACAATTACAAATCCTGATGGTACAGAAAAAAAGCCGGTGATGTAGAAAACATCAACAAAAGCACCATTAACAGCAGAAGATCTCGCTAAATTGTCTAACCCTAAAACAGCGAGGCGGTGCAGCAAATCCTAACTACATTGGTAACAATGCAGCCACAGTGTCCGACGTATTAAATGCAGGTTGGAATTTACAAAACAATGGGGAATCCCGTGACTTTGTGAAACCTTATGATACCGTAAACTTTATCAACGGCCTTGGCACAACAGCGGTGGTGACAACTCGTGAGGGTAACACCACAAGTGATGTGACTTTCAACGTGAAAGCGACTAATGGCTCTGTGACTGTTGATGAGGATGGTGTAAAAGTAACTACAGGTGAAATGAAACCAGAAGTAGGTGCGGATAATAAAGAAACAGGAGCTATTGCTACACCTGTAGATACTACGACGGCTAAACAGTTAAAAGATACGTTAGATGCAGCGGTGAAAGAATTAGCTACAGCGAAGGATGCTTTAAAAACAGCGGAAACTGCACTGGCGGCGAAACCTAACGATCGAGCATTGCAAAAAGATGTGGAAGATAAAAAAAGCGCAAGTAGCAGAGAAACAAACACCTGTGAATAACGCTCAAAAAGCACATGATGATGCGAGGATTGAATAAAAGTAGCCACTGTACAAAAACGTAGCAGAAGCGATCAATAATTCTGGCTTTAACTTAAAAACATCCGCTGACGGTGGAGAAAAGTTAACGACAGGTAGTAAAAATGATGGCGAGTTAATTAAACCAGGTAATACTGTGGAAATGGTTGCAGGCAATAACTTGACTGTGAAACAGGATGAACATGGTAAAATTACATACGCTACGAAAGATGATGTGACTTTCAAAACTGTGGATACTGGCACGTTGAACGTAGGTAGCCCAAATACATACACAGATGGTAAAGGTAATACGTACACGAAAGTGGGCGAGAACTATTACAAACCAGCTGATGTGGAGAACGGTGTTCCTAAACAAGGTGCAACGCCAGTGGATGTAACAACAACACCTGTGACACCAGTAAGCCCTGTAACGATGAAAGCAGAAGCGGCAAAACCAGCTACAAATAATGCAACGGATGCACAACCATCTTCCGCATTAAATGTGACATCTAAAGATGGCAAACCAACACAAATTACAGGGGTAGGTTCTACGTTGAATACCAAATCTGTAGATACTACACCGAAGGTACAGCACCAGGAACTACACCTAACTACAACACCGACGAAACTTAATTGATTTGGAAGGCACAGCTGATGCTCCTGTGAATAAAAACGCAGCAGCTACAGTAGGTGATTTGCAAAATATGGGCTGGGTTGTATCTGCCAAAGATGGTAACGGCTACAAAGATGTGGTGAAAAAAATGCTAACGTAGTGGACTTCAAAAGGTGATCAAGGTGTGACTGTTACTGGTAAAACATTGGCTGACGGCACTCGTGAAATTACAGTAGGTATCAAAGAAGGAGAAGTTACGAATAAAGTAACAATCACTCATAGCGATGGTTCCAAAACTGATGCTGTTAAGATTGGTGATAATTACTACAAAGTAGATAAAGATGGTAAACCAATAGGATTCGACAAAGATGAAAAACGGTAAACCAGCAGGCACTCCATTGAACGTTGATCCTAATACTGACAAAGTAACGAATGCGGTGCAGGAGTTGTAACGGGTAATGCAGTGGCGAATGCAATCCAAGATTCTGGTTGGAATGTAGGCATTGGTTCTACTGATAAAGACTTCAGCAAAGATGCAAAAGTGTACGACAAGGTAAATCCAAAATGACGATGTGAAATTCGCAAATGGAGCTAACACAAATGTATCTATGGTAACTGTAGATGCTCTTAACGAGGACGGTACTAAGAAAG
Source organism: uncultured Veillonella sp. (assembly GCA_916438745.1). Classification (GTDB taxonomy): domain Bacteria; phylum Bacillota; class Negativicutes; order Veillonellales; family Veillonellaceae; genus F0422. The sequence goes on along the minus strand of CAKAGN010000001.1, from coordinate 1,994,740 downwards.
CAACGACCTATGTGAAAGTTGATATTAACAGAGATCTAAAAATTGACTCTGTCACAACTGGTGGTACAGCGACTGATAAAAAAATGGTAACAACCTTGTGAAAGTGGGAGACCAATACTACAAAGAAGGCGATGTAACAATCGTTACAAATCCAGATGGAACTACGACAGTAACACCTAAGGAGAATGCAAAAAGCAATACCTCCGGCAGATGTAATTCCAGCTAAAGATGGCGCTATGATCGTGAAAAAAATGCTGACGGTAAAGATGTCGTATCTGCTACTGTTGGTAAAGATGGTAATGGTGCATTTGGTATCAATGGCAAGGATGGCAAAAATGGTATCTCTATGACTGCCAAAGATGGCCAAGGTACTATCGGTGTGAATGGTAAAGATGGTAAATCCACAACGATTGCAGGGGATACAATTACTATCAAAGATAAAGATAATAATGCTACTAATATCGGCGTGAATACGATTACCTTAGTGGACAAAAGCTGGCAATACGACGACGACTACAGCAGATAAGTCTGAAATCAAAGATGCGACAGGGCAACATCAATGCTAACACAGCAACTGGAAATACATTGAAAGATCCAAATGGTAATACTCACACATCTACGGCAAGTACATCTGAGTTGAAAGATAAAGATGGTAATACGAATACAAGTACTCCGACAACGAATGTGTTGAAAGATACAAACGGTAATACCAACACGTCTGCGACAACAGGAACTACGTATAAAGATAAGGATGACAACAAAACTGTGGTGGGACCTAAGGAAATTAATATTTCAGATAAATCCGGAGAAAACACAGCATCCTTAACAAATAAAGATTTACTCTTGAATGCGAAAGATCCAAACACTGGTGTAGATAAAACATCCCATGTATCTGGGGATAAGATTGCTTTCACAACTACGGATGAAATGGAAAAAAAGTAGTGGACAAAGACGGTAAACCGGTGATTGATCCCGCTACTGGAAAAACAAAAAGAAGTAGTGAAAATGGAGAAGGTATTCGATAAAGATGGTAAGCCAGTTATCGACCACGCTACAGGTAAGCAAAAAGAAGTAGTTAAAAAAATCCGGTAACTCTACAGAGTACACTAACGAAGGATTGAAAGTTATTCCAAATAGCACGGTAGCTCGTGATGTGAATGGTAACCCTACCTTCTTGGACAAAGATGGTAAGCCAGTCATGAAAGATACAGATGGCAAGTACAAATATGTAGGTCAAGATGGTAAACCTGGTGATAAGTATGATGGAGCTGTAGGAGTCTTGAAACCAAATGTAGTGGATAACACTCGTGTCATCTCCTTCGGTATGGATAAACCAGTATTGGATAAAAATGGTAAACCTGTCACAGGTCCAGATGGCAATCCAGTTATGACAGAAGGTATCTCTGCGGTATGCAACAAATTCACAACGTGGCACCGGTACAAAAAGATACGGATGGAGTTAACGTATCTCAATTACGAGGTACAACGATTAATATCAATAATCGTATGAATCGTATGGGTGCACAAGCAGTCGCCTTAGCGGGGCTTGCAATCCATCCAGTATGATCCATTGGAGCCAACACAAATTTCCGCAGGTCTAGGACATTATAAAGGTTCTAGCGCGCTAGCATTGGGCGTAAATCATTTCAAAAATGAATCTACTATGTTCCATATGGGGGCCTCCTATAATGGTCATGGTGATGAAACGATGATGAACGCTAGTGTGACTTGGAAGTTTGGTGCTCGTGCAGATGAAACAGCTGTGAAAGATACATTCCGTCAAGGACCTATTAGCTCAGCATATACTTTACAAGATAAGGTATCTGCCTTAGAAGCACAAAACAAAAATCCAAAAAGATCAATTGGAAGAACTAAAAAGCATTAAATGAAAAACAACAAGAGCAAATTGCTGAATTGTTTAAACGTTTAATCGAAAAAAAGAGTAGGAATTAGGTTCCTCTAAGGAGCTTGTTATGCCTATAGCTTAGTAGGTACATAAAAGAGCACGGTATACCCGATCAAACAGTACTAAGTATTGTTTGAGGTGGGATATCGTGCTCTTTTTCTGTTGCAGACAAGATTGGGATTAGTCTACCAACTCATTTTGTCCTATAACTCGATAATTCAATGCATTAATAATTAACAATTTGAATGATTATAATGAAAAAGGTGTGAAAAATTTTTTTAAAGAGTAATAGTATACACATTTAATTTTTTTAGAGCTTGAATTGTCAAGTCAAATGCAACTCTACTGAATGATAAACCTCGTATGGAGTTTTTCCAATTTAAGCATTTGCGCGGTCTAAGATTTATTTCTTTCATTTTTTTGCTTCAACATAGCTATCTGATTGATTAATATCCACAGCTTTTTGGGAAATATTCTCTCAACAATCCATTGGTGTTTTCGTTCGTTCCTCTTTGCCAAGGATGATGTGGAAATGGAAAATAAAACTCTACTAGATTCAACTCCTGGCTAATTTCTGCATGTTTAGAAAACTCTTTTCCTCTATCTGGCGTAATTGTCTCTAGAGGTTGATTTTCCAAAAGCTCAATCATCGCTTGTTTGACCAAAAAAATGAATTCTTTTTGCAATTTTTTTGCATAGTAGATACCTACTTTTTTTCGATCAGTCAATGTTACTAAGCAAGCCTTACCAGTTTGTCCCATAACTGTATCAGCCTCCCAATCACCTAATCGTTCTCGATTATTTGCAGGATCTGGTCTATCTGTAATTAAATTACTAACTTGAATTTTGCCACGTCTTTCTTCATAGTTTTTTGTATGACGACTTTTACCACGATGTCGTAGTTTGCGAATGACTCCTCTATTTCCATGTGATAGTCCTTTTTCATCAAAACGACCATTATATATTTCCCTGTAAATTGTACTGTAGCTAATAGTGAAGCTTGAATTTTTCAAACTTTAATCGGGATGAAATCTGTTCCGGAGACCATTGATGCCTCAAAAAAATAAATCCTTTTACACATTCATATAGTCTCGGATTATCTAGCTTTTTTTCTTGGTTTTACAATTAAAGCGTCTATTTTTATATTTATCATGGGCTTCACAAGGTATGTACTCGCCATTTTGACTATTTCTCTTAATTTCTCTTGATATGGACGATTTGTTTTTCCCTAGTAAAATTGAAATTTCTGTTTGATTTTTTTACCTATATCAATAAAAATGTTTTAGCATTTCGCTCTTTTAGTGTAAAAATGAGTATAATGATTCATGGCTCCTCCTGATTTTTTTAGATGTCTTTGCAAATACTATTTTTATCAGAAAGCTATGAATCTTTTTAGTTGCACTTAGATTATAAATTCAAGAGAATAAAAATTCACAAATTTCTAAAAACTGTATTAAAAAGTGAATAAAAAAATTAAAAAAATATAGAGGAATGTAAACAAAAATGAAAGATATATGAAGTAGATAAACATACTAAAATAGAGTGAAATTTCTCATAGAATCTAGGTTTGTGGGACGTTGATAAAACTAGTGCTTGATAATGTATAGAAATTCAGTTATAATAATATCGAAATAAATGGAACTAGATTGATACAATACATTGTGTAATAATCAGTTGTATAGGTACTGTTTATCAATCGTGGAGATTCATGTATAATCATTACTTTTTTTATTTTGTAGGCCTTTGGAAATTCTGAGGGGCTATTTGTAGATTAATGGTCATTGACTAAGATAACAAAATGATATGGCATTTGGAATATTTGTAGTATTTATAGTAGTAACACTGTACAGGTAGTGTGGACAAGGAGAGTTATATGGGTTTGAACCACGTATACAAGGTAATTTGGAATAAGACAAAAGGCTGTTATGTAGTCGTGTCAGAATTGGCTAAGCGTGTAGGTCGTAATAAAGCGAAGGCGATTGTGATGGCTACAGCAGCGATGGCTATGGTGGTAACGCCAGCGGTCATGAATGTCAATCAAGTAGAGGCAACGGTGTTGATTGGTAGTACTAATGGTACTACTATATCAGACAATGGGTCGACAGTAAATACTTGGGGGATTACTATTGGTGGCGGAATTACTCATGCTGGGGAACACTCTGTTCATGTAGGTGATGCAACTCTTGAAGAAGGGAATCGAAATGTAATCATTGGTACCCATGCTACAGCAGGTGTTGATAAAATTGCTGGTCGGCACTTTGTTAATCAATCAGTAGCTATTGGTGGGGGAAATGAGCCAAATCTAGGGGCTCGTGCTTTTGGTGACCAATCCATTGCTATTGGATCGAATACTATCTCAGAAGGTAATTCTTCTATTGCCATTGGTAATGATGATGTAGATAAAGCTGTTGGAAAACAAATTTCGTATACAAACTCTAACGGGAAAGAGGTAACAGACACTCTTGGTAGTGCTTACACTGACTTAACTGGTAAAAAAACCTTCATACGGATGGAGGTCAGTATGCAGATACTAGATCTGGTGAAGTCAGGTGGCTATTGGTGTTAAGGCAGAGGCTGGGGACATTTCATTAGCTTTGGGTACAGGAGCTAAAGCTAAGAAAGTCAACACTGTGTCTATCGGTACAGGTGCTACGGCGGACCCTAGATAACTCTGTAGCTATTGGTGGTGGTGCGGTAGCAGATGAGAGTTCACAAGGTACAAAAACAAACATCTACTACTATAAATGGTATTACCTATGGATGGGCAGGTGGAGACAAAACCAATAAGGGAGATATAGTTTCTTTTGGTAAACCTGATTTTGAACGTCAATTGAAAAATATCGCTGCTGGGGAAATCTCTAGCACTTCTACAGATGCTATTAATGGATCTCAAATCCACAGTCTTGTAGAAAAGATTACTGGAACTCCGAAATTATCCTACACAACTAAGGATGGAACACCAGTGTATAAATTGGGTGACAAATTCTACAAAGTAAATGAAAAAGGTCAGCCTATCAGTGCAGCAGGTAAACCAGTAGTGGGAACAAATAAAGATGGTAAATGGGTGGATGCAGATAACAATGTAATCGAACCAATCGATCCAGCGGTTACCCATTGAAAAAAATGCATTGGTAAATCCAAATCCAGCGACGAGACAAAACAGGAACAACAAGTCCAACGGCATTGAATAATATAACAAGTAATTTAGTTAACTTTGATGCGCCCAATGTTAACGGTAAAGTACCAGCTAAAAATGCATTACGTAATCTGGTAAATGATGCTGTATCTGATGACACAGTAGCCACAGTGGGTGACTTACGTAATATGGGCTGGATTGTATCTGCCGATAAAAACAACAGGTGCAGATGGAACAGCTACTGATACGGCGTATTCTGAAACAGTAAAAATGCAAATGAAGTGAAATTCGTAGGTAAAGATGGTGCTATTGTTTCTGGTGCTACAGATGTTTGCTACAGGTGTTCGTACAATCACAGTAGGATTAGATAAAAAAAGCAATGTCTGGGTCTGGCGATTCTGGCTCTCCAGTGGCATATACAAAAAGCAGATGGTACAAAAAGTATATCCAGTGAAAGCTGAGAATGGTTCTGTTACATACCATACAACTCCAAATGGTGACGGTCCAAATGATGCAGAAGTTCCAAAAACAGAGGTAATTACTTCTGTAAATGGTCCTGAAGGTACAACAACACCAGTGCATTAACAAACGTAGCGTGTAATTTAGTAGGTGCTAAAAAAGATACAAATGCACCAACTACAGAACAGGCGACGCCAACAGTGGGTAAAGGTGCTAATGAAGTAAATCCAAACAACGCAACCACAGTAGGTGACGTATTAAATGCAGAGTTGGAATGTACAAGAAAAATGGAACAGCGAAAGACTTCGTAAAACCATACGACAAAGTAAACTTTGTGAACGGTGGCAATACAACAGCAGTTGTTACAACGAATGCAGAAGGTACTGTAAGTAATGTATCCTTCAACGTAACAGGATTACCTGTATCCTACACAACTGAAGACGGCAAACCAGTATCTAAAGTGGGTGACAAATTCTACAAAGTGAACGAACAAGGTCAACCACTGAAGCGAATGTAAAACCCACTGGTGAAACAAATGATGTCGGTAAATTAGTAGATGAAGATGGTACTGAAATTGAACCAATCAATCCAAAGAATTACTCCATTGAAAAATGCATTGGTAAATCCAAATCCAGCAGCAGATAAAACAGGTACAACAAGTCCAACACAATTAACAAATGTAGAAGGCAACTTGGATGGCGCTAAAAAGATACAACAGCACCAAAAGCAGAAGCCGCTGTACCAAACACAACAAATAAAGATGGCGATAAATACATCAATCCTAATAACGCGACACATTAGGTGACGTATTAAACGCTGAGTTGGAACTACAAAAATAATGGCACAGCGAAAGATTTTTGTGAAACCATACGACACTGTAAAACTTTATAATGGTGGTAACAACAGCTGTTGTGACAACTAATGCGGAAGGTACTGTAGTAATGTATCCTTCAACGTAACAGGATTACCTGTATCCTACACAACTGAAGACGGCAAACCAGTATCTAAAGTGGGTGACAAATTCTACAAAGTGAACGAACAAGGTCAACCAGTTAGTGAAGCAGGTAAACCAGCAGTGAAAACAAATGATGCTGGCAAACTAGTAGATGAAGATGGCACTGAGATTGAACCAATCAATCCCAAAGAACTACTCCGTTTGAAAAAAACTGCCTTGGTAAATCCAAATCCAGCAAAGAGATAAAACAGGTACAACAAGTCCAACACAATTAACAAATGTAGAAGGCAATTTAGATGGTGCTAAAAAAGATACAACGGCACCAAAAGCAGAAGCTGCTGTACCAAACACAACAAATAAAGATGGCGATAAATACATCAATCCTAACAATGCGACTACATGTAGGTGACGTATTAAATGCAGGTTGGAACTTACAAGAAAAATGGAACTGCGAAAGACTTCGTAAAACCATACGATACTGTAAACTTTCATTAACGGTGCAAACACGACAGCTGTGGTAACAACATCTGAAGATGGTACTGACAAGTAAGGTAACATACAATGTAACAGGATTACCTGTATCCTACACAACTGAAGATGGAAAACCAGTATCTAAAGTAGGGTGACAAATTCTACAAAGTGAACGAACAAGGTCAACCTAGTCAGTGAAGCGTGTAAACCCGACAGTGAAAAACAAATGATGCTCGGTAAATTAGTAGATGAAGATGGCACTGAGATTGAACCAATCAATCCAAAGAACTACTCCATTGAAAAAAATGCATTGGTAAATCCAAACCCAGCAAAGAGATAAAAACAGGTACAACAAGTCCAACAGCATTGAACAATGTCACATCTGGATTGAATAAATATGGTGATCAAGTAGATGGTAAACCAGTAGAAGGTACAACACCGCCAATACAGGATTAATCGACTTATCTACACCAAAGCAGATGGTGTGGCACCAAAAAGTAAGCGACAACACAGAGCATGACAGTAGGTGATTTACGTAACATGGGCATGGATTGTATCCGCTGACAAAACAACAGGTGATTTAGATAAGGCATACTCTGCAACAGTGAAAAAATGCGAATGAAGTGAAATTCGTAGGCACAGGCACAGCGATCGTATCTGGGGAAAACTAAAGACGGTGTGCGTACGATCACTGTGAATGTAGATGACCAAGTATCCACTAATAATGCAACAATCACCAGTTGTATATACAAAAGCAGATGGTACAAAAAAGTATATCCAATTAGAAAGATGAAAATGGTGCTATTACATACCACACAACTCCAGATGGAAAAAGGTAATAATGACCAAGAAGTCCGTGCACAGATGTAATTACATCTGTTAATAGTCCTGATGGAACAACAAAAACCAACACATTAGCCAACGTAGAGGCAACTTAGATGGCGCTAAAAAAAGATACAACAGCACCAAAAGCAGAAGCTGCTGCACCAAATACAACAAATAAAGATGGCGATAAATACATCAATCCTAACAATGCAGCCACTGTAGGTGACGTATTAAATGCAGGTTGGAACTTACAAGAAAATGGAACAGCGAAAGACTTCGTAAAACCATACGACAAAGTAAACTTTGTGAACGGTGGCAATACAACAGCAATTGTTACAACGAATGCGGACGGTACTGTAAGTAATGTATCTTTCAACGTAACAGGCTTACCTGTGTCTTACACAACTGAAGATGGAAAACCAGTATCTAAAGTAGGTGACAAATTCTATAAAGTGAACGAACAAGGTCAACCAGTTAGTGAAGCAGGTAAACCAGCAGTGAAAACAAATGATGCTGGCAAGCTAGTAGATGAAGATGGCACTGAGATTGAACCAATCAACCCAGCAACTACTCCGTTAAAAACTGCCTTGGTAAATCCAAACCCAGCAGCAGATAAAACAGGAACAACAAGTCCAACAGCATTGAATAATGTAACATCTGGATTGAATAAATATGGTGATCAAGTAGATGGTAAACCAGTAGAAGGTACAACACCTGCAAATACAGGATTAATCGATTTATCTACACCAGCAGATGGTGCGGCACCAAAAGTAAGCGACAACACAGCGGCGACAGTAGGTGACTTACGTAACATGGGCTGGATTGTATCCGCTGACAAAACAACAGGTGATTTAGATAAGGCATACTCTGCAACAGTGAAAAATGCAAACGAAGTGAAATTCGTAGGCACAGGTACAGCTATCGTATCTGGGGAAACTAAAGACGGTGTGCGTACAATCACTGTGAATGTAGATGACCAAGTATCCACTAATAACGCAACAACACCAGTTGTATATACAAAAGCAGATGGTACAAAAAGTATATCCAATTAAAGGTGAAAACGGTGCTATTACATACCACACAACTCCAGATGGAAAAAGGTAAAGATGACCAAGAAGTTCCAGGTACAGAGGTAATTACATCTGTCAACAGTCCTGATGGCACAACAACACCAGCCCACATTAGCTAACGTGAGGCAACTTGGATGGCGCTAAAAAAAGATACAACGGAACCAAAAGCAGAAGTCACGCACCAAATACAACAAATAAAGATGGCGATAAATACATCAATCCTAATAATGCAGCCCACTGTAGGTGACGTATTAAATGCAGGTTGGAATTTACAAGAAAATGGAACAGCGAAAGACTTCGTAAAACCATACGATACTGTAAACTTCATTAATGGTGCAAATACGACAGCTGTGGTAACTACATCTGAAGATGGTTCTACAAGTAAAGTGACATACAATGTAACAGGATTGCCTGTAACATACACAACTGAAGATGGAAAACCAGTATCTAAAGTAGGTGATAAATTCTATAAAGTGAACGAGAAAGGTCAACCACTAGCAGAGGATGGCACACCGACAGCAGTACAGATAAAGATGGTAACCCAAGTACAGCCGATGGCACAGTGATCAAAGCAATCGATCCAACACAGAACTCGTTAAAAAACTGCCTTGGTAAATCCAAATCCAGCAAAGAGATAAAAACAGGAACAACAAGTCCAACAGCATTGAACAATGTCACATCTGGATTGAATAAATATGGTGATCAAGTAGATGGTAAACCAGTAGAAGGTACAACACCGCCAAATACAGGATTAATCGACTTATCTACACCAGACAGATGGTGCGGCACCAAAAAGTAAGCGACAACACAGCGTGCGACAGTAGGTGATTTACGTAACATGGGCTGGATTGTATCCGCTGACAAAAACAACAGGTGATTTAGATACGGCATATTCCGCAACAGTGAAAAAAATGCAAATGAAGTGAAATTCGTAGGCACAGGCACAGCGATCGTATCTGGGGAAACTAAAGACGGTGTGCGTACGATCACTGTGAATGTAGATGACCAAGTATCTACTAACAATGCAGTAACTCCAGTTGTTTATACGGATAAAGAAGGTAACACAGTATATCCAATTAAGGATGACAAAGGTAATGTAACATACCATACAACTCCAGATGGAAAAGGCGAAAATGATAAAGTCGTTCCAAATGGTGATGTGAATACATCTGTGAATGGTCCTAAAGATGAGAAAGGAAATACTCGTCCAGCATCCTTGGGTAATGTGAAAAACAACATTCCAGCAGTGAATGATGCTGATAAAAAAGTAACAAACCCTGATGGAACAGAAGCGCCAAATGTAGGCGATGTAGCGAACATCAATAAAGCTCCATTGACAGCAGAAAAAGCAGCGGACTTGTTGAATCCAAAAACAAAAGATGGAAAAGCAAATCCAAACTTCGCGGGCAACAATGCAGCTACCGTATCTGATGTATTGAATGCTGGTTGGAATTTACAAAATAATGGTACAGCGAAAGACTTCGTGAAACCATTCGACACTGTAAACTTCGTGAACGGTGGTAATACAACAGCTGTGGTAACAACAAAAGCAGATGGCACAACAAGCGATGTGACTTTCAACGTAACAGGCTTGCCAATCGCTACGACAATCACGGATCCAACAACAGGTAAACAAGTGCCAGTGGTAAAAGTGGGTGATACGTTCTACCCTGCAAATCCAGATGGTACACCAAACATTGCAAGAAATGATAAAGGTGAACCAACTAATGGATATGTACGTGCAAACGATGGTAAATTGTATCCACGTGAAGCGGTAACTGTGGCACCATCAGCGGATCCAACTAAGCCGCCAACAGTCACACCAAATGCTGATGCGAAACCAACCACAGTGAATACAAACTTGGCAAATCCAAATGTGGACAACACAACAAATGAGCTAGGTAATAATGTAAACACTCCAACACAATTGGGTAATGTAGCGAATGGTGCGGAAACTTTCAAACCGGCAGATGATGTAAAAATTAGCTAACGATGGCAAATGGTACCCAAAGAGATCAAGTGGAAGCTAATGGTAAGCCAAAAAGCAGATGCAACTCCAGTAGATAATCCGTTGGCCACTAAAAAAATGCAAAAGAGGAGATGTCCTTGAAAGAGGCAATGATGGTAACTGGTACAAAGCTAGTGATCTAGAAAATGGTGAACCTAAGCCTAATGTTGATGAACAAACTCCAGTGGTGAAGCCAGAAAAATGCCGAAAAAACTGGCCTTGTTAACTTTGAAAACTCTAATCCTAACAACGCGACTGATCAGGGCGATTTACAAAAACTTAGGCTTTGTAGTAGCAGACCCATGACAATGGCTATACTGAACAAATGCGTAATGCAAATAAAGTAGAATTCAAAGGTTCTAATGGCGTTTCCGTTACAGGTAAAAACATTAAAAAGATGGTACTCGTGAAATTACAGTAGCTTTTAAAAAGAAGGCCGTGTAACAAATGATGTAATCGTTACAAATGCAGATGGTACTGAAACACATGGTGTTCGTGGTGAAGATGGCAAAAATTTATGTAAAAGATCCGAAAAACTGGTAAAAGCTACGAAGACTGAAATCCAAGTAGCACCTACAGATACTGTAACGAATGATGGTGATGCGTATGTAACTGGTAACTCTGTAGCAACAGCTATCCAAAAAAATCTGGTTGGAATATTGGTATTGGCTCTACAGATAAAGCTTTCAGTGAAAAGGCTAAAACATATGAAAGAGTTAACCCTAAGGATAACGTAAAATATGTAAAATGGTGGGAATACAACAGTATCTATGGCAGTGGATGCAGAAAAAGGATAGAGATGGTGCTACTGTTACAACTACGTATGTGAAAGTAGATGTAAACCGTGACCTTAACATCGACAGTGTAACAACTGGTGGTCCAAACTGAAAGATAAAGATGGTAACCCATTGAAATTAGTAGATGGTAAATACTATCCAGAAAAATGCGTTGGTACAAGATGGAAAAAGTATATCCAGCAGGTACTACTTTCATCAATGGTAAAACCATACCCGCTAATACAGTGATGATCGACGGTAAAGCATATCCAGCAGGTTCTGCGAAAGATCCCTAAGACAAAATGCAATCGTAAAAGATGGTCAACCAGATACAGAAGTACAACCTGTTACTCCATTAACAGCGACAGATGTAGCTAACATGGCACCCGGCAAAGATGGCACTATGACTGTGAAAGATGCAGCTGGCAAAGACGGCATATCCGCGACAGCGAAAGATGGCAAGGGTACATTGACATTGAACAATGCGAAGGCTGGAAAAGATGGAAAAGATGCTGCTAGTGTAGCTATCTCTACAGATAAAGCACCAGCTGATTTGGACAACACACCAAAAAAGATGCAGTTCGTGCCAACGACGGTAAATGGTATGCACCAGCAGATGTGGATGTGAAAACTGAAAATGGTAACACTGTGGTGACACCAAAAGCTGGTAAGTCTCCAATGGCAGATGCACCAACTATGGATCGTATCCAATACACAGGTACAGATAAAAAAGTTCGTGACGTTGCGACTATGGACGACGGACTTCGTTTCCAAGGCGATGACGGCGAATCCATCAGCAAACCATTGAACTCTAGCGTACAATTGACTGGTGGCAACCGTGAAGATACTGGTAAAACCAGTAGCGAAAGATGCTACAACAATAGGCAACATCGGCGTATTCAACACAGATGGTAAATTGTCCGTTCAATTAGCTAAAGATTTGGATAAATTGAACAGTGCTAACTTTGAAAGTAAAACTGACAAGGCTGGCAACCCATTGAAAGCAGTAGATGGTAAATACTACCCTGAAAAACTCTGTGGTACAAGAAGGCAAAGTATATCCTGAAGGTACTGTGATGATCGATAATAAACCATACCCTGCAGGTTCTGTAAAAAGATCCTAATACAAATACTGTGGTAAAAAGATGGTAAAACTGGCGACAGAAGCAACACCGATTACCCCAATCGATAGTACACAAGTACAAGACGGTCCAACCTCTAAATTAACTGGCGCAGGATTAACTTTCAATACACCAAAGACCTAAAGATGAAAATGGCAAAACCATTAGTATTGGTTGATGGCAAGTACTACAAAGCTGATAACCCTAGAAAAATGGCAAACCAAAAAGCTGATGCAAAACCTGAACCAGTGAAACCCCGCTCAAGCTACAGCATTTACTCCAGATGGCTTTGGTGGTAACACCTGACACGGCAAAAGTAGTAGATCCTAAAACAGGTGAAGTGAAAGTAGATCCTAACAAAGTAGTATCTTTTGGAGCTCCATCTATCGTAACGGATCCAGACTACAGGTAAACCGGTAATCGACCCTAAAACAGGGGAACCTGTGATGAAATCTGGTATCTCTGCAGGGGGACAAGTGATGTCCAATGTGGCACCAGGTGTTCTTGATACAGATGCAGTTAACGTATCTCAATTAAAAGGTGTGGCTAACAACATCAATATGCGTATGGACCGTATGGGTGCACAAGCGACAGCAATGGCTGGCTTACGTCACTTGCAATATGATCCATTGGAACCAACAACAATCATGGCGGTGTAGGTACGTATAAAGGTGAAGGTGCCTTAGCATTGGGTATTGCTCATTACAAAAAAATGAGTCTACATTATTCCATGCAGTGCGCATCCATTGGTAGCCGTGGCGATGAATTGATGGCGAATGCCGTGTGAGTCGGAAATTTGGATCTCGATGCTGACGAAACAGCTGTGAAAGACACATTCCGTCAAGGACCCTATCAGTGCGTCTTATACATTACAAGATAAAGTGTCTGCTTTAGAAGCGCAAAACCAAATGCAAAAAGATGAAATTAACACATTAAAAAGCACAATTGGCAGAAGTACTTCAATACATTAAAAAGGTTAATGGGTAGACGATTCTATAGAACCTGTGAAAGTTACTACTTTCACAGGGCCTACCATGGGTTTTGCATCGATTCGATGTTGTATACACAACTATAGTTGATGTATAATACAAATGTAGATGTATATAATGATAGAAACGAATATGTATATTAGATAGGGAGATAGAAACGTGAAGAAACTAGTATTAACAGCAGCGTTGTTAGCAACAGCCACGTCTAGCTTTGCGATGGGAGATACGTTGTTCGATCAAAAGAACCCAGCTCATATCGTAACACCAGCAGCAGGCTATGAAATTGAAGTGGCCACACCAGAAACAGTGGAAGCCTTTAGAAGAATTAGGTGTTACCTTAGAGCGTGTGTACGAAGTACATAAAGATTTAGTGTATCGTCATGAGCGTGGTGAGCGCTTGACAGATCGCCAACATCGCTATGCAGAACATGATGTGAATCATGAGTTCTTGCGCGTGTTAGATCGCAACTTGACTAATCGCGTGGAGTTCTTTAAACGTGCTCATAATTGGAATGGGGACAATAAATACGAACACAATGCGAACTACCAAGTGTTCTTGAACAAACACAATAAACATGCGAAAGAAGCAGTAAATGGTTATAGCAACAGCTATGGTTGGAATGTATTGCGTGCTGTTCGTCAAGATGCATTGGACAATGTAAAAGCTGTGTTTGACGAAAAAGGTGAAGACACACGTGGTGAAGATATTGTTGTAGCTATGAAACAGGCAGAGAAAAAAATGCATTAACTGTGAATAGCGAAGAACTTCGTTTCTACATCAATGAGCTAGTTTGGTACACAGCAAAACAAACAGCGAAAGAAACTAATAAAGAACTAGATCATGTATTAAAAATAAGATGATCTAGTGTAGAGTATGTCGTACATGTTCGATAGAAAAGGAGCCATAACAAACCTCTTAGGGAATGTTGTGGCTCCTTTAAATCTATAAGGTATGATATAATAAAAGATAGATTGAGTAGAATATGATTCAGTAAGTTATATAGGAGATATAATTTTGAAACGTTTAGTAGTATCAACAGCATTATTGCTGACAGTAGGCACAAGTTTTGGTATGAGCGAGGACATTTTCGCTCGTCAACATCCATCTGAGGTAACAGAAGTGGCGAAGGGCTACCATTTATTGCCGATTATGCCAGAAACAGAAAAAAAGCCATTGATGGCTTAGTACGTACCATTGATGGGGAACACCTGATGACAGAGATGACGAGCACACTCGATTCAAGGTATCACATTAGAAGAATTGTCTCATGCTGTAAAAGGTCATGATTCTGTGACTCCTACTGCAGCAGTGTCACACATCACAGAAAAAAACCAATCCAGGGCATTACAATGGATGAATTATTGGAAGCTTTGGAGGAACTGGGACAAGACAAAACGACTGTTTATGATGGCGCCCAAGTGTTATCTATTTTGGACACAAAGCTTACAAAGCGGTTGCGATTCTTTAAACGCATTCACAACTGGCATGGGGATAATAATCTAGGACCGTTCTAACCGCCATAAAGAAGCTATTGAGTTGGCTAGAAATGACAAAGCGGAAAAAGGTAGCTATGCGTGGTATGTATTGAAAGATTTGCGCCACGATATCTTGACCAATGTAGAGGAAGTCATCCAAGTGAAAGATAATCCCTTAACAGGTGAATACATTGCGTTAGCTATTGCAACTGCAGTAAATACTAATGCGAGACATGTGAAAAAGCGAAGAGCTTCGCTATTACATGAATGAACTTGTGTGGTACTCTGTCACAGAGACGACAAAAAGAACTAGGTAAATAATCGTTACCAGAAAGGACGATGACTATGCAAGAGATTGTAGTAGGCGGTTTATATCGTCATTTTAAAGGCATGTTATACTATGTCATCGACATTGCCATCCATTCCGAGACAAATGAGCCTCATGTGGTATACCAACAGCTTTTACGGAGATCGGAAAACCTTTGTGCGCCCTTTGGTGATGTTCGCCGACGAGGTGGGACCATGAGAAATATCCACATGTAGAGCAGAAAGACCGCTTTCAGTTGGTGAACGGTTGGGATGAAGAGCAAAGACTTGCGCTGAGGAGGCTCGGATGGATAAGAAATATTTTTCTTCGATATTGATAACACCCCTAGCGGTTTTGGCCGGATGGGGTGATTCCCTGAAAGCGCTCAGTATTCCTTGGACTATTTGCAGAACAAAGGGCATCACGTGGCGCTTTCGCTACAGGTCGTTTGCAGCAGATGCTATGCGCTTTGCTAAGATGGCAAAGACGGCTAACTTCGTAGCTGATGGTGGCTATAGCATTACGGAAAAATTATGAAGTGCAATGGATGCGGGGATGGATCGGGACCGCACGTGCAGTACCTCAACTATTTGACGAAACTCAATGTGCCTTGGGTGTGACCCATAAAAATGACTTCGTCCGCATTACTCCCTGCGAAAGTGTCCTAGCATGGGATCCGCAATGGGATATGATGCAAAAACGAAGTCGTACCAGACTTGGTGCCTGAGGATATTGAGCACTTTACAAGGTCTATGCGTTCATCACAGAAGAAGAGGAACAGCGCCGTGGTATCGTGCACATGACGAAGGACCTCATCCGCTATGGAGAGGGCTGTGTGTTGTTTGAACCGATGGACAAAGCCTATGGGATTCGGAAAATGATCGATGGCTTTGGCGCGTCTTACCAAGATGTCATCGTATTCGGCGATGGCTATACGACCCTGTCCATGTTCCGACCAGACTGGCTGAACATTGCCATGGGGAATGGCCGTGATGCATTGAAAGAAAAAGCTGACTACGTCACAACGTCCTGCCATGACGACGGAATTTATAAAGCTTTGCAACATTTTGGGTTTATACCGAAGCAGTTTTAATCAATAATTATGGGACGAAATATAATTTAATAGAAATAGCTAAAAATTAGTATTAATTATGAATGAAGTGGATAGTATACTTTCACCATAACTATATGGAAGCGGTTTGAACATCAAAATTAGTTATAGTATAATAAAGCGTAGATATATCGAAATGGGTCTTAAAAGGAGGACATACCATGGATTTAATTCAAAGTTTAAAAGAGCAAGCAAAAAAGGCTTTGGGTAAAATTGTATTGCCAGAATTTGAAGATAGCCGTGTCATCGAAGCGCGTACGCGATTTTGAAAAGAAGGTTTCTGCGTGCCTGTATTGGTTGGTGCAGAAGATAAAATTGCAAGCAGCCTACAGCAAACTGGTGTATCTTTGAAGGTGCTGAAATCATCAACTCAGCTACATTCGGCGAATTAAACAAAATGGTAGATACATTTGTAGAATTGCGCGCGAAAAAGGCATGACACCTGAAAAAGCACACGCTACTATGACTGGCGATGCGTTATTCTTCGGTGCTATGTTAGTTCGTTTAGGTTTGGCTGACGGCATGGTAGCAGGTTCTGCAAGCCCTACTGCAAACGTACTTCGTGCGCACTATCCAAGTGGTAGGTACCACGTCGGTTTGAAAACTGTATCTAGCTCTATGCTTGTGATCACTGATAAAAAAAGAATACGGCGATGACGGCTTGTTGATTTTCTCCGATTGGCTGTTATCCCCTAACCCAACATCTGAACAATTGGCTGATATCGCTGAGTCCAGCGTTGGTAAAGCTCGTTCCGTAGCAGGTATGAAAGAACCTCGCGTATCCTTCTTGTCCTTCTCCACAAAAGGATCTGCTTCTTCTCCGAAGTTGATAAAGTGGTAGCAGCTGTAGAAGACTTGAAAGGTCGTAACGTAGACTTCGCATTCGATGGGGAATTGCACTAGATGCGTCCATCGTTCCATCCGTAGCAGAACGTAAAGCTCCGGGATCCCAAGTAGTCGGGTAAAGCTAATATCTTGATTTTCCCTGACTTACAAGTCGCGAACATTGGTTACAAATTAGTACAACGCTTTGTCGGCGCTACTGCTATTGGACCAATCATCCAAGGTTTGGCAAAACCAATCCATGACCCTTAGCCGTGGTTGCTCCGTGAGTGATATCGTTGACCTTTGCGCGATTGCTCGCAGTGGAAGCCAACCAAGTCGTCTCTGGTTACGTTATGTAGCCTGTGGCGTTGTTAACTGAATCATATAAAGGGAAGACCGTAACACACCCCTTCTCAAACTATACAGTGGTTATAATTACATAAATTTAGAACCCCCGTAACTGTGCGTGTTTACGGGGGTTTCTAATTTTGATTTGCTCTAATTTTACGCATTTTCTAGACGGTTGCTCAACCGTTGCTCAACCTTTGGAGACTATCACCGAACGGAAGTTTATTCACGGCATCGATATACTGATCAATTGTTTTATGAGTATAAACTCCCTGAGTGATATTATTCTGTGTAGAATGCCCTACGATGTTTTTGATGATAATTTCGGGGATACTGTAA
Organism: uncultured Veillonella sp.; assembly: GCA_916438745.1. GTDB lineage: Bacteria > Bacillota > Negativicutes > Veillonellales > Veillonellaceae > F0422. The sequence continues at coordinate 1,976,618 of CAKAGN010000001.1, read as the reverse complement.
TCGCTACATAATGTTATAAACGTATGGCGAGTATCATGTGGCTTGCGCCTATCCATCCCCAATCGCTCACATATTTCGGTCAATTTTCTTCATATCCATCTTGTCCAATAATGCCATCCATTAAGCATATTGAGCGCTTAAATTTAGCTGTGGCGTATAACTCGGGATGAATGGAGCGATGCATTCAGCAATAGGTATGATTCGGTCACGCCCTGCATCGGTCTTTTGAACCACCCTACCATGTACCGTTCTTTTTAGGTGAATATCATTTACTTTCATGGATAAAAAGTTCACTTAACTGAACTCCAGTATAAATGTAAATCAGCACAATTTTTACAATTTGCTCATCCCGTGTAACCATAATTTGTGAATATCTTCTTCACGGAAGGGAGTGGCCTTCTTAATAGATGTAGCATTCTTGCTGATAATAATATCTTCATGTAATTTTTAACGAGCACTTCATTTTTAATGGCTATATTGCAAGTTTTAATCAATGTCGATTTTATAACCTCTTGATATGATTTACTATATGTAAAATTATCAAAAATATGGTTGTACATGAGCTGTTCTTAGCGCCGTGATATCCATTGGTAGAATGGGTTTCATCATCTTTTTAACAGCATTAATTACCTCTATCCGACCTACTGAAAGCCCCATGCGCTCGGCTTCTTCAAAAATACCATTGAAAGCACTGCTCAACGGTAATCACTTGTTTTTCTCTAGTGCACTAGGGTCATTGGAGAATAGAGCCAATGCCTCGTAGGCTTCCTTTTGGCTGGCATATGTGCCTAGAGTTTTTACGAATTGGCTTACCTTCATCCGTCCATCCAGTCGTGATGACGGCTCGGAATGGCTTGCGCGACTTTTTATGTTTCATCTTATAAACGGAACCCTGATCCGTTTGATCTTTTTAAAAGCCATAAAATACCACCTTTCATGTGTAGTAAAATACACCTAAAAAAGTGGTACAATATATGTGTAATATATGTGGATGTACCACCCTTTAGGGTATGTTCAGAATCTACCTCTCAGTTGGCGCCGGGAGGTATTTTTTTATGCAATTTTAGAGATTGATTTGCGCCCATTTTGTTGAGGTCAACAAATTCGAGTAATTGAGCTATTTCCATCTTGGAAAGAACTTAATCGATGAACTGATAGTAAAAGTTCACTTCCTCATGATTGAAATCGGATTCATTTCCATGCAACAGGGCCTCATTAGCCCCCGCGTGCATGTCTTGCGTGAAATGTCCTCCATGATGTGGCACACCTCGTGGGCGATGCTATCCTTTAGCACATCCATAGGGTTTATTGCTATTCACCGGGATGGTGTAACAGTCTGTTTCTTCGGAGGTGCAAACTGAGCGTTTATCTTCTTTGGTAATTGATTGGTATAAAGAATGGTGATGTTAATGGTAACAACCTCCCTAATCTTTCCACTCATGACCACAATCAAGGCACTTGTATTTTAAAATTGTTGGCACCATGAGCTCCAGCTGACAGCCCCTAATGGGCCAAAATCCAACAATGCCAAGAACGCTTTTTCCGAAGCTAAAAGCCTTTTTTTCTGAACGTCAAATCTTTGGCTCAAGCATTTAGGGCAATGGATAACATGTGAGGCTTTCAATTCTATTGCTTTCGCTTTAAAAATCAGCCTCTTGCTGAGCGTATACGGTATCCATGTGTGCTTTTAATACTAGGTTATTTACAATATGTTGATTTACAAATGCAACGGTATCCCATACTGATGCCTTGGATTTTGTTCGAACGTAATTTGCTGTATCCGTGAAAGCCCTACGATTTTTATACAATTTATGGAGTTGCTCCAATTCAACCAGATCAAATACAACGCCATTCAACACCGCTGTGAATTGAGGTTGTACAGGCTGAGGTGGCACTGGCTGTGGTGTAGGCACTCCTACTTGAGCCCCACAACCTGAACAAACACATCTCCATTGTTTAGTTGTTTTTCCGCATTTCGAACAAAAACATACTTATTTTCCTCCCCTTAATCTGTTAACTAAATCTATCACATAATCTAAGTCTTCATCACTTAGATCCTTTGCAGCATCTAATAAGATACCCTCTTGAGCCCTAGCATATTCTGCTTTGGCGTTGACTACTGGGTCGATATAATACTCTGTAGAAGTACTAGCTTCTATAGAATAATCAGAAAAATCTAGGGTCAATTTCAGACTTATTTACATTAAAGAAATTAGCAATTTTTCTATATTCCAGTGAATCGGCAATGATCTTCCTTTGATATATCCTGTTAAAAGTACTAGGTGGGATACCAGTTGCTTTTGATAAATCTACTTGCTTACATTTGTTAATGCGTAGCAGATTATTTATATTTTTCAGATATTACTTTCATCTGAGCTAATTCATGTGGGGTTAGTTCCCCTCGACCTCTTGCCATTGTATTTCCTCCTTACGCATCTTATAGTTATATAATAACGTATTAAATCGTATTTGTAAATAAAAATTGCGTAAAAAAATACGAAATATTTAGAATTAATTGTTGACATGCGAATTAATTCGTACTATAATTGGTTCATGAGATATGGAAAGGAGGAATGCGTAATGTCAAAGTTTACGCTAAGAGCAATCAGAGTTAATTATAACTTAAGTGCTCATGACGTTTCTAATGCGGTAGGAATACATTATCAAACATTATTAAAATATGAAAAATGATAGTACTAGGATTCCATTAGATTTACTGAAAAATTGTCTCGATTTCTATAAAGTAAAAATGGATGATATTTTTTAGGGTAAAAAAATACGAATTAAAAACGTATTAATGTAAGTTAAAAAAACAGAGGAAGCGAGGTGATGAGGTGTATTTAAAATGACAAAGACTTTAGACGGTCGCTGATTCAAGATATTACAGATAAAATCGACAATATTTTTGCTAGGTATATCGTTTGGAGCAAGCATCATTTGCTTATTTATCAGTTTTGATAATGTTAGCAATGCTATTACCGAAATAAAAGCATAGGCAGAAAAGCACAAAGCTACTAGAGAAATAACAATAGGGACAATCCTAAGTATTCCATCTTCTATACGCATTTACGGCGTTCAACGTAATCAAAAGTCATAATCTTCAATGGCTTTTAATCCTGAATTGGTGACAAATAAAAATTGCTGACAGAAAAAGACGAGATACCAGTCAACTCATCAAATGTGGGTTCGCTTTTGTAATTTACGAATGAAGCGAGCATGAAGCAACTGCATTCGATATGGAATGGTTTTAAAGGTTTTAAACTCTTGTAAAAATTTCGTCAACAGTTACATCGCGATCCCGATAAAAGGCTAAGTATTTAAGAAGATTAATATCAATAGGGTGTAAGTTCTTTATAGGGATTGCATATAATCATCTCCTTTCAAGGTGATTATAGCACAAATAGTGAGGAGTAAAACATGATAGAAAAAAACAAATCAGATTAAACAAGACTTTTACAACACTTTGAATGAACTATTGAATGCTAAAGATATGGAAGAATTCGGATACAAAAGCACTCATATTTTAACTGTTTTTGAAGATTTAATAGAAGTCTGTAGCAAATGTGATATAGATGTATTTGTTGATGAGGCAGTACAAGCAATGGCACAAGCTGGGAAAAGATTGCTATATGTAGCCAAATAAGGAGCAGAAATATGATTATGACAAATGAAGAGTTCACTACGAACGTTAACAAAAGAACAACGAGAATATTTACAAAAACACTATGAAAAAAACAGTTAGAAGAGGGCGATTAAGCATTTTGAGCGTTATAAGTATGTTCAAAATAATTTAAGAGAATTAGTTGAGCTCGAGAAAAATATTATGCTGCAAATTGGTTTAAATTCTTGTCGGGAAGTGATGCAAGCGATTTAAGTGAGAAAGCTTCTGAGTATTCAATGGATGCAACTTTTGAGTTTTTGAGATTTGATAAGGGGTAGAAATATGTTACCGGGATTAACACCACAACAAAGGCAATATTTATATGAACTATATAATAAATCAGCGAAGGAAGTAGAAAAAAGAATTTTTGAAGTATGGCGTGAAGATTATGATTATAGGTATGAGGGCGTCTTACGTATATGAGCAAGAGCTTGAAAGAGCGTGGGTATACGCTGAACTAGGCGGGTTCCCAATAAATGATTTTTGTAAAGGACAAATTAGGATGCTGACAAAACTAACTAAAGAGCAAAACCAAGAGTTGCAGGCTAGATATAAGGAAGCCGTGGACAATGCGCTTAAATATAGGCAGTTGGCAAAGATGGACTCTGATCCACATTCACATTATTACGACTGGTTTTGGGATGCATGGGGCCAAGCAACTGCGTATTTTTTATTGGGAGAGTTTGATCTAGACCCAAGGCTTAAGGAGTATTAGATTATGGACAATAAAGATTTTTATAAATCGCTCACAGCAGAGCAAAGAGAATACTTAGAAGAAAAGGTGGATGCGTTGGTTGAGGTAGCTCATGGTTTTTGATGAGTGGGTAGAATATGATGAAGTACGCGACTTAATCGATTTTATTAGGTTAGTAAAGGAGGCCAAGCGGATTAGTATCATCACAGGTGTTATAAGCGATTCTTTTATTGACTTATTAAAATCAGATAGAGGTCGGTTCATTAAGAACAGAGACAGCTTTATTTCTTTGATGGAGGAACGTATTAATGGATAGAGGAGAATTTGCTGCAAGCATTAGTAAAGAGCAAGAAGAATTTATCTTTCATAGGCGAGATGGATTCTTAAAATTAGCAAATACTTGTATTAATGAGTACAAGGACAATCCAAGTGAAGAACTTATTCGGCGAATAGAAGATAACTTATTATCTGCCAATACGCTTCACTTTTTGTTAAATCAACGCCCAATATGGGAGTATAACAAAACGTATCAAGAGTATCACAATATTGTTGACAGCCATCAAAAACATGGCACTAGTGCACCGTAACAAGAAGTTAGAGAAAACTCTAATGATTAAATTGTTAGCTAAAGCATCGGAATTATTGGAGCTAACTTATGCGGCATTAATACTTGGATTTGGTGCAGGAATAGGATTATTTATATTAAATCAATTATGCAAACTACTGGGGGTCTAATGCCAAGAAGAAATAAGAACGCAAGGGTGCGGAAACAAAAAGCCATACCACATTATGGACAAGCACAAACAGAAATTAGAAGTAGAAAAGAAAGTTGAGCAACAGTCGACTTACATGCAAAAGGCAAGATGAGCGTAAGCGCAAGCAACTTCAAGAGGATGAAGAGAGCAAGCATAATAAACGCCTAGAAAATATAGGCGCAACAATCACACTATTGCTTGTGGTAGGGCTGATAGTACTAAGTTTATTTATTTTATCGTTTGGGAGGTAACTATGGCTAAGGAATTGGCAAAATTAATCGGAGGATTACTTACAACATTATTATTTGGAGCAGCAGTGCTAGCAGGATTTGTTTACGTGGTGGCGCAAGTAATTAAATTTGTATTTTTTTAATGGAGGTAAGTATGAAATTATGGATGCATCAACATTTGCAGATTCTTTTGACAGATGAGCAAAGAATATTCTTGATAGATATCATTGCAGAACATTCTATTATAGCTATAAAGCAAAGGATTTCACTTAAAAACTGTTATTGCGGATGACGAAAAATGTTAGTGGTTCCGATGTGATAGCAGCGTCGATAAATGCGGCGATTACTAATAGATTATGTGAAATTTGCGATGTTGAAAATGTGTTCAAGGATATTTTGGATGAAATAATTGAATTGGCAGAAGATTTATGTTGATAGAAAGGGTGATTGCATGAAGGTGACACCAGCACATATCGCTGAAATCATGAACGTATCGCCACAATTCGTTCGGTGCGGTTTACGTGCCAACAAATGGGAATGGGGCGATGCGGTTCAGATGAACGGCAAGGCATATACGTATTACATTTACTGGCATAAATTTAAAGAATGGTGGGGAGTAGATGAACAAGTTAAAAAGCTCGACCAAAGGCTTCAATATATTTAATATCCGTTGGGATCGGGTGGCAATGGTCGCTATGGTTCCAGTAGTGGCATTAGGGATTATATAATGCTGTATTCCCACAGGGAACGTAGTTGAATATGAAACCAGAACTGTAACGGTATCAAAAGATGATACGTTATGGGGCATCGCAAAAGATGCAGTCGGTGAAACCGAAGATGTCCGCCAGACGGTTCAAGAAATTATCAAAAATAATAACTTGAAGGATGGAACCATTCACCTACGGTATGACGCTCAAGGTTAGAGCGATTAAGGAGTGACGTTGTGGATTTAAAAAGCATACTGCAAGAGTAAGAAAATTAAGCAAGTAGCCGTCATTAAAGCTACAGGCATCAAAAAGGATCGCTTGAGTCATTTATTCAATGGCAAGCCAGTAAACTTTGGAATCATTGAATTAATGACCTTGTGCAAACTACCGGATGTAAAGCCATCCGAATTAACAGAGAATTACAAGGTGTTGATGAACAATAAGAAGTTCTACTTTAAAAAGAAAAAGCCCCTCAAAGATGCGCTAACATCGAGGGACTTAACAAAATATCTAATAACAGTATACCACAGGTTGAGGAATCTATGAAGTGCGGTAAAACTTATCGCATGACTGGGTACGCAATGGTGCCTATTGATATAACCATTCCACTAGATGAAGGGCAAGACCCCGACGATGTGGCGGATAACTTCACGGAAAGCGATTATGCGGAGTTTATCCTGGGAGGCAACATCCCATATATTATTGAAGCACAAATTGATGTGATTGAGGAGGTATAAAAAGTATGTATAAAAAGATTTTTTTAACGGTAAGAACGCCACTCATGATGAGTGGTTAGGAGGCTCGTAAACAAGGCATTGGCGGTAGCGATATGGCGACGATTCTAGGCTTTTAACAAATACCGTGATGCGGTGAGTGTTTGGTTAGACAAACGTGGGGAATTACCCCCAGTCGAGGAAAACGAACCAATGTATTGGGGAAACGTACTTGAGGAAGTAGTCGCTCAGGAGTTCGCAAAACGTACAGGGTGGAAAGTTAGAAACAATAACTATACATTACAGTCAATCGAGCATCCTTACTTATTGGCCAACATTGATCGTGAGGTTGTAGGCGTGGATCTTTGGATTAGAATGTAAGACTGCTAATGCCTTCAAAAGAGATGAATGGGAAGGGGATGAAGTCCCTACATCCTATTACATCCAATGCCAACACTATATGGCAGTTACTGGTAAATCATCTTGGTGGATTGCTTGCCTACTTGGTGGTAACACCTTCATATACAAGGAAATCCCAAGAAATGAGGAAGTGATTGAAGCTATCATTCGAGAGGGCAAAGTCTTTTGGGATATGGTTGAAAGCGGTACAGTACCAGCTGTTACGGGCAGTGAATCAAGCGCCGAAGCACTCAAGATGATGTATAGCAAGCCTATTGAACAGATAATAGAACTTGATGATGTGGCAGTGAATTACATCAACCAATACAATGACGATAAGGCAAAGATTAAAAGATGCCACAGAGGCTAAGGATGAAGCAGAAAACATCCTAAAATCCTTGCTTGGAGAAAATGAAGTAGGAACTGTTGGTGGGTTCAAAGTTACTTGGAAAATGCGAAAAGGTGCAAGCCGTTTCAATACAAAACAGTTCCAAGCGGATCATCCAGAATTACATAAGCAATACATGGTAAAAGGCGAGGATACTCGTTCAACATTTAGCGTTAAATAAGGAGGAATCACAACATGGCAAGTGTAACAGGTGGATTAACCATCAAACAAGGAGCAGTTAAAACTGCAGAATCACAAAAGGCAGTAACAATCCAAGGCCCTAGTAGCTCAAGCCGATATAAAGGCACGGTTTGAAGAGTTACTCGGAAAGAAAGCCCCGAGGGTTTTATCTCAAGTTTATTAGCGGTAGTCAATAACAACAAACTGCTCGCAAAAAGCGAACCCGAAGACAGTCATTGCGGCGGGTGCAATGGCGGCATCATTAGATTTACCAATTAATCAAAACTTGGGATTTGCCTATATCATTCCGTATAAAGATGAGGCTCAATTCCAAATGGGGTACAAAGGCTACATCCAATTAGCAATGCGTACAGGTCAATATCAAACAATTAACTGCATCTGAGGGTATACGAGGGCGAGATCGTCAAAACAAAAATCGCTTCACAGGGCGAATACGAATTCGGAGAAAACCTCCGATAAAAATTATTGGATACATCGCCTACTTTAAATTAGTAAATGGATTCGAGAAATACCTCTATATGAGCATTGAGGAAATGCAAGCTCATGCCAAGAAGTTTAGTAAGAACTATAAAGGTGGCACTGACAAATGGGGATTAACTGATTTCCATAGCATGGCCATTAAAAACCGATGCTTAAACGGTTAATCAGTAAATACGGCATTTTATCTATCGAAATGCAAGGACAGCCGATAGTAGATGCGATCACCAATGATGGTGGCAAGATGACCATTAAAGATGATGGAACACTTGAAGCAGAATTTGATGGAGACTCCATTGAAGCTGATGCGGTGGTAGTTTATGATGAAGAACCAACGGTAATTACCACCGAAGATGGTGGCACTGTAAATACTGAAACAGGAGAATACATGGAATCCATGTTTAGTAAATAGTTAGCGAGGGCAACTAATGGCAAGACCTAACAAACAAGGCCTTGACTACTTCCCTTAGACGTTAACTACTTACTAATTTAAAAGGTAAGGCGCTTAATAAGTGCACAAGGAATCAACTCAATCGCAGTGATTATTGAGTCGCTGTGTCGTATCTACCAAGGTAAAGGGTACTACATTGAGCGGAGTAACGACCTTGCTTTCCTTATTTCGGACGCATTGCGATCTGGGATTAGTGAAGGCGCTGTTGAAGAGATAATTAAGAAAGCGATTGAGCTTGGATTCTTTGATGCCAATATGTTGGACGACTTTGGAATACTGACTTCCGAGTCTATCCAGAAGACTTTTTTTGAAGCAACCAAAAAAAGAAAAGGGGTTCAGTACGACGGGAGATTTCTGCTTATTTCCATTAATGGATACAATAACTTAGTTAATGTCGACATTAACTCAATTAATGTACACCATAATGAACGAAGTAAAGAAAAAGAAAAAGTAAAAGAAAATAAAATAAAAGAAAACAAAACAAAAGAAGTGAATCGTGTTGTTTCTTATTTTATGAATCATTTTGGAGAGCTTACCGCATTTACTAGTGACCTATTGGCATCGATGGTTAATGACTTTGGAGAATCTAGTGTACTTGATGCTATGGAGACTGCTGTAAATAAAGGTAAGCCTAAACTGAACTATGTGCAGGGCATTTTAAGGAATAAGGAGATAGATAGTAAAAATGGAGGAGGTGTAATCCGTGGAAAGCGTAGGGAAATCGATTGGGCTAATGAGCCAGATGAGTTGCGATGAACGACGAGAATATATTGCTAGCTTACTTGGAGAACGAGCACATACAGGTAAAACATATTCATTTGATAAACCAGTATATGATGAACCAATTTATTTAGATCCAAGGCCTATATTAGGGCGATATGGGGTACAAAAACGGCAACAACATATTAGTTTTGAATGGATTATCGATAAAGGCAATTTTAATGATTGCGATAGAGAAAGTTATCGTAAAGCGTATCAATATGGCCAAGATATAACTAGAGCTATTAGCAATGGTAGAGGGCTTATTTTAAAAGGTACAGTAGGGACGGGAAAGACTACACTTGCTATTGCGATTATGCGCAAGGCAGTAGAGCAAGGAATACGTTGCCTATTTGTGAACAATATTAGCCTTAATGATAAACTGCTGAATTTACTGAATAGTGACCGTAAGGAATTGGCGAATTATGACAAGCTGCTTAGAACTGTACCGCTACTAGTCATTGATGATTTTGGGGCGGAATCAGATAGAAATAATCGCTCATGGGTTGTTGAAAAAATGGAAAGCATCATAGGCGATAGATATGATCGCATGCTACCAATCATCATCACGACCAATTTAGGAAATGATGAATTAAAGGAAAGATACAACTTGCGAATATTTTGACAGACTTAGAGATACTTGCGATGTTCTTAATTTTAAAGGTCAAAGTTTACGAGGAAATAAGGAGGAGTTGGGGGAATGAACATTTTGTTAATGCCAATCTGGGATGAACGAGTTGGGGATGGCGAGGCTTATAAAGTTATCCTTGGATCCAATGAAAAGAAAATCAAAAACACTAGTACCTCATTACATTTTGATGCAGATACTGTATATGACGTAACGGTGTGGGATGAAGTTTTAACACTGACAAAAGATTGATTTTTGAATATGATTCAGAGATGAAATTAATCGATGAAGGAATTGTATCAAAAGAGAATATGAAGGAGTCTATTTCCGTATTGCAACAATTCGGTGGTAAATTCCGTGAATTACAGAAGGCGATTAAAGAAAGGGAACGCATAGATAATTGGTTGCATTCAAAACCGATTGAAATTGAAGTGGATTGGTGGTGACAGTATGAGACGAGATAAAGAAATGCCGATTAATTATGATGGGATTAGGAAGTTACATGAACATGCTGAATTTTTGAAACATGAAATGAACAATATCATGACCCACAGCTATCGGGAAAAGATTAAAGCGCAAGCGATGGTGTTGTATCATGCATGCGATACAATTGCTACATATACGATGAGTCGATCAAAGGCGATGTATCAATGGGATACATTCGTTGTTGATATGATGGGTTGTTACTACTTATTCTATAGTATTTACACCAGCAGAATATTGGAGCTGCGAGACGTGTTAGAAGTTTGTGAGAATTGTGATGAAGCATGGGATAGTTTTGAGTGGATAATTGACGCTTTAAGAGACTTTGGTGAATCGGTTACACTTAGAGACCGAGATGCCTGGATTTATGGAAGATAAAGAATTAAGGAGTTGCAAAGCATGAAGAAAAAAAGGTAAAGAATTTGAGGATTTTTCAGCTGGAAGGTTAAAAGGAGCTAGAGATGAAAAAAAGGAATGACAGAGTTGGAATTAGCTCAAGAAGTTGCTGTATCTGTATCAAGTGTTAAAGGCTGGGAAAAGGGCATTACAAATATCAATAGCATAAATCTAGGTAAATTATCTCAGGTCCCTAGGCGTTAGCGAAGAATATTTAACGGGTGAAGTTGATGAAAATCAAATTACAGAAGCTGAAAATAGTGGCTTGTTTACTCAAAATTGTAATCATGCAATTGATATAAGCACGGTAAAAGAGCTTGTAAATAAATTAGTGTGTGATCGTAATTTAAGCGAGGAAAAAACATATGATAGTAAATCATGCATTAGCTATTATTGAAACAACCTTAAATGAATGAGGAATTAGTTATGACAGAGTATGAAATAGAGGAACTAAAAGCGGAGGCCTTAGATTTAATTATGACCATGGCATATTGGCCAGGTGACAATGATGAACAGTTTTGGGAGGTAAAGTATAGGGCGTTGCCATTACTTAAACAGTTGAAGCCTGTATTGAATAATGATGAGTTTGAAGAATTGTACGAAATGTACGAGCAAGCGATTATTTGGGTGGAAGCATGAATATGATTGCAATCAGATGCGATTTTGTGTACTTGAACGAGTACATCAATAAAAGAACGTCGCAATAAATATGCAGTATGCTAAAGTTAAAGACGATTTAACCAATGAAGTGGCTTGGCAGTGTAAAATGGCTCGATGCAATAGACCAAAAGGTAAAGTAGATATGATGTTTCGGTGGCACGTCAAAGGGCGCCATGATAGCGACAACATAGCCTTTGCCAAGAAATACGTGCTTGATGGCATGGTGCAAGCAGGGTTATTAGAAAACGATAACCCCAAGTGCGTAAGGCACTTGAGAGATTATATCTACCGAGATGTGAAGAAACCTAACTTAGATTATGTGGAAGTGTATTGGGAGGAAGCCAAGGATGAATAATGTACAATTACTAGGTAATTTAGTAAAAGATGTGGATCTGCGATACACCAAGAACGGAACGGCAGTAGCTACATTTGCGGTGGCAGCTGACTACCACATATAAAGGCCAAGTCGGTGAGGCAAAAGAACTCACAGCATTTGTAAATTGTGTGGCATGGGGTAAGCACGGCGAGTATATGAGCCAATTCATGAAAGGGCAAAAGGTATTCGTACAAGGACGGCTACAAACACGTTCCTATGAAGCACAGGACGGCACTAAACGATACGTTACGGAAGTGGTAGCGGACTTCTGCACAGGCCAAGACCAAACACCAGGAGCTCAATCATCAACGAGCAATTTCGATAGCATGACGACATCACATGAGGAAATTCCGTTCTAATGTGGCGCATAAGCTCGATTTTATGTGTGGTAGGCAAATCTATCTTAAACTCATGAAATCTAGCAATAAGACCATAAAAATTTAAGTTTTACAGCGTGGTTGAAGCATGAAAGATGGTGATAGATTGGAGATAGAGAATATACTTGAAGAAATGCGGAGTATCGCAAAGGCAAATCGATTGCCTACGTGATGAAATACGAAAACTCCGAGCGGAGTGTGACGGATTAAAGGCAACGGATTATAGTGCGCCTAGAGTGCAAGGTGGCACGCCAACAGGGATTGATGATAGGGTGATTAAACTTGAGGATAGGATTGAAAGGCTCAAGGGAGCTCATTGAAAGACGATATACTTACATCGATACGATCAATGAGGTGCTCGACAATATGCCAACGATGGAGTATGCGACGATTATACGCAATCATTATTTGTATAATGAGTCGTGGAGAGCTATTGCGCAAGTGCTAAATATCAATCGTGAAAAGCTCGAACAAAAGGCGCATAAAAGCGACCTTAAAAAGAATTAAAAAAAGTTATGCCAAAATTGCCAACAGTGCCAAAGGCAACGTGATATTATAGTACTTGTAAGAATGTTGGTTGCGAGTTTTCAACGTTTTACACTCCTTACAAAGTTTATAAAACCTAACACAAGAAATGACGTCAAAAGCTGCGACGTCATTTTTTTGTTGTCCAAAAATCAGAAAGGCGGTGATACAGTGACTGAAATAAAATGCATTAAAAGAAAGTGCTTGCATAACGAGCATGGCATATGCACGGCGAAGACAATTGAATATGACGGCTTATGCCAGACCTATGCGACACCAGACTTTATGATGCGGACTAAAACGGCTCATGTATCAAAGCGCCATGGACGATATAAGCAACAAAAGGGGATGTACTGCGATGAACATCGTGCAATGCCAATAGAAGAGTTAACACCATACGAGAATAATCCGAGGAACAACAAAAAGGCGATAAAATACGTTGCCAATAGTATTCATGACTTTGGGTTCAAATCTCCAATCATTCTGGATACTAACAAGGTCATCATATGTGGTCACACCGGTATGAGGCGGCAAAAAGTATTAGGATATACTTACGTGCCTTGCATTATTGCCAGTGACCTAACAGAATCACAGGTCAAAGCCTATCGGTTAGCTGACAACAAGGTAGCTGAAATGGCGAAGTGGGATTATGATTTGCTTTCATTTGAAATACAAGATTTATCATTTGATATGGAGGATTTTGGATTTGATGTGGAGCGGTTGCTAACTCCGACGAGATGAAAAAGAGAATGAACGTGAAAGAACGATGGATGCTTACAACTTGCATGACTACGATAGTGGTAACGTTGAGGGTTTCTATCAAATGCCAATCATTACTAGGACATACGCAAAGCCTAGCGAACTGATTGGCTTTTAATTATGTAAAGACCAACAAGAAAAAGGAAGGTCAAGGCGTGCATTTCTTCATTGATGATTACCAATTTGAAAAGGATTTGGAATGATCCTGATAAATACGTTGACATGCTGATACCATACGAATGCGTGCTAACGCCTGATTTTAGCTATATACTGAAATGCCAATGGCCATGAAGATTTGGAATGTGTATCGCTCCAGGTTGATTGGTCAAATTCTCCAACAGAATGGGGCAAATGTGGTACCTACACTTTCGTGGTGTGAGCGTGACACGTTCGCATTCTGTTTTGATGGTATCGAGCGAGGTGGCACAGTGGCAGTATCGACGATAGGGCGTCAAAAGGTCAGATGATGCCCTATCATATGTGGTCAGAGGGAATGGATGAAGCAATACGTAAGTTAAAGCCAGATCACATTATCGTATATGGTGGTGATATTGGATATCAGTTCCCTTGCGAGGTTACGTATATTCAAAATGCGGTAACGGAAAGGATGAAGAACAGTGGGCGGTAGAGGTGCTGAGTTACTTACTCACAGGCAGTGGGGAAAAAAGCAAGCGAACTGAAATTAGCGAAAAGAAATTGGAACGATTGAAAGGCCAACTGCAATCAGCGATTGATGAAGATTTTAAAATTGCCAAATCTAGGCAAGGTCAACCGTGGCATATTGACAAGGGGTAAAGGACGAGCAGAGAATAGGCAATCACAACGTAGAGACGAACGAGATTCAATCGCTTAGAAAGCAAATTGAAAAACAAGAAGGCGTAGTAGAGCGCCAACGTAGACGTGATAGCGCTAAGGGTAGCTTATTTGATTACAAAGGCAACCTTAACATCACAGAGCATAATTACAAGCAAGTTCGCTCATTCCTGAAAGACATCGAAAAGGGGAAGGTGCGAAGTGGTCGTACTAGAGCCACTGAAAGAAATTGGAAAAAGAAACTTGATAGCTTTGAGAAAACTTTGAAAGCAAGTAAGAAAGTGAAAGTCACATCTAGCGCTCAAAGCCTTATTGATAGCGGTAAAGTTAAACAATGGAAAAAAACACCCTGATCATTACTTCATCACTGGAGCACAAAAAACGGCGCTTGTATTAAAAGCCAGACGGAACTTTTACAAGAGTAATAGGTATACTGGGTAGCTTACTCAAGAGCATGCTGACAGGGTCGATAAATTCATTAAAAACAGGAGTGTGGTAAGCATGGAAATTCAATCATTTATATACAAAATGCGTGACTTCAATTCCGTTGAATTGGCGGACGGATATTCCTATTCAAAGCGCCTAAAAGGCAAGTGGGAATTATGGAACGTTGAGGATGGCGTTGAAGAAGGCGAGATAATCGACGATTTAAGAGCGCATCCTAAAAGCAGTTGAGCTCATCAAAAAAACTAGAAACGATAGAGTTTGAAGTTATGGGCGGTCGTGGTGCTTTGGAGGTATGGGCGCCGTTTTTAGTTGGAAAAGCGCAAAAGGGAACGGTAAAGACGGAAGCGCTGACAATCTACCCGCTCGTGTAAACACAAAAGTCAAGGTAAAAAAACACGTGAACAAGCAATTAAGGCATTCCGTGATATGCATGGTAAAGATGCAGGGGAATCTCTTGTTCAAATTGATAAAAATGGTTTTGTTCATCATTACAGAAATGGGAATAAGACAAACGTCAGTATCAATCGAACGGTCAAAGGGGCTACACTCGTTCACAACCACCCAAATAACAGCACGTTCAGCCCTGCTGATATGAAGGTGGTAGCAAAGTACAAATGTTGGCAGTATCATTGCCACTCATTCCAAAGGCTATCGAGAGTTTACTAAAGCAATCGCATTTTAAGCAAAAATGACTTCCTTAAGGCGGTCGCAAGAGTTGAGAAGAACGGCTTAAAAGGCAAAAGGCCCTAATGATGCAGTAGACAGATGGCTCAAACGCAATCAAAAAGAAATATGGTTACACATTCAAGAATGTTCTAGATTAAGAAGAAGGAGGGGGTAACAGGTGGCCAATCCTAGAGGGCATCCTGAAACCCTCAAGAGTACAAATACATTAGATAAGAAAACACACGCCGCAATGTCGTCCAAAGGTGGGAAGAACTCAGGGCGCTAAAAGACGTGAAATGAAGAAGTGGAAAGACCTTGCCAAGGGAGATAATGGCAATGCCACTACAAAAAGGCAAGGTGAAGGAGAAAAATAACCTCACTAGCCGAGGCAAAGGGTCAGAATATCGATACCCAAACGGCGGTGTTATTGGCGCAGTGGTCAAGGCGACTAAAAGGCGATACTAAAAGCGTGGAATTCTTATATTCGCTATCTCATGAAGAGGTCGAGCAAATCACGGAAGCGCCAATTGTGGTGCCAGATGATACAGATAAGATTATTCCATTCTTTGATTCTGTAAGTGGCGATATTAAGCGCCACGGGCATACGCATTATTGGTTTAAAAGGTGGCCGTGGTAGTACGAAATCGTCATTCATTAGCATGAAAAATTCCACAGCTAATAATTAGTAATCCACATGTGAACGTGGTTGTCTTACGGAAAGTGGCGAACACCCTCAAAAACTCGGTATACGCTCAAATTGAGTGGGCTCTTGAACAATTGGAATTATTGCAAGAGTTCGAGTTCAAGAAGTCGCCACTTGAGATTATTTACAAAAGGACAGGGCAAAAGATTCTGTTCTTGGGGGCAGATGACCGTTCTAAAAAATCAAATCACTCAAAAATGCCATTCGGTTATGTCGGATGCGTATGGTATGAGGAATTAGACCAATTTAGCGGTATGGATGAAATACGTTCAATTAACCAGTCTTTACTACGTGGCGGTGACAAATATTGGTGCTTTTATTCGTTCAACCCACCGAAGAGCCGTGACAATTGGGTAAATGTGGAGCAATTGACGGATTACCCCGATAGGCTCATTAGTCACAGCAATTACACGATGGTTCCGAGCGATTGGCTGGGCGATCAGTTCATTATCGAGGCGGAAAAGCTGAAAGAGCGACGACCCGACCTATACGAGCATGAGTACATGGGGATTGCAACAGGCACAGGCGGTGACGTATTTGCCAACGTAGAAGAAATGACCACAACCGATGAGATGATAGATAACTTTGACAACAACTATCACGGTATCGATTTTTGGCTTTGCTCAAGACCCGTTTGTGTATACCAAATTACACTATGATATCAAGCATGATTGTATTTACATCTACGATGAAGTGTATAGTACACGGCTTAAAAACTCAATGGCGTATGAGAAAATCAAAGACAAAGTCGGAACGAGTGTAGTATGGGCAGATAACGCCGAACCAAAATCCATAGCAGAACTTGCTGATATGGGCTTGCGTATTTATGGTGTGAAGAAAGGTCCAGATAGTCGTGAGTTTAGTATCAAATGGCTATCAGACAGATACAAAATTTACATTGATAAGAACAGATGTCCGAACGCATACCGTGAATTCACGATGTACGAATATGATCAAGATAAGCACGGCAATTTCATTAGTGCATATCCTAAGCGCAACGATCATACGATTGATTCGGTGCGGTATTCGTTGCGTGGCGAAATGGATGCAAATAAATTCAGTTGGTAGGAGGTGATAGAGTGGACTTAGGACAATTATGGGATGCTATCATAAAAGGCAATGCAGGTATAAGCGACAAAGAGTTTGTACGCCGTGAATTACAGAGATTCATGAACTCTAAAGAACGCAAAAATATCCTTACTGGTCGCAAATATTATGAGGGCATCCATGACATTATTAACAAAAAGCGAACAATGGCCATCGAGAATACGGCTATTGTTGGTAGTGGACAGAATGAGATTCCGTTAAACCTCCCCAACAATCAATTGGTGGATAACAAGTTCGATGACCTAGTAGACCAAAAAGTAAACTACCTATTTGGCAATCCAATGGAGGTTAAAACGGATGATGAGGGATTAATTGACCTATTAGGCAAGAAGTTCCACAGACAGCTATTAAACGTTGCCAAAGATGCTTATATTGGTGGTAAAAGGGTACTTACATCCTTACATTGATAGTAAAAAAATGAACTGGCATTTAAACGCTTCAAGCCAGAGAATGTCATACCGTATTGGCGAGATGAAGAACATAACCAATTGAATGCATTCATTTACTTTTTACGACGTGAGCAATACCACCTGTTAGAAAAGACACATACAGTTCAATATGTGGAATTTCATAAGCCTAACGGGGTTATGTACTTCATTTACAACAATGGCACGCTAACGGTAAACACGGATAAGGAAACAACCAATTACATTATCTATGAGGGTAAGGAGTACAATTGGCCTTCTGTTCCACTATTAGTGTTCAAGGCGAATTCTATCGAGCAACCATTGATTAATCGGGTGAAATCCTTACAGGATGCATTAAATGAAATGTACTCGATGTTCCTTGATAGGTTGCAAGAAGACCCTAGGGAAACTTTGATAGTGTTACGGAACTATGACGGCACAGACCTAGCAGAATTTAGGCGAATGCTTGCTAAGTATGGAGCGGTGAAAGTCAGAGATGATGGCGGTATCGAAACCTTGAATATAGAGGTGAACGCCATTAACTATGATTTCATCACACAAGCATTGAAACGTTCGATTATCGAGAATGGTCGAGGGTTTGATGCCAAAGATGACCGCATGGCCAACAATCCTAATCAGATGAATATTTCATCCATGTACAGTGACATTGACCCAGATGCGAATCAAATCGAAGTAGAATTTCAAGCCACATTGGAGCAATTGGTGGAATTTTATCATGCCTACCGTGGATTAAGTAACGCAACAGCCCCTAAGGATGTAGAGTTCATCTTCAACCGCATGACACCAGTCAATGAGGGCGAGGTAATCAATAACTGTAAGGCAAGTATTGGTATTCTATCTAATGAAACTATCGTGGCCAACCATCCATGGACGGCTAACACGGCGGAAGAATTAGAGCGATTGCAGCAAGAACGATTGCAGATGATGCAGGAAATGGCGTTACAAGATTACATCGTAGGTGGTGGAGATGAACCAGCAGAATAAGGAATATTGGGCTAAGCGGTACGAATCACTAAAAGAGGAAGCCATGCAAGGTGCTGATATGACAGTTGAGGAACTATCAATGAACTTTGATAGAGCCCTTAGGCGCTTAACGGTGGAAATAGAGAATTGGTATAAACGATATGCCACAGAAAACGGCATCACCTTAGAAGAGGCAAGGAAACAACTCAACAAGAGGGAACTTGCTGATTTTAAATTGACCCTTGAGGAATACATCGAACAAGCCAAGCGAGAAGACTTATCCAGGAGCACCAACGCATGCTTGAAAATGCATCTATACGTGCTCGGTTGGATAGAACGTAAAGCGCTTTACATCAGTGTTGTACATGAGATTGAACGCTTATCTAAGGTAGAGGATAACAGCCTAAGCCAATTGCTTAGGGATACATACGAAACGACCACATATAAGACGGCTCACCTTACGCAAACGGTACTAGGTGAATATAACATCGTGCCTAAGGTATCTGACCACGTTGTAGATGTGGTCATAAAGAAACCATGGGCACCAGACGGTAAAGATTTTAGTGGTCGCATATGGGATGATCGTACAAAACTCGTTCAAAGCATTCAAAACGATTTCGTTCAATCAGTGTTAGCGGGTGACGGCATGGCAAAGATGACGGAAAGCCTTGCTACACGGATGAAAGTTGCACAATCGAACGCAAGGCGACTAGTAGAAACGGAAACGGCTAGAATTTATGAAGAGGCTTTCACCAATAACATGAATGATATTGGTGTGGAGAAACTGGAGATACTAGCGACACTTGACCGCAAGACCTCGAAGATATGCCAGCGCATGGATGGAAAGATAGTACCACTCAAGGATGCAAAGCGGTGTTACAATTCCACCATTTCATTGCCATTGCAGAACTACCACGATTCCCTATTTCGATGACCTAGAACTCAAAGGGGAAACAAGGGCAAGCCGTGGCGAAGGCGGTAAAGGCAAAAGCGAACAAGTAGGCGGTGCATTAACCTATCATGAATGGTATAATAAGTATGTAAAAAGTTCAGATACAAATGCATTGATTGGCTTAACAACTAGTAACGGTATTAAAAATTATAGACATATCTGACCACCAACAAGAACGTGCTGACGATAGGAAACTTAACGTAGCAGGAATAAAAGAGGCACTAGAAAACCCTTTGTTTGTACGTGATATAGTCTTTGATAATAAAGGAAGACCTTCTCAAAGGTTTGTAGGTAATGAAGTTACTGTAAATATCAATCCAGATACTGGAGTTATTGTCACATCATGGAAAACAGGAACTAAAGTAAGAGAGAAGTATCAAAAGGAGAAATAGTAATGATACACATTCAATTTACAGATGAAGAAAGGGCACTGTTGGATAAATATAATATTTCATATGCTGATAGCATGGAGTATGAAGAAGCAGAAAGTGTGCTTGATATATCGGATTATATGCAAGAAATGGATGATAGAGAGGTTTATATAGCTGAAGATATTATCGATAAAAATAACAACACATCCAAATTGGTAACTCACTATCTCTTACGCAATTTTAATTTTCATAATTAACACTCACAATTGTGGGTGTTTTTATTGCCATTTAGCGTTGTTGGGCGAAAACTAACAAGCTCACATAGAGTGGTGTTGCACTCGAAAAATAAAGCGAAGTGGAAAGGAGTCATAACAATGACAAAAAGAAGAATTAAAGGTTCTTGGGCTCAATGATGAGCAAATTAAGAAAGTAGTGGAAGATTATGGCAAGAACTACGTTCCTAAGTCTCAATTTAATCAGAAAAAATGAGGAACTAAAAAGCAAGCTAAGGAATCATTAACAACTATGCAATCTGACATTGAGACTTTAAAGAAAGCCAATGCTGATAATGCTGAACTATCCAAGCAAATCGACGAATTAAACGCAGCACAAGTCAAACGTGAGGCGGAGTACACAGCTCAAATTCAAAAGATGGAGCTTGATGGAATTGTTGAACGTACGTTATTAAGTTCCAAGGTTAAAAACGCAAAAGCCGTAAGAGCCTTACTCGATTTAGAAGATGCAAAGGTAAAAGACGGCACCATTAAAGGATTAGATGACCAATTGACTAAGTTGAAGGAATCTGATCCTTATTTATTTGAGTCCGAAAGTAAACCGAGTGGAGTTACACCAGGTGAGCCACATGGTGGTCAAAAATCCACAGGAATTACTCAAGCGGAGTTTAACAAAATGTCTTATTTGGAACGAGTGCAGTTCCAAAAAAAGAAAAATCAGATGCTTATTCAGAATTTAAAAAAACGGAGGTAACGAATAATGGCACAAGATGTAACAAAAACTGCAACAACTGATTAACCCAGAGGTAATGGCGGATATGATTTCTGCAAAGCTACCAAAAAGCAATTAAATTTTTCCAACATTTTTAGTGGTCGACACAACTCTTGAGGGCCAACCCGGTAACACTGTAACGGTGCCGACGATTTAATTATATTGGCTCCGCAAAAGACGTGGCAGAAGGTGAGCCAATTAGCCTTGCTCAATTAACTACTACATCAAAAACAGTTCACAATTAAAAAGGCGGGCATTGGTGTAAAATTACCGATGAAGCTGTTTTTATCAGGTTATGGCGACCCAATTGGTGAAGCAGTTAAGCAATTAGGCATGTCTATTGCAGATAAGATTGAAGAAGATGTTATTAGCGCTTTAAAAACAACAACATTAGAGGTAACATCCACATCCGCAATTTCTTATGAGGGCATTGTGAATGGCGTGGATAGATTCTCCGAAGAATCAGACGTTCCAAAAGTATTATTCATCCACCCTGAGCAATTGACCCAAATTCGCAAGTCCGCTGACTTCATCGACAAAAAAACAAATATGGCGGTAGTTTGATGATGACAGGTGCCATCGGTTCTATTTGTGGCGTTGAAGTCGTGGTATCTCGTCGAGTGCCAAAAGAGGGCGATAACTTCACTAATTTCATGGTACAAATGGCGCCTAATAGCGGTGAAGGCACACCAACATTGCCTGCCGTATCCTTGTATTTAAAACGTGACGTACAAGTTGAACCAGATCGCGATACTATCGGAAAAATGACTGTAATTACGGCTGACCAACACTACGGTGTAGCATTAACTAACCCCGCACGTGTGTTAAAGATGACTTTTAAAAGCTTAGGAGGTTCATAAATGGGAATGTTGTTACAACAATATTTACATCCTGAAACAGAAGAAGGTGCAAACATTGACGTGGAAACTGTAGAAGTGGAAGAAACCGAGGATACGCCAAAAGGCAAGAAGGCGGTGAAAGATGATGGAGATACAGGAGCAGAAGAAGGCGCAAGCGCTGATTCCCTAAAGGCGGTTGAGTTCATTGAAGATGCAACAGGGTTTGTTGCCATCGAAACACAAATGCTTGAGTACATCATCCAAAGCGAACTGGATAAGGCATTGGCTGACATCAACCACACGGAACTACCTATCGAGCTTGAAACGTACGTTGTACGTCGAGCTTGTGGCATGTTCATTCACATGAACGCCAAGGAGATTTTTAGGCGGTGATGGTGCCTGGGTTGCTAAATCCATTCGTATGGGTGACACATCTATTGACCTAGGCGGCACCACAGATGAAGACAGATTGCGAGCACTTATTGGAGAGCTTACTCAAGAAGATAGGAGGATACTAGCATGTTACCGACGAATCAGATGGTGAGCGCCTACCGTAAGAATTTGGAGCAAATGTATGATTGCTTAGTGACAGTGTTAACAGAAGAAGAGACGGTCGATGAAGCGACTGGTATTACTAGTATCAATCGAACCGTAGAAGAGGGACCCTATCCATGTAGGGTCTCTTTTAAATCCTCGACCACATCACAAGCTGATGCAATGCCGAAATTTGCTCAAAATACAACGTTATTCATGGCACCTGATGTGATTGTACCTAAAGGGGCTCGAATGCACATCGTAGGGACGTCAGAGAGAGTTTTTACGCAAAAATCTAGTTCAATGCCTAATGTGTACGATTCACATCAAGAGATTCAACTTGAGAATTTGGAGGTGCGATGATGGCGGATTTAGATTTTGATTTTAGCGGAATTAATAATCTTCAAAAGAAGTTAGAGCGTCTTGCTAATCCAGAGCAGGTTGAAGGAGCTATAGGTGCTGTACTTAATAGAATGGGCGCTGTATATGTGCGTGAAGCTAAGAAAAAGACGCCTGTGGGGCCTAGGAGTATAAGTATGTTTATTGGCCATTCTAAAAACGGAAATCCTAAGTTTAAGGTATATAGATTTAACACGCAAAATATGCGCAAAAGTTGGTTTGTCGGAAAACCGTTTAGGAAAGACGTTAATGGCAATACTGCTATGTCAGTCATGGTATTTAATACTTCACGATATTCTTCATATGTTGATGATGGACACAGGCAAAAGGTAGGACAATTCTTGCCATTTATTGGAGCTGGATGGCAAGAGGGAAGAGTTTTTGGCGGTAGGTTAAAGCAATCTTGGGTGCCAGGGTTAAACATAACAACTCAGGTAAAGAATATTGTAGAAAGCAACTCTGCAAACATAATGAGAAATGGCTTTAATGCGTGGCTAAGGAGTATGTTACGGAATGATTGATACGTTATTAACAGAGGGCATCACAAAAAGCCATGTATGATGCATTCAAAGTGCCAGTGTACTTGGAATGGAAAGAAAAACAAGATGAAGTTCCCTTGCTTCCTTGTGAGTGTAACCGATTCTAACCATAATTTACACGTTTCCAAGTTGTATGATCGTAAGCTTGATTATTCTGTTAAATACTTCCCTAAATGCTGAAAGTATTCCAGTGGATTACCGCAAGGACCTGCCGCAAATAGGCGAACAACTTTACGACGTGTTGGAATACGTGAAAGTGGGCGACCGCATCACACGTGGTGAGAATATGAGCTACCGTGAAAGTGATGGAATACTTCACTTTGACGT
This sequence comes from uncultured Veillonella sp., assembly GCA_916438745.1. Classification (GTDB taxonomy): domain Bacteria; phylum Bacillota; class Negativicutes; order Veillonellales; family Veillonellaceae; genus F0422. The sequence continues at coordinate 1,952,886 of CAKAGN010000001.1, read as the reverse complement.
AACTTACGAAATGCTACTTCATAAGGAAAGTAAGCGAGTTCCAAGTATGGAACGATTACAGGTAAATGAAAGGAGTTCAAATAATGGAAGAACGATTTGACGGCTACACAATCATTGCATCGGAGAAATACAAACGATACAAAGATATTTTTAGCTGTATTACTTGATGACGATATGACATATACGCATGAGGAAATTGACGAGATTTTACAAAATGAGTTCAATCGTCCGATTGTTGAATTTAAGAATTAGGAGGTACACATATGGCATTAGGGTGGAGGAACATTCTTGTTCCACAACAAAGTCTTGCCAGGGGCATACATCAACTTTATTAGCAAAACACGAGCATATGCAGAAGTTGCTGATCGTGGATACGGCGCGATGATGTTATCCCTTGATTGGGGAGCCAAGTGGCGAGGTATTCCGAGTAGATGTGGATGAGTTTCAAAAGAATTGCCAAGATTATTTTGGCTACGATTTTGGGCATCCAAAAATGAAAGGCTTACGTGATTTGTTTAAACATTTAAAAACAGGCTATTTCTACCGCTTAAATAGCGATGGTGAAAAAGCAAGCAATGACTATGGTAAGGCAAAAATATGCAGGTATTCGAGGTAATGACCTCGGAGTATCCGATGCAAGCTGACCCAGACGCAACAAGTGCGTTCATCGTTACTACTTATATCACAACAAATGATGTGCGGAAGGTTGTGGACAAACAAACAGCCGTTGCTAAGGCATCTGATTTAGTCGATAACGCATACGTTGAATTTAAGAAGAATGCTAACTTAGTGGCTACTGCTTACACTGCTTTCACTGGCGGCACAAATGGCTCTGTTGTAACTAGCAAGAACTATCAAGACGGCCTTGAGTTCTTAGAGCCTTACTATTTCAACGTATTAGGCTATGTCGGCTCCGATGAAACCATCAAAAACTTATTGATTGCGTTTACATCCAGAGTGCGTAATTTCACTGGTGCAAAATGTCAACTTGTATGTCACGGCAAAAAAAGGCGTTAACAACGAGGGTGTTATTAGTATTTTTAAATACAGTAACAGATCAGGGCGAAGACCCAACCTCCGCAGTGTATTGGACTGTTGGTAGTGAGGCTTCTTGTAACGTCAATGAGTCTTTATCTAACCGTAGATACGATGGAGAGTTCACAATCAACACTAAATATAAGCAGTTCGAGCTTGAGCAAGCAATCAAAGATGGCATGTTCATGTTCCACAATGTTTCCGATCCAGTAGGCGGTAATGTGCAAGGTGAAGTGCGTGTTTTAAAAGACATCAACACATTTACAGAATTTACCAAAGAAAAGAACCAAGATTTTGCATCAAACCAAGTTATCCGAGTATTGGACAATTTAGCGATTGATGCAGGGGCGTACGTTCAACAAAGGGTATCTAGGAAAAGTTCAAAATGATGCAGATGGGCGTCGTGCGTTGTGGGGTGACCTTGTTTATCTCTGTGAACAATATCAACGAATTCGAGCAATTCAAAACTTTGATGACAAAGATATTGAAATCCCAATCCAAGGGGACAATAAGGAAGACGTCATTGTGAATATGAATATACGGCCTACTATGGCAATGGAAAAAAACTTTACATGACGGTCATTGTTGAATAGGAGGTAACAGATGGCAGAATTTGGAGCAGTCGGAACGATGAAGGCTAGCGATGTAATTAGCGCAAAATTGGCAACATGTTACATCATTAATAAAAACAGCCGTAAAAGTCTTATTTCAGGCGAAAAAAACTTAGAAGCTAAAATCAAAAAGAATAAGGATCAAGTAGCAATTTTAGGCCGTATGATGAAAGGCAACAAATCCACCTCCACTGAGGGCACTGGTAAGTTGACCATTTATAAGAATACGGCCTTATTTGATGAAATGGTTGAAAAAAATTGTTAAAAAAACTGGAGTTGATACGTATTTTTGACATGCAAGTAACAAACAATGACCCAACATCAGATGCGGGGAGTTCGCTCAGTGATTCTTACTGGATGCAACTTTGATGAAATCACAGTGGCATCATTTGATGCGGACGGCAAAATGAGCTTGAAGATGAGTTGAGTTTCACATTTTGAAGGTATTCGTTTTGTCGAAAAACTTCAAAAGAATTAGACGGTATGAATGCATAGGAGATAACAGATGATTGATACTTTAAAAGGATTTTTAAAACAAAATGCCAAGATTGTAACGGAAGTGGAATACGTGGCATCCAAACGATTTACAGATGAGAATGGTGACCCAATTGTATGGCGTATCCGAGTTCTTACTAATAAAGAATTGGAGAAATTGCGTGACAAATTCACTAAGAAAGTATTCGAACCGAGAACACGTAAGAGCGAAGAACAGTTTAATGTAAAAGACTTTTACAGATGAGCTTGTTACTCGAACAGTAGCATTCCCAACGCTTGATGATATCGACTTACAAAACTCTTGGGGTGTATCTAGTGAAATTGATTTGGTTAAGGCAATGCTTAACGGTGGTGAGTATACTGACTTAACAAGAGCTATTCAGGAAGCTAACGGCTTTGAAACTGGCTTTGAGGATAAAAGTTAAAGAAGTAAAAAAACTCCTAAGCGCCAATGACGGTGAGACATACCTCGCCTATGTAGCATTTGTAAAATATGGGGTCCGCCCTTCTGAATACATTGATATGGATATTGAAGAGCGGGCCTGTATTGCAGCATTTATGCAACAACACGCCAAAGACGAAAAGAAAGCATCGAAGGGAGGGAGCTTATAGATGGCAACAATTACAAACTACTTGAATCTATCAACGAATATTCCAGCCATTGCACAAAGTGCGACTAATGCAATGTCAAATCTAGCTAACAGTGCAAATGCACGTAGAAAATAGGCTCAACAGGTTTACAACAGCCACTAATTCAGCTAAAAGTAGTTGGGGCGCCTTCCTAAATTCGTTCGCAGGAAACTTTGTCGCTGATTTGGCAATGCGAGGTATTTCCATGGTTACTGGTGCAATTAAAGACTTAAACCAGACAGCCAATGAATTTAACTCGATTAATGCAAGGTTAAACTTAATAACAGGTGACCAAGGCAACGCCGTAGCCTTAAACAAGCAAATTTATGATTCAGCTATTCGAGCAAGAGGCGGTTACATGGAAATGGCAGAGGCAACAGCTCAATTATCCATGTCAGCGCATGATGCATTCCCCTGATCCAAGAGAAGCAGTAAGCTTTATGGAAGGAATTCAAAAGCTATTCGTTATTGGTGGGGCTAGCAAGGCTAGTCAAAAGAGTGCTATGCTCCAATTAACGCAAGGCATGGCAAGTGGTCAATTGCAAGGTGACGAGTTCCGCTCAATTGCAGAGAATGCGCCAATTATCGAGAATATGATTGCCAAAACGATGGGTGTAAGTCGTGGTGAGTTAAAGAAATTGGCGTCAGAGGGTGCAGTAACGGCAGAGGTAATTAAGAAGTCAATTATGGATAACATGCCAGAAATTGAAGCCCAATTTGCTAAGATGCCAAAGACATTTGATGACCATATGACAGAGTTAAAGAATCGAGCTATCAACGCATTTACACCAGTGTTTGAGCGCTTGAAAGATTTAGGTAATAGTGAAGTGATGGGTAAGTTATTTGATGGTATCGCAATAGCTATTGAAAGTGTAGCTCCATTTTTCTACTGGTTAGTAGGGGTTGTTGAGTGGACAATATCAACTATCACAACAGGAATTCAAAGCATTGCTAGCTTTTTAAGTGAAAAATTTCGGTGTTGTTCAAGTGGCTTTAGTTATTCTTGGCGGAGTTCTTGCTTATCATGCGATGATGTCGTTAGTATCTCGTCGCTAATACAGGTATTGCAATGGCGGCAACAGTCTGTCGCTTCGATTGCAGATTGGGAAGCAACCAGCGCAAAAATAGCGTTAGCATTTGCCCAAGAGGGACTCAACGCAAAGACTATATGCATGTCCTATTACTTGGATTATAGCAGCAATCATCATTCTAATCGGATTATTCTATTTAGCAGTAGCAGCAATTAACCACTTTGCGGGCACATCTATTAGTGCAACTGGCATTATATTCGCAGTGTTTGCATGGTTGTGGGCAAATATACGAAATGGAATTGCATTTGTTTGGAATAGGTTTGCAGCGTTTGCTAATTTTTCTTGCAAAATGTATTCAAGGATCCATTAGTCGCAATTCACAATCTATTTGCTGATATTTGGTCGAACATTGTTGATTTAATTGCGCAAGCTGTTAATGATGCCATAGATATGGTCAAGAAGATTCCTGGGATGTCGCTAGTTGTTGGTGATGCTCATGTGACCGCAGATGATTTTAAATTTAAGCGAATGCCAGTAGCTGGTGGTGAAACCACAGTAGTGAACAAAATGGACTATGTGAGTGCGACAGAATATGCAGATTCTGGTTATAAAATGGGCGAAAAGATATCAAACGCATTATCTAACTTCAAAATGCCAGAGCCTAAAATTCCAGAATTTGATCCGAGTAAGATGGCACCAGCCACTCATAAAGATGGAACCCCAAAAGATTCTAAGGCGGGGCGTGAAACTGCTCACAATACAAAACGTGTGGCAGATGCTGTAGAGATGACAGCAGATGAAATTAAGGAATTGAGAGAAAGTGCGGTTCAATCAGCACTCAACCAATTCAGCCAATCACACGTGGTTGTTAACGTAGATATGGATAATCAGATTTCTAATGATATGGACTTAGATGGCGTTACATCTAAGTTGTTAGATGGCATTCGTAGTGCAGTAGGCATGAATCGGGAAGGGGTGACTACATAGATGTATTACTTTTTATTTAGATAAGGTACAAATACCTATACCACCACCATCCATGACTACGACCATTCACGGAAAGAATGAGGTAGTTAACTTGTTAGGTTCAGGAGAGGTTAATATTGTTAAGCCTGCGGGGCTTACAGATTGGGCCTTTAAAGTCTTGTTGCCTAACAACGACTACCCCTTTAATCAATCGCTTTTGATGAAATCAAAAGCAAGCTAACTATTACCTAGATACGTTTGAACGTTTTTAAAAAAGAGAAAAAGCCAATTCGATTCATTGTAGTGCGAATGAGTCAACGAGGGGATATGCTTAGTATGACGAATACTAAAGTGACACTTGAAGATTACACCATTGAAGAATCACATGCACTTGGTATTGATTGCGAGGTATCACTCAAACTCAAGCAATGGAAAGATTGGGGTTCCAAAAAAAGTTAAAGGTTGAGACCGACGAAAAAGGGAATCCTACTGGAACCGTATCAAAAGATAGGCCTAGTGACAAAAGTCCCTAACAAGAATGCTAAAGTTAACAAGAAAATGACATTGCAACAACTCATTAAACGTGAACTTGGCAATACTAATAATCTATTTGCCATCAGAAAGATTAAACAAAATTGCAGTGCCGGTGTGCTAGCAGTAGGGCAAGCTATTTTTGCTTAAAAAAGGAAAGTGGATTATGATTACTCAAACCTCAATGCCACAGACTTACAACTATCAAGTCATGATTAGAAACGGTGATGACCAATATATCATTGACCCATTAGACGGGGTGCAAGTCACAAGAGGCATCAATGGAATACCTTCTAAAAATGACATTCAAAGTATTAAAAGACAATGTTTTACAATTCGAGGAAGGTAACGCCGTTCAATTTAAACTCAATGATGATATTGTATTCGTTGGAAATGTGTTTTGAGAAATCAAGAGATAAAAACAGATGTGATTAGTGTTACCGCTTACGACCAATTGCGATATTTAAAGAATAAAGATTGCTATGTATATGGCAGCATCACAGCCACTGACCTAGTTAAAATGATAGCCACAGATTTCGGATTGCAAATAGGTGAACTCGACAATACGCAGTATGTCATTCCAGCTACTCCAATGCGTGTAGAAAAGAATAAAACACTGATAGACATCATTATGTATGCCTTGGACCAAACGATTATTAACACGCCTAAGCATGACATGTACCACCTATTTGACCATCAAGGAAAATTGATGCTTAAATCTCTTGAAGCCATGAAAACAGACATCTATATTGATGATGATGTAATGGAAAAATATCAATTATAAAACATCAATTGATAAGGACACATTCAACCGGTGAAGGTTGTGCGCAACGTGCCAGATGGAGATAAGAAGAAGTTAGTAACTACCGCTATTTTAAAAGATGATGAAAACATTAAAAAAATGGGGTCGATTACAATACTTGATGATGCCAGATGATAAGGTTACAAATGCTGTTGATAGGGCTAAGCGAATCATGACATTGAAAAAAACCGCAAAACTCGTGAAATTAGGCTCAAAAACGTCATTGGTGATACCAGGGTGCGTGGTGGTACTATGCTGTATCTCAAGAAGAATCTTGGAGATATTGAAATTAATAACTATGTCATGGTTGAGGCGGTAACACATACATTCAAGCACGGATACCATTCAATGGACCTAGATGTATATTATCAAGGCGACCCAGCCAAGTACGAGGTCGCTAAAGATGAAGATGCGAAGGCGGTGGCGAAGATTAAAGAAGAACGGGAAAAGAAAAAATCTCAACATGGTCATCATGCTAGTGGCCAAGGTGGAACAGGGGCTAACCCTAGTCAAGTTGACTCAGCATTTCAATCGAATCAAGGGCGTGTATCAAAAATTTGGACAACTTGGTTGTGCTGATACCGTTGTTAATGTTGGATCGCATTATAACAGCGACTTAAAGGAGCTAGCTAATAAGGGTGTATCCGATGTAGATACAATTGAAAGCTCATTACGAGCTAAAGGATATAAAGTTGAATCGTATAAAGGCTATGCGAATAAAGGTGACCTACTTATTTATGGCGATAATAACCATATTGTTATTGCTGATGGTGCGGGCGGTTGTTTTGGCAACAGTTCGAGCCGTGGTTATGCTATGAAGTATGGCGATGTTAATTATGCATGGCAAAACGGTTCAGCACCTACTAAGATAATAAGGATGACATAGCATGGAAAAATGATTTTTAATAAGCTAGTTGATACTTTTAAAACGCTAGTCACTGACACCATGAATGCCTACGTCATGAGTGATATCGTGATAGGGGAAGTGATTAGTACTAGTCCCTATCAAATTCAAGTTGACCCTAAGATTATCATTCCTGAAAGCAATCTAGTGTTTACTAAGAATACCACGGATTGGACGGCAGAGATTAGTGTTGACCACGTCACAGAGAATAGAGGCGGTGGCGGTGGATACGCTGAATTTGCTAGTCACAATCATGATTATGTTGGCAGAAAAAAATTCCTTATCCACAACTCACTCAAGGTAGGGATAAAGGCAATTCTAATCCAAGAAAGTGGCGGACAGCGCTATATTGTGCTTGACCGTTGGTATAATCCGAATAGGGGTGCACTACTAAATGAGTGATAGATTAACACCAAATGAAACCATTGCAGATGTTACGATTGCTCATCAACCTAGTTATACGTATGCCCTTGACTATGCTAGAGATAGCCAAATTAGAGGGTTTACAGACGAATTAGAAGCAATGAAACAAGCCATCTATAAAAATTATTAACACTGAACGATACGAATACATCATTTACAGTTGGAATTATGGGATTGAACTGCAAGACCTATTTGGACAACCAATACCTTATGTATACGCAGAGTTACAGCGACGAATTACAGAAGCCTTATTGGCGGATGATCGTATAAAAGACGTATACGGATTTGAGTTTGGACACAATCAAGGCGATGTATTCACAACCTTTAGTGTAGATACTATTTATGGCGCTATTACAGATTTAAGAAAGGAGCTGATTAACGTTGTATGAACACATGACAGCCGACAAAATCGAGCGGCGCATGCTCGGTAGAGTCAATCATGCATTCGATAGGCGTGAGGGGGCAATTATTTATGACGCAACGGCTCCGACATCCATCGAACTAGCTGAACTCTATATCATGGCCGATGTGATTTTAAAAAGAAACGTTCGCTAAAAACAGCGAGCCGTGAATTCTTGAAATTACGAGCCTCGAGTTCAACATATATCCAGAAGAAGCCACTTACGCAGAGGTAGAGGGTAAATTTAATGCTCCAGTACCGCTAGGGAGTCGCTTTAATTTTTGAAGAATATAATTTCATTGTTGATGAAGTAATTGACGATACCAACCATAGGTATAAATTACGCTGTGAGAGCCGTGGACGTGGCGCCAATGGTTGTATTGGATATATTACGCCTGTAATTCCTGTAAACGGCCTTACAAGTGCTGAAATTGTAAAAATCATAACACCTGGTGAAGATGAAGAAGACACCGAAGTATTCCGTAAACGATACTTTGAAGCATTAAAAATCTAAGGCTTACGGTGGTAATGGTGCTGATTACAAAGAAAAGGTGCTTGCTATTCCCCGGTGTTGGTGGCGTGAAAGTATACCGATGTTGGAATGGCGGTGGTACCGTCAAACTTGTCGTTACCAACAGCGAGTACGGCGCAGCAGATTCTGAACTTATTAAAATAGTTCAAAATAAAATTGATCCCGTGCCACAAGGCAAAGGGTATGGCATTGCTCCAATTGGTCATACTGTAACGGTAGTTAGCGCAGAATCTGCACCACTCACGATTAATGCAAGAGTAACATTGAGCGGTGGGAGAACATCTCAAGATTTACAACCACTAGCAACTAAGGCAATCGAATCCTACTTGCTAGGTATTCGTAAAGGGTGGGGAGAGAATGACGATAGAGGTCGTGACACAGTCCGAACTGCTTATATCGTGGCTGAAATATTGAAACTTCCGAATGTCATTGATGTTGATTCCGTCACAATCAATGGTAGAAGCGATAAGCTATTACTTGAAGCGCATCAAATCCCTACCGTTGGTCGATTAACATTAACATAGGTGGTCAAGATGGAATATAGACGTAACGATATTGATATATCACAATTCCTACCACCTGTTAGTCGTGATAGCCGTGACATGCAAGAAATCATGCGTGTAGAGAATCCTGAATTCATCATGTTGTGGGAAATTATGGCTGATTTGTTAGACAATCAGTTCATCCCGACCATGGGTGAGCTCGGATTATCGCATTGGGAATGGATATTTGAAGTATTACCCCAAGATACTGACACTATCGAAGATAGGCGCAACCGAATACTACGGCTATTGGCAGGCACAAGACCTTATACGGTGGAGAAACTTCAAGAAATGCTTGATGCCACATTTGGTCGTGGTGCTGTTGGTGTGGATTTGAACGAAAATCTCTATGAAATTTGGTTCATTTTAAGTAAAGAAATGCGTGAACGATCTGGCGAAGTCATCAACTATGCTGAGCCAATCGTTCCTAAGAACTTGCTGCTCAAAACGCTAGTTGAAGAGAAAGTTCAAACAAAAACGAATATTGGTGGTGGTTTATTCTTGATTGACAGAGAAATCACTATTCTCAAACCTAGAAATTATGATATTTCAACAACAATGTATAATGGTGGAGCCCTTGCAAGCACCACAATTGAAATCACAAGGAGGTAACAGATGGCATGGAGTCAAGCCTATCTAACTGATGTAGGCAAGCAATTACAAGCATCAGTTATGGCAAATGAATTAAAATTACATATTGAAGAAATTTGGCTAGGGGATGGAAATGTAACTAACGTGGAAACGGCGAATAACCTTGGCTCAAAAGAAATTGAAATTACAGATTGCTCGGAATCACGCAAGATAATACGGAGTGCTTAGTTCGGTTCAGAATCTCAAACGAATCTATTCAAACGCCTATTGTCATGCGTGAAATAGGCTTTTACGCTCGTGATAAACGAGGGTCAATTAATCCTCTACTCGATTATGAAAGATGAAGACCCATCAACATTACCAGTGGTGAACGGTCAAGCTATCTACCGCCAAAATATGAATGTGGCATTTGGGTTCAGTAATGCTCAACAAGTTACATGTAATGTGACGTTACATGAGGGATTGAATGAGCAACAAGTGGATGCTAAGATTACAGCACATAATAACAATACGAGCGCTCATAATTTAGATAGATATGCTGGGGGTTCAGCACTACCAGCTAACATCCGAAATTGGAACGATTTAACGACACCGGCATCTACGAATGTAATGCTCGGTGTATTGGGGTGGGCGAATGCACCATCCTCCAGCAAAAATCTACCCATACGGTCAAATTCATGTCACTAAAGCAGATGGAAACGTCATTACTCAGACCATGTATTCACATGGCCAAGGCAAAGTCAATTAAACAAGCCAGTCGTACGTTCTATGTTGCATGGGGCGCATGGCAATACTTTGGTGATTGGGACAACATAATCACTGGAATCGCTAAGCATAACGAGGGCATCAACGTCACAAAAGGTGATGCCACAGAACTCGTTAAGTTAATTACTAACAATAAGGCAGATTCTAACACCTTGTTGGCGCCTACACTAGCTGTTGTAAAAAGCATTAATCGGTGACGTAAATATAGACGTTCCAAGTATTTTTAAAAATCCAAGGGAGTTCGTTACGACTTTTAGTAACGAAAAATGCTTGGTATATATGTCTCGGAGAAGTTTTCGGGGGCTAATTATCCAGGGGATTTGAATCGATGAACATAACGAATCGCGCTCACGATAAGCGTTATACATATCCAGTCGCGTATACCATTAGGCCCGTTGTAATTTGTATGAACGTGACCACAGGGAACGGTTGATGCGGACGATTGGGCAACAAGTGGCACTTATAACGTGACTAAAAACACAGTTTACGTACCAAAGTGCCCAAAATCAAACAATGGGATTCCAGTGGTGGCTATTGGGAAATAAGTCCAAGGGGAATGATATCTAGTGTTTACGATACTTCCTTAGATGTTAATTACCCAATCGCATTTACACGCAAAGTACTCGGCGGTTCGGCAACTCCATCTATAATAGATCGTCCGATGGTGGTGTTACGTACTATTTAAGCTTTTACAGATTTGCTGCAAATGTAAAATAACCCGTGATACCATTGGCAGTGCATTTACAAGTCCAATTTCGTATGTCGTATTTGGTTATTAGCCAAGGGGGAAAAACAACAGACTCAACGGGAGATAGGGCATGAGGGTGCCATCGGAAGATTCGCCCTTAAATTTAACAGAATTTTAACGGTAGTGGGCACTTATAATTCGCTTGGTCATGATGGTAGCACAAATAATTTTGACGATGACAACAGTTCCACAAATAATGAGGTTAAATTTAAATTCTATAGGCATTCTTATATTGCGGTTGGAATTTAAAACGCCAATAGCTATGTACGTATGCTTAAAATGTCTAAATTTTACAGAACTTATAGTTAACTCTTCTATATTATCGTCATAATTTGCCTCGCTTCTTCCCGAATCTTCCGTGTACAAATTGCCAACAATGGCTAATACTTTTAAAACGAAGCGCAAAGGTTGCAGTAGTCGCTGAGTCTCCATTAAATCTACTTGCAGTGGCAATTCTTGGCTCGTTTAAGGACTTAATTGCCTTTTGCGTGACTCGACCTAATGACTTATGGGTGTACACACCATCAGTCACATTACTGCTAGCATGGCCTAGCAGTAAGCGCTTAGCGTTGTAGTTAGCACCTTCATTATCAAGGCGTGTAGCAAAGGTATGGCGACAGTCATGGGTTGTGTGTTTAGAATTGATGGCTTTCATAGCTTTATCGAACTCACGACTGAGGGATGAGTATGTACGGCATTCTTGAATGATGTATACTGTATCAAGCCGTCTTTCAATAATGGGCCATATGCGATCATGAATAGGAATTGTTCGGATTCCTGATTTGGTCTTGGCCGATGTGATGCGCATCGTACGTTGCTTACGGTTAACATCACGAGCCTTGAGGTTGATCAATTCCGATGCGCGCATTCCCGTGTATAAAAGAATCAGAGGTATGTCATGCGACGGTGCTTCTAACCGCCACAAGCGGTTGATGGATTGGGTGGTGAATGGTTTGTGTGGTCGCACTGGTTTGTTATGCCCAAGGTTTAGGAACTTGGCATAATTAGTGCCGCACCAACCGTTAATTATGGCATAGTCGAATAATTGACTGATTAAGGTTCGGACCTTTTTACATGAACTATAGGAAAGTTCAGTACTTAGCATGTGGTCAATGATTGACTGTAATTGTAAATAGGTGATGTCGTGCATTGCTACATCATGAATGCTAACCGGTGCGCAAATGCAGAACCGTAGTTGTTAAGGGTGTTAGTGCTAACACTCTTAGCATGCGACGGGAGCCACATGCCGTAGACTTCCTGGAGTGTAAGCGATTGGCGACTTTGGTGGAGTGCATCCATCGCTTCATCGTAGGTGGCATAATAGCCTACTACGGAATAAACAACATAAGGGCGCTTAGTGGCGCCCTTTATCTTTTGAATTAGTTTCATGATTTTTACCTCGAAAGGAGAATAAAGAAATGGAGAACAGATATATCTTTATTTTAGACGAAAAAAGGGACCCGCATCACGTCCTTATTGATTGGAGTCCATGGCGAGACGGAAGAGGCCTGTCTTGAGCTTGCTAAGCGTGACTATCCAAATCATACATATGTGGCGGGTGGGGATGACATGCAAGCACAATTTGTAGATTATAAATGTTACATCGATGGGAAATTTGTAGATTACGTTCAAGAAGTCATTGAACCAACTAAAAAGGACAAAAATCGAAGCCTTGAAGAAGGAAGCTGAGACGGAACGAGAAAAGTTGAAAGAAATCTTCTTAACTAAACAAATGAAAAGGCTTACCAACTGATGACATTAAGGCTAAATTCAAAACAAATTGACGTTGACCTTATCAACAAAATCAAAGAATTAAAGTAGGAGGTAGTGACAATGCATGAGAAATATTGTGAATGGTGCGGAAGTGAACTTTTAGAAAACGGTCATTGCCCTGTAGAAGATTGCGTGCAAAATGTTATCTTGGATGCACTCGCAGATGCGGAAAATGAATCTAAGCAAGAAGAAGGTAAGAAAGATGACTCAAATCCAACAGCATAATTTTGTGAAGGAGCAGGGGCGTGCCTTGTGCCTTTATTCTTGAATACAGTCGAGACGTCACAGCAGATAATCTATTCGCCGTAGTACGTGTGAATGCAAGTGACGAGGAATACGTTTCTAAGTTTGATATTGTCAAAATAGAAAACGTATCTGACGATGCAGTATCTACATTCAAGCTAACTCTTGGTAGTGACATTCCTAAAGGGCGTTACGTCTACGATGTATTTATGTATGGAGAGAATAACAAGCCTAAATCTAAAATTTTAAAAGGTCATATTTTAGTTAAGGCTAGCGTATCAGATAGGGGGAAAGAGCATGGAAGCTAGAATCTTGCCCAACGATAGTATTGACGTTGTTAAAGTGAAAGATTACGGCACTGGAGGCATTGGTCCACGAGGCCCCAAAGGAGACAAAAGGCGAGCAAGGTCCACAAGGTCCTCAAGGTATTCAAGGTGAAAGGGGACCAGTAGGTCCTAAAGGAGAGACTGGTGAGCGAGGGCCTAGGGGTGAAGATGGTCAGCAAGGACCACAAGGCCCGATTGGCTTGAAAGGCCCTAAAAGGCGAACAAGGCGATGTAGGGGCCAAGAGGTCCTCAAGGGTTAGAAGGTGCTCAAGGTCTAAGAGGGTTGCAAGGGATCCAAGGGGATACAGGTCCCAGAGGTCCACAGGGCGAGCAAGGTCCACCAGGTGCGACTGGGCCTAAAGGTGATAAGGGCGATGTAGGTCCTCAAGGGCCACAGGGGTTACAAGGTCCAGCAGGTCCACCTGGCGCTAATGCAACGCCACAAACCTTGTCATTCAATAACGGGCAATTGTCAATTAGTGGTGGCAATACGGTAACAATTCCATTGTCACCAGTGCGACTGTTCCAGCTAATGTTGGGGGCTCCATCAAAACACATGATCTGATTTGGGGAATCGCAATAGCTGGTTCTTCTGGTGGTGAAAGGGGATATTTGGAATGGAGTCCAAACATTGGAATTGGAAAGTTACATTTAGATATTAGGCTGACTCAACCTAGTGGCAACGGTGGTGTTATTTGCAGATTGCCCAATGAGGCTCCAGTACCAGTGAGACATTTAGAAGTCGCGGTTGATGCGAATCTTAATAGTATCTATATAGAACCTGGCTCGCGTGAAATAAGAGGTTGGGGCGTCGAAGGCAACAACCGACGGTTTATGGTAGATATCGTAGGATTTTTGGAGGATGCCTTAAATGAAATACGGAACTTTAATAATTAGAACCATTAAGAAAGGATAACACATGAACTATGGATTATTAGAGATTGTCACTTTGATTAGTGGAATATTCGCCATTGCAAAAAAATGGTGGTGTGGCTCTACGATTCGAAAGTATCGACTGAACGAGAAATGGAGTTGCAGAAGGTAAAGAATGACTTCTTGCTAAAACAGGATGAATTGCAAAAAGGCTTGAAATTCAAGGAGCGACCGCAGAGAATACGGTGAAAATGAACACACAGGCCATGCAACATTTGACTGAGAGTATCAGTGATCTCAAGGAAACGATTAAGGACACTCAGGAACAAATGGTATTTTTTTTGACAAAAGGAGCGGGCAACGCTAAAAGCGTCAGTCAAATCAGCACATCACCGAATCGACGAATTAAGGGAGAGGGGGTGTGATAATCGTGTTAAACAAAACTGCACTACTCAATAAGGCTAAGGATGTGTTTCAAAAACATCCGAATTGCCAACATCCATCCTACTGGAGTGCTTGCTACACGATTACTGGTACTAGTAATGCTAGTGCCAATCTTGCTAGTAGTCGTTGAGTACGTACTGGCATTCATGAAAGGTCACGTATCCGATGACTTAGGCAAGCTAATTGCAGTAGGCGTCAACATAATAGACCACATCTTTATTCCATCCGTATTGACTGCCCTTGTGGGATTCTTGGCATTATGGGTGGATAGGGACGATGACGGTATTCCCGATCAACTGGAGAAGGAGGATAAGAATCGTCTATAAATGGATTATAGGGGATTATAGTGGATTAAAAAAGAATTAAATGGAAATACACGGAATTTGACGGAATAAGAAGAAATCTATATACTATATATAGATAGTGGTGTTTATTTTGTTAAGGAGGGAAAAGTAATGGCTAAGTTTAAACATTTAGTAACTATGCTTCTATGTGGAGTATCTACGTTCTCTATTCAACAATCACCTGTTCAAACTTCTTCAATAACTCATAATCATATTACACGACAAGCAATGAATATGACTTGGACAAGTTTCGCAAATTCGATTTCTAAAGTGATAGTTGCAGAGGATGCAAGGAAATGAGCAACCGTAATAGAAAAGCTAATGCTAATAAGAGCCAGAATGCTAAATCTATAGAAGTTGTTCGTGACAGTGAAAGTACAGTGTCTTTCAAAGGTACTGTTAGTGCAACATATGAAGGTCCACTTCCTACCCCAGAAATACTAGAGGGTTTTAAAGCGGTTCATCCACGATCAGTTGAGTTAATATTTACTGAGTTTGAGAAAAATTCAATACATATTAGAGAAATGGAGAAAAGAAAGCTTGAAGCCGAAACAGAAATTGCTAAACGTGGTCAATGGATGGCGTTTATAATGGGAATATTGCTGTTATTACTGGCAGGGTTAGCAGTGTACATAAATACCCCTTGGGTTGCGAGGGAGGGCGTTGTGTTTAGGGATTGTAGGAATAGCAAAAATCTGTATCAAATAAAAAAATAAAGATAGAAAAAAAGCAGTCAGAATAGGTCGCTTTTTTTAGTTATAAAGACTAGTAATTTATAGATTACTAGTTTTTTTGTTTCAAAAATTTAGGAGGACAAACGATGAAAGTATTTATTAACCCAGGGCATCACCCTGGAATAGACAGCGGTGCTGTTAACCCAAATACAGGAACAAGAGAATGTGACATTGTAAAAAGAAGCTGGCGAAATGCTAGCTGATTATCTCACTAATGCGGGGTGCGAGGTTAAAAATCATGCAAGATGACAACCTTGATATGGTTTTGTACCACATCCAATGAGTGGGGTGCTGACCTATTTGTATCGTTGCACTGCAACGCATGTAACAGCCATAATGCTAGAGGCACGGAAACTTGGTATAAGTCATTTAATGGTCAACGATTGGCTAATTACATTCAATCACAAATCATCCGTAGTACTAATACTATTGACCGTGGTGTTAAGCAATCCGATGGCTTGTGGGTGCTAAAAGCATACCGATGCGGTTGCGGTATTAGTTGAGATTGCCTTCATCGACAATGATGATGACTTAGCATTCATGAATGAAAATTTAGATAAGATTGTACGTGCGATTGCACGTGGCATTACTGATTACGAGGTTGCGTGATGTATGAAAAATTTAAAAATTACATTGGCAGCTATTATTGGATTACTTACCTTATCATGGCAGGCATTGCCTGCTTATGCTGCTGGATTATCTACGGCGGAGGTAACAATTCCGACTATAACCGTACCATTGACCACATGGAACGAGTTAAAGGAGAACAACAGAAAAGCATTGAGCTTAATCAGACAGTCGAGGATGCCATTGACAGAAGCGCACAACTTAATCAACGAGCAAGCGAACGAATTAGTAGAGCTCAAGAATATCAACAACGAGCAAGCGATAGAATTAAAGAAGGCGCAAGCCGACTTGACGAAAGCAGAGCGCTTACTTGAAAAGAAATGAACAACTCATTAGAGATGTTGAGCAAGGACATCAAGCGCAACAAGGCAACAGATCAACGGTTACACCGCCAACGGAACACGTGGGCGCTGATTAGTGGCTTACTGATTGTCGGATTAGCTGTAAAATAAAATTTTATATACTAGGAAAGCCTATCAACCGCTGATATATCAGGATTGATAGGCTTTTTATTAATAAAATGCTTGTAAATAACACGAAAAACGTGTTATAATATATACATAAGGAAGGAGGTGAAACCGTTGAAACGGTATAGGAAGAAAATAAAAAAAGTGGCTACCAATTATAACAGCGCTTATCCAACTAGCGATTGCGGTAATAGAACTGTTAAATAGGTAACCACAGGGGCTCGAAAAGAGCCCCACATCTTCCATACTATTATATCAATGGGACGCATATGATTTCAAGGTTGACTTTTAATAATTAGTGCAATAGCATTTGTATTGTCTGTTTACACGTTATTAATCGTATTAGGAGTACTGTAATGAAACTAGAAGATGTAATGACTACACAAGAAGTCTGGAGAACGTTGGGGGATTCCGCAGACTCTATCAAACAATGTTGTTTAAAGCGATATGCTAATAAGCAGTTTACTGATGAGGAATGTCGTAAATCGGGTAAATCGTGGTTAGTTACAGTAGCTGGCATGTCACGGCTATATGGTGAAGAGAAATGTAAATAGTTTAAAAAGCCTACCGACTGTCATAGGTTGGTAGGCTTATTTATATTTAGAAATATATAATATTAATTCGCTCTAATTTGTTCTAATTTATTTGCGGTTGCTCAACCGTTGCTCAACCTAATACATTGAGAATGCGATAATATCAACGGTTAATCGGAACACTCAACTATACAGTGGTTATGTTTGTTCAGGGGTATGTTACGGTCTTCTTGGGTTTGCGTGATTTGGTCAGTAAGGAACACCACAAGGCTACTACACCTAACGGCGTTCCTCAGGGGAGTGGCGCTTGTGACGGTATCGTTTGCAAAATTGTGATTTGCTTAGTTTGATGTTCTGATGTAATAAGTTTATATAAACAGTACGAATAGATTGTGCTATAATGAAAACTGTAAGAGTCATTAACGTGTTGTTAGGCTCATCTCTTCCCTAATGGGAGGAGGTGGTACTATGAAAAAGTTTAGAAAAAAATCGATATCTTGATTTTAATTCTAAAATTAATAGTACGACTCATTGATTGGTTTAACTAATTAATGAAAAAGCCTAACGATAAGAGGTTCCCTCCCTCTACACGTTAGGCATTTCATATTTCACAAGTTTGAGATGAGCCTAACGCCAAGCACACGTTGATGGCTCTTCTTGTTTGTAAGTAAAGTATAGCATATTTTCAGTATTAATGCTACGTCTTTTGTTATGTTATGTAGGTCGTCTCTTGTTGCTCTATGCAATCTTGTGGTGATATCTAAATTAGCATAAATAAGCCCGTATCATATTCCTTCTCAAACTGATCCTACGGTAGGTTTGTTCAGGAACATGTTACGGGCTATTGTGTTAGTGTGAGTTAGGTAGTTAGGAGCGCCACAAGATGTGCTCTTCTTGGGTTTGCGTGATTTGGTCAGTAAGGAACGCCACAAGGCTACTACGCCTAACGGCGTTTCTCAGGGGAAGGGCGCTTGTGATGGTATCGTTTGCAAACTTTGCTTTGCTTAGTTTGATGTTCTGATGTAATAAGTTTATATAAACAGTGCGAATAGATTGTGCTATAATGAAAACTGTAAGAGTCATTAACGTGTTGTTAGGCTCATCTCTTCCCTAATGGGAGGAGGTGGTTCTATGAGAAATTTTAAGAAAGTATACTTACTAGTAAAAAAATTCTAAAATTGATGATAGATTTTTTTATAATTTCTTTCGCTAGAAATGATAAAAGCCTAACGTATAGCATAAGTATTACCAGTACTTATACACGTTAGGCTTCATCAATCTTTTATTCTTTCGAGATGAGCCTAACGCCAAGCACACGTTGATGGCTCTTCTTTTTTGTAAGTTAAGTATAGCATATTTTCAGTATTAATGCTACGTCTTTTGTTATGTTATGTAAGTCGTCTCTTGTTGCTCTATGCAATCTTGTGGCGATATCTAAATTAGCATAAATAAGCCCGTAACATATTCCTTCTCAAACTGATCCTGCGGTAGGTTTGTTCAGGAACATGTTACGGGCTTTTGTGTTAGTGTGAGTTAGGTAGTTAGGGGCGCCACAAGATGTGCTACGTACAACGGCGTTTCTCAGGTAAAGAGCACGACATATTCCAAACCGAACTGATACAGTGGTTAGGTTCGGTCCGGAACATGTCGTGCTCTTCTTGCATTTAGGTTAATTTGGTCAGTAAGGAACGCCACAAGGCTACTACGCCTAACGGCGTTCCTCAGGGGAATGGTGTTTGTGACGGTATCGTTTGCAAAAATTGTGCTTTGCTTAGTTTGCTGTTCGGCATGGTAGTAAGTTTATATAAACAGTACGAATAGATTGTGCTATAATAAAAATGTAAGAGTCATTAACGTGTTGTTAGGCTCATCTCTTCCCTAATGGGAGGAGGTGATTCTATGAGAAATTTTAAGAAATTATACTTACTAGTAAAAAAATTCTAAAATTGATGATAGATTTTTATAATTTCTTTCGCTAGAAATGATAAAAGCCCTAACGAATAAGGTCTTGTACACCTTAACACGTTAGGCATTATCACATTTACACTTTTGAGATGAGCCTAACGCCAACCGCACGTTGATGGCTCTTCTTTTTCTATGTCAAGTATAGCATAGTTTGCTACAGAATAGCAACATTTCGTACTCTTCTTGTATGTATGGTAATTCAGTCAGTAAGAAATGGCACAAGGCTAGTACACCAAATGGAGTTCTTAAGAGGATGGAGATTATATGATATAGTTCTGACTCAATAGTGTTCGTTTACTATAGGTCCCGCTTTAAAAAATGTAATGATGATTGGCAAACCTACTGAAAGGGTAGAACTTTTTGTTGTATGATTGTTGCTATAGTCGTATAATAGAGTTGAGTATGTATACGTAAAGATATGTACATAGTTTCTCTAAGTTATGATTGCATGGTGGAGAACATGTATTCTTTCACGGTAAGGGGAAGGGTATCTGATGCCATGGGTGAGGGTGTAGGATTCTATGTGCGTATCTATGGGTATACATGTGACGGCTGTGACTGTGTTTCAGTAAGGCTGAGAAAAAAGGGTATGCTCATACTGGTTCTGTATATGAAGATTGATATGGATAGATATCTATGATTCATGGAAGAGAGGATGAGATATATGGGAAAAAGCTTCGAGTTTAAGGAATGCGAACGGTTTTTAAAGCGTGCATTGAAAGACAAAGGTTTATTTACAAAAGGAGCGGTTATTGCGTTCTTGATCACTGGTGGTATTGGGTTTGTGGCGCCACCGGTACAGGCTTGAGGTTAGCATGAATCCAGAGACAGGCGCAACAACAGATTGGGATGATATTGGAAGTGAGAAGCCGAATAAGTGGGCGCCGGTTCGCCGAGATCGTCTAAAGAGTATTATATTAGCACCGGTAAAAAAATAGTGGTGCAAAAAGTGAAACTAACTATGAAGCAACGAACTCTGTTATTATTGGTACAGATTCTTATGCACATGGTACAGATAGTAGTGCTGATTATAAACACGGTGGACCTAGTTCAGGGTATAAACCTGAAAAGTTTACGCTAGTTGGTAATAATGCTCACGTTCTCTGGGGGCAAGGAACGGCCATCGGTAGCAATACCTTTGCCTTTGACCAAGGGACAGCCATTGGTAATGACGTATACGCCTTAGGCGCTTCATCGATTGCCATTGGTAATGATGATATTACAACCAAATATAAAAGATAAAATGGATTTAGACACGTTAAAAACGATTATATGGTGATGGCTCATCTGATGGTGTAGGCACTGGTCTGTTTAAATGGGTTAAGTATATTAAAGGTGATGGTAACGAAGCTAGTGGTGGCAAAAAACGACTCACCTCTTGGGATGACTTTCATCGTAGTTATGCATCGACTACGGATAGTTTTAAATTTAGTCCCACCATGTCTGCTGGTATTGGAGCGATTGCGATTGGCTCTCGTTCTCTAGTCGCGAAAGACGGTGCTACCGCAATTGGTACATTGTCCTTTGCCTTGGGGAAGGATCTACAGCGATGGGTCTTCGTGCATTTACGGCAGAAAATGCAGAAGGAGCCGTTGCGATTGGTGAAAAAAGCCGTTCCTTTGCTAAGCAATCCTTGGCGGTTGGTAACCGAAATGAATCGAGTGATATAGGGGCTATGTCCTATGGTTATAATGCAAAAAGCGCTGGGTAAAGGATCGTTAGCATTTGGATATACCTCCTATGCCAATGCGTTAATTATGAATACCTTAGAACCAGATAGTGATGGAAAGAATACTACGAATCCAATGAGAGCCTCTGTTCGTAAGCAATTGGAAACATATCGGAAGCGCAATTGAAAGAACTTGGGGATTACCAAGGTAAAAGTGCAGGGCGTATTATACTGCGATACAAAATAATGCAGATGCAGGTACTATTGCAACAAAGAAAACTGAGATGGAAACGGCAAAAGCAAAGGTAGCAAAGTTTAAGGTCTCAGCGGGTAATGACTTAAATTTAGTGAAAGGTGGATTCGGCGGTGGTAAAGGGAACCAATGCTGTTAATACGGCTATCGCGAATTATGTAACGAGTGTTGATTCTTATAAAGATAAACAAGCACTAACCGTAGAAAAAGAAGATAAAAACGTATTTAACAACTGAAAAATATAGATGGCACCACAGAAGCTGTAAAAATCTAAAGCAAGTGGAAATAATGCCATTTCCATTGGTTACTATACGGCAGCATCAGGCAATGCTTCCGTGGCTGTAGGTTCTGGATCGGTGGTAGATGCTACTAGTGGTATTGGTATTGGCTCGTTGTCCTATGTAGGTGATGTAGCAGCGAATTCCATTGCTCTTGGCGTAGGGGCACAGGTTCGAAAAAGAAAACTCCTTATCCTTAGGTACACAAGCATCTGTATATGGTCTTTGGTGGTGTAGGTATTGGTTCTGGTGTCCGCTTGTTAGGTGACGATAGTGTAGGTATCGGTTATGGCACTATTGTGCGATCTAGAAGGTCGGTAGGTCTTGGCCGTGAATCATCCATCGGATATGGATCTATGAATGCTACGGCAGTAGGTACGAATACAAAGATTAGTGAGAATGCAGGTAATACCGTAGCGTTGGGTAATTCTGCCAAAATTGGTGCAGAAGCTATAAACTCAATGGCCTTAGGATATAACTCCAATGTAGGTGAGAAATCAAGCAATAGTACAGCGATCGGTACGAATGCAAGTGTAATTAATAATGCGACTAGTGCCGTTGCCTTAGGGTGACTCGGCGAAAGTATCAGAATCATCTTCTACGGCATTGGGTCGGTTGGCAGAAGCAAGCCATGCTAACTCGGTAGCTCTTGGTTATCGTTCGACTACGTTCTACTATGGAAATCCTAACACACGGGAAGCAAGCACAAGCACTACTGAATCTGATACTAACAAACCCGGTCTAGAGATTGAACCATATTTGCCACCTAGTGTTAGTGAAGGTATTAAAAAGAAATTAAAAAGCTTTGAATCTTGGTGCTGCAGGCTATATTTCCGTAGGTGGTTGGGATGCCGGCGTAGATGAAAATGGAAAGCCACTGAATAACGATGCCAAACTCCGTGGTCTTCGTCGTATTGTCAACGTAGCGCCAGGTGCGTTGGATACGGATGCGGTAACGGTTGCCCAATTGCGTGAATGGACGGATAAATCTGCCCATTTCCTATCATTAGCGTGGGGCGGACAAAAAAAGCGCAACAGATTTTCCAGACATAAAAGCACCAGATGGAAGTACAGATGTTAGTTCGAATTTTAATAACGAGGGTGCCAGTGGTGAACATGCATTGGCACTAGGTGTGTACGCAATGGGGAAAGGTGCTGGCTCTATCTCTATTGGTCGGTCTAGTTTTGGTCAAGGGACTAATTCCACAACATTAGGGTCCTATGGTTGGGGTCGTGGCACAGAAGCAACATCCATCGGGTATCGTGCCTATAGCTATGGGGAACAATCTGTTGCCATAGGAACGCGGACTGTGACGGATTCAGACTATGGCGTTGCCATTGGTAATCGAGCGCGTTCTTGGAGTGAAGGTAATAACGGTCATTCTGGGATTGCTATCGGTAGCAAGGCAACGGCGAACTATTATAACGCGGTGGCATTTGGCACGGAAAGTAAGGTACGTGGATGGTATTCCACTGCGATAGGGGCGAATGCACAAGTAGGGATGCCAGAAGTCTTTAATGATGATGGCGTATCTAAAAATGTGTTTAAAGCGGATGGCAAAAGCTATAACAAGGCGAATCAAGTAGTCTATGAAAAAATTGGTGAAACAAACGAAACCTATGAGGTTAAGGAGTACAAACCGTACACACCAGGGTCGACAGATCCAATAGAGGTAAAAGGGACTTTCACTATTCAAAAACCATCGACGATTCATAATGCCATGGCCCTTGGTCATGATGCGTCTGTCACGAATGCTCGCGTGACAGATGCGAAGGATTCGACAAGAGTCAATGAATTTAGTTCAGCGGGGTCTATTGCCATCGGTACTAGTGCGAGCGTAAAAGGCTCCCAAAATTCGGTGGCCCTAGGGTTGAATTCTAAAGTGGTACGTACTGATACAGAAACTCAAAGTACATCTGCTTTCACAGGCGATAAAAACAACGACCCAGGGAATGGTGTTGTTTCTATCGGTAATTCTAACGGCGTGACACGGCGTATTATCCATGTAGTGGCGGTCAAAATGATGATGATGCTGTTAACGTGAAACAGTTGAAAGCTGCTGTTAAATACTATAAGACAAATTCCACTGAGACGGGTGCTCGTACGGTCAATGATGTTGCTGATGTGAGTGCTAACTACAATGGTGAAGGTGCTACAGGTTTGGCATCAGTAGCGATTGGTTCTTACACAAAAAGCAAGCGGTAATTATTCTGCGGCATTAGGTCGTGATGTAATCGCATCTGGATATACAGCAGTTGGGTTAGGTACGAATGTTACTTCTAGTGGTAGTAGCTCGGTTGGCATTGGTTTTTATTCCAATGCAGCCGGTAACGATTCAGTGGCATTAGGTCATAGTGCGATGACAGGGTATACAACAGAAGAAAGAATTACGAATCCCCCAGCAGGAGGACCTACGACAAGAACTGTTGTGACAGGTGTGGATGAAGGGGTAGCCATTGGTAATAGCTCTGCTGTTGAAAGTAACTATACGGTGGCTATCGGTGGCAATGCTAAGGTATTACGTGATACATCTGATGCCACTAAAATTAAGATTCCCAATCGTCTGTGGCGATTGGTGCTAGTGCGAAAGTAGAGGGTGCCAAGTATTCTGTGGCATTAGGTCTAAACGCTAACGTTAAGGATTCTGAATCCTCTGTGGCGATTGGTACTAGAGCGAAAGTAGAGGGTGCGAAGTACTCTGTGGCATTAGGCGTAGATTCCAAAGTTGTGAATAACGATACTGCAACAAAAACGACGGGGGCTTTCCTTACTGAGGAAAATGATGATCCACAACGTGGCGTTGTGTCTATTGGTGATTCTCTTTCGGATTGAAACGCCGATTAATCAATGTGGGTCGGCGGTGCGAATGAGTATGATGCGGTCAACGTAAAACAGTTAAAAAGAAGCCATTAAGACCGTTGATACATCCAAATACATATCTGTTAAATCGGATAAAACGGATGAGATAGATATTGATGGTGTTACTGGCAAGGTAAAAATCGAATGTGAATCGTGATGGTGCTAGTGGTACAAACTCTATGGCTCTTGGCGTGTATGCTAAAAGCTACCCATGAAAATGCATTGGCTATGGGTACGAAAACAGTAGCGGCAGCGCAAATACAGTGGCTATCGGTTCTGATGTCTGGTGGTACGTTGATGAGCGGTAATGGGGATGTACTAGAAGTGAGTACAACAAATGGAGCGGTCACATTAACCCCTAAGGTGGCAACCTCTATTAGTGCTGCAGAGAGGGAATAAATTAGTTACTGCAAGCGTTGTGAATACGGCGATTAATAATATCCCTGTGACGACATTCAAAGCGGATGCTGGTGGTCCCGCAGCCGATACGGAAGGTACTTTCACTCCAGCACCTAATAAAAAAGAGATCAACATAACTGGTGCTGGTAAGAATGGAACTGAAAAAACAAACTTGGACGCAAGGTACTAAACGATTCTATTCTGACAATATTGGTACACATTTAAATAGTGATGGTCGTGTATTAGTTGGCTTGAATGATGAACTTTCAGTTAAAAAAATATTACTACCTACAAGTATGATACTGATGGTAAAACGAACAACAAATGCGGGGGTTTCATTGACAACTGCCGGTCTAGTTGGTAATGGAAGCGATGCGTTGACAATTTCGAATGGCGATTATGCTAAAATTACGGTAAACAAAGGTACATCTAATACTGATAAGGGTAGTATCAATGTCAATAGTTCTAAATTGACTGGATTAGCAGGAGGGGAGATTGCTACTGGTTCTACTGATGCCGTGACTGGAGGACAATTAGCTAGTAAATTAGCTGAAAAAAAGCAGATGCTAGTGCTTTTAGCGAGGGAAAGCGAATACGTCTGATCTAGCACGTAAACTAGATAAGACAGCGGAGCGACATGTCAAATCGAGGGTCGTTTGATGCTACTAGCGGTACTATCACATTAACAATGGCGGATGGAGATGGCACTGTAAAAAAATGGTGAAGATGTAACGATTACCGGTATACCAACAAAATTAGGATACAAAGCCAATAGTGGAACGGCTAAATCGGTAGCAGTAACAACAGGTCTAAACTTTGTTCAAGGAGATGGCACAACTGCTACAGCAACAAATGCAAAAATCTGGTTTAGAAATCGTAGCTGGTGACGGTGGCAAGGTCATATTTGGCTTGAATGCAAGTACTCGTTCAGCCATTGATAAGGTAGCCACTCTTGAGACTGCTATTGGTAACAGTGGTGCTGATGGCCGTGACGGTAAACCTGGTACAGGTGCTGATGCTGGTATGGGCAAAGGCGGCTTAACAAAAGAAGATGGCTTAAATGGTAAAGATTTAACTACAAAAGTCAATGCCCTTCGTAACGGCGAAGCTGGTAGTGTGGTGTACACAGATGCAAATGGTAAACGTGTTGTCAAAGCGAAAGACGGTAAATGGTACTTAGCTGACAAAGTAGGTGCTGATGGTATAAAAAGCTACTGATGCTGCGGAAGTAACAACAGTACAAGCACGTTTAGTAAACCCAGATGGTTCTACTACAATAGCAACTGGTAAAACAGGTACTGTATTGTCTAACATTGCAAATGGTTCCATTGTGGATAAATCTACAGATGCTGTGACTGGTGGTCAACTGTATACTGCTAAAACTGAATTAGCAACAGCCCTCGGTGGCGATGCTGCAGTGAACGCTAATGGCACATTAAAACAACCTACATATACGATCACAAACGATGGTGCAACAGGTGGCACAGAAACTGTTAACAATGTGGGAGCTGCGATTGGTAAATTAGATACTCGTATTAATACAGTAAAAGAAAGCGCTGCAAAACCATTGACTTTCACAGGCGATGACGGACAAGGTGTAGAACGTAAGTTAGACACTACATTGACGGTGAAAGGGGCAGCAAACTTCACTCCAACTGCGACAACCCCAACAACTGCAGCAGGCGTGAACATCCGTGTAGAAAAAGATAGTACTGCAGGTGCTAATGGTTTAACTGTGAAATTAGCAGATACATTAACAGGCATGAAAGGCATTACTGGTACAGGTACAGGCGACCTTGTGATTAAAAATGGGGACACTACCATTACAATTGGTAAAGGTACACCAGCACAGGGAGAGACAGCGGCTGCTCCAGGCCCTGTTAACTTTGGTGGTGCTAAGTTGACTAACGTGGGTGAAGCTAAGGATAATAATGATGCAACGAACAAAGCCTATGTAGATACTAAAGTAAGTGGCATCAAATTAGGTTACAAGGCCAATAATGAAGCGCCAGGTAAAACAGTAGCTGTTACAACAGGTCTACATTTCAAATCTGGTACAGGCACAGTAGGTGCCACTGGCGATGGCGCCGATACTACAAATGCTGAAACTATTAAGAAAGGCATCGAAATCTCTACAGCAGAGAACGGTGTTGTCAACATCGGTTTAGACGAAGCGACACGTAAAGTGATTGACCAAGCGGCTAAACTTGGAGATACAGCTGTTGATGGCCGTGACGGTAAAGCTGGCACAGGCAAACCTGCCGATGATGCAGCGACCACAGCCGGAGACAAAGGTTTGACTGGTAAAGATGGCTTGAACGGCAAAGACTTAACAAATAAAGTCAATGCCCTACGTAATGGCGAAGCTGGTACAGTGGTGTACACAGATGACAAAGGCAACCGTTTGGTAAAAGCGAACGATGGCAACTATTATCGTGCAGAAGCTGTAGATGCTAAAGGTGCATTGAAAGATGCGGCGGCACTTCCTGAAGGTGTTACATTAACACCGGTGACAAATCCACAAGCTCGTCTAGTGAACCCAGATGGCTCTACTACAATAGCAACTGGTAAAACAGGTACTGTATTGTCTAACATTGCAAATGGTTCCATTGTGGATAAATCTACAGATGCTGTGACTGGTGGTCAACTGTATACTGCTAAAACTGAATTAGCAACAGCCCTCGGTGGCGATGCTGCAGTGAACGCTAATGGCACATTAAAACAACCTACATATACGATCACAAACGATGGTGCAACAGGTGGCACAGAAACTGTTAACAATGTGGGAGTCGCGATTGGTAAATTAGATACTCGTATTAATACAGTAAAAAGAAAGCGCCAAAAAACCATTGACTTTCACAGGCGATGACGGACAAGGTGTAGAACGTAAGTTAGACACTACATTGACGGTGAAAGGGGCAGCAAACTTCACTCCAACTGCGACAACCCCAACAACTGCAGCAGGCGTGAACATCCGTGTAGAAAAAGATAGTACTGCAGGTGCTAATGGTTTAACTGTGAAATTAGCAGATACATTAACAGGCATGAAAGGCATTACTGGTACAGGTACAGGCGACCTTGTGATTAAAAATGGGGATACTACCATTACAATTGGTAAAGGTACACCAGCACAAGGAGAGACAGCGGCTGCTCCAGGTCCTGTTAACTTTGGTGGTGCTAAGTTGACTAACATTGGTGAAGCTAGGGATAATAATGATGCAACGAACAAAGCCTATGTAGATACTAAAGTAAGTGGCATCAAATTAGGGTTACAAAAGCCAATAATGAAGCGCCGGGTAAAAACAGTAGCTGTTACAACAGGTCTACATTTCAAATCTGGTACAGGCACAGTAGGTGCCACTGGCGATGGTGCCAATACTACAAATGCTGAAACTATTAAGAAAGGTATCACAATTTCTACAGCAGAGAACGGTGTTGTCAACATCGGTTTTAGACGAAGCGACACGTAAGGTGATCGACCAGCGACTAAACTTGGAGATACAGCGGTAGACGGTCGTGATGGAAAAAGTCGGCACTGGCAAACCTGCCGATGATGCAACAGCCACAGCAGAGCGACAAAGGTTTGACTGGCAAAGATGGCTTGAACGGCAAAGACTTAACAAATAAAGTCAATGCATTACGTAACGGTGAAGCTCGGTACTGTGGTGTACACAGATGACAAAGGCAACCGTTTGGTAAAAAGCAAACGATGGTAACTACTATCGTGCAGAAGCTGTAGATGCTAAAGGTGCGTTAAAAAGATGCGTGACGACTTCCTGAAGGTGTTACATTAACACCGGTGGCAAATCCACAAGCTCGTCTAGTGAACCCAGATGGCTCTACTACAATAGCAGAAGGTAAAACTGGTACTGTATTAAACAACGTAGCCTCTTCCATTGCGAATGTAGAAGCAAAAGATGCACAAAATAAACCAATTACTAGCCCTTCATTCCTAGAACGTTTGAACACAGCGAAAGAGGCGATGCTAAGACTCAACATGCAGACGGTGAACGTAAGTGATTTGAACAGCACAGCCACAGACATCATTGCAAAAGGATTAACATTCCAAGGTAATGATGCGCAAGACATCAAAAAAACAATTGGGTGAAACCTTACACATCGTTGGTGAAGGTACACTTCCTACAGGAGCAACAACAGCAGCTGAATAATATCCGCACTAAGAAAAAAATAGCGATGGCAAACTAGAAATCGGTTTGGCAAAAAGATTTAGTGGGTATTACGTCTCTTACGAATGAAACAGATGTGACAAAAATCAAGCACAAAAGTGGAAATCGGTAAGGATGGCATAACTGTTACAAATACACAACCGCGGATGCAACTGCTCGGTACTGCACCTACCACATCTAAAGTGACGGTTGGCAAAAGATGGTGTCAAAGTAGGCGATAAAGTGACTATCAATACATCTGGTATGTCTGGTAATGGCAAAGCTCCATTGACAATTAAAAAAATGGGGATGCAACCATTACTGTAAAACCCTAGCAAGCCAAAAAGACGGTGATAAGCTAGCAGAACCAAGTACTGTAGACTTCGGAGGGGCTAAATTAACGACTACTTTCATAGCCGATAAGGATTCAGATATAACGAATAAAAAAATACGTAGATGAAGCCATTAGCAAAGTCAACAATGCAGTGGTCGGTAATGCGACATTGAACTTTGCCGGCAATGTGACGAAAAATAATACAGATGCAGATGTTGCTACAGTAGGATTATCATTGGCCACAGGAGTACTGAAAGTACAAGGTGACACTGTTGCTAAGGATATTGTTACGACAGCGAAAGGCGATACGATTACTATCGGATTGCATAAAGATGTGAAAGACCAATTAGCGAAAGTTTCTACATTGGAAACAACAATCGGTACTTATGGTGCTGATGGTCGCGACGGTAAACCTGGTAAAGGCGAACATGCTGGCATGGGCAAAGACGGTGTAACTGGTAAAGATGGCCTTAATGGTACAGACTTAACTACGAAAGTGAATGCTCTACGTAATGGAGAAGCTGGTAGTGTGGTCTATACCGATGCAGACGGCAATCGTTTAGTTCGAGCTACAGATGGCAAATGGTATCCAGCTGATACAGTGAAAGCAGATGGAACTGTGAAAACTGTTGCTGATGAAGGTATTACTAAAGCACCAGTAGGTCTAGAAGCAGATGCAGTCATTGCTAGTCTTGTATCTCCAAATGGTACAACGGCTCCAAAAGCTGATGACACAGCTAAAAAAGCAATGACGAAATTGTCTAACATCGCAGAAGGAACTATTTCCGACAGGTCTAATGATGCCGTGACAGGTCGTCAATTGCATAAGGCTAAACAAGAATTAGCAACAGCCCTTGGCGGTAATGCAGGTGTTGATGCTAACGGTGCATTAACAGGTCCTACATACAGCATCACAAAAGATGATGCAAAGCAGGTACAGATACTGTTAGCAACGTAGGCGCGACGGTTACTAAATTAGATACACGTATCAATACATTGAAAGAAAGCGCTGCAAAACCATTGACTTTCACAGGCGATGATGGACAAGGTGTAGAACGTAAGTTAGACACTACATTGACGGTGAAAGGGGCAGCGAACTTCACTCCAACTGCGACAAATCCAACAACTGCGAAAGAGTGTGAACATCCGTGTAGAAAAAGATCCAACAACAAACGCAAATGGTTTAGTTGTGAAATTAGCAGATACTTTAACAGGAATGAAAGGTATTACTGGTAATGGAACTGATCCGTTAGTAATTAAAAACGGAGATACGACGATTACTGTAAAACCAAGTAAGCCAAAAGATGGTGATAAGCCAGCAGTACCAAGTACTGTAGATTTTGGTGGGGCTAAATTGTCTAATATTGGTGAAGCTAATGCCGATAGCGATGCTACTAACAAGAAATATGTAGATACTAAAGTAAGTGGCATTCAATTAGGGTTACAAAGCTGAAACGGAAGTCGCTAAATCGGTAGCGGTTACAACTGGTTTAACCTTCAAAGCGGTACTGGCACAATTGCGCCAACTAACTTAGGACCCTACTGCTGAAAGCCCTACAAAAAAACGACAGATACTGTAACGACTAAGAAAGGCATCGTTATCTCCACAGAAAAACGATGGCGTTGTGAACATCGGTTTAGATACGGATACACGTACAGCTATTGATAAAGTGGCTACTCTTGAGACGGCTATCGGTAAAAAGTGGTGTTGACGGTCGCGATGGTAAACTCCGGTACAGGTGCTAACGCCGGCATAGGCAAAGAAGGCTTAACTGGTGCAGATGGACTCAATGGTACAGACTTGACCACGAAAGTGAATGCATTACGTAACGGCGAAGTCGGTAGCGTGGTGTACACTGATGCAGAGGGCAACCGTGTTGTGAAAGCGGATGATGGCAAATGGTACAATGCGAAAGCTGTGGATGAAAAAGGTAAATTAAAAACCTGTGGATCAACTTCCACAAGGTGTAACAAGAGATGAAGTGACAAATCCACAAGCTCGTCTAGTGAACCCAGATGGCTCTACTACAATAGCAGAAGGTAAAGTTGGCACGGTATTGTCTAACATTGCAAATGGCTCCATTACGGATAAATCTACAGATGCTGTAACTGGTGGTCAATTGTATACTGCTAAAACTGAATTAGCAACAGCCCTCGGTGGCGATGCTGCAGTGAACGCTAATGGCACATTAAAACAACCTACATATAGCATTACGAAAGATGATGGAACTAATGAAAAAGATTCTGTTAACAATGTAGGTGCAGCGATTGGCAAATTAGATACTCGTATTAACACAGTAAAAAGAAAGCGCAAAAACCATTGACTTTCGCAGGCGATGATGGACAAGGTGTAGAACGTAAGCTAGACACTACATTGACAGTGAAAAGGGCGAGAAACTTCACTCCAACTGCGACAACCCCAACAACTGCAGCAGGCGTGAACATCCGTGTGGAAAAAGATCCAACAACTAATGCGAATGGTTTAGTGGTGAAATTAGCAGATACGTTAACAGGCATGAAAGGCATTACTGGTACAGGTACAGGCGACCTTGTGATTAAAAAAATGGGGACACTACCATTACAATTGGTAAAGGTACACCAAAGACAAGGAGAGACAGCGCCTGCTCCAGGTCCTGTTAACTTTGGTGGTGCTAAGTTGACTAACATTGGTGAAGCTAGGGATAATAATGATGCAACGAACAAAGCCTATGTAGATACTGCAGTAGGTGGCATCAAATTAGGTTACAAGGCCAATAATGAAGCGCCAGGTAAAACAGTAGCTGTTACAACAGGTCTACATTTCAAATCTGGTACAGGCACAGTAGGTGCTACTGGTGATGGTGCAAATACTACAAATGCTGAAACTATTAAGAAAGGTATCACAATCTCTACAGCAGAGAACGGTGTTGTCAACATCGGTTTAGACGAAGCGACACGTAAGGTGATCGACCAAGCGGCTAAACTTGGAGATACAGCGGTAGACGGTCGTGATGGAAAAGCTGGCACAGGCAAACCTGCCGATGATGTAGCAGCCACAGCTGGAGACAAAGGCTTAACTGGCAAAGATGGCTTGAATGGCAAAGACTTAACAAATAAAGTCAACGCATTACGTAACGGTGAAGCTCGGTACAGTGGTGTACACAGATGACAAAGGAAACCGGTTGGTAAAAGCTAATGATGGTAACTACTATCGTGCAGAAGCTGTGGATGCGAAAGGTGCGTTAAAAGATGCGCGCAACTTCCCTGAAGGTGTTACATTAACGCCGGTGGCAAATCCACAAGCTCGCCTAGTGAACCCAGATGGCTCTACTACAATAGCGACAGGTAAAAACAGGCACTGTATTATCCAACATTGCGAATGGCAAGATTGTTGATAAATCTACAGATGCTGTGACTGGTGGTCAATTGTATACTGCTAAGTCTGAACTAGCAACAGCCCTCGGTGGCGATGCTCGCAGTGAACGCTAATGGCACATTAAAAACAACCTACATATAGCATCACGAAAGATGGTGCAACCCCTAGCACAGAAACTGTTAGCAATGTAGGTGCGACTGTTACTAAGTTAGATGAACGTATTACGGCGACGCGCGGTTATACTGATACAAAAAGTAGGCACAGTAAAAAAACAGAATTAACTACATCTGGTTTGGACTTCAAGGGTGATGATACTGGTGTAGTGCATCGTAATCTCGGAACAGAATTAACCATCAAAGGTGGTGCGAACTTCACACCAGTGGTAGCACCAGCGACTACTACAGGAACTACAAGCACAGCAACGGCTGATAGCGCAAATATCCGTGTGGAAAAAGATCCAACTACAAATGCGAATGGCTTAGTGGTGAAATTAGCAGATACTTTAACAGGTATGAAAAGGTATCTCTGGTGATGGTCAAAAATGATTTAGTAATCAAAAATGGTACTAACACCATTACTGTGACACCAAATACGGCTGAAGTGAAAAATGATGCAGGGGAAGTCACTAAAAAAGCAGATCCTGGCACTGTAAACTTTGGTGGAGCTAAGTTAATTACTAGTTCGACCGCTACAGAGGGTACAGATGTAACGAATAAAGATTATGTGGATGATGCGATTAGTAAAAGTCAACAATGCAGTGGCGGCAATGCGACATTAAACTTTGTCTGGCAATGTGACTAAAGATGAACACAATGCAGATACTACTAAGGTAGGATTACCATTGGCCACAGGAGTATTGAAAGTACAAGGTGACACTGTTGCTAAGGATATTGTTACGACAGCAAAAGGTGATACGATTACTATCGGATTGCACCAAGATGTGAAAGACCAATTAGCGAAATTGGGTAACACAGCAGCGGACGGCCGTGATGGTAAACCTGGTACAGGTGCTAACGCCGGCATAGGCAAAAGAAGGCTTAACTGGTGCAGATGGACTCAATGGTACAGACTTGACCACGAAAGTGAATGCATTACGTAACGGCGAAGCCGGTAGCGTGGTGTATACTGATGCAGAGGGCAACCGCGTTGTAAAAGCAGATGATGGCAAATGGTACAATGCGAAAGCTGTGGACGAACATGGTAAACTAAAAACCTGCAGATCAACTTCCACAAGGTGTAACAAGAGATGAAGTGACAAATCCACAAGCTCGTTTAGTAAATCCAAATGGAACGACAACTGGTGGTACAACAGTATTCAACAACGTAGCATCTCCAATTGCTAACACTGTTGTTAAAGATGCTCAAGACCAACCAATTGCGAATGCTCCATTCTTGGATCGCTTGAAGAAAACAGCTGCTGATGTGCAATTACAAAATGCAGCAGTGAACGTAAGTGACTTGAACAGCACAGCCACAGACATCATCGCAAAAGGCTTAACATTCCAAGGTAATGATGCGCAAGACATCAAAAAACAATTGGGTGAAACCTTACACATCGTTGGTGAAGGCACAGTTCCCGCGACTACGACAACAGCAACGAATAATATCCGTACTAAGAAAAACTAATGATAATAAACTAGAAATTGGTTTGGCAAAAGACTTAGTGGGTATTACATCTATTACGAATGAAACAGATGTGACAAAAACCAAGCACAAAAGTGGAAATCGGTAAAGATGGCATAACTGTTACAAATACACAACCAGCGGATGCAACTGCTGGTACTGCAGCTACCACATCTAAAGTGACGGTTGGCAAAGATGGTGTCAAAGTAGGAGATACTGTTACATTAGATAAAAACAGGTCTTTCTGGTAATGGAACTGATGCATTGACAATTACGAATGGTGATGCGACGATTACTGTAAAACCAAGTAAGCCAAAAGATGGTGATACACCAGCAGAACCAAGTACTGTGGACTTTGGTGGAGCTAAGTTGACTAACGTGGGCGAAGCTAAAGCGGATACAGATGCAACGAATAAAGCCTACGTAGATAGTAAAGTTGGCGCAGTGTCTAAGTTAGGCTATAAAGCAAATACTGAAACAGAGACTAAGAAAGTTGGTGTAGCTGATGGTTTACACTTCAAATCTGGTACAGGTACTATCGATGCGACTGGTACTGGTGCAGATGTTACGAATGCGGCAACTACAAAAAAACTGGTATTGCTATCTCTACTGAGGATAATGGCGTTGTGAACATCGGTTTAGATGAAGCAACACGTAAAGTGATCGATCAAGCCGCTAAACTTGGCGATACATCCGTTGATGGTCGAGACGGCAAACCTGGTACAGGTGCAACAGCTGGCATGGGCAAAGACGGTGTAACGGGTAAAGATGGTCTCAATGGTACAGACTTAACTACAAAAGTGAATGCACTTCGTAATGGCGAAGCTGGTAGTGTGGTCTATACCGATGCAGACGGCAATCGTTTGGTTCGAGCAACAGATGGAAAATGGTATCCAGCTGACAAAGTAAAAGCAGATGGAACTGTAAAAAACTATTGGTGAGGATGGCATTACGGAAGCACCAGTAGGTCTAGCGACAGATAAAGTCATTGCTAGCCCGGTATCTCCAAATGGTACAACGGCTCCAAAAAGCTGATGATACAGCTAAAAAAAGCAATGACCAAATTGTCTAACATCGCAGAAGGAACTATTTCCGACAAGTCCAATGATGCTGTGACAGGTCGTCAATTACATGCGGCTAAGACAGAAATCGGTGATATCATTGGTGGTACAACGATTGACACAAATGGTAAGATTACAGGACCTACTTTCACAATTACGAAAGCAGATGGTACTAAAGATACTGCAACCACTATTACAGGTGCGATTGAAAAGTTAAATGTAACGAATGTAGATCAAAATGATAAAATTTCTACCTTAACATCTGCAGTTGATAAATCCATTACTTTTGTTGGTGACCATGATACGAATGATAAAATTGCTCGTAAATTAGGGGATACTCTTAACATTAAAGGCCAAAACAACATTACTGTTACAAAGGCAACAGGCACAGACAGCACATTGAATGTATCCTTGTCTAGCACATTGAAGAATATTACTTCCATCTCAAGTGGAGTAGGAACTGATAAACCAGGATCAACTATCACATTAGGTGCAGATGGAGTGACCTTTACAAATGTTCAGCCTGGTACCGATACTACAGCAGGCACTACGTCTACGGTGAAAATTAGCAAGGATGGTATCGATGCTGGTACTATGAAAATTACTAACGTGGCGAAAGCAACTGCCAATGGTGATGCAGCGAACAAAGAATATGTAGATGAAGCCATTAGTAAAGTCAACAATGCAGTGGCTGGCAATGCGACATTAAACTTTGCTGGTAATGTGACGAAAGATGAACATGATGCAGATGTTGCTAAGGTAGGATTACCATTGTCCACAGGAGTGTTGAAAGTACAAGGTAATGCTGATACTAAGGATATTGTTACGACAGCAAAAGGCGATACAATTATCATCGGATTGCATAAAGATGTGAAAGACCAATTAGCGAAATTGGGTAACACAGTAGCGGACGGTCGAGACGGCAAACCCGCTAACGGTAAAACAGGCACTGCCGGTAATGCAGAGCGACCATGGTTTAACTGGCGCAGATGGCTTGAACGGCAAAGATTTAACAAACAAAGTGAATGCATTACGTAACGGCGAGGTCTGGAACAGTGGTGTACACAGATGACCAAGGCAATCGCTTAGTAAAAGCGAACGATGGTAACTACTATCCAAAGCAGGCAAGGTCAATGCAGATGGCACAAAAAGTGGATGATGCAGTAGCCGTGGCAAATCCACAAGCACGTCTAGTAAACCCAGATGGTTCTACTACAATAGCGACAGGTAAAAACAGGTACTGTATTATCCAATATTGCGAATGGCAAGATTGCTGATAAATCTACAGATGCTGTGACTGGTGGTCAATTGTATACTGCTAAGTCTGAACTAGCAACAGCCCTTGGCGGTAATGCGACCGTGAATACTGATGGCACATTGAAAGCACCTACATACAGCATTACAAAAGATGATGTAGCAGGTGGTACAGACACTGTTGAGAATGTAGGAGCAGCGGTTACTAAATTAGATGCTCGTATCAATACAGTGAAAGGAATGGCAGCACAACCATTGACTTTCACAGGCGACAGTGGTTCCGTTACTCGTAAATTAGGGGAAAACCTTAACTGTTAAAGGTGCGAAAAACTTCACACCGCTACAGATGCGACAGCGAGGCGTAAACATCCGTGTGGAAACAGATCCAACTGCAGTGCAAATGGCTTAGTGGTGAAATTAGCAGATACCTTAACAGGCATGAAAGGCATCTCTGGCGATGGTGAGCATGATTTTGTTATCAAAAAAATGGTACGAATACTATTACTGTGACACCGGGTAAGGCGGAAGTAAAAAGACAACCAAGGAACGGTGACTACAGCAAAGCGGTTCCCCGAATTGTGAACTTCGGCAGAGCTAAGTTGTCTAATATTGGTGAAGCTAATGCCGATAGTGATGCTACTAACAAGAAATATGTAGATACTAAAGTAAGTGGCATTCAATTAGGGTTACAAAGCTGAAACGGAAGTCGCTAAATCGGTAGCTGTTACAACTGGTTTGACCTTTAAATCAGGTACTGGCACAATTGCACCAACTAACTTAGCACCTACTGCTGAAAGCCCTACAAAAAAACGACAGATACTGTAAAAATCTAAGAAAGGCATCGTTATCTCTACAGAAAAACGATGGCGTTGTGAACATCGGTTTAGATGAAGCAACTCGTAAGGTCATCGACCAAGCGACTAAGATTGGTGATACAGCTGTTGATGGTCGTGATGGCAAAAGCTCGGTACAGGCAAAACCCTGCCAATGATGCAGCAGCCTACAGCGAGGCGACAAAGGTTTAACTGGCGCAGATGGTTTGAACGGTAAAGACTTAACAAACAAAGTGAATGCATTACGTAACGGTGAAGCTGGAACTGTGGTGTACACAGATGACCAAGGTAACCGTTTGGTAAAAGCGAACGATGGCAACTACTATCCAAAGCAGGAAAAAGTCAATGCCGATGGTACAAAAAGCTGATGATGCAGTAGTCGTGGCAAATCCACAAGCTCGTCTAGTGAACCCAGATGGTTCTACTACAATTGCGACAGGTAAAAACAGGCACTGTATTAAACAACGTAGCCTCTTCTATCGCAAATGTAGAAGTAAAAAGATGCACAAAAATAAACCAATTACTACTCCTACATTCTTAGAACGTTTGAACACCGCAGAGAGGCGATGCAAAAACACAACATGCAAAGAGT
Organism: uncultured Veillonella sp.; assembly: GCA_916438745.1. Classification (GTDB taxonomy): domain Bacteria; phylum Bacillota; class Negativicutes; order Veillonellales; family Veillonellaceae; genus F0422. Next base: position 1,914,874 of record CAKAGN010000001.1, on the reverse strand, counting down.
GAACGTAAGTGACTTGAACAGCACAGCTACAGACATCATTGCAAAAGGATTAACATTCCAAGGTAATGATGGATTAGCAATTAAAAAGCATTAGGAACTACATTAGATATCGTTGGTGAAGGTACAGTTCTCGCGACTATGACAACAGCGACGAATAATATCCGCACTAAGAAAAAAATAGCGATGGCAAACTAGAAATCGGTTTGGCAAAAAGATTTAGTGGGTATTACGTCTCTTACGAATGAATCCGATGCAACAAAAACCAAGTACAAAAAGTGGAAATCGGTAAAGATGGTATCGCTGTGACAAATACACAACCGCGTATCGCTGATGCACCCTGCCGGTACACAACCAGTAGTGACGAAAAACAACCATCGGCAAAGATGGTGTCAAAGTAGGCGACAAAGTGACTATCAATATATCTGGTATGTCTGGTAATGGCACAGATCCATTAACGATTAAAAAAATGGTGATGCGACGATTACTGTAAAAACCAAGCAAAGCAAAGAGTTGGTGATAAGCCCGCAGAAGCAAGTAGCGTAGACTTCGGCGGAGCTAAGTTGACTAACGTGGGTGAAGCTAAGGACGGTACTGATGCAGTGAATAAAAGCTTACGTAGATAGTAAAATTGGTGGAGTAGCAGAGGTTGGGTACAAGGCAGATACAGATGCAGATACTAAAAAAAGTAGCAGTCAGCACTGGCTTAACATTCAAAAGCGGTACTGGCACAATTGCTCCAACTAATTTGCCAGCAGGCACAACAAGTACTACAGCGACAACAGATACAGTAAAAACTAAGAAAGGTATCGTTATTTCTACGGAAAACGACGGCGTTGTGAACATCGGCTTAGATGAAGCAACACGCAAGGTGATCGATCAGGCTGCTAAGATTGGTGATACAGCTGTTGATGGTCGTGACGGTAAAGCTGGCACAGGTAAACCTCGCCGATGATGCGGCAGCCCACAGCAGGGCGACAAAGGTTTGACTGGCAAAGATAGCTTGAACGGCAAAGATTTAACAAACAAAGTCAATGCATTACGTAACGGTGAAGCCGGCACTGTGGTGTACACAGATGACCAAGGCAACCGTTTAGTAAAAGCGAACGATGGTAACTACTATCGTGCAGAAGCTGTAGATGCTAATGGTGCATTGAAAGATGCGGCGGCACTTCCTGAAGGTGTTACATTAACGCCGGTGACAAATCCACAAGCTCGTCTAGTAAATCCAGATGGATCTACTACAATAGCGACAGGTAAAACAGGCACTGTATTATCCAATATTGCGAATGGCAAGATTGCTGATAAATCTACAGATGCTGTGACTGGTGGTCAACTGTATACTGCTAAGTCTGAACTAGCAAAAAGCTCTTGGTGGTAATGCAGGTGTTGATGCTAACGGTGCATTAACAAATCCTACATACAGCATCACAAAAAGATGATGCAACAGGTGGTACAGACGCTGTTAGCAATGTAGGCGCAGACGGTTTCTAAATTAGATACTCGTATCAATACATTGAAAAAAATAGCCAATTGACTTTCACAGGAGACAGTGGTTCCGTTACTCGTAAATTAGGGGAAACCTTAACTGTCAAAGGTGGTGCGAACTTCACACCAGTGGTAGCACCGACGACGACTACTGCAGGAACTACAACCACAGCGACATCTGATAGCGTAAACATCCGCGTGGAAAAAGATCCAACAGCAGATGCAAACGGTTTAGTGGTGAAATTAGCAGATACGTTGACAGGCATGAAAGGTATTACTGGCAATGGTAATGATGATCTTGTAATTAAAAATGGTGACACAACCATTACAATTGGTAAAGGTACACCGACACAAGGTACTACAGCGACTGTTCCAGGTCCTGTGGACTTCGGTGGTGCTAAGTTGTCTAACATTGGTGAAGCTAATGCCGATAGCGATGCTACTAACAAGAAATATGTAGATAATAAAGTAAGTGGCATTCAATTAGGTTACAAAAGCCGAAACGGAAGTCGCTAAATCGGTAGCTGTTACGACTGGTTTGACCTTCAAAGCGGGTACAGGTACGATTGCTCCAACTAATTTATCAGCGGTACAACAAGTACTACGGCGACGACAGATAGTGTAACGACTAAGAAAGGCATCGTTATCTCTACTGAAAACGACGGTGTGGTAAACATTGGTTTGGACGAAGCGACACGTAAGGTCATCGACCAAGCGGCTAAGATTGGTGATACAGCAGTAGATGGTCGTGATGGCAAAGCTGGTACAGGCAAACCTGCCGATGATGTAGCAGCTACAGCAGGCGACAAAGGTTTGACTGGCAAAGATGGCTTGAACGGCAAAGACTTAACAAACAAAGTAAACGCTCTTCGTAATGGCGAAACTGGCACTGTGGTGTACACAGATGACAAAGGCAACCGTTTGGTAAAAAGCTAATGATGGTAACTACTATCGTGCAGAAGCTGTAGATGCTAATGGTGCATTGAAAGATGCGGCGGCACTTCCTGAAGGTGTTACATTAACGCCGGTGACAAATCCACAAGCTCGTCTAGTGAACCCAGATGGTTCTACTACAATAGCAACTGGTAAAAACTGGTACTGTATTGAACAACGTAGCCTCTTCCATTGCGAATGTAGAAAGCAAAAGATGCACAAAAACAAACCAATTACTACCCCTACATTCTTAGAACGTTTGAACACCGCAAAGAGGCGATGCGAAGACACAACATGCGACTGGTGAACGTAAGTGACTTGCATAGTACAGCCACAGACATCATCGCAAAAAGGATTAACATTCCAAGGTAATGATGCGCAAGACATCAAAAAACAATTGGGTGAAACCTTACACATCGTTGGTGAAGGTACAGTTCCCTGCGACTACAACAACAGCAGACGAATAATATTCGCACTAAGAAAAAAATAGCGATGGTAAATTAGAAATTGGTTTTGGCAAAAGATTTAGTAGGTATTACGTCTCTTACGAATGAAACAGATGTGACAAAACCAAGCACAAAAGTGGAAATCGGTAAGGATGGCATAACTGTTACAAATACACAACCGCTGGATGCAACTGTCGGTACTACAGCTACCACATCTAAAGTGACGGTTGGCAAAGATGGTGTCAAAGTAGGCGACAAAGTGACTATCAATACATCTGGTATGTCTGGTAATGGTACAGATCCATTAACGATTAAAAATGGTGATGCTACGATTACTGTAAAACCAAGTAAGTCAAAAGATGGTGACAAACCAGCAGAACCAAGTACTGTAGACTTCGGTGGTGCTAAGTTGTCTAACATTGGTGAAGCTAAAGACAATAGTGATGCAACGAACAAAAAATATGTAGATGATAAAGTAAGTGGCATTAAATTAGGTTACAAAGCTGAAACGGAAGTTGCTAAAAACGGTAGCTGTTACAACTGGTTTAACTTTCAAAAGCGGGTGCAGGTACAATTGCTCCAACTAACTTGCCTGCAGGTACAACAAATACTACAGCGACGACAGATACTGTAACGACTAAAAAAGGTATCGTTATTTCTACAGAAAATGACGGTGTGGTAAACATTGGTTTAGACGAAGCGACACGTAAAGTGATTGACCAAGCGGCTAAACTTGGAGATACAGCAGTAGACGGTCGTGACGGCAAACCTGCCAACGGTAAAAAACAGGCACTGCTCGGTAACGCAAAAGCGACAAAGGCTTAACTGGTAAAAGATGGCTTGAACGGCAAAGACTTAACAAAACAAAGTGAATGCATTACGTAATGGCGAAGTCGGTACAGTGGTGTACACAGATGACAAAGGTAACCGTTTGGTAAAAAGCAAACGATGGTAACTACTATCGTGCAGAAGCTGTGGATGCTAAAGGTGCGTTAAAAGATGCATGAAGACTTCCTGAAGGTGTTACATTAACACCAGTTAAAAATCTACAAGCTCGTCTAGTAAAACCCAGATGGCTCTACTACAATAGCAGAAGGTAAAGTTGGCACGGTATTGTCTAACATTGCAAATGGCTCCATTGCGGATAAATCTACAGATGCTGTAACTGGTGGTCAACTGTATACTGCTAAAAACTGAATTAGCAACAGCCCTTGGTGGTAATGCAAAGCAGTGAATACTGATGGCACATTGAAAGCACCTACATACAGTATCACAAAAGATGATGCAACAGGTGGTACAGACACTGTTAGCAATGTAGGCGCGCGGTTACTAAGTTAGATGAACGTATTACGGCAGGCGTGCATATACAGATACAAAAAGTAGGCACAGTAAAAACAGAATTAACTGCATCTGGCTTGGACTTCAAGGGCGATGATACGACTGCGGTACATCGTAATCTTGGAACAGAATTGACTATCAAAGGTGGTGCGAACTTCACACCAGTGGTAGCATCAGCGATGACTACTGCAGGAACTACAACTCCAGCAACAACCGCAGGGCGTGAACATCCGTGTAGAAAAAGATCCAACAACAAACGCGAATGGTTTAGTTGTGAAATTAGCAGATACTTTAACCGGTATGAAAGGTATCTCTGGTGATGGTGAGCATGATTTTGTTATCAAAAATGGTACGAATACTATTACTGTGACACCGTGTAAGGCGGAAGTAAAAGACAACCAAGGAACGGTGACTACAGCGGCGGTTCCTCGGAATCGTGAATTTCGGCGGAGCTAAGTTGACTAACATTGGTGAAGCTAGTGCCGATAGCGATGCTACTAACAAAAAAATATGTAGATACTAAAGTAAGTGGCATTCAATTAGGGCTATAAAGCTAATGACGAAGCGCCGAGTAAAAACAGTAGCTGTTACAACAGGCCTACACTTCAAATCTGGTACAGGCACGATTGTCCAACTAACTTGCCTGCAGTGTACAACAAGTACTTCGGCGATGACAGATAGCATAGCGACTAAGAAAGGTATCCTTATTTCTACGGAAAAAGAGGGTGTTGTGAACATCGGTTTAGATGAAGCCACACGCAGTGCGATTGATAATGCAGCGAACAACAACTTAAGCAATCTAAGTGATGCTGGTAAAGATGCAGTTCGTGACTTAGCAGCAGGGTGCTGTAAAAAGTAGAAGCTGGTAAAAATGTTAAAAGTAACGCCTACAATAACGAACCATGTGACAACATATACTGTAGATGCTATTGATACAACAGTAGCAGCTGGAGATGGCTTGTCTGTTAGCGGTGGAGATACAGTCGATGCGACTACGAATACACGTAACTACACCGTGGCATTGTCTCAAGATACAAAAGACAAATTAGCCAAAGTGGATACGTTAGTAACTACAGTAGGTGTTAGCGGTTCTGATGGCCGTGATGGTAAGCCGGGTACAGGTAAACCTGCCAACGATGCAGTAGCTACAGCGAGGGCGACAAAGGTTTAACTGGTGCAGATGGCATGAACGGCAAGGATTTAACATCGAAAGTGAATGCGTTGCGTAATGGTGAAGCTGGTTCTGTTGTGTACACTGATGAAAGTGGTAACCGTGTTGTGAAAGCAAACGATGGTAACTACTACAAGGCAGACGAGGTGAACCCTAACGGCACTGTGAAAACAGCGGCAGAAGCTGGTACTCCAGACGCACCAAAACCGGTAGCGAAACCACAAGCTCGTTTGGTGAACCCAGATGGAACGACAGTGACAGCCACTGTATTCAACAATGTGGCATCTTCCATTGCAAATGTAGAAGTAAAAGATGCACAAAACAAAGCCGTGGCTAAGCCTGCCTTCTTGGACCGCTTGCACAGCAGCCGACTATAGAAACGTCTAAACTTGGCGTAGTGAATGTGAAAGATTTGTACGATGCATCGAAAGATATCGTCGACTTAGGCTTAGACTTCTACGGTAATGATGAAACCGAAGCGACTGGTAAAGTACATCGTAATTTAGGTACATCTGTAAAAAAATCCAAGGAGCGGGTACTTTCACACGAGCAGAGGGCAACACGAATAATATCCATGTGAAACGCAACACAGCACAAGATGGATTTACTGTGGAATTAGCAGAAAATCTAGTGGGTATGAAAGAAATTGCGGGCACTGGTACAGATCCGTTGACGATTAAAAAAATGGAGATACAATAATCACTGTTAAATCAAGTAAAAGCAGTGGCAGGCAACAAGCCGGCAGAAACTAGCAGACGTAGACTTTGGCGGTGCTAAGGTAACGAATGTGGGAGAAGCGAAAGCGGATACGGATGCGACTAACAAGAAATATGTAGATGATAAAGTCAATGCGTTGCGCAACGGCGAGGTTGGTACGATAGTCTACACAGATGATCAAGGCAACCATCTAGTGAAAGCGAACGATGGCAAGTACTACAAAGCGACTGATGTGAACCCTAATGGCACTGTGAAAAACAGCGACAGAGGCGGGCACAACAGAGGCACCAAAAGCCGTAGCGAAACCAGAAGCTCGTCTGGTGAGTCCAGATGGTTCTACCACAGGAGCGGCGACTAAGTTGTCTAACATTGCAGAAGGTGAGATTACTGCCACTTCCAAAGATGCCGTAACAGGTAAGCAATTACATGCTACGAATGAGCGTGTTTCAACCCCTAGAAAAAAAGCGCTTGATGGAAAAAGCTGACAAGTCTACGGTAGAAGCCTTTATCTAAACAAGTTGAGTCGAAAGCTGATGCATCTACTGTGAAGGCATTAGCAGACACAGTGGCTAAGAAAGCAGACAAAACGGACTTAGATAAAAAAGCCGATAAATCTGAAGTCAGTGCCTTGGCGAACAAAGCTATGACTTTCACAGGCAACAAAGCCGATGAAACAGTGGAACGTAAGCTAGGCGAAACCTTGCATCTAGAAGGTAAGAATAATATTACTGTTACAAAAGATGCGAAGAAAACGGATACATTGCATGTGACCATGGCATCTGACCTTACAGGCATTACGTCGATTACGGGCTTAACGGACACGACATGGGATCCGACTAAAGTAGCCACAGCAGAAGAGGCGAAAGCAAATCCTACATCGGATGCAGCGGTGGCACGGTCTAGTGTGGCAACGAAGGGTCAATTGAAAGATGTAGCAGATCATGTGGCGAAAGGTCGTGTGTTCTCAGCAGATACGATGAAAGATGGTAAACCAGTGGAAGCCACAATTGGTTTAGGTGATGTATTATCTATCCAAGGCGGCGCTGATACGGCTAAGTTGACAGATAAGAATATCGGTGTGGAATTGAAAGCGGAGAAACAAAAAGATGGTAAGATTGTCACTCAAGCAACGATGACTGTGAAATTAGCCAAAGACGTGAAGATGGCGGATGGCACGACTTCCTATGATCGCTATGTACCTGAGTATAAAAAAAGATGATAAAGGTAAGGTAGTCTTTGATAAATATGGTGAACCAACCATTTTAACAGAAGTAGACGGTAAAACCCCTAAACTTCAAAAGATAAAGATGGCAAGCCATATGTCTTAACCAATACAGTGGTAGATGGCAAAGGAACAACGTATCATAGTCATAACCTAGATCTGACTGGCAAAGTACAAGTGGACAGCCAAGGAAATCCTGTGTCGGCACTAGTAACAACAGTTACCGCAGAAGGTAGTACATATGAACTTCGTCATATCGGCAAAGATAGCTTAGTCCAAGCCGATGCGCAAGGTAAAACCAATTGTGGATGTAACAACTGTAGTGACTAGCAAGGGCATTCAAATTACACCTGGCGAACATTTCCAAAAAGCCCCAGTGTCCTTATCGGCTAACGGCTTAAATAATGGTGGCAACACAATCAGCAATGTAGCACCTGGCGTGTATGAATCTGATGCGGCTACAGTGGGCCAAGTACGATTGGCTACGAATACGGTCACTGAACAGGTGAACAAGGCAGGGGCCCATGCATGAAGATTAGCGCCGATGAACCCATTGACCTATGATCCACTTAAAAAATCCCAAGTCATGGCAGGTGTTGGAACGTATAAAGGCAATCAAGCTCTTGCATTGGGGGTAGCCCATTATGCGAACGAAGACACGATGGTGAACGTAGGTCTTAGCCTTGGTGGCGGTGAGAATATGATGAATGCCGGTGTTACATACCGATTCGGTGGCGACGATAGCATGATTCCAGAACGCTACAAAGGTGGCCCAATTTCTTCAATCTATGTGATGCAAGATGAGATTTCCGCGTTGAAAGCAGAAAATGCAGAAGTGAAAGCAGAAAATGCACAGATCAAAGCGGATAATTCCCAAGTACGGGCGGATAACGAACGTATGAAAGCGTCCTATGAAAAAAATCATGGAAGACAATGCACAAAATGAAACAAGATAATGAAGAAATGAAAGCAAAAATTAATATGTTGATGGCTCATATGGGAATCCGATAAGTAAACCCTGTTCTAACTCCCTAATGAGAGACCATACTGTTTTCATAAGAAAAACCCTCCTGAGGTGTATACCTTGGGAGGGTTTTTTTCTGATGGGTGACGGTAGGTATCTCTGTTGGTAGTAGAGAAATAATGTGCAAAAAAATATTTTTTTAAATAAAACTATTCGAATCGTGTATATTCGGGGGTAAGATGTGTTTTTTTCAAAAAAAGTAGTATTTATGCGTTGTATAAAGTCTAGCAAACTAGTATAATATAGAATGAATGTGTATACATAAAAGATATGGACGCATCAATTCAAATTACTCGATTTGAAAATATTGCTCTTTTTGCATATTTATTTCAAGATTCAAAAATAACATAGAGGGTGATGTATAGCATGAGACCTTTTACATGTACGATTAGTTATTAGCTGATATTTAAAATAGTGAGTACAAGGAGGTCTTATTGGTGTCTGTATCCATATCTATGTGTATACATGAGTTGTGGAATCGATACCATACACGGTAGAGTACGAAGATGGTACTCAGATAGGATCGTGTGATGGGTACGATGATGGTTACTGTGATAGTACAGAAAGGATAGGGCTTATGGGAAAAAGCTTTTGAATTTAAAGAGTGTGAGCGCTTTTTAAAAACGCGTATTAAAAGACAAAGGGATGTACAGCAAGGGGGCAGTTATTGCGTTCTTGATTACTGGCGGTATTGGATTTTTTGCGCCGCCAGCACAGGCGATTATCTATGTGGAAACGGATCTTGATTCAGGTGCTACGGGGGCTTCCAGTTATTCTAATGGCAATGGCAATATTCATTTACCACGTAATTCTGTTGTATTCGCGCCGATTAGAAATGGTAATGTCTATGGTGACTTGAACCGTACGGCGAAGAACTCTGTTATCATTGGTGCCGGCTCTTATGCGCATGGTATTGTTGAGGGTGCCAGAGAGGAAAAATTTACTGCCGTTGGTAATAACGCCCATGTAGCAGGTGGCCAAGGTACGGCGATCGGTAGTAACACGTTTGCTGTGAAACAGGCGACGGCTGTCGGTAATGACGTGTATGCCGCAGGGGACTCCTCTATCGCCATCGGTAATGACGATATTTCCACAAAATATAAGGACTCCTTGAGTAGGGAGACCTTAAAAGGTATATTCGGTAATGGTGAAAGCAACGATCCGGCTGTTGCCAAACTGTTTAGAGAAGGTAAATGGTACTCTTCTGAAAATGATGCCAAGGGACCTTTTAAATTAACGTCTTGGTCAGATTTTAATCGTTCCTATTTATCAGATGGTACAGAGATGTATAGCCCTACCTACGCTGGTGGTGTTGGTGCCATCGCGATCGGTTCTCGTTCCATTGCCTATAAAGATGGTTCCACAGCGATTGGTACTTTGTCCTATGCCTTCGGTGAAGGTTCTACAGCCATGGGTCTTCGTGCTTACACAGCAGAGAATGCAAAGGGTGCCGTTGCGATCGGTGAACAAAGTCGTTCCTTCGCGCCTCAATCCTTGGCGGTAGGTAACCGAAATGAATCTACCGATGATGGTGCTATGTCCTATGAGTTATAGTGCGAAAGCCGTAGGTAAAGGTTCCTTGGCTTTCGGTTACAAAACGTATGCCAATGCGAGCATTGCAAATAATATCGCCGCAAAGAGATGGTCATAGTGCAACGAACCCATTGCGTAAAGCGGTGCGTAGCAAATTAGGGAATTATTCAGAAGCACAATTAGCGGCATTAGAGACGTATCAAAATAAAGCACGTGAGTATTATGCAAAAATCGATGCTAGAGCTTCAGAGGCGGCTATTGCTGCTGCCAAAACCGCTATGGACAATGCTAAAGCAGACGTGGATGCTATCACGTTGACAGATGTGAATGCAATGGCTCTTTGTAGATGGTGGCCAAGTATCGCATCAAGGTTGGAATACAGTGGGTAATACCATTAAAAGTGTGGTAGACGCCGTTGAAGATAAGAATGCAACAAACAAATTAGCAGTTGAAAAAGCTAGATGGTGTATACTTAACTACAAAAAGATGAGGGATGGCAATACACAAACTGTACAAAAAAATCTAAAAAAAGAGCGGTGACAATGCCATTGCGATCGGTTACTATGCGTCTGCCAAAGGGACATCAGCCATTGCCGAAGGTTCTGGTTCCGTAGTAGATTCCTTAAGTGGTATCGGTATTGGTTCCTTATCCTATGTAGGTGAGAACTCCGCTAACTCTATTGCTGTTGGTGTAGGGGCACAAGTACGGAAAGAAAACTCCATTGCTATTGGTACGCAGTCCCAAGTGTTTGGGGCAGGTGCGATTGGCATGGGTCCCCGGTAGCCGTGTTATGGGTGATAACAGTGTTGCTGTGGGTTATGGTACAGATATCCGCGACTGTGTCCTCTATCGGGTTAGGGGTACGTGCTAAGGTAGGGTATGGTTCCATGAATGCTACTGGGTTAGGTGCGAATGTTAATATCGGTACCGATGCGGGTAACACCGTAGCTCTTGGTAGTAGTGCAAGCATTGGTGATAACGCCTTGAACTCTATGGCGGTCGGTTATAATGCGAATGTTGCAAATAATACACCGAACAGTATTGCCTTCGGTACACGGGCTCGAATTGCAGAAGGTGCTACCAGTTCTTTGGCAGTAGGTGATTCGGCGAGCAGTTACAAAAGCATCTTCTACAGCATTGGGCCGTTTGGCGACAGCAGATTTTAAAAAAACTCTGTTGCCTTGGGTTACCGTTCTACTACCCATTATTGGGGGAATCCAAATACACGTGAGGCGAGTGCTAGTGCAAATGCATCTGCTACCAATGTACATGGTTTATCTATCAAACCATATTTACCACAAGGGTCTTCGTTGGGTGATAAGCTAGATAAATTAGATGGTGTTACGGTCGGTTATGTATCTGTCGGCGGTTGGATTGATAAGTCCGGCGCACAAGTACGTGGTCTTCGTCGTATTGTCAACGTAGCGCCAGGTGCATTGGATACCGATGCGGTTACTGTTGCACAGTTACGTGACTGGACAGATAAATCTGCCCACTTCCTATCCATTGCAGGAGCATCGAATAAAAGCTGCAACAGATTATCCAGATATCAATGATCCATTAGGAACAAAAAGTAATAATACAATCGTTAAAATTAAATCTAACTTTGACAATGATACAGCCACAGGCACCAATGCATTAGCATTAGGTGTGTATGCCTATGCGAATGGTCAAAAATCTGTAGCTATGGGCCCTAATGCGTACGCAAACGTTGATCACGGTGTAGCCATTGGTGACAATGCACAAGCTTGGAGCGAAGGCGATAATGGTAATGCTGGCGTGGCGATCGGTAAAGATGCAAAAGCCTATTACTGGAATGCTTTGGCATTGGGTACGAACTCCAAAGTAAGCGGCTGGAACTCCTTGGCCTTTGGACCGAATGCACGTGTAGGCGTTGTGAAAACAGTAGACCCTACGACTGGTAATGTGACCAATGCAGTACGAGAGTCAATGATGGCGTGGCCATCGGTCGTGCCGCAGAAGTAGATGGAGCTAGCTCTATTGCATTGGGGGCAGCTACAAAGATTACGACAGCTGCTAATGCAGTGGCTATTGGTCCTGGTGCAAAAGTACTAGAAGGAAAAGATGCGGATAATAAGGCAGTACAAGCGACAGGGGCTATAGCATTAGGTTCCAATGCTAGTGTTACGGGATCTCAATATTCTGTAGCCTTGGGTTTAAACTCTTCCGTTGTGCAAGATGATACAAAAGCGAAAACGACAGCCGCTTTCACTGGTGAGGAAATCAACGACCCGTAATGGTGTTGTGTCTGTTGGTAATAACACGACTGTAAAACGTCGTATTATTAATGTAGCTAGCGGTGTTAATGATAATGATGCGGTTACTGTAAAACAGTTGAAAGCAGTAGCTCTGAAGTACTATTCTGTGAACACAACGGAAACGGATAATCGAACTGTCAATGGTGTGGCTGATGTGAAATCTAATATAAACAATGATGGTGCTACAGGAACAGGGGCGCTAGCAGTTGGTTCTTATACGAAAGCTAGTGGAAACTATTCTACAGCCCTAGGCCGTGATGTCATTACTTCGGCGCAATTATCTACAGGTATCGGTACGAATGTCACTGTGAGCGGTGAAAAATCTGTAGGTATTGGTAATAATGTGGAAGTTAGCAATCATAGCGCTGTAGCGATTGGTTTAGAGGCTAAGTCGGACCATGCTCGTGGTATTGCCGTGGGGTATAAGGTAAATGTCAATGAATCTGATACATTTGCAGGTGGTTCCGAAGTCAATGTCACTGGATATGGCTCTGTAGGTATTGGTAAAAAAGTTGAGACTCGAGCGAATAATGCAGTAGGTATTGGTGCTAGTACTAATGCATTAGGTAGCGAATCCATTGCATTAGGTTATGCTGCGTACACAGGGTATACGACAACAGAAAACATTGCGAATCCACCGGCAGGTGGACCTACCACAAGAACGGTATATAATGGTGCTACAGAAGGTATCGCGATCGGTAAAGAAGCTGTTGTTGAAAGTAACTATGCCATTGCTATCGGTGGTAATGCAAAGGTACAACGAGATGGAACTAAGGATGCAGAATCCTCTATGGCTATTGGTGCTCGGTGCTAAAGTAACGGGCGCTAAATATTCTGTGGCATTGGGCTTGAGCTCTGAAGTAAACGCTTCTGATACAGCTACAAAAACTACGGCACTTTTCAGTGGTGAAAGCAACGACGATCCAAGTAATGGCGTTGTATCCGTTGGTAAAGTCGGTAAATATCGTCGTATCTTAAACGTAGCAGTGCGGTGTTAACGATAATGATGCAGTTAACGTAAAACAGTTGAGAGCAACGCTGGGGGATTGCAAGTTGAAAATGGTACAGCGACCCACTGATGTGACACCAGATACAACGAGCCATAAAAATTAAATTGAAAGCGGGTAATAATGTAACTATCGACAATGCCAATGGCGTTGTGACAGTTAATGCTACAGGTATTCAATCTGTATCAAGTGGTAATACTAATGCATTAGGAGTGACGACTACTAACGGTGCTGTTACGATTACACCTAATTTAGCGTGAACTATTACTGGTACAGGTAATGATGCGAATAAATTAGTGACAGCTGGCGTTGTGAATACGGCGCTTAATAATATTCCTGTGACAAGTTTCAAAGCCGATGCAGGTGGAAATAATGGCACAGAAGGCGTGTTTACACCAACATCTTCTAACAAACAAGTAAATATTACAGGGGCTGGTGTTAATGGAACGACACGACAAACTTGGACACAAGGAACTGCTCGCTTTGATTCCGATAATATCGGGACTCATGTAAACTCCAACGGCCGTATTTTTGGTGGGTTTGAAAAACTAAAATTGCTGTTAATGAAGTAGCTACTTATGACTACAATACTGCTGGAGAAAGACAAGCTACACAAGGACCAACACTGTCTTTCGCTGGCCTTGATATGAAAAATAAGAAGATTACCAATGTAGCGGGAGGTGAGATTAATGCTACCTCTACAGATGCAATCAATGGTAGTCAATTACATTCTAAATTAGCTGAAAAAGCGAACGTATCTGATCTTGCTAATAAATTAGATACAACGGCAGAACTTCATGTAAAAGCAGGAGACTATACTGTAGGAAATAATGGTGAAGTATCCTTAATTCAAGAAGATGCGAATGGTACACAAAAATAATAGCAAAGGGTTCAAGATTAAAAATATTGCTACAAGAGGCGATATCACCAATATTAACACTACATTAGGCGGTAAAGCAGATAAATCCCTATGTAGATACACAAATTGGCACAGTGTCTAATTTAGGTTATAAAGTGGTCTGGAGAAACAGCTAAACAAGTCGCAGTTGGTAGCAGGGTTAACATTTACACCGGTACGGGCACAGTAGGTGCCACTGGTGCTAATGCAAAGAACAACAAATGCAAAGAACGCCAAAAACAGGTATCGCTATTTCTACAGCGTACTAATGGTGTTGTGAACATCGGTTTAGATGCACAGAACTCGTAGTGCTATCGACAATGCAGCGACCAAATCCTATGTAGATACAAAATTCGGTAATGCGACGAATAAAGATTTAGATAATCTAAATGATGCTCGGTAAAAAATGAAGTTCGTGATTTAGCAACGAGCGCTGTGAAAGTAGCTGCTGGTAAAAATGTGACTGTTACAGATGCTACAACAAACCATGTCACAACATACACAGTCAATGCTATCGATACAAAAGTCATTGCTGGAGAAGGCTTAGAAGCTACCGGTGGCGATACAGTAGATGCAGCGACGAATACACGTAACTACACAGTAGGATTGTCTGCAGATACACAAGCTAAATTAGCGAAAGTAGATAACTTAGCTAACACAGTAGGAACTATCGGTGCTGACGGCCGCGACGGTAAAGCCGGTACTGGTAAAGATCCAAAAGCAGCTGATGCACAGCAGCAGGGGATAAAGGCTTGACTGGCAAAGACGGCTTGAACGGTAAAGACTTAACATCTAAAGTGAATGCATTACGTAACGGCGAAGCTGGTACAGTGGTGTACACAGATGACAAAGGCAACCGTTTAGTGAAAGCTAACGATGGTAACTACTATAAAGCAGATGATGTGAAAGCTGATGGCAGTGTAAAAACAGCCGATGAAAATGGTGGAAAAGCACCTGAAGCGGTAGCAGTACCACAAGCTCGCCTAGTGAACTCAACTGGTTCTACCACAACGGCGACTAAATTAAGCAACATCGCGGTGGTGAGATTAAAGAAGGTCTCTACCGATGCAATTAACGGTGGTCAATTACATGAAGAATTAGCGAAAAAAGCAGATGTAACAGCCTTAGCCGGTAAAGTAGATAAAGCCTCTGAGTTCCATGTAAAAGCAGACACATATGCTGTTGGTGAAGATGGCGTTGTAACTGTAAAAACAAGAAGATGGTACAGGTGCAGAAGCTACAGGTAAAGAGTTCAAAATCAGTGGCTTAGCTACGAAAACAGATATTACAACGATCAATACTGCGTTAGGACAAAAAGCGAATGCCTCTGACTTGACTACGTTGGCAGAAAAACCGCTTACTTTCAGTGGAGATACTGGAACTGATGCAACTCGTAAATTAGGTACTACATTAGCTGTAAAGGGTGCGGCAAACTTTACACCAGCGAAAGAAACTGCAACAGCGGTGTGAACATCCAAGTAGCATCCGATCCTACGAATGGTTTAACTGTGAGCTTAGCAGATACCTTAACAAACATGAAAGGTATCTCTGGTAATGGTAAAGATCCGTTGGTAATCAAAAATGGCGATCAATCCATTACGATTACACCAACAACAGCAGCGGAAACAAGCCCTGAAGGCACAGTAACAAAACCGGCACAAGTTGGTAAAGTAGATTTCGGTAACTCTAAAGTTACAAGCAGTGCTACGCCGACAGAAGCGAATGACCTTGTTAACAAAGGCTATTTAGAAAAAGCCATTGAAGACGTAAATAGTGTTGCTACAGGCAATGCTAAGTTAGGTTATAAAGCAAATGCTGAAACAGATATTAAGAAAGTAGCAGTAGGTACTGGCTTACACTTCAAATCTGGTACAGGTACAATCGGTGCCACTGGTGCTGATGCAAAGAACTCCAAAAAAATAGGTATTGCTATCTCTACAGAAGAAAACGGTGTTGTGAATATCGGTTTAGATGAAGCAACTCGTAAAGTGCTTGACAATGCAAAGAAAACTTGGTGATACAGCAGTGGATGGCCGTGATGGCAAGTCTGGTACAGGCGACAACGCCGGTATGGGCAAAGATGGCTTAACAAAAAGCGGATGGCTTAAATGGTAAAGACTTAACTACAAAAAGTGAATGCATTACGTAACGGCGAAGTCTGGTACCGTAGTGTACACAGATGACCAAGGAAACCGTGTTGTGAAAGCTAACGATGGCAAATGGTATCCAGACTGACAAAGTAGATGCTACTGGTAACAAACTGGACGGTGCTACAGAGGTGGCAACACCACAAGCTCGTTTAGTAAATCCAAATGGTACAACAACTGGTGGTACAACTAAGTTAAGCAACATTGCTGACGGTGAAATCGTAGCAGATTCTCATGATGCAGTGACTGGGGGTCAATTATTCACTAAATTAGCAGAAAAAGCTGATAAATCTGTAGTAGATAATTTAACTAATAAGGTGAATACAAACGCTACAGATATTGCAGGGTTTAAAAAAACAACTGTAGACAAAGCCATTACCTTTTAAAGGTGATGACAACCAAGGTGTAGAACGTAAGTTAGACACTACATTAACTGTGAAAGGTGCACTTAACTTTGATCCAACTGGAACAAATCCAAAGAACAGCAGACAGGGCGTGAATATCCGTGTAGAAAAAAAGACACTACTACAAATGCTAATGGCTTAGTGGTGAAATTAGCAGATACCTTAACAAACATGAAAGGTATCTCCGGTAATGGCACAAATGACCTAGTAATTAAAAAAATGGTGATACTGTGGTTACTGTAAAACCGGGTGCTAATGGCGCTAAAGGTGACGTAGACTTCGGTGGATCTAAATTAACAAATATTGGTACACCTGGTGCGAATACAGATGTAGCGAACAAAGCATATGTAGATACACAAGTTGGTAACGCAGCGGACAAAAACTTAAGTAACCTAAACACAGCAGGCGAAGAGAAAGTAAAAGACTTAGCAGCAGAGGCTGTGAAAGTAGCTCCTGGTAAAAAAATGTGACAGTCACTCCTGAAACAACAAACCATGTGACAACATACACAGTCAATGCTATCGATACAAAAAGTCATTGCTCGGAGAAGGCTTAGAAGCTACAGGTGGCGATACAGTAGATGCAGCGACGAATACACGTAACTACACAGTAGGATTGTCTGCAGATACACAAGCTAAATTAGCGAAAGTAGATAACTTAGCTAACACAGTAGGAACTATCGGTGCTGACGGCCGCGACGGTAAAAGTCGGTACTGGTAAAGATCCAAAAGCGACTGATGCAAAGCAGAGGGGATAAAGGCTTG
This sequence comes from uncultured Veillonella sp., assembly GCA_916438745.1. Taxonomy (GTDB): domain Bacteria; phylum Bacillota; class Negativicutes; order Veillonellales; family Veillonellaceae; genus F0422. Next base: position 1,897,505 of record CAKAGN010000001.1, on the reverse strand, counting down.
ACTGGCAAAAGACGGCTTGAACGGTAAAGACTTAACATCTAAAGTGAATGCATTACGTAACGGCGAAGCCGGTACAGTGGTGTACACAGATGACAAAAGGCAACCGTTTAGTGAAAGCTAACGATGGTAACTACTATAAAGCAGATGATGTGAAAGCTGATGGCAGTGTAAAAAACAGCCGATGAAAAATGGTGGAAAAAGCACCTGAAGCGGTAGCAGTACCACAAGCTCGCCTAGTGAACTCAACTGGTTCTACCACAACGGCGACTAAATTAAGCAACATCGCGGTGGTGAGATTAAAGAAGGCTCTACCGATGCAATTAACGGTGGTCAATTACATGAAGAATTAGCGAAAAAAGCAGATGTAACAGCCTTAGCCGGTAAAGTAGATAAAGCCTCTGAGTTCCATGTAAAAGCAGACACATATGCTGTTGGTGAAGATGGCGTTGTAACTGTAAAAACAAGAAGATGGTACAGGTGCAGAAGCTACAGGTAAAGAGTTCAAAATCAGTGGCTTAGCTACGAAAAACAGATATTACAACGATCAATACTGCGTTAGGGACAAAAAAAGCGAATGCCTCTGACTTGACTACGTTGGCAGAAAAACCGCTTACTTTCAGTGGAGATACTGGAACTGATGCAACTCGTAAATTAGGTACTACATTAGCTGTAAAGGGTGCGGCAAACTTTACACCAGCAGCAACTGCAACAGCAGGTGTGAACATCCAAGTAGCATCCGATCCTACGAATGGTTTAACTGTGAGCTTAGCAGATACCTTAACAAACATGAAAGGTATCTCTGGTAATGGTAAAGATCCGTTGGTAATCAAAAATGGCGATCAATCCATTACGATTACACCAACAACAGCGCTGGAAACAAGCCCTGAAGGCACAGTAACAAAAACCGGCACAAGTTGGTAAAGTAGATTTCGGTAACTCTAAAGTTACAAGCAGTGCTACGCCGACAGAAGCGAATGACCTTGTTAACAAAGGCTATTTAGAAAAAGCCATTGAAGACGTAAATAGTGTTGCTACAGGCAATGCTAAGTTAGGTTATAAAGCAAATGCTGAAACAGATATTAAGAAAGTAGCAGTAGGCACTGGCTTACACTTCAAATCTGGTACGGGTACAATCGGTGCCACTGGTGCTGATGCAGCGACAACAAAATGCAAAGAACTACAAAAACTGGTATCGCTATTTCTACAGAAGAAAACGGCGTTGTGAATATCGGTTTAGATGAAGCAACTCGTAAAGTGCTTGACAATGCAGAGAAAACTTGGTGATACAGCAGTGGATGGCCGTGATGGTAAACTCGGGTACAGGCGACAACGCCGGTATGGGAAAAAGATGGCTTAACAAAAGAAGATGGCCTAAACGGTAAAGACTTAACATCTAAAGTGAATGCATTACGTAACGGCGAAGCCGGTACAGTAGTGTACACTGATGAAAAACGGCAAACGTGTTGTAAAAGCTAACGATGGCAAATGGTATCCAAATTGAGAAAGTAGACGATAAAGGTAATAAACTGGATGGCGCTACAGAGGTGGCAACACCACAAGCTCGTTTAGTGAACAAAGATGGTTCTACAACTGATGGTACAACAGTATTCAATAACGTAGCCTCTGCGATTCCAGCTGCAGCAGCTGATGGTGCTAAACCTACATTCTTAGACAACTTGAACACAGCAGCGAGGGATGCAAAACACAAAACGCGACTGGTCAATGTAAGTGATTTGAACAGTACAGCGACTGAAATCATTGCAAAAGGATTAACATTCCAAGGTAATGATGGAAACGACATCAAAAAAGCAATTGGGTGAAACTTTGCATATCATTGGTGAAGGCACAGTTCCGGCTACGACTACAACAGCAGCGAATAATATCCGTACTAAGAAAACGACTGATGGCAAACTAGAAATTGGTTTGGCAAAAGACTTAGTAGGTATTACTTCTGTTACGAATGCAACAACCTCTAACGGTGCAGGTACTAAACTTGCTTTAGATGGAGATAAATTAACTATTACGAATACACAACCGTTGCCAGAAAGTGCGACCCCGGTACAGCACCAACTGTGACAACAGTGACAATTGGCAAAGATGGCATCAATGCCGGTGATAAAGTGATTTCTAATGAAGCAGCTCCAACTGCAGATAAAGATGCAAAGAAACAAAGCATATGTAGATACACAAGTTGGTAACGCGACGAACAAAAAAACTTAAGTAACCTAAACGATGCTGGGCAAAGAGGCAGTGAAAGACCTAGCATCAGCTACTGTGAAAGTAGCTCCTGGTAAAAATGTAAGCGTTTCAGACTCTACAACAGACCATGTGACAACATACACAGTAGATGCTATCGATACAAAAAGTCATTGCTCGGAGAAGGCTTAGAAGCTACCGGTGGCGATACAGTAGATGCAGACGACGAATACACGTAACTACACAGTAGGTTTGTCTGCAGATACACAAGCTAAATTAGCGAAAGTAGATAACTTAGCTAACACAGTAGGAACTATCGGTGCTGACGGCCGTGATGGTAAAGTCGGTACTGGTAAAGATCCAAAAGCGCCTGATGCAAAGAGGGGATAAAGGCTTGACTGGTCAAGACGGCTTGAACGGTAAAGACTTAACATCTAAAGTGAATGCACTTCGTAACGGCGAAGTCGGGTACAGTAATATACACTGATGAAAAACGGCAACCGTTTAGCAAAAAGCTAACGATGGTCAATACTATCCGACTACTAATGTGAGACAAAGACGGCAATGTATTGAGTAATGCACAACCAGCAACAACTGTACAAGCTCGTTTAGTGAACCCAGATGGATCTACTACAACAGCAGAAGGTGCAACAGGTACAAAAATTATCCAACATTGCTAATGGTACAATTGCTGATAAATCCAAAGACGCTGTGAATGGTGGACAATTGCATACTGCTAAACAAGAATTGGCAACAGCTCTTGGTGGTAATGCAACAGTTACTAACGGCGTATTAACAGGTCCTACATACGAAATCACAAAAAGATGATGGAACGAATGGAAAAGATTCTGTTAACAATGTAGGTGCGACGATTGATAAACTAGATACTCGTATCAATACAGTGAAAGGATTGGCAAAGACAACCATTGACTTTCACAGGCGACGATGCACAAGATGTAACTCGTGCCTTAGGGTACTACTTTAACTGTAAAAGGCGCGACTGAACTTTGATCCAACTGGAACAAACCCAGCAATAGCGAAAGAGGCGTGAACATCCGTGTAGAAAAAGATCCAACTACGGATGCAAACGGTTTAGTGGTGAAATTAGCAGATACTTTGACAAATATGAAAGGTATCTCTGGTAATGGTAAAGATCCGTTGGTAATCAAAAATGGCGACCAATCCATTACGATTACACCAACATTGAAAGCGGAAACAGATCCTGAAAGCGGTAATGTAACAAAACCAGCTCAAACAGGAAAAAAATCGATTTCGGCGGATCCAAGTTAACACATATTGCAAAAACCTGAAGAAAAATGCTGACGTAGTTAACAAAAAATATGGGATGATGCGATCAAAAACGTGAATAATACCGTAGCTGGTAATGCTACATTGCGTTACTCTGGGGATACTACAACAGGCGATGTAGAAGATGGTAACTTGAAGTTAGCCTTGGCTACAGATAGCTTGAAAGTAGAAGGTACTGAGGATCAAATCGTAACTACAGCGACAGCGGTGAAAGATTAAACTATCCTTGTCTGAAAAAGTGACTGAGCGAATCCATCGTATTGGTGAAATTGCCGGGTGATGGTCGTGATGGTAAACCCGGTAATACAGACCCAACAGCCATCGGTAAAGACGGCTTAACAAAATCTGACGGCTTGAACGGCAAGGACTTGACGACGAAAATCAATGCACTTCGTAATGGCGAAGCCGGCACTGTGGTGTATACAGATGCAGAAGGCAAACGTGTTGTGAAAGCAAAAAGACGGAAACTACTACAAAAGCAGATGAAGTAAAAGCTGACGGTACGGTAAAAACAGTCACTGAAAATGGTGGTAAAAACCTGAAGCAGTGACAGCTCCACAAGCTCGTCTCGTGAACACAGATGGAACGACAGTCGGCGGTACAACAGTATTCAACAATGGCGTCTCCAATTGCGAATACTGTTGTTAAGGATGACCAAAACCAACCAATTGCGAATGCTCCATTCTTGGATCGCTTAAAGAAAACAGCAACTGATGCACAATTACAAAAATGCGAGAGTCAACGTAAGTGATTTGAACAGTACAGCGACTGAAATCATTGCGAAAGGATTAACATTCCAAGGTAATGATGCGCAAGACATCAAAAAAACAATTAGGGTGAAACTTTTAGATATCGTTGGTGAAGGCACAGTTCCAGCTACGACTACAACAGCAGCTGAATAATATCCGTACTAAGAAAAACTAATGATGGCAAACTAGAAATTGGCTTGGCAAAAGACTTAGTAGGTATTACTTCTGTTACGAATGCAACAACTACTGATGGTGCAGGTACTAAACTTGCTTTAACTGGAGATAGCTTAACTATTACGAATACACAACCGTTGCCCAGCTGATGCGACTCCGGTACAGCACCAACTGTGACAACAGTAACAATCGGCAAAGATGGTATCAATGCTGGTGATAAAGTGATTTCTAATGTAGTGACTCCAACTGCAGATAAAGATGCAGCTGAACAAAGCATATGTAGATACAAAAAGTTGGTAATGCGACGAATAAAGATTTAGATAATCTAAATGATGCTCGGTATTAACAAAGTGAAAGACCCTAGCAGCGATAGCGACAGTTAAAAGTAGCGAGCAGGTAGAAATACAAAAAGTAACTGCAGACGATTCTACGCCTAACACAACTACCTATGTAGTAGATGCTAATGACACAGTGGTAACATCCACGGATACAGCGTTGGCTGTGACTGGTGGCGAAGTAGCAGGCGATAATGTTCGTACTTATAAATTAGCATTATCCAAAGCTACAAAAGATACATTGGCAAAAGTAGATACCTTAGCTAATACAGTAGGCACGATTGGTGCTGACGGCCGTGATGGCAAAGCGGGTACTGGTAAAGATCCAAAAGCAGCTGATGCAGCAGCAGGGGATAAAGGCTTGACTGGCAAAGATGGCCTAAATGGTAAAGACTTAACATCTAAAGTGAATGCACTTCGTAACGGCGAAGCTGGCACAGTAGTGTACACTGATGACAAAGGCAACCGTGTTGTGAAAGCTAACGATGGTAACTACTATAAAGCAGATGATGTGAAAGCTGATGGCACTGTAAAAACAGCCGATGAAAATGGTGGTAAAGCTCCTGAAGTGGTAACAGCTCCACAAGCACGTTTGGTGAACCCAGATGGATCTACCACAATAGCGGCTGAATACACCGGTACTAAATTATCCAACATTGCCAATGGCACGATTGCAGACAAATCGAAAGATGCTGTCAATGGTGGTCAATTGCATACTGCAAAACAAGAATTGGCGAATGCTCTTGGTGGCAACGCAGTGTTGACGCTAACGGCGCATTAACACAACCTACATACAGCATCACAAAAGATGATGCAGCAGTGGTACAGACACTGTTAAAAATGTAGGCGCGCTGATTGATAAATTAGATACTCGTATCAATACAGTGAAAGGATTGGCAACACAACCATTGACTTTCACAGGCGATGATGGACAAAAATGTAGAACGTGCATTAGGGTACTACATTAACTGTAAAAGGTGCGAAAAACTTCACACCAAGTGCAACAACTCCAAAAAGCAACAGAGGTCGGGCGTGAACATCCGTGTGGAAAAAGATCCAACTACAAATGCGAACGGTTTAGTGGTGAAATTGGCAGATACCTTAACTAACATGAAAGGTATCACTGGCAATGGTAAGGATCCGTTGGTTATCCAAAAACGGTGACCAATCCATTACGATTACACCAACAACAGCGACGGAAACAAGTCCTGATGGGGCAGTAACAAAAACCAAGCACAAGTTGGCAAAAGTAGATTTTTGGTAATTCTAAAAATCACAAGCGCCACACCTACAGAAACGAATGACCTTGTTAACAAAGGCTATTTAGAAAAAGCAATTGAAAATGTAAATAATGTTGCTACTGGTAATGCTAGCTTGGGTTACAAAGCTAACACAGAAGATGCTAAGTCGGTTAATGTTAATACTGGTTTGCACTTCAAATCTGGCACAGGTACTATCGATGCGACTGGTACTGGTGCAGCGACTACGAATGCAGCAACTACTAAAACTGGTATCGCTATTTCCACAGAAGAAAATGGTGTTGTAAACATCGGTTTAGATACAGCAACTCGTAAAGTCATCGACAGTGCGGTGAAACTTGGCAACACAGCAACTGATGGCCGTGATGGCAAAAGCGGTACTGGTAAAAAGCTGATGATGCAACTGCAGTGGCAGGCGATAAAGGCTTGACTGGCCAAGATGGCTTGAACGGTAAAGACTTAACGTCTAAAGTGAATGCGTTACGTAACGGCGAAGGCTGGGTACGGTGGTGTACACAGATGACAAAGGTAACCGTTTAGTGAAAGCTAATGATGGTAACTACTATAAAGCAGATGATGTGAAAGCTGATGGCACTGTAAAAACAGCCGATGAAAAATGGTGGTAAAAGCACCTGAAGTGGTAACAGCGCCACAAGCACGTTTAGTAAATCCAGATGGTTCTACTACAACAGCAGATACAGCAACAGGTACGAAGTTGTCCAACATTGCCAATGGCACAATTGCTGACAAATCGAAAGATGCTGTCAACGGAGGTCAATTGCATACTGCTAAACAAGAAATGGCAAACGCTCTTGGTGGTAATGCAGGTGTTGACGCTAACGGCGCATTAACACAACCTACATACAGCATCACAAAAGATGATGCAACAGGTGGCACAGACACTGTTAACAATGTAGGCGCAGCGGTTTCTAAATTAGATACTCGTATCAATACAGTGAAAGAAATGGCGACAAAACCATTGACTTTCACAGGCGATGATGCTCAAGATGTAACACGTGCATTAGGTACTACATTAACTGTAAAGGTGCGAAAAACTTCACACCAAGTGCAACAACTCCAGTAACAGAAGCGGGCGTGAACATCCGTGTGGAAAAAGATACGACTACGAATGCGAATGGTTTAGTGGTGAAATTGGCAGATACCTTAACCAATATGAAAGGTATTTCTGGTAATGGTACAGATAACTTAGTTATCAAAAAACGGTACTAATACGATTACTGTCACACCGGGTAAAGCAGAAGTAAAAAGATGACCAAGGTACGGTAACTACACCGAGCAGATCCCGGTAAAGTGAACTTTGGTGATGCTACTGTAACTGTAAAAATCTAGAGGCACCAATTACATATCGTGCCAATAGCGTGGCTGATGACAAAGCCAAATCTGTATCCTTGAAAAAAAGGTTTAGACTTCGTTGTCGGTGATGGTACAGCCGCAACAGCAACTGCGACTAAAGCAGGTTTTACATATCGAAACTGGCGATAACGGCAAAGTAATCATTGGCTTGTCTGATGATGCGAAAGCAAAATTAGATAAAGTAAAATGACATTGCAACAGCAGTAGGTGCTAATGGTGTTGACGGCCGTGATGGCAAAAGTAGGCACTGGTAAAGAAGCAACTGATGCAACTGCAGTGGCGGTGATAAAGGCTTAACTGGCAAAGACGGCTTGAACGGTAAAGACTTAACATCTAAAGTGAATGCATTACGTAACGGCGAAGCCGGGTACAGTGGTGTACACAGATGAAAATGGCAACCGTTTAGTAAAAGCTAACGATGGTAACTACTATCCAGCTACGGCAGTTGATAAAGATGGTAATGTATTGAATAATACTCCGCTACAACGACTGTAGAAGCTCGTTTAGTAAATCCAGATGGTACAACAAATGGTGGTACAACTAAGTTAAGCAATATTGCAGATGGTGAGATCAAAGTCGGATCTAAAGATGCTATCAACGGTGGTCAATTACATAGTAAATTAGCTGAAAAAGCTGATAAATCAGATATTACAACTATCAACAATACATTAGCTGGCAAAGCCAATGCGTCTGACTTGAATACGTTGGCAGAAAAAAACACTTACTTTCAGTGGAGATACTGGAACTGATGCAACTCGTAAATTAGGTGAAACGTTAGCTGTAAAAGGTGCGGCAAACTTCACACCAGTGACGAACTGCAACAGCAGTGAGTGAACATCCAAGTAACATCTGACCCTACGAATGGTTTAACTGTGAGCTTAGCAGATACGTTAACAGAAATGAAAGGTATTTCTGGTAATGGCAAAGATCCATTGACAATTAAAAATGGTGACAATGCAGTTATCACAGTAAAACCTGGTGCGATGGCGCTAAAGGTGACGTAGATTTCGGTGGATCTAAATTAACAAATGTAGGAACACCGGTGTTGAGTACAGATGCAGACAAATAAAGACTATGTGGATACTAAAGTGGGAGAAGCGACTGCAATGCGCAGGTAATGCTAAGTTAGGCTACAAAGCAAATGCTGAAACAGATGTTAAGCAAGTAGCAGTAGGCACTGGCTTACACTTCAAATCTGGTACAGGTACAATTGCGCCAACAGATTTAGCGCCTAATACTGAAAGCACTACAAAAGATACAGATAGCAAAGAGGCTAAAACTGGTATCGCTATCACTACAGAAGAAAAATGGCGTTGTAAACATCGGTTTAGATGAAGCAACTCGTAAAGTCATTGACAATGCAGCTGAAAATTGGCAACACAGCGACTGACGGCCGTGACGGCAAAAGCGAGCACTGGTAAAGATCCAAAAAGCGACGGATGCAGTAGCAGGCGATAAAGGCTTAACAGGCAAAGATGGCTTGAACGGTAAAGACTTAACATCTAAAGTCAATGCACTTCGTAACGGCGAAGCTGGTACAGTGGTGTACACAGATGACCAAGGCAACCGTCTAGTGAAAGCTAACGATGGCAAATGGTACAATGCAAAAGCTGTGACTGACAAAGGTGAGTTAAAATCTGCGGATCAACTTCCACAAGGTGTAACAGCGACTCCGGTAGATGCGCCACAAGCGCGTTTAGTAAATCCAGATGGTTCTACTACTACTGCGACTAGATTAAGCAACATTGCAGATGGCACGATTGGAGAAAACTCTAAAGATGCAATCAATGGTGGTCAATTGCACACTGCGTTAGCTGGTAAAGCTAATACAAGCCTAGATAACCTAAGCAATGAGGGTGAAAACAAAGTCAAAAGCTCTAGCAGCAGCGAGCGATAAAAAGTAGCGACGAGGTAAAAATACGAAAGTGACTGTTGATGACTCTACACCTAATACAACTACCTATGTAGTGGATGCGAATGATACAATCGTAACATCAACTGATACAGCATTAACTGTGACTGGTGGCGAAGTAGCTGGGGATAATGTCCGTACTTACAAATTAGGCTTGTCTCAAGCCACAAAAGATACATTGGCGAAAGTAGCTGATATTGCTAAGGCAGTAGGCGCTGATGGTGCTAATGGTATCGATGGCCGTGATGGCAAATCTGGTACAGGCAACAATGCTGGTATGGGCAAAGACGGCTTAACTGGTGCAGATGGCTTGAACGGCAAAGACTTAACTACGAAAGTGAATGCACTTCGTAATGGCGAAGCTGGTACTGTAGTGTACACTGATGACAAAGGTAACCGTTTAGTAAAAGCTAACGATGGCAAATGGTATCCAGCTGACAAAGTAAAAGCAGATGGTACAAAAGCTGATGATGCTGTAGAAGTGAAAACTCCACAAGCTCGTCTAGTGAACCCAGATGGTTCTACAACAGGTGGTACTACTATCATCAACAACGTGGCTTCTGCGATTCCGAATACAGCGAAAGATGGTGCAAAACCAACCAATTGCTAACCCTACATTCTTAGATCGTTTGAACACGGCGCAGGGTGATGTGAATACAAAAACATGCAGACAGTGAATGTAAGTGACTTGAATAACACAGCTAAGGACATTATTGCGAAAGGATTAACATTCCAAGGCGATGATGTAAAAGATGTAACACGTGCATTAGGGCACTACATTAACTGTAAAAGGTCTTGCAAACTTCACACCAGCAGCTGATGCAACGGCAGGTGTTAACATCCGAGTAGAAAAAAATTCTACTACAGATGCAAATGGCTTAGTAGTGAAATTGGCAGATACATTAACAGACATGAAAGGTATCTCTGGCAACGGTAAAGATAATCTGGTAATCAAAAAAACGGTACGAATACAATCACTGTCACACCGGTAAAGCGACAGAGGGTGATAAAAAGCAACTCGGCACTGTTAACTTCGGCGATGCTACAGTGACTGTGAAAGACCTAGATGCTCCTATTACGTATCGTACGAATGGTGATGCCGATGAAAAAAAGCGAAAACAGTATCCTTGAAACAAGGCTTAGATTTCGTTACTGGTGATGGTACAACAAACACTGCAGAATCTGCTAAACCGGGTCTAAATATCGTAACTGGCGAAAATGGCAAAGTGATTATTGGCTTGTCTGACGATGCAGAGCAACGAAATTAGGAAAAAGTAGATGGCATTGTCATGCGAAGGTAGATGCTGTTGAAAAAGCTCTTGATAACAAAAGCAGATAAGTCTACTGTTGAGGATCTTGCGAATAAGTTAGCTGATAAAGCCGATAAAGCAACTGTTAAAGATTTAGCGGACAAAGTAGATGGCAAAGCTGATAAATCCACTGTTGCAGACTTAGCGAAAACAGTAGAAGGCAAAAGCTGACAAATCTGAGTTAGACAAAAAAAGCAGATAAAGGCGAAGTGACAGCATTAGCTAATAAAGCAATGACTTTCACAGGCAACAATGCGGAAAGCAAAAAGTTGAACGTAAACTTGGCGAAACATTGCACTTTAGTAGGAACTAACAATATCACTGTTGAGAAGGATGCGACGAAAGAAGGTACATTAAATGTTACGTTGGCATCTACATTGACTGGTATGGAATCCATTACTACAAAAGCTGTGGATGGTTTAAGTAATACAACTTGGGATCCTACGAAGGTAGCCTCTGCTGAAGAAGCGAAAGCTAAACCTGATTCTGATGCGACTAAAGAACGTTCTAAAGCACTACACAAGGTCAATTGAAAGACGTAGCCGATCGTGTAACGAAAGGCCGTGTATTCACTGCGGATACAAAAGATGGAAAAGACCCATTAAAAGCTGAAGTTGGCTTAGGCGACACATTGGCTATCCAAGGTGGTGCAACTGGTGAGTTAACAGATAAAAACATCGGTGTTGAATTGGCTCCGCTGAAAGATGGTAAACCCGACTACGATGACTGTGAAATTGGCGAAAGACCTTAACATGGCTGATGGTAAATCTAAGTATGACCGTTACTTACCTGAGTTTGAAAAAGATGAAAAAGGTTTATTAAAATTACAAAATGGTAACCCTATTCCTAAGAAAGATAAAAGATGGTAATGTAATCCTTCAAAAAGATGGTAACGGTAAGCCAATCGTTAACTCTTCTACAGTGGTAGACGGTAATGGTACAACATACACGATTAATAATCTACTTGGCGATGGAACTGTTCAAGTAGACAATAACAATAAACCTGTCGCAGGAGTGGTAACAACTACGACAGCGAGCAGGTACTCGTTATGAAGAACGGTTAACAACAGAAGATGGTCATGTTATCTTTAAACAAGACGACACTACGAAAGAATTGAAACCAATATTGAAAAACGGTATCTGTAGTTGATAGTCGTGGTATCCGTATTGGAAGTAATGACAAACCAGTAGTAAGCTTAACAAAAGATGGCTTAAATAACGGTGGCAATACTATTAGCAACGTAGCACCTGGTGTATACGAATCTGATGCAGCGACAGTAGGGCCAATTAAACGCACTACCAATACTGTGACGGCGAAAGTGAACGAAGCCGGCGCTCATGCGCGAAAGATTAGCGACGATGAACCCATTAAGCTACGATCCACTTAAAAATCACAAGTGATGGCGGGGCATTGGTGCTTACAAAGGCAATAAAGCTCTTGCCTTAGGGGTAGCCCATTATGCAAACGAAGACACTATGTTTAACGTAGGTGTCAGCGTTGGCGGTGGCGAAAACATGATGAATGCAGGTGTGACATACCGATTCGGTGGAGAAGACAGCATGATTCCTGAACGCTACAAAGGTGGTCCAATTTCTTCCGTCTACATTTTACAAGACGAAGTATCTGCACTTAAGGCTGAAAATGCACAAGTGAAAGCAGATAACGAGCAAGTAAAAGCAGACAATGCACGCATGAAAGAAAAACTATGAAAAAGTAATGCAAGACAATGAAGAAATGAAAGCACAAATTAAAAATGCTTATGGCTCACATGGGTATCAAATAATAGAAGTGATTCTATTCCCCACAACAAAAGGTCATAGACTTTCATAAGAAAACCCTCCTGAGGTACATACCTTGGGAGGGTTTTTCTAATTTATGCTTTTAGTGTTATCTGACATGTGATATAATGGGAATATAAAAAGAGAGCCAATAACGTGGTGGTAGCGTTAGGCTCATCTGGGATATAGAATGGCCTAACGTGTATAAGTAGTAGGAATACTTATCATAGCGTTAGGCTTTTCACATATTTAAAAGATTATTTCTTCAAATATGTGAGTAATGCTAATACGAACATAGCGAATAAAATCATGATAGAAATTGCTTCGAATACGGTCATATTACTCACCTCCCTTAATAAGTAAGAAAGATGAACCTAACTCACGTTAGAGACTCTCGTGGCTATAGTATATCATAATAATATTCGTAATGTGAAAAATAAAGTAATTACTAATACAAGGACAATCTGTTTTCTAATCTTTTGTAGATTGATTGGGTGTGACAGATTGCCTTTTTATATATGTGAAAAGGAAAATATGTTATAATAAAAGTAATCAATAAAATTATCAATTAGGGAGTTAATATGAAAGTTACCTATTTAGAGCATAGCGGGTTTGTCATCGAAGATGGCAAACGGGCCTATGTATTTGATTACTGGAAAGATCCAGCCGGTGTGGTAGACACATTAGTAGCACAAGGCTACGAGTTACATATCTTTATATCCCATATCCATCATGACCATTATGTGAAATCAATTTTCAAATATTTACCATATATACATAGTGTTTGGTACCATGAAGATGTACCGGCATTGCGAGATGCACAAGCAGTGAGTGATCAATCTATGCAAGATTGCATGGTATTTCATTCTATGTCAGTAGGCGACACCTTAGAGGGCAGACGGCCTAACTGTCACCATGTTTGGCTCCACTGATGAAGGCGGTTCGTTTTTAGTGGATACAGGTACGCATCGCATCTTTCATGCAGGAGATTTAAACTGGTGGCATTGGTCTGGAGATACGCCTGAGAATATTGCCGAGGCAAAAAGCGTTAAAGGAGAAAGAGTTCGCACCTCTAACAGGTTTGTCTGTAGATATTATGATGTTCCCCGTGGACGCGCGCTTAGAAGTAGCCCGTGAATGGGGAGCCCTAGAAGTATTAGGGATGATGAACACGAAGCTATTTATTCCTATGCATGCCAATGGACCTATTTGGGTGCCATCGGACACATTCCGACACACATACCCAAATCAACGTTGCTGGATTCCAGAACAGCCAGGTGATGCGGTAGAGGAAGTGAAGTAAATGACACCGTGGTTACAACGACATGGAGCGACAGCTCTATTAGTCTTGATGGCAGTCATATTCTTAGCGACCTATCCCTTTCATAGAGATCCCTTTTGGGGGCTCATCACGCATATTTCAGGGGCTGCCATGATCGGTGGTTTAGCTGACTGGTATGCGGTGACGGCACTGTTTACAAAAACCCTTGGGGATTCCTTTTCAAAACGGCGCTCATCCCTAGGAATAAGGAACGGTTCGTGGAAATGGCACGTCACATGATGGTGGACGAACTCCTTCGGGTGTCTCACATGTACGAGGTGCTGAAACAGGAACGTGTACCGCAGCGGATTGTATCATTTATGAATAGTGCCACTGGTCGGGGGTATGTTCATGTGTGTTTTGAGGAACTGAAAGACCATGTATTGCCCCATGTGAAAGAAAATTTACTGCAAGAGCAATTGCTAGGGCACATCAAGAATGGCGTGGAGTCTTGGCGCGTGACGCCTTTTTCTGGTTAGTTTGTGCCGTCAGCTGTTAGAACCAGAACGAGCAGAGGTGCTATGGATGCACATTAACCGCATGCTCCAACGATTGCTGGCGGCGGAGGGGATTCGTCCTTACTTATTAGGGCTAGTATCCTCTGTGATGAATCGCTATGCAGACCATTCTTTTTTACGAGAATTGGCGCTCGCATTAGGTGGGGAGTCACTTTCACCGGAATACATTACGCATATGATACAGGTGAAAGGTCGCGCTTATTTGATGAGTCAAGAGTCCTTGCATTCGCCCTTGGGGATTGCGGTATATACGAAGGCTCGGTGGGCCGTGGATGAACTAGCACAGAATAGACAGTGGCAACGGAAATTAGAAGATAAAAAGAATGCTTGGTTCCGAGAGTTCATCGAAGACGGCTATGTGTTGGAAGATACGTTAGATCTTGCGCGCTATGTCGAGCAAGGGGAAGCGGAATTGTATCATTTCTTTGAACGTTTGGAAACGAATGCTGTGAAAGGACGCAAGGCAGAACGATTTATTCTCTTTCAATTGCTACATGTTTTAAAATTACATACGCCCTTGGATTGAACACATTGTCGTGCGCGAGATGAATCGATTCACGCCAGAGGAAATTACTCGTATTTTACAATCTAAATTGGGCTATGATCTGCAGATGATACGCATCAATGGATCCTTAGTAGGTGCTATTTTAGGCGGTCTCTTCTACGGATTGACCTTGCTGAAAGGAGGAATCCTATGAGCCCTCGTGTTATAGAAACTACCAGGAATCCTATACAACCTATGCGAACCGCTTGCTGATCACCATGGCGGTGCTGTTCGCTTTTGTGTGGTGGGGTCAGTGGTACATCACGGCTCCTTGGTATGATGGGTTGTATTGGTTTGTCCAATCCGCCCTCATCGGCAGCGTAGCAGACTGGTTTGCGGTGACCGCTTTATTTCGGAAACCTTTGGGTGTGTCCTTTCATACGGAACTGATTCCACGGAATAAGAATCGCCTCATTGAGGGGATTATCCGCATGGTGAATACGAAACTTCTCACCTATGAGCAATGTAAAAGTGCCATTGAACGGATACAGTTTGTACCTTTTTTAGACCAATATATTCGTAGTGATGTAGGACGGAATACAGTGCGCCAAGGGATTGCCACGGTGTTGTCGGAGTTGTGGGAACGCCGTAGTGATCAGGAGTGGGCTCAATGGGGTGCACAGCGGTTGCGGAAATTTTTGCATAATCAATCGTTTATCGGTCCTATGCAACAGACGTTACTACATGTATGTGAGCACAATCGTTATGAAAGTGTGGTTATTCGAGGTATCGACTATCTGCGCGGGCTTTGTATACGCCGAAAGCACAGCAATGGCTAGAAGCGGTTATTGAGGAAGAAATCGAAAAAGCGCAAGAAAGATGTAGTGTCTGCCATGCTCATTGGACTTTCAGAAGGATTGAACATCGTGAACGTCCAAGAAATGGCGCGAGCTATCATCGAAGAAGTACATCAAATGCTAGATCGCTGGAAACAGCCGAACAGCACGGAACGCCTCGTGTGGTTGCATCAATGGGTGGGACCTTTGCAACAAATGGCGTCTAACCGAACGATTACAAAAACATTAGATGATGCTATCCAACAGTGGATTGATGTGCAAGATTGGGAGCTCATGTTAGAAACCTATGTATGCCCACGGATTCGTGAAGGAATGGTATCTGCGGATGGGACATCGCCAATGGCGATTGCCTTGGAATCGAGCTTTCAAGAATTGTGGAATCAGTACTGCGAAGAGCCAGGCATGATGGAACGGTTAGAAGAAGCGTTGACGCATATCATGTTACACATTGCGTCCAAGAGCCATGGATTTATCGGCATCATCATCCGTGAGGTGCTCGCAAAGTTTAAGTACAGAACGGTTCATTCATTTTATTGAAAGCAAGGTGGAAGAAGACCTCGCTTGGATCCGCATTAACGGCGCCCTCGTAGGCGGCGTAGCAGGATTGGGGACATGGCTGTTCCTGTATTATGTGTATGAGCCGGTGTTGCATGGACTAGGAATACTATAATTTCTAGAAAAATATTTTATAGTGTAAGCGGAGTGCAGTTCTATAGTGTGGATGTATTTCGATTGGAATAGAACGTATATGGTTGTTTTCTGATTGGATTAATAGTATATATGATATACGTTCTGTGATGCGCATTGTTTAGCAAGTCGAATATATACGAAAAAACAGGGGACCCAGATTCGATGGAATCGGGTCCCCTATTTCTCATTTGAAAGTTCTATATGGTTGCAGCTCTCTAATCGAGACATATAGGTAATGAAAAAGTTTCGTTGTTACAGTGATAGGATTATGCTTCTTGTACGGTGTTAAGGTTGAGCTCTAAGTCTTTGATCATTTGAAGATCATCTAATGGAGAACGACCAGCCGTTGTTAGGTAACCACCTACCATGATACCGTTTAAGCCACCTTTTTAATGCGTAAGATTGTAAGTCACGAAGGTTCACTTCACGACCGCCGACTGTACGAATTAAGGCTTTTTGGCAAGACGAAGCGGAACACAGCAAAAGTTCGAAGAATTTCCAATGGAGGAATTGGTTCATTGTTTTTCGAATGGTGTGTTCTTGATTGGGTTAAGAATGTTCAAAGGAACAGAGTCTACCCCTAATCGTTTTTAACTCGAATGCCATTTCAACACGTTGCTCTTTGGTTTCGTTCAATCCCAAGATACCGCCGGAGCAAACACGAATGCCTCGCTTTTGTGCATTAGAGATCGTGAACATTTTATCTTCATAAGAGTGTGTTGTACAAATGTCTGGGAAATGGCTTGGTGCTGTTTCGATGTTGGAGTGATAGCGGGTCACACCAATCTCTTTCAATTGCACCGCTTGCTCGTAGGTCAATAGACCAAGAGAGCAACAAATTTCTAAGCCAACTTCTTTACGAATACGAGTGAGAGCGCTCAAGATTTGCTCGAACTCTTTTGGGTTGTTTGTGTTACGACCGCTTGTTACGATGGAGAAGCGGATTGCACCAGCTTCTTTCGCTTTTTTAGCGGCGTTAACGATTTCATCCTCTTCCATGAAAGGATACACAGTAACTCCAGTGTCATGATGGGCGGATTGAGCACAGAATTTACAGTTTTCTGGGCATTTACCGGAACGGGCGTTCACGATGGCACATAGGTCTACTGTATCGTCATTGAATTTTTGACGGATTTTTGTCAGCCATAGCCAATAGTATCATAGTGTCTTCGTCAGACGTGTGAATTAGCTGTTCTGCCTCTTCACGAGTAATCTCGCCACCATCTAATACTTTTTGTGCGTAGGCTATGATTGTTTCATAGGAAATAGATTTTTGATACAGTTTCCATAATTACACCTCGTAATAGTTGTTTGATTTTAATGACTACATCATAATGACTACATTATATATCTATTGTTAACTTGAGTCAATAGTGGAGGTGTTAACATTTGAACTGTTACTTGTTCTGCTATTTAGCCTGTGGCGGTTTTTAACTGGATAAAGGGAAGAGCACGACATATTCCTCCACAAACTGATACAGTGGTTAGGTTTGCTCCGGAACATGTCGTGCTCTTCTTTGCGTTTCTCTAATTTAGGTAGTAATGGGCGCCACAAGGCTACTATTCGTAATGGCGTTCCTCTGTAGGAGGTTAATGTTAGAAAGTATGATAGCTTGGTAATTGTATACTTCTAATAAGATATAGAAATTGGCATCAAATGTCATCAACGATTTGTAAAAAATATGATATAATGAGGACATAGAAGTGTCACTAATGTGATGTTGGGCTCATCTCTTCCTATTATGGGAGGAGGTGGTACTATGAAAAAAATTTAGGAAAATCGATGTTTTGATTTTAGTTCTAAAATTAATAGTACAACTCATTGATCTATTCAAATAGACAATGAAAAAAAGCCTAACGAATAAGGTCTTACACACCTTAACACGTTAGGCAATCTCTGTTTTAGCTTTTTGAGATGAGCCTAACGCCCTGAACACGTTGGTGGCTCTTCTTTTCTATAGGATAAGTATAGCATTGTTTATTGCTAAATGCAAATATCGCTAGACTTTACATGAATATCTGGATAAAATCGTTGTAATTATAAATAGTGAATGGTAGAATAACTTTAGCTAGACAAAGATTTAATGAACAAACACAAAAAAACTCCCTAGGGTGCGACCTAGGGAGTTTTACTATGTATTATTTATAGAGGCTCTCTCTCAATGTCGCTCGAAGTGTCCCTCGAAGTTGTCTCTCGAAATGTCTCTCTAAATGTCCCTCGAAAGAAATTCATACTTTTGGTGTAGTCATTTTTCGTGTTTACTTTTATAATATAAAGTAAGAGTCTATTTTTAGAAACAAAGGTTTCGGTTTTTGGAGTCATGGCATGATGAAAGAAACTGCCCTAGAATCGAGAGTTAACGATAGATATATATGTAAGAGCGTAAGGTTTGTTGTTTTGGAGGGCTAGATGATTGTCCTAGATGCGAATGCAGGGGTTCCCATGTACGAGCGGTATATGAGGCTGTAAAAGTGCATATTGAGCAAGGTTTGTTCCGTCCAGGGCAACGGCTTCCTTCTATACGTGCTATGGCGGCGCAGTTAGGTGTGAGCAAGATTACGGTGGAGCAAGCCTATTTGCAGTTGGCTACGGAAGGGTATATTCAAGCCCATAACAGGGCGCCTTATGAGGTGCTGGAGATTCACCAGCCCCTTAGGTGGATATGGTGATACTAGAAAATCTGAGGTAGGTGTGCTTTCATCTACGAGGTTAACAAGTATCGCTCAAAGTCTAACAGATACTATGAGTCAGGAGTTAGAAGAACTAACATCGTATCGTGATGGAATCACGATTTGTACAGTAAACCATGCTTTGTATAAAGGACCGAATATACAAGCCACTCCCATCCTCTACAACTTCGCTACTGGCGCGATGGATCCGGAGGGATTCGACTTCAAACGGTGGAAACGCTTTTATTGGCTATGCCTTACGAGATACAAAGAGGCTCATGACCTATGGTCAGCTAGAGGGAGAACCAGAACTGCGGTCAGCGTTGAATCAATATCTACAACAGGCGCGAGGTGTGCGAGCATCTGCAGAGCGAGTACTTGTGACCAGTGGTACTCTTAATTCGTTGCATATGATTGCATCCTTGTTACAACGCCAAGGAAAATCCAAGGTAGCTATAGACCGTCAAAGCCCTAGTTTTGCTAAGGCTCTATGGAAAGACTACGGATTTTCTGTATTAGAGGTTGATACTGGAGGCCCACAATTGATTGCCACATTACAAGCCGCTAATGTGGAAGTCCTATACTGTATGCCGTCTCATGGCGATAGTATGGGTCGTATTATGACGATCCAAGAGCGGACAGAGTTATTGCGGTGGGCGCAGAGTCAGAGCGCTTTTATCATAGAAGACGATTATGACAGTGAACTTCGCTATTATGGAAAGCCTGTGTTATCTTTGCAAGGCATGGATCTTCAAGATTGCGTCATCTACATGGGTACACCGTCGAAGGTGTTACCGCCATCGATTCGGTTGAGTTATCTAGTGCTACCCGTAGTTCTCATGAGGACTTTCACAAGCACCGCAAGGCCTATGGGCAAAGTGCCGGTGTGTTAGAGCAGTTGGCATGGGCCATGTACATGGATGAAGGGGAGTGGCATAAGCAAATTCGCCGTCTACGCAAACATTATTTAGAAAAAAGTAAGTATTTTACGAGTGTATTGCGCCACTATTTGGACGATACTTATGAGGTTATCGATCCAGAGGGCGGTGTCTACGCTGGGATTCGCAAGGCCCGCAGTCAGGGAGATGTGTTTCGCACACGAGCCTTAGTCGCAGGTTGCGATATCAAGGTCATAGATAGAGATGAGACCGGTGTTGTAGAGGTGTTGTTATCGTTTAGCGGTATACCGACCCGTGACTTAGAACGGGCGGTGCAGGTATTGGCTGAGGCTTGGAAAGGGTTATAATATGGGCATACCATTTCGATTCATACAATGTGGGGATCTCCATTTAGGGGCACCCTTTCGTTATTTAAAATCTTTTGGCAGATCCTTGGACGAGGCCATGATGCGCGCTACCTATGGGTCCTTTCAAAATATCGTGAACTTGGCCATCCGTCAGCGTGTGGCAGCAGTGCTCATAACGGGGGACGTTTATGATGGGGCGGATCATCCTCTTGAGGGGGAGATGCACTTTGTGCGGGCCTGTGAAAGTCTCGCTAAGGAACACATTCCTGTCTACGTGGTACAAGGTAACCACGATCCTGCGGAAAGTTGGAAACGGCATATGCCATTGCCAGACAATGTCCATATTTGTTCAGCGGACCGAGTGGATCGGTTTTCTCTCCTGGTGCGAGGCCAAGAGGTGGCGGGCATCTATGGTCGCAGTATCTCCAGTGATACCCAGTATGAGGACCTAGCATCGGACATCCATCCCTTACGCAGTGATCCCTTTTCCATCGCCCTTGTGCATGGAACGGTGGGCAGTCATGAGGGACATGACAAGACGGGGCCTTGCTCTATGGATGCATTACGGCGTATTCCCATTCAGTATTGGGCGTTCGGTCATATTCACAAGCGCCAGATTCTGAGCGAACAGCCTCACATCGTCTATGCGGGCAATACCCAAGGGTTGCACCGTGGTGAAAGTGGCCCGAAAGGGTGCTATGTGGTGGATGTATCTAGTCGTGGCACGGTGGAGGTACACTTTCACGAGACCAATACCATCCGATTTGCAGAAGATACCATCGACTTAGGACAAGTGCAATCCGTAGTAGAAATGCTAGAAATGTTGCGACACAAAAAAGAAATGCTCCGAAAACCGGGCATGTCCATCCTATTGACACTTAAACTGACAGGCGAAGGAGCTTTATCAGAAGTAGCAAGTGACAATGCAGTGCGTGCGTCTTGGATAGAGGAATCACAAGCCGAGGAAAGTGGCAAGCACGGCGTGTATATCATCGGCATTGAATGCGATACTTTCAGTAGTGATACACAAGGCGCCGCGCCGTGGATGGTCAGCGATTATGTGAAAAGCCTCGGATGCCATGGATAGTGGCGGGGAGTCGTTACTGAAGATTGTGACAGAACGACCAGAGTGGAAACGCTTGGGCATGTATAGTCAGTTGGTGACGGACGACATGGTGCAGTCTGCCTATGAAAAGGCACGACGGGAAGGGATCCGTTTATTACAGGGGAATGAGTATGAAGATTAAAGAAATATATATTGAACACTATGGCCCCTATGAACAGTGGACCTTTCAGCCTCATGAACGGGGGCTACATGTGCTGTACGGGCCGAATGGAAGCGGAAAAACAACGCCGCTCCAAGCCTTTCGTGGCATTTTGTTGGGGACGAAACGGAAAGAAGAACCTGTAGAGGGTCATATTGTAGTGGAACGAGAAGGCAAAAACCTACCACATCGGTCGCAAAGGAAAAACCTTAGACTTTTTATGAAATGGGTGGCCAGCGGTATACGGTGGAGCCTGCGGAATTGTGGTGGCAAGGGTTAGACAAAAAGACCTATGATCGCATTTTTGCCATTACCTTGGATGACCTACAAGGGGTGGATATTATCCAAGAGGTGGACGTGCGCACACGGTTCTTTGGTGCCGAAGGTGGTGAATCCTTGGGGACCCTCGTGAAAGACGTGGACGAATTAGCTAGCCAATTGCTAGTGGCATCCCCTACGGGGAAGCGGACTATCAATACGTTATTAGACCGATTGCAAGAGGTGGAACGAGATATCCGTAAGCTACAACAAGGAGAACAGGAGTACTATACGTGGCAAGCTTCGTTGGAAGAACTAGAAAAGAAAGAGGTTATCTTGCAGGAACAACGGCAAGAGCGAAAGGAATATTTGCAAGACGTGGAGCGAGTTCTTCGTGCTTGGGATACGTATAAACGGGGAGAAGAAGCGAAGCACAAAATGCTCCAATTCCACGTGGAAGAGTCCTTGGAGCGAGATGCCTTTTTAGAATTAGATGAAGAAATCCGCCGTTGCCAGGAATACATGCGCGTGTGGCGTGGCAAGGAAGAAGGCTTGGTGCCAGATAATTTCGATCCAGAAGATAGACTGGGTATGTATGAACAAGAGATTGAAAGTTTGTACCAAGAAGTATCGAAATGGACGCAGTTAGAAAAAGAATGCCGTGAAGGGGATTTGTACTTAGAAAAAGTGAAAGCCCAGCTGGCATTCATTCGGAAATCTCATGTGTATTGGCGCGATGTGGAGGACTTCCCAAGTGATGTGAATTGGTACGATGGGGAGCAAGTGGCGCGCCAGTTGCGCAGTGCTCGTGAGGCCTATGAGGCATGGCAACGACGAGAGCCGTTTCCACAAGATGATCGAGCTCGTGAGGTGACGGAAACGGTAACAGCCCCTAGAAACCAAGCATAGGAATTTAATCGCATTGAAAGAGGCCTACTTAGCACAAGAATCGATGGATTCCGTGGTAACGGTGAAATCTGGACGTTCCTATTATCTGGGGGCGTTGTACTAGCCGTACTAGGCGTGGCTTTTGTTGGCGTGGCATATGACCTATGTAGAAGGAATCGGTATACTGGCCATCGGTGGCATGCTCGCTTTGTTGCTAGGTGCAGGTCTAGCGTATCAAGGGAAACGTAGGAGTAACGTGGTCGCGCGGTGGTGGCTACGGCGCCTAATGATATGTCTGCGTTAGAAACGAAGGCAGGTCGCTCTATGCCTACCACAGAATCTGACTATGAAAGTTTACTTTCAGAAATACAAGTAGTGGCGGAACAGATCAAAGGATATGGAGACGATGTGAGCCATTTCAAAGCCTATGAAGTGATGAAATCGCAGTGGGTGGCAGAAGGTAAAACCTTGGAGCAGCAGGCACTGAGGCTATGGACGTATGGGAAGCGTGGTTGCCAAAGGCGGCTAAACAGACGAATCGAGACGATGCATTCTACGGTATGAAGGAAGAATACCAAGCCTACCATGAACGATTGCGCGAGTTTGAAGGGTACCAAAAAGCAAGTGCGCTTGCATCATGAACAATTAGAAACCATCGTGAATCGATGCCGGAACTTGTGGACTTCTTTGCAGATACATACGGTGCCGTCCATCGTGGAGCTACGGGTGGTGTATAATCAGCTACAATTGCACAAGCAAAATCGCGTGCGGTGGGAGCAAAAGGAAAGCCAGCGCAAAAACTATCGTGAAGAATATGCTACATGGAGCAGGGAAAGAAAAAGAATTGTTCCTCGCGCAAGAAGAACTGATTCAAAAAGGTGGCATGAAGAGTGCTGCAGAATATCGTCAGCGCTTACTACAACAAGATCAGCATAAGCAATGGGAAACGATTTATCGCCAAAGTCAACGGCAACTGGAACTGTTGGCGCCGAAAGAGTTTCATAGAGATGTGTGGTACCGCCGTTTGCAAGGCAAATGATAAAGGCAAATGGGAACTGGAGTACTCCCGCAGTGAAACGGAATTGGCGAATATTGAATCGTCCTTACAAGCGTTGTATGAAGAGCAGGGGACCTTGCAAGAATCGATGCGCCACTTGAGCACATCCCATGCAGTGTCCGAAGCCTTATTAAAAAAAGAACAGCTAGAAGCGGAACTCCGAGAAGCTTTGGAAGCGTGGATGACCTATGTGTTCATCAACCATGGTATGGAACTGGCGCAACAAGAATACGAAACAGATCGACAACCGGCGATGTTGGCGAGGGCGTCTGAGTATGTGAAAGCCATGACAGGTGGCATCTATACATTGCACATGGACGACGCACATAAGGGGGCCTACGTGAAAGATACCACAGGTCGAGAGATACCCCTAGGGAAGTGGAGCAGTGGCTTGGGCGATCAAGTGTACTTGGCGTTGCGACTAAGCCTAGCCGAGTCCTTCAGTGAAAAGATAGAATCCATGCCGTTGCTGTTGGATGACGTGTTGGTGCGCTTTGATTTAGAACGGCAAAAGTTGACATTGCGGGTCATAGAACAGTTGAGTGAACGTACACAAGTGTTCCTGTTTACTTGCCATGAGACTACGAGCCAATTGGCTAGTGAAAGGGTACATCGTTACGACCTCACTAGAACTGCTATGTAGGTCGTCACTTGTAACGCTATGTAGCCTTGTGGTGGTCTTAACTGAATAGGGGCAAAGAAAAGAGCACGACATATTCCAATCCGAACTGATACAGTGGTTAGGTTCGAATCGGAACATGTCGTGCTCTTCTTGCGTTTGTGTGAGTTAGGTGGGAAAGGTCCGCCACAAGGCTACTACACGTGACGGCGTTCCTCAGGGGCATAATTATTGCGCTTACTAGCTTAGCAATTCAAATCATTGACGTATTAAAATAGTGGCTCTTTGTCAAATGTGAGAATTTTGCTCATATAAAAGTTCTTAGCGCTAGCTATCTAAATAGCTAGTGCTATTCTTTTTGCTTAATAGAAGTATACGAACTCTGAAACGCTCAAAATTACGCAACCCATAACTTATTCTCTTTAATACTTTAATGTTATTATTACATCCTTCGGTAAACCCATTGGAGTATGGTAATACAAAGGCATTAACAATTTGAGGGAACCAACTAACAAAGGAGACTTTAAAATTACTAAACTCCGGTAAATGACAGTTTTCTACTGCGTTTAACCATAATTGTAGGTGCCTTTCTATGTTAGGGTATGCTGTATGTCTTAAATATCCTCCTAAAGGCTAATCTAAGCCCATATGCACGTCTGTAGGTCATCGGATATACGCAATATTTCCAACAGCTTAATTCGCTCGCTTTCAGTTAATTTGTTAGGATTCTTCATAAGAACTCTTCGATTATATTTGAGGGTTCTAGAGTATGCCACTAGCCTTTTTTTGCTCACGCTTACGTACACGCTCGAGAGCCCAATTCACCAAGCGACACACATGATAACGATCTGCCACAATATGTGCGTGAGGGAACATAGTTTGCATCACTAACCTAAATAATGGAGACATATCCATAACGATGTATTTAACCTGTTCTCTAGCTTCTTTAGAAAAGGTTTTAAAGTATTGGATAAGAGCTCGCGTATCTCGTTTAGGTAAAATGTCTACGATAGAGTGATTGTTTAAATCGGTTATGATAACTTGGTACATTTGGCCTTCAGCATTCCCTTTATATTCGTCAATACCTAGTACAGTAGGTAATTGAGAAGGCTTTGGAATGGCTAATTTAGAACAATACCGAATAACTGTGGATACAGAAACATCGCTGCGTTTAGCCATCTCCGTGTAAGATCCTTTTTCTTCAAGTTGTCTAAATAGATACTCCACATTAGTTTTACTGAGTCGCAAATAACGGCAAACAAAAGGGTTCTTTTCTATGAAAGTGTGATTACATTCCTGGCACTTGTAACGTCTTTGTAAGTAGGTAGCAGTCACTATGTGATGTTGTGTAGCGCCAAACTTAACGTCTCTAGGGCGTTTACCTTTAGACTTTCTAGTATGTGCTCCGCAATGTGGACATACTTGCTCAGCTACTGGCATCTCAAGTGTGAAATGCACAGAACCATCATCATTTACTTTCATAAATTTAATATGTTCCTCTTTAATTTTAAAGACAATTTCTGTATAATTGACGTTAGACATATATGACTCATCCTTTCTTAATGGTTTGGTTGCTTTTAATGATACGGTTTGAGTTTGTATATGTCTATTTTATTGCAAAAAAAGAATGTTGGCGACTACTCTTATATGAGTAGCCCCAACATTTATTATAGAGCCAAAATAGTTAATGAAAAAAGCCTAACGTAAAAAGAGGTGTTGCAGACCTCACACGTTAGGCTATTTCAATACTAGATTCTTGAGATGAGCCTAACGCCTTCACACGTTGGTGGCTCTTCTTTTGTTACGTTAAGTATAGCAGAGTTTATGGAGAAATATAATAAAAAGTTCACGTTATGAGTAATTTTGTAGTATAATACATAGTATAAGAGTCACCAACGTGAGTTGGGCTCATCTCTTCCTGTTATGGGAGGAGGTGGTACTATGAAAAAATTTAGAAAAATCTATAGACTGATTTTAATTCTAAAATTAATAGTACAACTCATTGATTTGTTTAAATAAATTAATTAATGAAGAAGCCTAACGTAAAGATAAGTACTGCTAATACTTATACACGTTAGGCTATCCATTTTATCGCTTTTGAGATGAGCCTAACGCCAATCACACGTTGGTGGCTCTTCTTTTGTTACTTTTATTATAGCATGGTTTATAGGTGTATTACAAGGCTAATATGTGTGATAGAGTTCCTGCGCTAGATATTCCGATGTAAGAGTAGTATAATACTCTCTATATGAGAGGAGCGGATGATGAACTATTCTTGGATACGGAAATATTGGATATATATAACAGTGGTGACGGCGTTGTTCATTACGGGCGGTGTATTCGCGTGGATGCGACCCAGAACGGTGCAAGTGATGAACCCTGTGGAACGGCAAATGCCGGTGCGCATCAGTCATGAGGCGAATATTACGGCGTTGCATAAGGCTAGTGTGGAACCGACGGTGTCGGGACCGGTGTCTACTTTCACAGTGAAAGTAGGTGACATGGTGAAAGTTGGTCAAGTGCTCGCAATGATCAATACCACATCACTGCAGCAACAACTGCAATCGCTATTAGGGTCAGTTGCAGGAGACGCGGAGCCGAGCGCCACAACAGAGTGTATCGACTACGGTGGTGGGTGGTAGTATGTCATCGGCAGATGTGGATCGTGCGAGACATATGCGTGATGCGGGGATCATTACCAATCGAGAGTTCCAATCGATTGCGGCTAGGGCACAATCGCAAGTAATTACAACACCATCGTATGCAGGCGGTTCTGGGATAGATACTTCAGGTATTGAGGCGGCCATCGCAAAAAAATACAAGCGCAAATGGCATCAGCCCAACTACTTTCACCGATGGAAGGAAGGGTGGCACTATCTATAACGAAGATAGAAAGATTGCCATCGAGGGTAAAACCGTTGTCGCTGATTCAACAAGATTCCCCAGTGGTAGCCACATTGAGCGTGCCCCAAAGCTTCGGTGCGATTTTGAAACAACCCAATATCACTGGTGGCGTGCAAGTCTATTTAGATGTCAATGGAACGCAGTGCCGGGACAAATTACATTTGTGGGAACGGAGTCGGGACCGAGTATCAATGTGAAAGCTACTTTCAACGTACAACTGAGGGCAAGTGACGATTGGCGAGTTCTACACATTGGTAATTGAAACAAAAAGCCGAAGCACCGGCCCCTTACGTTGCCTACGGAAGTCATTCATGATGGTGAAAAATGGTTCATTCGTATATGTGGTGACAGAAGATAATACAATCGATATACGGGCCATCGAGACGGGATTAACAGTAGATGGGGTAGTGACCATATTGGATGGATTATATCCTACGGATCGTGTGGTGACTACGAAAGGAAACTATGAACTAGGCGAAAGCGTTCACTTGTGATGCTATTTTTGTCTTGTGGCGATCATAAATATAGAGGAGATCAGTAACATACTCCTTCTCAAACTGATACAGTGGTTAGGTTTGAGAAGGAGTATATTACGGTCTTTATGTAAAATGTAATTAAGAAATAAAGGAACGCCACAAGACGTTCTACGCATAATGGCGTTCTCTTAGTGGGGGATGTTCATCGGTGTCGTTTGAAACGTTTCTCATAAGAAAGTGAAAGGTCATAGATGTAGCAATTGGTATATTCAGTGTATGGTAATTATAGGAGGTATAGTGAAACGGCATGTTATTGATGCAAAGAGAAATGATAAATTGTGATTAAAGTGAAAAGATAATAACGCATAGTAAGTATATAAGGATACTAGTGCATACGGAGTAGTTAATACATTTGATAGAGTATTACTACATATAGGGAATTATCGTAACGTGTTATGCAAGAAGGTGTGGCAAAAATGTAGGAGTAGTAGAAATATTAAAAAAAGGGGTTGCATTTTATGTAAAAATGGAATATACTTTATACAAGTGTTCACGAGAATTACGAGAACACGAACTACTTGCTCGAAAGAGTGAGTAAAAAGATTAAAAATAACTGTTGACATAAATTTATAAATCTGTTATTATAATCTAGTCGCCACAACACAGTGTTGTGAATGACAAAGTTGATCTTTGAAAAACTGAACGATGTAAGGTAATTACTTCGAAAGAAGTAAACATAAGCCAGAGTGCGGGTTTCACATAGTTGAAAACCAACCAAAAATTCTAGCCAAGCAATTGGCAACAACGAAACAAAATGAGCTATCAAATAGCTTCAAGATATCTTGGAGAGTTTGATCCTGGCTCAGGACGAACGTCGGCAGTGCTTAACACATGCAAGTCGAACGGACAGACAGAGAGCTTGCTCTCTTGAAGTTAGTGGCGAACGGGTGAGTAACGCGTAATCAACCCGCCCTTCAGAGGGGGATAACAACGGGAAACCGTTGCTAATACCGCGTACGATTCACAGGGCAGCATCGTTTGTGAATGAAAGGTGGCCTCTATATAAGCTATCGCTGAAGGAGGGGATTGCGTCTGATTAGCTAGTTGGAGGGTAACGGCCCACCAAGGCAATGATCAGTAGCCGGTCTGAGAGGATGAACGGCCACATTGGGACTGAGACACGGCCCAAACTCCTACGGGAGGCGAGAGTGGGGAATCTTCCGCAATGGACGAAAGTCTGACGGAGCAACGCCGCGTGAGTGATGAAGGTCTTCGGATTGTAAAGCTCTGTTAATCGGGACGAAAGAGTTCTGTGTAAATAATGCAGAAAAAGTGACGGTACCGGAATAGAAAGCCACGGCTAACTACGTGCCAGCAGATCGCGGTAATACGTAGGTGGCAAGCGTTGTCCGGAATTATTGGGCGTAAAGCGCGCGCAGTACCTATCCAGTCTGTCTTAAAAGTTCGGGGCTCAACCCCGTGATGGGATGGAAACTAGTAGGCTAGAGTATCGGAGAGGAAAGCGGGAATTCCTAGTGTAGCGGTGAAATGCGTAGATATTAGGAAGAACACCAGTGGCGAAGGCGTTTTCTGGACGAAAACTGACGCTGAGGCGCGAAAGCCGGGGAGCGAACGGGATTAGATACCCCGGTAGTCCCGGCCGTAAACGATGGGTACTAGGTGTAGGAGGTATCGACCCCTTCTGTGCCGGAGTTAACGCAATAAGTACCCCGCCCGGGGAGTACGGTCGCAAGGCTGAAACTCAAAGGAATTGACGGGGCCCGCACAAGCGGTGGAGTATGTGGTTTAATTCGACGCAACGCGAAGAACCTTACCGTGTCTTGACATTGATGGACGAAACAAGAGATTGTTTTTCTCCTTCGGGAGCCAGAAAACAGGTGGTGCACGGCTGTCGTCAGCTCGTGTCGTGAGATGTTGGGTTAAGTCCCGCAACGAGCGCAACCCCTATCTTATGTTGCCAGCACTTCGGGTGGGAACTCATGAGAGACTGCTGCAGACAATGCGGAGGAAGGCGGGGATGACGTCAAGTCATCATGCCCCTTATGACCTGGGCTACACACGTACTACAATGGGCTTTAATAGAGGGAAGCGAAGCCGCGAGGTGGAGCAAACCCCAGAAACAAGCTCTCAGTTCGGATCGTAGGTCGCAACTCGCCTACGTGAAGTCGGAATCGCTAGTAATCGCAGGTCAGCATACTGCGGTGAATACGTTCCCGGGCCTTGTACACACCGCCCGTCACACCACGAAAGTCAGGAAGTACCCAAAGCCGGTGGGGTAACCTTCGGGAGCCCGACCGTCTAAGGTAAAGTCGATGATTGGGGTGAAGTCGTAACAAAGGTAGCCGTATCGGAAGGTGCGTACTGGATCACCTCCTTTCTAGGGAGACATACACTAGCACAAGATGTTAGATGTCACACTAGGTCGACACTTTGGTCACCTACATTGTTCAGTTTTGAGAGGTCAACTCTCAAAAAGTTAGTGTTGACAAGCTTTTTAAAGTTTGGGTATACTAGCTTAGCACTAGTTCTAGTGCAGAATTTTCTAAGAAAATCGATGGATAAGAAGGAAAACGAATGATGCGAAGTCGAAGCGTAATGGTAATTACGTGAGACAAGCAGAATGAGTTTGACGCAGTTAAACTGCGATTTTATAGAAAAATAACATGTTCTTTGAAAACTGCATAGAAGATAATAAATTATTTATGATTTGGTCTCTTAGAGTTTACTCTAAGGGTTGAGACCAAGCACATAGATTCTCTAAATTAACTTATAAGGTGAGAGCATCCGAAAGGATGACTCTAAAAGCAAAAGACATAACCATATGTCACTATCAAAGTAAAGATAGTAAGGGCATACGGTGGATGCCCTTGGCTATACTGGCCGAAGAAGGACGCGAGTCATGAAAAAGCTACGGAGAGGTGCAAGCGACCATTGACCCGTAGATATCCGAATGGGGGAACCCGGCAGAGAAAAGCTCTGTCACCCATACCAGAGAGTATGAGGAGGGCACCTGGGGAACTGAAACATCTAAGTACCCAGAGGAAAAAGTAATCAAACGAGATTCTCTTAGTAGCGGCGAGCGAACGGGGAAGAGCCCAAACCGGACTGGTTCGCCAGACCGGGGTTGAGGACTGCTAACAAGCATAAATGGGATAGACGAACCGACTTGGAACGGTCGGCCGAAGAAGGTGAAAGCCCTGTAGTCGAAATCCTACTATGTGGAGCAGTATCCAGAGTACCACAGGGACACGTGAAACCTTGTGGGAAGCAGGGGGACCACCCTCCAAGGCAAAAATACCAGTATGGACCGATAGCGCATAGTACCGTGAGGGAAAGGTGAAAAGCACCCCGGGAGGGAGTGAAAGAGAACCTGAAACCGTATGTCTACAAACAGTCGAAGACCGTATAATTGCAGGTCGACGGCGTGCCTATTGAAGAATGAACCGGCGAGTTACTGTCACTAGCGAGGTTAAGCGGAAAAACGTGGAGCCGAAGCGAAAGCGAGTCTGAATAGGGCGAAGAGTTAGTGGTAGTAGACCCGAAACCGTAGTGATCTATCCATGGCCGAGTTGAAGCACAGGTAAAATTGTGTGGAGGACCGAACTCGTGAGCGTTGAAAAGCTTTGGGATGAGTTGTGGATAGGGTGAAATGCCAATCGAACACGGAGATAGCTGGTTCTCCCGAAATAGCTTTTAGGGCTAGCCTCATGGTAAAGAGTATAGGCGGTAGAGCTCTGATCGGGCTAGGGGCCCACACCGGGTACCGAACCTAGTCAAACTACGAATGGCTATACTTATACATGGGAGTCAGACTATGAGTGATAAGGCCCATAGTCAAGAGGGAAACAGCCCAGACCACCGACTAAGGCCCCCAATCGCTGCATTAAGTGGCAAAGGATGTGGAGTTTCCAAAACAACCAGGATGTTGGCTTAGAAGCGACCACCATTTAAAGAGTGCGTAATAGCTCACTGGTCGAGAGACTCTGCGCCGAAAATGTCCGGGGCTAAAATGCAGAGCCGAAGTCGTGGCAATGGTAGTAATACCATTGGGTAGGGGAGCGTTCTTATTGGATTGAAGCAGTACCGGAAGGAGCTGTGGACTGGTAAGAAGTGAGAATGCCGGTATGAGTAGCGAAAAGAAAGGTGAGAATCCTTTCCACCGAAAGCCTAAGGGTTCCTGAGCAACGATCGTCGTCTCAGGGTAAGTCGGGACCTAAGCCGAGGCGGAAAAAGCATAGGCGATGGACAACAGGTTGAAATTCCTGTACTAGTATGAATTGTTTGATCGATGGAGTGACGCAAACAGGTAGGTTAGCATGCGATTGGAAGTGCATGTTTAAGCGTGTAGGGTTGTGTGATAGGTAAATCCGTTACACTAAAAAGCTGAGGCGTGATGACGAGCTCAAAAGAGCGAAGTAATTGATCCTAAGTTGCCGAGAAAAAGCTTCTAGGTAGAGACATACTACCCGTACCAAAACCGACACAGGTAGGCGGGGAGAGAATCCTAAGGTGCAGGGAAAAACCCTCGTTAAGGAACTCGGCAAAAATGCATCCGTAACTTCGGGAAAAGGATGACCCATGTAGTGTGAAGACTTGTAACGGTCGGAGCATGAATGGGTGGCACAAGAGAGGCGCAAGCGACTGTTTACCACAAACACAGGTGCTCGCTAAAGCGAAAGCTGATGTATAGGTGCTGACACCGCCCGGTGCTGGAAGGTTAAGAGGAGGGGTTAGGAGTAATCCGAAGCTCTGAATTGAAGCCCCAGTAAACGGCGGCCGTAACTATAACGGTCCTAAGGTAGCGAAATTCCTTGTCGGGTAAGTTCCGACCCGCACGAAAGGTGTAACGACTTGCGCACTGTCTCAACGAGGGACCCGGTGAAATTGAAGTACCTGTGAAGATGCAGGTTACCCGCGACTGGACAGAAAGACCCCATGGAGCTTTACTGTAACTTAGGATTGATTTTAGTTAATGAATGTACAGGATAGGTGGGAGACGTAGAAGCTAGGGCGCTAGTCTTAGTGGAGTCGCTGTTGGGATACCACCCTTTGATTAATTGAAATCTAACGGGAAGAGTAACGACCTTCCGGACAGTCCTAGGTGGACAGTTTGACTGGGGCGGTCGCCTCCTAAAGAGTAACGGAGGCGCCCAAAGGTTCCCTCAGAGCGGACGGAAATCGCTCGAAGAGTGTAAAGGCAGAAGGGAGCTTGACTGCGAGACCAACAAGTCGAGCAGGGACGAAAGTCGGGCTTAGTGATCCGGTGGTGCCGAGTGGAAGGGCCATCGCTCAACGGATAAAAGCTACCCTGGGGATAACAGGCTAATCTCTCCCAAGAGTCCATATCGACGGGGAGGTTTGGCACCTCGATGTCGGCTCATCACATCCTGGGGCTGAAGTAGGTCCCAAGGGTTCGGCTGTTCGCCGATTAAAGTGGTACGTGAGCTGGGTTCAGAACGTCGTGAGACAGTTCGGTCCCTATCCATCGCGGGCGAAAGAAACTTGAAGGGGGCTGCTCCTAGTACGAGAGGACCGGAGTGGACGAACCGCCGGTGTACCAATTATCCTGCCAAGGGTACAGTTGGGTAGCTACGTTCGGGACGGATAAACGCTGAAAGCATCTAAGCGTGAAACCAGCCTTGAGATGAGGTTTCTCATAGCATAAGCTAGTAAGATCCCATGTAGACGACATGGTTGATAGGCCAGGTGTGGAAGTGCTGTAAGGCATGGAGCTGACTGGTACTAATAGATCGAGGGCTTTTACTAGAGAACCAACTTTGTAGGAGCGTTAGCGACGCACAAAGTTGTGTGAATCAGTATGTCGGTTGTAAGAATTTCCACGACCGAAGGGAGTGAAGAAATTCCACAAAACCGACGAACTTTAGCTGATTTACGATATGAACTGGTATGTTAATACTAAAACTTATAAGTTATAAAATTATCTTTCTATGTAGTTTTCAGGGAACACCCTGACAAATTCAGTGACGATGGCTACGAGGAACCACCTGTTCCCATCCCGAACACAGTAGTTAAGCTCGTAAACGCCGAGAGTACTTGGCTGGAAACGGCCTGGGAGGATGGGAAGTCGCTGATTAATGAAGAAATAGCACCCAATAGGGTGCTATTTTTTTATTAATCAATTATCTTAAACCCACTAAGCCGTTTCCAGCCAACATGGCAGAAGTAATATCTATGGAAGAATGCCATAGGCCGGGGATCCCAGTGAACCACTTTTAAAGGAGCGAAGCGACGCATAAAAAGTGTGTGAATCGGGAGTTCGGCCCTGTAAGATTTTCTACGACCGAAGGGGAGTAAAGAAAAATCCACAGGGCAGAACAGGAAGTCGCAAATGAAAAAAATTTTTGTAAGCCGTTTCCAGCCAACATGGCAGAAGTAATATCTATGGAAGAATGCAATAGGCCTGGGATCCCCAGTGAACCATCTTTGAAGGAACGAAGTGACGCACAAAGATGTGTGAATCGGGGAGTTCTCGGCGTAAGGTTTTAAAGCCTCAAAGAGGCGCATAAAACCCACAGCCGGAACAAATTGAAGTCGCACAAGCGGGGCTCATGATTTGAAGGAGTGAAGCAACGCGCAAATCATAGAGCATCGTGTAGTTCGGCCTGTAAGATTTTCTACGACCGAAGGGAGTGAAGAAAAATCCACAGGGCAGAACAGGAAGTTATAGATGATAGAGTTATATCCACTAAGCCGTTTCCAACCAACACAACAAAATAGGCTTTCACAAATGACAAAGCGATAAAAATCATGGACATAAAGGACAAGTATAAGTTTTTATTTGTAAACTACAGCTCTTAACTCAAGGTTGCCTATTGTCCTAAAACCCCTCTACCATGTATAATGAAAGAGATTGTAATACGAAGTAACAATTGTACTTACGTAGAGAGGAAATTAGATAAAAAAATGAAACAAGTTATGATCGCTACGGACCATATGAGTCATGTGTACCAAGACGAAATGGGTCGTGAGGTCACGCCTTGCAGGATGTGAGTGTTCACATTCATGAAGGCGAGTTTGTCAGCATTATCGGGACAAATGGGAGTGGTAAAAAGTACCCTTGCCAAACACTTTAACGTCCTATTGCAACCTACATCTGGTACCGTTACCGTTTTAGGAATGGATACAAAAGAAGAAAATTTAATTTGGAATATTCGCCAAAATGTGGGGATGGTATTCCAAAACCCAGATAACCAAATTGTGGCGACCATTGTAGAAGAAGATGTGGCATTTGGGCCAGAGAACTTAGGGGTGCCAGCTCCTGAGATTCGTAGCCGTGTGGATGCGACTTTTAGTGACCGTAAACATGTCGGACTATGCGTTACATGGGCCTCACCTTTTATCAGGGGGGCAGAAGCAACGCATTGCCATTGCTGGTGTACTAGCGATGAAACCGAAATGTATTATTTTAGATGAGCCAACGGCTATGCTCGATCCGAAAGGTCGTAAGGAAGTGATGGATACGGTGTATCGCCTTAACAAAGAAGAAGGAATCACCATCGTATATATTACGCACTTTATGGAAGAGGTCGCTTTGGCAGATCGCATCATCGTGATGAAACAAGGCAAGGTCATCGATGAAGGGGCCCCAAAAGATGTATTTATGAATGTAGACACGTTAAAAGGTCTTGGTCTCGATGTACCGGTGCCATCAGAAATTGCAGTGCGTTTACAAGAACAAGGGGTAACTATGCCAACGGGTATTACCACCAATGAAGAACTAGGGGAGGCCATATGTCAATTCAATTAGAACATGTTACCTACACCTATGGGCAGGGGACACCTTTCGAAAAAACGGCCTTGCACGATGTGAACTTGACCATTCACGAAGGTGAGTTTGTAGGTATTATCGGTCATACAGGGTCTGGTAAATCTACATTAGTACAACATCTAAATGGCTTATTGCACCCCACAACAGGCACTGTGAAAGTAAATGGTGTTGACTTAGTGGATAAAACAGAAACAGTTAAACAAACTCGTCACAAAGTAGGCATGGTATTCCAATATCCAGAACATCAACTGTTTGAAGAAACGATTGCTAAAGACATTGCCTTTGGTCCTAAAAATTTAGGTTTCGATGAGGCAGAAATAGATCGTCGTGTGCGAGAAGCGATGCAATTTGTAGGCTTAGACTACGATACCTATGCAGAGCGGTCTCCCTTCCATTTGTCGGGAGGACAAATGCGACGTGTGGCAATCGCCGGAGTCATTGCCTTAGACCCAGACTATTTAATTCTAGATGAGCCTTCTGCTGACTTGACCCATTTGGGCGAGAAGAAATCTTTGGAGAAATCATGAAACTACACAAGGAAAAAAAGGTATTACCGTTATCCTTGTATCTCATAATATGGAAGATATTTCCGCATGGCAAAATCGTTTGATCGTGATGCACCAAGGAAAAGTTTTTACTAGATGGCAATCCTATCGAGATTTTTCCACAATGACCGTGAGAAATTACAATCTGCGGGTGTCGATGTACCGCCATTGTCGCAAACATTACAAGCTTTGGCAGAACGAAATATTCCAGTCAATATTGACCGTGTCCATGTCCATGAGGCAGTAGTAGACATTTTCGACTATCTCAAGGAGGTGCACCATGCTAAGTAATATTACCATCGGCCAGTACTTTCCAGGAGATTCTTTTGCTCCACCGCATGGATCCACGGGCCAAGATTATAGCCACTATGATCTTTATCATTGCGATCTTCTTTGCAGACAGTTTGGTGACATATAGCATTGTGGCGTACTTTTACCTTCGGTTGTTTGGGTCTGTCTCGTTTGCCAGTGCGACTCGTGTGGCTATCCATTAAACCATTGTGGATCATCATCGTATTCACCTTGGCCATTCATGTGTTCACTACACCGGGAGAATACTTGTTTACCTATGGTTGGTTACACATCAGCCGAGAAGGTCTCAATTTGGGCGGTCTCATGGCAGGACGATTGATTTTCTTAATCGTGTTTTTCCTCCTTGTTGACCTATACAACGTCGCCCATACGTTTGACGGACGGTATTGAAAGACTCCTAAACCCGTGGAAACGCTTTGGCGTACCGACTCATGAACTAGCTATGATGATGACCATTGCTTTGCGGTTCATTCCGACCTTATTAGAGGAAACGGATCGCATTATGAAAGCCCAAGAATCTCGTGGGGCTGACTTTACTACCGGCTCCTTGGTAAAAACGAGCTAAGAATATGGTGCCTTTACTTGTGCCATTGTTTATTAGCGCTTTCCGCCGTGCCGATGAATTGGCAGTGGCTATGGAATCTCGCCGCTACCGAGGCGGAGAAGGTCGTACTCGCTTGAAAGAACTACAATACAGTTCATTAGATACATACGGTGTTGGCGCCGTTGTCTTAGTGAGTATTGTGCTAGCTGTATTACGCCGGTATTTGGTGTATAAGCAGTAGTCATATATATGCTAGCCGTATTGCGCCGGAGTTTTGGTGCATAAGCAGTAGTCGCATATATATGTTAGTGACAGATGTATGTGCCAATCTAATAGGATTAGAAAAACAGTAGAAAGAATAAAATATGCCAGATATAACAAGAACCATACAGCTCATCGTTGCCTATGATGGGACGGAGCTCTGTGGGTACCAACGGCAACAGAATGGGCCTACGGTGCAAGGCTATTTAGAGGAAGCCTTATCCAAGGTGTGCAATGAGCCTATCACGATTTATGGCTCTTCGCGAACGGATGCAGGTGTTCACGCTAGAGGGCAAGTGGTGGCTTTCACCACGACTGGCAAGATTCCCGTAGACAATCTGATGCGTGCCCTTATCGCCCACATGCCGCCCCTATATCGTAGTCCGTGAGGCACAGGAGCCGCTTCGGATTGGAATCCACGGAATTATGTGAAAGGGAAAGAATATATTTACACCATTCACAATGATGACGTGGTGGACCCATTGCAACTGCGCTACGCATACCATGTGCGCAAACCTTTGGATATAGAGGCTATGCGGCGTGCAGCACAGGCCCTAGAGGGAACGCATAATTTCAGCACTTTCAAAGGCCATAATACGACGATACAAGATCCAGTGAAAACCATGTATGCTGTGAAAGTCATCCAACAGGGGACGACGGTGCGCATCCACGTGTTAGGAGATGGATTCGTGTATCATATGGTGCGAAACATGGCGGGATTCTTGGTGGATGTAGGCTTGGGTCAGCTTTCACCCAGAGGACGTGCCACGCATCATTGCCGGTGAAAGTAGGAAACTCATAGGAAAAACAGCGCCGGCTCATGGACTGTGCTTAGATACGGTATTTACCGATGATGCTAGCTTACAAGAGCGGGTGCAGTGCATAGCAAATCTATAGGTAGAATATTTGTTAGTATATACGCATAGCCCTAGGATAGGGGTGTGCAAGTAGGAGGTTATCATGAAAGAAGACGGAATCCATACGCATATTGCTATTAAAATGCCAGAGTATATTATCGATGTAGATGAATTGGTGAATGATCCAGTGAATCGTCGTAAATTGGCTCGATTCATTATGAAACGCCATTTAGATATGGATAAAAATTATTGAAGAATTTGTGAACAATCCAGAGAACGAAGCAGAGTTAATGCGCTTTGTCTGCATCTGTGGTATTCTCTAAAAACAGGTCGTGACATGAACGAATATAGCGATGATGTATTGCCATTGTTCTTTGAAGAAGCAGTATACGAAGACGATTTGCTGTAGTACAAGAGTTGGGTTCGATGCTTGTTGATTAGAGGCATATGAAATACATATGAATATATAAAAAAAGGGTCCTTCGGGACCCTTTTGCCTATTAAAAAATATAGAAAATAGAGGAAAGTTGATAGGATAATCAACTTTCCTCTATTGTATTTATATAAGTATGGTGTTTATTCAAACCAAAATGTATTTCGCTAATACGATAGCACCGAGTACATACATGAACCAGTGTACGTCTTTGTGACGGCCTGTGATGAATTTCATCAATGGATATACGATAAGGCCTGCTCGCTACACCGTTTGCAATGCTGTATGTGAAAGGCATTAACACGATGACTAAGTACGCTGGAAACCTTCTGTCCAATCGGAGAAATCGATTTCACGGATGGCTTCCATCATCAAGGCGCCCACTAGAATCAGTACAGGTGCAGTTGCCGATTTGGAACTAAGGCAATGAGGGGTGCAAAGAATAAGCAAAGAATAAACATGATACCGCAGGTGACAGCGGTTAAACCAGTGCGACCGCCTGCGCCAACACCGGCAGCACTTTCAACGAAAGCTGTAATAGTGCTAGAACCTAACATGGCACCGAAGCTAACCCCAAAGGGAGTCTACGATCATCGCTTTGCCAAGACCGGAAATTCACCTTTTTAGGATCTGCAATACCGACTTTGGAAGCGGTCGCAATCAAGGTGCCCATGGAGTCGAATAATTCCACGAAGGTGAAAGAGAAAATGATGGTAATTAAACCTACGTGGAAAGCAGAGGCAATGTCTAATTCCATAAAGGCAACTTTACTGGAAATCAGGGATAGCTATGATGCTCAAGGAACTAGGTAGTGTGGCTACGCCAGTGGCATAGGCCAAGATGGATGTCACGATAACACCGATTAGCAAGGAACCAGGCACTCGGCGCGCCATCAAGGCAGCGGAGAAGAATAAACCAAATAGAGATAATAGCACTTCTGGATTGCCTAGATTACCCAATGTCAACAAGGTTTCAGACGGCGTTGGAGCCCCGTGACCTTTGGCGCTGACAATATCATTTTAATGTACCGGTTGTAAGGATAAGGCGATAGTCATCAAACCAGATAATTTCAAGCCAATGATACAGATGAATAAACCAATACCAACAGTAATGGCAATTTTTAAAGACGTAGGAATGGCCTCGATGATTAACTGGCGAATCTTGGTTAAGGTTAACACTAAGAATACAAGACCAGAAATAAAGACAGCACCTAATGCAGTTTGCCAAGTTAGCCCCATACCGAGTACAACAGTAAAGGAATAGAATGCTAATAGGCCAACCCACGGTGCTAAGGCGATCGGATAGTTAACAAACAAGCCCATAGCGATTGTTACTAAACCACCACCTAAGGCTGTAGCAATTAATACGGCATCTTTGTCCATTCCAGCTAGACTTAATAAATTGGGAGCTAGCAATAGAATGTATGCCATGGTAATGAATGGTAAGCCCCCGCAAGGACTTCTGTACGGACTGAAGTGTTTTCGCTCTTTCAATGCGAATAACCGTTCTAACATGGTACCCCTCCCTAAATATAAAAAAATAGTACATCCTTATTGTAGCACAGCCAAGGCCGATAGGATAGAGGGTTTTAGCAAAAATTTATTCGTAAAATTTATAAAATCGACGAAATACATTATTATTACTAATGAATAAATAATATATAGTTTAGTAAGTTGTATCTCACTTCGTGTAGACATGAAAAAAATGAGGAATATTTGCAAAAAAACGGTTAGACTTTTATTCATATTATGCACAGTAAATGTCCATAATTCATATAGACAAATTTCGGCGTAGTAATATATAATAGTGAAAGGAATAAATCCTACTTTTGAAGAGGGTATTATTTATGAAAAATTTCTACTAAAGGTCGTTATGCATTAAGAGTGTTAGTGGACTTAGCTGAACACAGCGTAGATCGAAATGTATCCATTCGGGAAATGGCGGAACGCCAAAAATATTTCAGATAAATATTTAGAAGGTATTGTTGCTAGATTAAGTGCAAACTGGATATGTGAAAAGCGTTCGTGGTAAGTATGGTGGGTACCACTTTACTAAGGAACCAAAAAGACTATACTTTGTACGATATTTTTAGCGACTACAGAAGATTCCATCGCTGTCGTAGCATGTTTAGAGGATGAAATCAATACATGTCCTATGAGTGAAGGATGCCGCACATTGCCGTTATGGGAGCATTTGCAGAATCATCTGCGCGAATATATGCAAAGTTTAACACTACAAGATGTCATTGACCGACACTTCACAGTGTAACAGTATGGGAACAGGTAAGGGTTGAATTGAGATGAAAAAGGGAAAGAAAAAAACAGGCTGTTAGCTTGGAAAACCATGTGAGTTTTTCTTTGTATGCAACGGCTAAAGAAATGGTGCGTGCTTGTCAACCAGAGTTGTCTGACTTGGGATTGACGTATACACAGTATTTAGCGATGACTGTTATATGGGAAACGAAGACAGTCCACCTAAAGACAATTGGAGATGCCATCTTCTTAGATTCAGGCACATTGACACCATTGTTGCGCAAGTTAGAGGCGAAAGGTTTGATCACTCGTGAACGCTTGCGTTCAGATGAACGAGCTATGTCCATTGGCTTGACAGCAAAAGGAAAAGCATTGCAAAAACGAGCTAAGCATATTCCAGAATTATTAGCTGGAAAGCTTGGTTTAACCACAGAGGAATTAGCTACATTACAACAGTTAATGAGAAAGTCTCTTGTGAATTTAGGTAAAAGATAAGGGTATTCTCCCCTAGAGAATACCTTCGCGAGATAGTTGACAACTACTGTCAACTGTCCTTTTTACATTTTCTGAGCATGCAATGAGCAGGGAATTTGTTAGAGAGGTTCCTTTCTATGTTACAATGGTGTAAGAGTGTAAAAATAACAGGTGAATTATATGAAACAATTACAACAAACAGGGATGACTGCCGTTTGGATACTCACCATCGGCATGTCCTTACTGGCGATTTGCTATACCATGATTATCCCTTTTTACCGGTCTATCTCTTAGAACTAGGGGTGGATCAGGAGGAACTCGCCATTTGGTCGGGCCTATCTTTTTCTATCTCCTTTTTCATCGCCGCCATCATGGCGCCTATATGGGGACGATTGGCAGATCGACATGGTAAAAAAATGATGGCTATTCGAGCGGGCATTTTAATTGGTATTTCCTATCTATGGGGCGGTCTAGTACAAGATGGATACCAATTTGTGTTAGTTAGAGCATTCCAAGGATTTGCGAATGGCTTTATGCCGGCGGCTATGACCATGGTATCTTTATCGGTGCCGAAAGAACGGGTTGGTACCGCTATGGGTATCTTTCAAATGGGCCTCGTCCTAGGAAACACCGTGGGTCCCTTAACAGGGGCCTAACAGAACTGGTGGTGGGCATGCGCCCCGTGTTTATCGTAGGTGAGTGGTCCTCTTTGTGGTGACTGCTGCCATTGCCATCTTTGTAAAAAGAACCAGTCATAGAAACAGATGCGCCGGTAAAAGTCAGCTCTTTCAGAGATGATTTTACGGGAGGCAAAACAAAATAAAGTATTAATGCATATCCTAGGATTGTATTTCTTGGTGCAATCTGTCATGCTCATGTTACAACCTATCATCGCTATTTATGTAGGAGAGCTACAAGGTACTATGGAAGGGGCACTATGCTCGCGGGATCTATCCTCAGTGCAGGCGGTGTGATGGGGGATGATCATGACCAATGTATGGGACGCCTATGGACAGAGAAAGGGGTACTTTAAAGTTATCTCTTACGGTTTATTGGGGAACAGGAAGCATCTTGTTGTTGCAAAGTTTACCATTTGGATTATGGTGGTTTGCAAGATTACAGCTTTTTATTGGTGTCTTTATTGTGGGTATTTTCCCATCCTTAGGATCTGCTATGACAGTCAATACGGATCCATCCGTGAGGGGTCGTGTCTTCGGACTAGCCACTACATCGCAACAATTGGGGCAATATGATGGGCCCTTTATTTGCCAGTCTAGTGGCCACCTATTGGGGAACATCCTACGTATTCTCCGTGGCAGGGCATAGGCATGATATTGATTGGATACCTAGTGCTGCGCATGTATGGACAGCGACCGAATATACAACCATAATATAAAAATAGAGGAAAGTTGATCAAAAAAATCAACATTCCTCTGTTTTTTATATTTTAATAGGCAAAAGGTCCCGAAGGACCCTTCTCTTGGTATAATGTAATTATGAACAAACCTAATACCAATGCATATAATTATACCAAATTTGTGAGATCTCACTAACTAGTTTTGCCATTGGATTAGGGTATTTTGATCAAAAATAGTGCCTTGTTATGTTATTCTGCGGTTACCTCTGTATCAGTGGCTGACTCCATTGGGACATAAAACCCAAAAATAGTATGCTCATGTGGCGTGCTTTCTACTTGTAGCTGGCCTTGATGGAGCTGTACCACGTTTTGTACGAAGTACAAACCTAGGCCAATGCCTTTATTTTCCTTGGATGTACGAGATGGATCCACTTGGTATAAGCGGTCCCAAATCTTAGGGATACTTTCAGGAGGAATGCCAATACCATCATCGTCCACAAAGATATGCAGAGTATCTTCTTCTTGGCGGACTTCGAAATGGACCTTCGTGCTAGCAAACTTGAGGGCATTATCCAATATATTAGCCATCGCTTGTTGCAACAAAATTTGATTACCCAAGAGGGTCAAAGATGGATCAATGTGATAGGTAAAGGTGAGCTGCTTTTCTTGACTCAAACGGGTATAGGTATCGGCTAAGCGTTGCGCCACATCAGAGATAGGTACGGGCGCTTTGTCGATATCTTTCAAGTTATCCGGGCGTGCAATCTCTAATAATTGAGACACCATGTCTGCCATGCCCTTGCTTTGGGTGAAAATATTTTCAAAACTTTCTTTCGCCTCTTCAAGGGAAGATACAAATTGGCGCCCATAGTCACTTTCAGCTTGAATGACAGCAATAGGGGTGCGCAGTTCATGGGACACATCAGAGTTGAATCGTTTTTTTCACGGTTCGATGCGTCCTCCAAGCTGTTGAGCATGTGGTTGAAAGTAGATACCAATTGGTACATTGTATCTTTCGATGGGGGAATGGTTTCTATGCGCTCCGATAGGTCTCGTTTTAAGGAGATTTGCGCTGCCAATTCTGTCACGGTGCGTACTGGTTTCAAGCCCTCGTTGGATAATCCAATAGCCGCCAATGGTAGCCATAGCCACGAAGAGTAAGCCGCCAATGAGTAAGGCAATCAAAGTCGTATTCGCTTTGCGATCCATTAAGGTAATAGGGGCTATGCCGCGGACGTGACCTCGTGGA
The DNA here is from genome assembly GCA_916438745.1 of uncultured Veillonella sp. Lineage (GTDB taxonomy): Bacteria > Bacillota > Negativicutes > Veillonellales > Veillonellaceae > F0422. The sequence goes on along the minus strand of CAKAGN010000001.1, from coordinate 1,853,762 downwards.
CCATGAGGGACTTGAAAGGGCACGTCGTAGTAGAGATATACCGCATCATTTTGGCGGACTTCTGTGATGGTATTAAAGGACGGAGGATTATCCTGAGAAAAACGCTCTGGAGCGCTACCACGCAAGACCACGCCATCATCTGAATAGACCACTAAGAAAAATACCATTATCATAAGGCTTGAACTTTTTGGGATTTGTATGACTCTATGACATTTTTGGTGTAGTTCTGAACGAATTTCATGTTCATCCCTGTGCAGAGGTAAATTGCATAACAAAGGTTGCTAGTAAGCCAACCATGACGAGTAAAAAGATAGAATACCAACTGGTGATCTTATACACGAGAGGGACTCGAACCAACATAGCCTCTACTTGGTGTAATAGGCTGTGGATAGGGCGAGGGATACGATCCATCATAGATTATTCCTCGGTGCGGAACACATAACCGACGCCACGTACAGTTTGTATCATTTTTGAAAGACTCATCCACATCTATTTTTTTGCGTAAATCTTTGATGTATACGTCGATGAGGTTGGAGTAACTTTCATAGTCATATTCCCACACATGGTCTAAAAATTTGTTGGCGGGACAAAAACGATGTTAGGATTGCTTGCTAAATAGAAGAGTAAGTCGAACTCTTTCGCCGTTAACGTAACAGGTACCTCATGTAACCAAACGGAACGAGATTTTTGGTTGATTCGAAGCGGACCGGCTAGGATATCTTCTACCGCCTCGGTTTCGACTGCGACGAGCTAGGGCATAGACGCGAGCGATGAGCTCGTCAAATTCGAAAGGTTTCACGAGATAGTCGTCAGCACCCAAGTTGAGTCCGTCTACTTTGTCTTGTAAGGAATCTTTAGCCGTCAAGAATAGGACCGGCGTTTTATTTCCTTCCCCGCGCATTTTGGCGAACCACGGCTAGTCCATCTAGTTTAGGCATCATAATGTCCATGATAATCACATCGTAACTAGAGGTAGTGATATAGTCTAATCCATCTTCGCCATTGTAGCATTGGTCTACGATCATAGACTCTACTTTCAACCGTTTGGCGATAATATTATTCAGCATTTCTTCGTCTTCTACAATTAAAACTTTCATAAGAACTCCTTTCCTAATGCAAGGGTATAGTTGTATTGTAATATATTTTGTGAAGATACAAAAGGGAATTTCTCTAGACTAGTATACGTGTTATACATGAAAGGACTATGAATCCATTGCTTTATGCCCTTTCGTCGCCTATAATAAACATAGAAACTCAGTATGATATTCTTTGTTAGGAGTTGTTACCAATGAAAGTTAGAACGATAACAGCCTATGCCATGTTAATTGCTCTCTGTGCCATCGGTGGACAGATTCACTTCGGGACCTATTCCATTGGATTTGATTCATCCCCGCCTTTTGTAGGGGGCCTTGATGCTAGGACCTGTAGCGGGCGCAGTGTTAGGTGCCTTGGGGCATCTAGCGACGGCGGCCTCTACGGGATTTCCTCTCAGCGTACCCATGCATGTGGTGGTGGCCATCATCATGGCATGCACAGCAGGTAGTGTAGGATATGTGGCGCAGAAGATGACTTCATCTTTCTCTTATGTAGTAGGTGGTATACTAGGATATGTCATAAATGTAGGTCTTGGCTTAGCCATCACTGCATGGATGATGCACAGTGTTGAAATTGTGGCTGTCTTGTGGGTGCCCTTGTCCTTGGCGTATGCCTTGAATTATGTAGGGTCGGCCCTTGTGGTGAGTCAGCTGAATCGGGTTTTTGGCGGTAAAGGAAATGCGTGATATCACAAGGATTCCCTTTCAGGACGGGATGGACTGGATCATTGCCGCCGATATTAGCAGTGGTATTGGTAGGCAGGCCCATGATGTATTGCATGTGCCCTATGCCATGGTAGGTGCCTTCGCGACTCGTGTGGCGATGTTAGAAATACTCTGCGCTGGTGGTACGGTGAAAGCCATCCAATACTTAGTGGGTGGCGCTTATGACACGGTGGTGGTGCCCGTTATCGAAGGGATTCAAGAAGAACTAGAACGGGCTGGTGTGGAGGTGCCCATTAATGGGAGCCATGAAAGTAATATGATCGTCAGCACCACCTCGGTAGGGATTACTGCCCTTGGTTCAGGTCCTGCAGAATTACCTTGTACAGGGGAACCTTATGCAGTTTATCTATTGGGACGGCCTTTGGTAGGACCAGAGGTTCTTAACTCGCCAGAGTGGATTGTTACCTATGAAGAAGTACACCAAGCACTGGCACATCCCAAAGACAGAGCGAGTGATTCCCGTGGGGTCCCGTGGGATTCGTCAAGAATTAGATGTACTCCGCCACTTACAAGGCCATGAAATCGACACGGTAGATTTAAAAGATGACGTATTAGATCATAGCGGGGGACCCGCTACGTCGGTAGTCGTAGCGGTTACAGCCAAAGGAGAAAAGGACTGGTTACAAGATTTTCCAAAGGCACTCTATGTGGGTCGCTATGGAGCTAGAAAGGAATACATATGAAACGAATATCCTATTATCTGGGATTGGCTCTAATCCTAGGGGGGCTAACGGTAGCTCAAGCAGAGGCGAATCGCTATGGCGTGGTAAGCCCACCAGATTGGGAATACCAAGCGCTCATGACATTGGTAAAACATGGAGCTATTACAGATACAAAAGGGGTAGACCTAGGGTCACGGGCTTTCACTCGTCATGAATTAATCCCCATGATAGCCGATGCAGTTTCTCGGCGTGATACAATGAATGAAAGCGACAAGATGTTGGCCATACGCCTATATCAAGAAAATCGTCGGGTCATCATGAACTATGAGATTGAACAGGAAGAGGCGGCACAAGGGAAAGACCAGAAGTGGGAAACGATGAGGGCATGCCGATTGTGCTGGATCCAGTTTTGACGAAGGAAGAAATCCAAAAGAAAATGGAGTCCTTCCAAATTGATGCGACTGCGTTGCCAACGCATGGTGCGGTATCATTGCGGACGTATAACCAGTGGTACAATTGAGAAAAAACAGTTAGAATTAGTAGTACCTTCGGTGAAGGCTGAAGGAACATAACCTTACAAACCGATTGATGAAGAAGTGCAAGAGATTATGGCTGGAGGCCAATGGGATGCGTCCAAAAAAGGGGCAACAACCGATTATTAAAGTACCAAAACAAGGATAAGCATCAAGTGGTTAAAATAGAGGGAAAATTATGAATAATGTTGAAGTCATAATATTTGATTTAGATAATACGCTATATGACTTTAAATATTTTTGGGGAAAAAGCTCACTATCAATTGTATACAGGATTAAATATAAAAAGAAATTGACTATAATACCTTTTATGACGGAGTATTTACTTCAAGACACACTGCTGTGGGCTGATATGTTAGCAGGAAAAAATAGATTTAAAATGAGTTGAGGGTCATTAGAACATATAGAACTTTTAAAAAAGTTAGGTATAGATAAATCTATAGAGTTTTTGCGAAGAATTTTATAGAAAAATGTTTAGTATTTTAGTTGAGGAAATATCGATAGATTATACAATAGATAATATATTATCGAATCTAAGTAATAATTATAAGCTGTATATGCTAACTAATGGTTTAAAAAAATGAACAAGAACTAAAAAAATACAAAAAAATTAGGGCTCAACAAATATTTTGAGAACATAGCAATTTCTGCGTGTATAGGATATGAGAAACCTAGCTTAAAATGCATTTTTATATTTAATTGATAATTTTGGCATAAAACCAAGTAATAGCATTATGATTGGTGATTCGTATATACATGATATTGAGCCAAAGAATTAAACTAAATTTTAATACACTTCATATAGATTATAAAAAAATAGTTACACTGAATTATAATTTTAATGAAGATATATTAGAATTTTGGGGGAGGAAATTCTATGGGCCTAAATACAACAGTTGTTTTATGGATTACTGTGTTTTTTTATCTAGTATAGCACTATGCTTTTTGTGGGTAATAAATGATATTGCTATAGAATTTAGTATATCATTGTCTTTGTTGGGTCAAACTGTAACGGTGTATGGTGTGTCATTGGCTAGGGTGTATTCAGTGTTAATAAATATATATGCTTGAATTAATCGAAGAAATTCGGTATACTAAAGGTTAGCAATCCATTTGGTGTACTTTCATCATGAAGCGGAGGAACTATGATTATACGAGAAGAGAAGAAACGCGAATTTTATACGGTCACAGCTCTCGTGCGTGAAGCTTATATTAATGCAGATCGCAGTACAGGACGAGAATATAAACTAGTGGAAGCATTGCGTGAGTCTGATGCGTATATTCCTAAGTTATCTTTGGTGGCGGTTATCGACAATGCCATTGCAGGGTATGGTATGTTCTCGCGGCAAAGTGGGTGATCAAGAGGTGCTTATTTTGGGTTTACTAGCGGTGGCGCAGTCTATGCGTGGACACGGCGTAGGGGGAGCTCTTGTCTTAGAGGGTCAACGATTGGCTCGTAAGATGGGATATTCCTACTTGTTCGTGTACGGTAGTAATGTGTACTACCCACGGTTGGGCTATGATTTTGCACATAACTTTGGTGTAGAACCACCAGAAGGATTGGACCGGGAGCATATGATGGGGATCTCGATTAGATCCTAATGCGGAGCCTCTCAATGGTACATTGGAGTACCCGGAACTTTTTAAAACCCTAGAAATGTTCTAGGTGACTACGAGTTATGTCGTAGTAGGTATTAGATAGACAGTTCGAGATCCTCCTGTCTGTAAACAAAACTAAGGAGTTATAATGAAACAATTTAACAACACACAACGATTGACGATTTCTGCCATTTCCATCGCCATGTATTTGGCACTTATGATCGGTACACAAGGCTTTGCCTTTGGTCAGTATCAGTGCGTATTGCGACAGCGCTCTATGGATTGTCAGCGATCTTCCCATTCACTATTCCAGCCTTTTGGTATTGCGAACTTTGTAAGTAATACAGTGATGGGCGGTTTTGGTATGGTAGATGCTATCGGTGGAGCTATCGTAGGCTTATTGACAACAGGTTTAATCGTTCTTGCGAAGCGCCAAGGCTTAGGCAACTGGGTATTGATTCCTATCATTACCTTTGTACTGTGATTGATTGTACCAATTTGGTTGACCTATTTCTTGCCAGTTCCGTACTGCGTATTAGTGAGCCTCTCGTAGTAGGTCAGTTCGTGTGTGGTGTGGTGAGTTACTTCTTGATCAATGCGTTGGAGAAAGTAGTCTATAAAAAATAAGGAGGCTTTAGTTCGTGAGTAGTGGTCGTAATGCAAAGAGAATTACAAGGTGTTCATGCTTTTAGGTAGCCATACGGACTATCCTACAGATTATGCACCACAGGTGCTAGAAGCATTTCCCAATAAACATCCGTGGGAATGACTATTTTTGTGAAATTCAATTGTCCAGAGTTTACCAGCCTCTGTCCAATGACGGGGCAACTGGATTTTGCAACGATTTACATTTCCTATGTGCCAGATGAAAAACTGGTGGAAAGTAAATCCTTAAAATTATATTTATTTAGTTTCCGCAACCATGGAGACTTTCACGAAGATTGTATCAATATCATCATGAAAGATTTAGTGGTATTGATGGAGCCTAAATACATTGAAGTATGGGGCGAATTTACACCTCGTGGGGGCTTGTCCATAGACCCGTATGCCAACTATGGCAAACCGGGCACCGATTGGGAAGCCACGGCGAAGGAGCGCTTGCATTTTCACGATATGCAACCAAAACGGGTAGCGTACCGTTAATTACATACATACTATTGCCAGGTCAATCGGTTGAGGGACCTGGCAATTTTACTAACTGCCCTAGACATGATAGGATAGAGATAGATACAACGTGTTGAGAGGAAAAGGAGTTGGACATGCAACCACAGTTATATATTGGCGGAGCGGGTACGGGAAAGACCACGGCTTGTTTCGCAGAGATAGAGCGAATTTTACAAGATCATCCAGACCACCAAATTATCGTCCTTGTGCCGGACCCGGCGACGTATATGATGGAGCGCAAGCTCGCAGAGTATCGTCAGGAAAAAGGGGTTCACCACGGTGCGCGTAGTGGGTATGACGCGACTAGCCTATCAAGTATACCAATCCTTGGGCAAGGTGAAGGAAGGCGGTTTGTCGGAGATTGGCAAGAAATTAGTCCTTCGGGTGTTGTTAAAGCAATCCGCGGGGGAATTGGACTTGTTTTAAACAAGCGCCGAAACAGCCCCATTTTGGAGATGTTATACAAGGGTTGTTGACGGAGTGTAAAGCCTTTGGAGTGACGCCAGAGGACTTATCGGGCGCTGTGAAATATGTAGATTCCATGGTGTTGGGTAGAAAATTACAAGAATTATCCTTGTTGTTAGAACGCTACGATGCAACGTTAGAAGAACTAGGCGTCCAAGATTCTATGGAAGAATTGATCGAACTCTTACCGCAGTCGCCACTGATGCAACAGTGTCATGTCTTTGTGGATGGATTCCATTGGTTTACGCCCTTGCAGTATCGCTTGATTCAACGCCTATTTTCCCTCAGTGAGTCCTGTCATATGACAATCAGTTTGCCATCCTTGGAAGAAGAGGTACACAGTCGCAAGGGGTCTATGTATTTCCGTGTTTGGGAGACGTACTGAGACATGATGACTTGGTATCCAGAGGCGGTGGTACATGACATGAACACCGTCTACCGAGGGACACCTGTGTTACAACAATTGAACACACAATTTTTTTAGAACACCCTATGAAAGCAAACACTACCGAAGATTCGTTGACTATGGTGAGTGCCTACAATCGAGAGCGGGAAGCCGATGCGGTATGTCGGAAGATATTGGCATACCGTCAAGAGGAAGGCCATCGTCGGAAAAGACTGTACCATTATCTTGCGGGACATGGAGTCCTACGGTGATGTACTGGAAAAAGCGTGCATGAATTATGGCATTCCGTTCTTTTCGGACCAACGGAAGGTGATGACTAGCCATCCTTTGGCGGAGTTTTTACAAGGTCTATTCCATGTGTATCGTACTTTCTTTGATCATGATGCGGTGTTCCGCTTGCTGAAAACAGACTTTGCGCCTTTCACTCGTGAAGAAGTAGATCGACTAGAGAATTATTGTTTAGAATATGGGATTCAAGGAACGGCGTGGCTCCGAGATACTTGGACCTATGGTGGCGAAGACGATGCAGAGCGACGGGCTGTGATGCAAGACTTGCATGATCGCGTGTTGCACCAAGTATTGCGCCCTATTTACGACTTTTGTAAATTGCCACATAGGGGTCAGGAATGGAGTGAGTTCCTATTCCAAACCATGCAAGATTGGCGCATTCCAGAGCAATTGAAACAGTGGTATGACGAGGCAGAAGCGCGTGGTGATGTCCAAGAAAGTGCCAGCCATGTACAGATCTATAAACATGCCATTCAATTGCTAGAGGAATGTGCATCAGTGACGGGTACAGAGGAGTTGAGCGCCCAAGAGATGGGACTCATCATCGAGGAAGGTCTCAGCGAAGTGACGTACTCCTTGGTACCGCCATCGTTGGACCATGTGACGATTACCACCATCGATCGCAGTTATATGACAGATGCGAAAGAAGTCTATGTGCTAGGCCTCAATGAGGGTGTATTCCCTCGCAAAATGGGGGACGAAGGCATTCTGCGTGACCAAGAGCGGACCGCTTTAGCGAAGGTAGGGGTGCAACTAGCGGCAGGCGCTTTAGGGCAAATGTTTAATGAAAATTTCTTGTTCTATTTAGCTTGCACTCGTGCTAGCCAAGGATTGCACCTGTCCTTTGTCACATCTGATGAAGAAGGGTCCAAAATGGAACCGTCTTTGGTGGTGCGCCGTTTACAACAATATGGGTATGTGAAAAACTATAGAAGAAGCGCCACTATCTATGCCAGAGGGACGAGAACAGGACTACCTGTGGCGACCATCCCAGAGCTTAGGCCTTTTTTCCAGTCGCATGAGCGCCCTTATGAAAGGAGACTCTATCGCCTCCACTTGGTGGAGTCTATATAATTGGGGATTGGAATCGGGCTATGGAGGTGAGGTGTTCTTCGCCACACGAGGTATGTTTGACTCCAATACAGTGCCACGCATTGAGCAGTCCATTGTACGAGGGTTGTTGCTACGTAGCGATGCTTTAACAGGATCCGTCACACGATTAGAACGATACCATCGCTGTCCATACAGTTTTTATGCCCAATATGCATTGCGCTTAGCCCCACGGAAGGTGAAATCCTTTGGAGCCCCTGAAATCGGGACTTTCCTTCACGATACATTGCGCTATTTAGGGGAGTATCTATTAAAACAGGGGCGACAATGGCGTGATTTAACAGAGGAAGAACAAGAATCTTTATGCCGTGAAGCAGCAGATGCAGTGATGGGCACAGAGGAACGAGATGCGTACGAAGCGCAATTGTATACACGGTTAACATCTACCTTGTCGGCTACGGTAGCACGCCTCGTAGATTGGTCCAAGAAGAGCGAGTTTTCTACTACAGAAGTAGAGCAAAGCTTTGGTATGGGTGAATCTAGTTGGTACCCTGTATGCATTCCGTTGGGCAAGAACTACGGTGAAAGTATCGTACTGCGTGGTCAAATTGACCGTGTCGATGAATATCGTGGTCCTCTGGGCCATTATGCGGCAGTGATCGACTATAAATCAGGGGGCACAACGGTGCGAGCTGATGAAATTTACTACGGTTTGAAATTGCAGTTAATGACCTATCTATTGGCATTGGAAAAGAATACACAGGATAGAATTGGCACGGCGGCTGCTCTCTATACGTATGTGCGGAATCTGCAAGTGAAATTGTCGGAAGTAGTGAATCACAGACGGGCAGAAGAAGAAAAAAATCGAAGGCCAACAGTTGAAAAACAGTGGATACTTTGTAGACGGTGAAGTGTTACAATCTTTAGATGTGACGAGAGCTTACCAAAGTAATTCCCCCTATGTACCGATTGTTCTGAAAAGGATGGCACTCCAGATAGTCGCACATCTAAAAAGTTTGAAGACGATGGAACAATTTGGACTTATGAAGGAATATACAAAGCAAATGATTTCCAACAGTGGTACACAGATGATGGATGGAGAATTTCCTATCAGTCCCTACCAAAAGGATAAACGACGACCATGTGAATTTTGTGAGTTCCAAGCCTTATGTCGCTTTGATGGAACCCGCAACAGATATCGCTATATTAAGACAATGACGGAAGAGGAAGCATTGGAGAAGATGGAAGCATTACAAACAGGAGGGGCTACCTATGAAATGGACTGATGCGCAACAGAGCGCCATTGATGCGCCTAGACCGGGGCAGTTAGCGTCCCAAACGATCTTGGTGTCTGCGGCGATGGGGTCTGGGAAAAACGGCAGTCCTCGTAGAGCGCATGATACAACGTCTAAAACGGCGGGAGCTAAGTATTCAAGAACTGATGGTGGTGACTTTCACAAAGGCGGCAGACGCAGAGATGAAAGCCCGTATCGGTGTGAAACTAGCGGAAGAGTTTCAAGCTACCGGAGACGAGTATTTAGAGGAACAATTGAATATGTTGCCGTCCGCCCATATTTCTACATTGCACTCCTTTTGCCAATGGGTAATCCGCAGTTATTTCTATAAACTAGATATAGATCCGTCTTTCACCATCGGCAATGAAGGAGAATTGGCGCTCATGCGCTACGAGGTGCTAGATGCGATTTTGTCGCAGGCCTCACGAACAGGGGCTGTATAACATTTTACGATGTGAGTGACATGTTCAGCACGGAACGGTCCGATCAGGTCTTGCGGGAGACCGTATTGCAAATATACAACTTTGCCTTGGCTCAAAGTCAGCCTATGCGTTGGTTAGATCAGGTCTGCACTACCTATGAAAGTGCCTCGGACCAGACATTGCGAGAAACTACATGGGGCACCCTATTTTGGGAAGAACAACAACGGCAAATTGAGTATCTTCTAGAACGCTATGAAGAGGCACAGCGCTTGGCTACCCTAGGCAATGGGTTCTGATAAATGGATGGAGAAGGTCAGTGAACTGCAAACACTGTTACAAGCCATGCAAAAAGGCAGACACTTGGGATGCTATGCATGTCGGTGTAGTTGGTATTGGGGGATTTACCTTTCCCGTGCTTCGTGCCACGAAGACCATGAATGAAAGCGATCCAGCTATTTTGAGTGAAATTAAAAGCCATCTTGGCAGAAGGAAAAGACATATTGCATGCCATGCCGAAAGGTGTCTTTGCCATTACGGAAGCAGATTGGCGAGAGCAAATGGAGTACTTAGTGCCGTTGGTACAAGGTATTATCGGATTGGTGAAACGATTCCATGAGGACTTTCAACAGGCAAAACAAGAAGCTGGCATGATCGATTTCTCCGATTTGGAACATCTATGTTTAGCCTTGTTAGTAGCCCCTGAGTCGGGAGAGGTATTGCAACCATCTGAGGTGGCGCTGGAGTTACAGGACACATTCAAAGAGGTGATGGTCGATGAATACCAAGATACGAACGGTGTCCAAGAGGCCATCGTGAACTTAGTCTCTCGTGGAGACAATCGATTCTATGTGGGCGATGTGAAGCAGTCCATTTATGGATTCCGCATGGCAGATCCTCAGCTATTTATGGAAAAGTACCATCGATTTGATCACGATGTGAACGGTGTGGAGCGACGCATCGATTTGTCCCAAAACTTCCGTTCCCATGAGGCGATTCTAAATGTGACGAACTTTATTTTTTCTCAAATCATGACTGATGAAGGGACGGGTCTCACCTATGGCGAGGCAGAGGCGCTCCACACGGGTCGCATCGTAGAAGAGGCGCCACCAGAATGGGTAGGTGGGGATGTAGAAGTACACGTTCTCTGCTGTGATGAGGACAAAGCCCAAACAGAACCAGAAGATGGAGAAGACTTAGAGAACGATGAAAAAGAAATGCTCTTTGTGATCCGTAAAATCCAGGAGTTAAAGAACAATGGCGCTATGGTACAAGATAAAGACGGCACCTTCCGTCTTATGGAATGGCGCGACATTGTGCTCTTGAAAACGGTCTATCTCTGGGTCCGCGAGTCGTATGATCGACCTACTACGGCGAGAGGGCATCCCCTGCCTATGCAGAGGAGAAATCCGGCTATTTCAGCGCTATGGAAGTACAGTTTGTGCTATCCTTATTGCAAATTATCGACAACCCAGAACAGGATTTGCCCATGGCCATCGTCCTGCAATCGCCCCTTATCGGGATGGATGCGAACGATTTAGGGCGCCTTCGTCTATCCGTGGGGGAGAACAGCTTGTGGAGTGGGTTGCGCTCATTCGTCGAATCTTCCCAGAATGCGGGTGGATTCGCTTTGTGGACTCCATGGACACTTGGAGGACCATGTCTCGCCGTCAAGGCATTACGGACTTAATTTGGCACATCTACGAAACCTTGCATGTGGTAGAATACGTGAGCGCCATGCCGAATGGCTTGGTGCGCCGTGGCAATGATGCTAGCCTTTGTATGAGCGCGCGAAACAATATGAAAGTGGCAATTACCGTGGCTTATTCCGGTTCTTGCGCTTTATTGAAAGTTTGCAAGCATCAGGAGAAGATTTGAGCGTTGCCAAAACAGTGAGCGAAGTGGACAATGTGGTGCGCATTATGACCATCCACAAAAAGTAAAGGCTTAGAGTTCCCCGTGGTATTCCTCATGGGCACCCAAAAGGGCTTTAACAAAATGGACTTGAACCGATCCTTGTTACTGCACAAGGAATATGGAGTGGGCTTAAAAGGGTATTTCCCAGACTTGCGTGTGATGTATAACTCTGTGCCTTGAATTTTTGTACGTCAAGCCTTGGAAGAAAAATTTGAAAGCCGAAGAGGAGCGTATCCTCTATGTAGCCTTAACTCGGCCTAAAGATAAGCTGTATATCACAGGCTATCGAAAGGGGTCTATCAATGGCTCCACGGACCGACCGGCGACGAAGAAAATGGGCGAATGGGTAGCGCCTGTCTTGCAGTGGGGTGAAAGTGCTTTCACGAAAGAACAGATTCTAGGGTGTAATTCCTATTTAGATTGGATTTTGCGCAGTTTAGCGCGCCATGTCGCGAGGAGGCACGCAGTTACGTCAATTTGCGGAGGTAGAAAGCCCGCAATTCCCAGATATACCGTATAAAAGATTGTCCTGTATCCTTCCACATTCACGATGGAAATGATTACAGTGTTTCACAGGAAACACCATCCGTAGAAGTGGATATTCTAGAACAAGTGCGAGCTCAATTACCGGTAGAAGCACCACCATTGGATCCTATCGTGGTGGACCGATTGACCTCTGTGTATCCTTATGAAAGTTCTACAGAACGGGCAGGGAAAATTTCTGTATCTGAAATCAAACGGCGCTTTGTGGAGCTGGAAGAATTGGCGAAACAGATGATTGAGCCGGACTATAAGCATGATACAAGTGATCATGATGATGCGGAAACGATAGGAATCATGCCTGATGCAAAGGAAGATGTGATAGGTGTATCAGCTGTAGGTGGGGAGAATCTTCTGGTAGAGGATGCTACTGGTGATACATACAAGGGTAATATGGAGCTAGCTAAGAATAGTGATGTTGAAAATAGAGTGGAGAATGTCTCAACAGAGTTGCCAGTAGATCTCAGTCCTTTTGATGTAACATTAGCCTCTATGGCAGAGTCCACACCGATTCGCAGTGGCGCCTCGTTGGGGTACCCTTATGCATGAAGTGATGCAGTGGTTACCGTTGGAACAGTACACACGACCATCTTTGCGACAAGCCTTGGATTCGCTAGCATTACAAGGATACTTTGACCGATGAGGAAACGGAAAGCAAATCAGTGAAAAACGGATTTATGATTTCTTTCAGTCTGATTTAGGACAGCGATTGCTAGCGGCAGAACGGGTGGAACGAGAACTACCATTCAGCATGCTATTTCCAGCGAATCGAGTGTATCCAGAGATGCTAGATGGAGAAGATTTATTCCTACAAGGTATCATCGATACGGCATTCCTAGAAGAGGGCGCTTGGGTACTAGTGGATTACAAAACCGACCGTCTAGACGAAGAGGTTCTGGTAGAACGCTATCGCATTCAGCTCATGCTCTATAAAGAAGCCTTGGAACGATTGACACCTTACCCTGTGAAAGAAGTGTATATCTATTCCTTCCGACTAGAGAGGGCCATACCTGTGTAGAGTGCTAGTTATAAGAAAATAACTCATATATACAACAGAGGAACGTTGATCACACAGTATCGACGTTCCTCTGTTTTGTTTAAAAATGCTTTATAGAGCGCAATTGTTGCAATATATAGTAGGGATTTCCCATATAAAGGGACAGGACCCAGTATATGATAGGGCACGAAAAAAAGGGCCCCGAAGGACCCTTTCAGTATGGTATTATTCGTTTTCGTGACCTTTGTGCCACCAAGTGATACCTTTTTGAGTTGGTAAAATAGCGCGGTCGAAGACTGGTTCTTCAATACCTTGAGCTTTTTGATTCATGTAGTCTTTCAGTGCAATAAGTACCAATTTACCTAAACGCAAGATAGATGTAATGTTGCAAAGCACTAGGAATGCCATGAACAAGTCAGCTAAGTTCCATACAAGGTTTAATTCAGCAATACATCCAACATAAACCATGATGATAACAAGAGCACGGAACAGGTTGATAGCGAATTTGTTGTTTTTTTGTCATGTGTGCAATATTTACTTCGCTGTAGAAATAGTTGCCGATAATGGAACCATAGGCAAACATGAATACGAACAATGCGATGACCGCAAAGAGCGCCCAAGAACCTAATTGTTGACCAATGCTATGTTGAACAAGGGCGATACCTGTTAAATCTGTGTGCACATAGTCTCCAGATACAAGAACGATAAAAGCGGACGCGCTACATACGAGTATTGTATCCACAAACACACCAAGAGCCTGAATTAAACCTTTGCTTTACTGGATGGGATACATCTGAAGGCTGGACGCATTTGGTACAGAACCTTCGCCGGCCTCGTTGGAGAACAAGCCACGTTTGATACCTTGCATTACAGCAGCACCGATGAAACCGCCTGTTGCAGAATCAATAGTGAATGCTTGTGTAAAGATAGCAGAGATAACAGCTGGTAATACAGTAATATTAGCAATGACAATATAGATAGCAATTAATACATATAGACCAAACCATGAAAGGAACTAAAAACTCCGCTGTTTGGGCAATACGTTTGGCACCACCGAAGATAACGAGAGCAGAAAGAGCTGCTACTACAAGACCTGTTGTGGAGGCATCGATATTCCAAGGCTGTACTGCAATAGCAATCGTGTTAGCTTGTACAGAGTTGTAGATTAGGCCGTAAGTGACACTGATTAAGATTGCAAATAGAATGGATAAGAAAGGGCTATTCAAGCCATGGCGAATGTAATAGGATGGACCGCCACGGAAGGATCCATCAGGTAAGCGCTCTTTGTAGATTTGGCCTAATGTGTTTTCGATGAAACTAGTTGCCGCGCCGAGTAGAGCGATGAACCACATCCAGAATATAGCACCGGGGCCACCCAATGTAATAGCAATGGCAATACCTGCAATATTGCCTACCCCTACGTGAGAGGCAACACTAATACAGAAGGCTTGGAATGGGGAAATGTGGTGATCCCCTTTACTTTTTTCTGCAGCTCCCGATTTTAGAATTCGGAGCATTTCAGGGATTTCACGAATTTGCACAAAACGAGTGGCAAAGGTGAACCAAATACCAGCAATAATGAGGAGTGCGATAATGATGTTATTCCAGAGAAACCCGTTCACATCGCCCAAGAGTTGAATGATTTGTTCTTGCATAAGGACATCCTTTCTTTACATATGCACACAATATATATTCTATAGTATATCATAGGAAGATAGGGAAATGATAGAAAGTTATAACCATACTGGAAAAATTATAAAAACATCTATCCATGAGGGGTAAAAAGGTGTTACAATGAATCGATAAATGAATGAAATTGCGTCACTACATCCGAACCCATTCCGTACGGACTAGTGAGGCTAGCGGTTTTTGACGACACGGATACTTGAAATGACTCAAGTGATGTATGGAAAGGGGCTTGATACATGAAAACCACCGCTAAAAAAATGTCTGTATTCCAACTGACATCCATCGTGGCGTACCAATATGTTGGGTGCTGGAATTATTATGCTACCGTCTCAATTAGCACAGGTAGGCACTATTTCTATCCTATCATGGATTATTACGGTACTAGGGTCTTTGACCTTAGCTTATATTTTCGCCCAATGTGGTTTATTTACAAAGAAAGCTGGAGGCTTGGGAGGCTATGTGGAATATGCCTTCGGTAGGACGGGCCATTTTATGGCGAACTACTCCTATGCAGTATCCTTGGTCATTGCCAATGTAGCCATCGCCATATCCATCGTAGGGTATGGGGCCGTGTTATTTAATGTACAGCTTTCACCATTAGAAGTGAGTTTAGCAACCATCGTGTTGCTCATGGTGGCACCCTAGTTAATGTGCGTGGCAATAAGAGCACAGGGCGCATTAGTAACATTACCATTTGGGGAACGATGTTGCCAGTCTTGTTTATTGGCGTGTTTGGTTGGTTTTGGTTCGATCCAGAGATGTTTGTGTCTGTTTGGAACCCACAAGAACTGCCCGTATTTGATGCGGTCAGTCAGTCCATTTCCCTCACATTGTGGGGGCTTTTTAGGCTTTTGAATCGGCGGCGCCCAATGCAGATGCCGTAGAAAAATCCTAAGAAGAATGTACCTATAGCGACATTTTTGGCACTTTGGCAGTAGCCGTGGTTTATATTGTATCCACGAATATTATGGCGGGCATCATTCCTAACATCGAGTTAGTGAACTCCACAGCGCCTTTCGGTCTAGTGTTTGCTTACATGTTCAATGGCACAGTGGGCAAAATCGTGATGGCCCTCATGGCCGTATCCTGTTTCGGGGCGATCATGGGATGGCAATTTACCTTGAGCCGTGTGTTTTAAAAGCTGTGCAGAAGCAGGATTCTTTCCAAAGGTATTTGCTCGTGTGAATCGTGTAGATTCCCCAGTGCGCGGTATTATCATTCTCTTGGCATTGCAAGGTATCTTAGCGTTGATGACCACTGATGAAAGTTTGAATGAACAGTTTGCGCAACTCGTTAACTTAGCAGTAGTGACAAATGTATTCCCTTACATTCTTTGCTGCGTGGCAGTGAATAAGATGTTATCCATTGAGGGTGCTACTATGGGATTGCGCCGTCTCATCTATGTGATGAGCGCCGTAGCCATTGCCTATGATAGTTATGCGATCTATGCCTGTGGCGAAGTTCCTATCCAAGGGGGCTTGGCGGTGATTATCTTTGGCTATGCAGCGTACCAAGCCGCATTCCATTGGAGACCACGCCTTGTGAAAGCCGTGGGTAAACATCCGGCATATAAAAAAATAAAATCAGAGTATACATTATAAGAGTATAAATACATAGAGGAAAGTTGATGTTGTAATCAGCTTTCCTCTATTGTAGTTAGGGCCATTTTGTTATAGATTTTTATAGTTAAAAGAGGGATAGAGTGTCTTTACTCGACCTATGTTCTGAGGTACCTGTTGCTAATGATTATATTTGCCTTATATTTAATGTGTACGATAACCTAGAAATAGGGGGTAGAATCAAGATGATAATTGTTTTACATATTACCTAGATTCTATGTGTGCATAGCACTGGTAGGAACCGTTTTAACGAGGCAGAGAACCCTTTATATTAAGGGATTTATTAGCATTTGCGAAATGAATATTTTAATACTTGATTTTAAATATCTAGTTATGCTATATTTGAAAAAGCAATATACATAATAAAGGTATATGCTAGGTTTGTTGTGATCATGCATTATGCATTTCACATAATACTAATTATAGGTAAAGGGACTGATATTCGTATCAGTCCTTTCCTATTAGTATCATATAACATCAAGATTCAAAAAAATCCAGATTCTAATAGTTGTTGCATCTAAGATTATTTGATAGCCAATTCAGCCGTGCAATGTGGACAACGCGTTGCATCATCAGCAATCGCTTCACGGCAATAGTCACATTTACGGGTTTCCACTGGTGCTTCTGCGTGTAAATCGCTTGATTTGGCTGATAACAGTGAAAATACAGAAAGCAATAATAAGGAATTCAAACACTGTATTTAAGAAAAGACCGTAGGCTATTACTGGGATACCAGCTGCTTTTGCTTCTGCAAATGTGCTTGGAGCACCACTAGTGGTTAAAGGTATAAATAAATTTGAAAAGTCTACTCCGCCTAATAATAAACCGATAGGAGGCATCACCACATCATTTACTAAAGAAGTAACGATTTTACCGAAAGCGGCACCAATGATCACGCCCACAGCTAAATCTACTACATTACCGCGCATGGCAAAAGTCTTTAAAAATCTTTCAAAAAGCTCATACTAATCTCCATTTAAAAAATTCATACAATAAAAAGTATACCGTATATTATAATATAGATACATCGAAAAAGATAGATGTAATGGTGTAAAATTAATTAGTTGGATACACGATGTTTATATATACCTTGGGGTATAGCTATTGATGTCCCTGTCGCTCAAAAATATTTTATAGAAAAAAGCTGTCATACCGTTAGACGTTTAAGTCTAGGGATGACAGCTTTTACAATTAACGATGATGATCAACTTCTTGAATGTTTGCATAGTTCCGATATAATTCATTTGGTAATTTTGTAGTAATAATAGAGGCCTTATCAATCGAGGCAAATGTGATAGATGAAATGCGGTCGAATTTGGATGGATCCGCTAAGATAAAAGCATTATGACATTTCTGTAATGCTTTTTCTTTCACCGCAGCATCGAGAGGATCTTCTGTGGTAAATCCAGATTTAAAACTAATGCCATGAGTGCTAAAAGAACCCTTGTGTAAAGTTATAGGATTCTAATTGATTAAGGGCTACACTACCGACGATAGAGGACGAGATGGGATCTACATTGCCACCCTAATAAGATGACTTTCAAATGGCGCGATGCCAAATGTGTAGCATGGTGAATGCCGTTAGTTACAAAGGTTGCATTGGTATGCTGTAGATAATGGAGTACCATTTCTGTAGTGCTACCAAAGCATCGATAAAGATAAAGCCAGAAGGGCTAATTAATTCGAAGCGGCCAGAGCAATGGATTCCTTCGCATCGCGATACATGACGGATTTAGGGAGTGTGTCTATATCCGTTGTAGTATGGTCAATGGTGAGGCTCGTAGCGCCACCGTGGACCTTTGCAATAAACCTTTGTTGTGGAGATGAGGCTAAATCTCTGCGTATTGTAGGCGCTGAAGAAGATAAGGCTGTCACCAATTCGTGTACAGTGACCACCCGATTTTGTTTCAAGCGTCTTAGAATCGCAGAATAACGTTCTTCAGGAAGCATAGTAAAAATCACCTCCAATTTATGATTAACCTAATATTGCTTAGGAAAACGTACCCTATTATTTTTCCTATATTCATGGTAATATAAATGGCAAATAAATTATAGTCATCGATGGCTGATTTCATCGAAATGTATAAAAGTATAGGCTATATTTTGCGATAAATTAAGAATCCACTGTATGGGAATAGGAATTGTACAACGCAGATAAGGAGATAGGTATGAAAATAACAAAAATGCACGGCTTAGGAAATGATTTTATTGTCTTTTTTGACGATGGCACCAGCCAATTCGATGTAACGACGATGGCACAACGCCTTTGTGATCGTCACACGGGAATCGGAGCGGACGGACTTGTCATTGTTATGCCTTCCGAGGTAGCGGATGTGCGCATGCGTATTATCAATTCTGACGGCAGTGAAGCGGAAATGTGTGGCAATGGCATTCGTTGCTTTTGCAAAAGTATGCGTATGACCGCAAGATTATTGATACAGAGGTATTCACCGTAGAAACCTTTGGCGGGCATTATGACACCAACGATTATTGCCGAAAATGGTGTAGCTAAACTGGTGAAAGTCAACATGGGTAAAACCGACGTTCTCGGCGAAGGACATTCCTATGGACATAGCATTGGACAAAGTCATAGACTATACGATTGATGTAGATGGCACATCCTATGTAGTGAGTTCCGTCTTGTTAGGGGTACCGCATACAGAGGTATTTGTGGACGATGTGACAACAGTTCCGTTGACGGTATTAGGACCGAAGATTGAAAAACATCCACTCTTTTGGAAAGGAACGAATGTAAACTTTGTACAAGTGGTGGACGAGAACATCAGTGAAAGTCCGCACGTGGGAGCGCGGTGCAGGCGCCACATTGGCTTGTGGCACAGGCTCTTGCTCCAGTGCTGTGATGGCTTATGAAAAAGGATTAACAGGTCGTTCTGTAGATGTGGAGTTATATCTTGGTGCCTTACATATTGATTATGACGAAGATGGAACTGTATATATGACAGGACCTGCTACAGAGGTGTTTAGCCTGACCTTAGATGAGGTTACGTGTTAGATAGAGGCTAACAATACAAATAGAAAAGAGGAAAGTTGATTAAAAGGGTATCAGCTTTTCCTCTTTAGTTTATGCATTATGCATTAGTTTTTGATCTGAATCTTCTTGCCGAATTTTTCACAAATGCCGTAATAGTAGTGGCTTTCAGTGTATCTACTGTAATGATTAATCCGTCCACATTCGGTGTCGGTGTCACGGCTAGGATAGTTCCTTGCGGTTCTAATTGGCGATACAAGTAGGCTGCATCTGTTTGCAAGTTGTCGAAGTCCCCTAGGCTGTACGTACCGGTAGTGATGATGTGATGATCTAAGAAATGTTTGTCTTGTATATAGGGCTGTTTCTGCGGTGATGGCTTTCACATCCTTAGAAGAGATGAAAGAAATCACTAATTTCCCATCGCGCCAGAACATAGCTCCTCGATTGTGGAAGTCGTAGGTTTCGCCAAATGTTTTTCTTAATCAATGCCCGTGCTGTTTCCTCCATTTGTTGCTGTTGAATCGTGTTTTGAATCATAGCAGCCTCTTTGGAGAACAGCAAGCGATATGTAATTTCTGCAGCCTCTGCACGGGTGATATATTTTTCTGGATTGAATAGGCCTGTGGTGCTGTAGTTGATAAATCCAAAAAGGGCTAGTTCTCGCACCGATGATTGAGCCCATGGAGCGATGAATTTTTGGTCGCTGAAGTGGATACCATCAAGGGCAGTGGGATCTTCTGTGCGATATCCTTGGTAATGTAAAAACTTATTGGCTACCACTGCAAACTCTTGGCGTGACATATATTGTTCAGGACGATAGGTATTGTCACCGTAACCACTGATAATATTAGCTCTGGCTACACTTTCAATAGCAAGAGAGGACCAACGGTCAGAGGTGATATCTGAAAAGGAACTAGCCAACATGATGGATGGCGTTTCCCCAAAGCATTTTGCTAAATAAGGAGGCGGCTCTTCCCTAGATAAAGGGTCGTTGGGATTGAAAGTGCCATTGCGGTATCCGCTCATCAAACCTTCCTTCGTCATTTTGGTAATCGATTCATAGGCCCAAAACTGGCGAGGTACATCGGTAAAGTGATATTTTTGGACCCGATCAAAGGTGGGAATCGGATTCGGTTGTGAATAGGTGTAGGTGCTAGGTCCAGGCACAGTCGTTGTAGATGCTGCATTGACGGCCTGCGCATGGACAAACAATGCGGGCACGATGGTAAGTAATAGTGCGGTCGATATACGTTTCATAGTATGCCTCCAAGAGGGAAAACGGAATTATGTTGTATTACGTATATCATACCATATTTGAAAGATTGACTCCATGTGAAAAGAGTGATATTTGTCAATGAAATGCCTCTGGCATAGGTTGATTTGTATAGGAATAGTTATCTCTATCATGAGTTTTGGTTATACTACTAATTTTAAGTGGAATTAAAGCAGAAAGAGACAAGTGTATTTTACTAGAAGAAATAGGGTGCATTAAAAATACATAAAAATTATACAATCCTTGATGCTATTAGGGTTGATAAGAGTAGGGAAAAACATGTGATTTTGGTACAATTGAGCAGATTGATAATGACTAGCAAAAAGGTATAAAAATGGCTTCTTGCTAATATTGCAAGTCTTTTGTAATTCCTGAAAATTTACTATATAATGAAATCATCGGAAACTATTTAGGGTCTTGAATTCTATTTAGTACATAGATGGAAATGATTGATGCATTTTGCCAATCAAGTGATAGTAGTTTACTTTAAAGTTGAGGATGTGAAGAAATGAAAATTCATTTATTTCAACAATGTTTGATTGATATGTTCTACCCTCATGTAGGCATGGCGGTGTAAAGGTTCTAGAAAACCTTGGCTGTGAATTAACAGTTCCTAAAAAGCAAGTGTGCTGTGGTCAGATGTTCGTTAACTCTGGTTACAATGAAGCTGCTAAAGGCGCTATTAAGAACACAATTGAACAATTCGAAAATGCTGACTATGTAGTGAGCATGTCCGGCTCTTGTGCTTTCGCAATTCGCGATGAATATCATCATATTTTGAAAGATGAACCAGAATGGTTAGCGCGAGCTGAAAGATTGAGCTCTAAAATTTATGAGTTCACACAATTCATCGTAGACGTATTAGGGGTAACTGATGTGGGTGCTCGCTTTAACGATAAAGTGACATACCATAAATCTTGCCACGTAACACGTTTGATGGGAATCAAAGAACAACCAATGAAATTGTTAGCAGGTATTCAAGGTTTAGAATACTTACCATTGCATCGCGCTGAGCGTTGTTGTGGATTTGGTGGTACTTTCACAGTGAAAAATCCTGAAATTTCCGCTGTTATGACAAGAGAAAAAGCATTAAATATTGCTGATTCTGGTGCTAACATTGTAGCAGGTTCCGACATGGCTTGCTTGATGAATATTGAAGGTATGTTAGATCGACTTTACAAAGAAGGCGAAATTGATCGCCATATCCGTGTTATGCATATTGCGGAATTATTGAATAGTCGATAGGAGGAGTCACCATGAGTAATATTGTGTACGATAAACGCCCGTTTAAGACACGCGTTAATGATGTGCTTGCTAATGACTTCAAAGTAAAAAGCCATTCAAACAGCACAGGATGTATTCTATGAAAAAAACGTAAAGCTGTAGTAGATCAAGTTGCGGAATGGGAAGACTTCCGTAATGAATCTGCTGATTTGCGTGACCATGTATTGGCTAATTTGGATTACTATTTAAATAAATTTGCTGAAAAATGCTGAAAAAGTCGGTGCTCATGTGCGCACTGTAGCGGATGATAAAGAAGCAACTGCAATTTGCATGGAAGTACTTCGTGCAAAAAGAAGCAAAAATGGTTGTTAAATCCAAAAACCATGGTTTCTGAAGAAATCGGTTTGAACCATGAATTAATTGAAGCGGTATCGAAGTAAACGAAACTGACTTGGCAGAATTTATTTTGCAAACAGCAGACTTCGATCCTCCATCTCATATCGTAGTACCGCATTGCACTTTGAACGTAATCGTATTCGTGATACATTTGCGAAAAAAATTAGGTTATGAAGGTACTGAAAACCCAGAAGAAATGACTCGTTTCGTACGTCGCTATATTCGCGATCGTTTCTTGCGTGCTGACGTAGGTTTCACTGGTTGTAACTTCGGTGTAGCTGAAACTGGTACTATTACTATCGTATCTAACGAAGGTAATGGTCGTATGGCGAGCTCCATGCCTAAAACGCAAATTGCATTGATGGGTATGGAACGTTTGGTGCCAGATTTTGCATCTTTGGATGTCATGATGGAAATGTTGATTCGTTCCTCTGTAGGCGCTAAAATTTCCAACTACTTCTCCATGATTACAGGTCCTGCTCGTGAAGGGGAAGCAGATGGCCCAGAAGAATTACACATCGTTATCATCGACAACCGTCGTTCTGGCATTTTAGGTGGCGATTTTGAAGAAATGTTACGCTGTATCCGTTGTGGTGCATGTATGAACATTTGCCCTGTATATCGTCATATTACAGGTCATGGTTATGGCTCTATTTATCCAGGTCCAATGGGTGCTGTATTAACTCCACTATTGGTTGGTTATGAAGAAGTCGGCGATCTTCCTTACGCGTCCACATTGTGCGGCGAATGTTGGGAACACTGCCCAGTTAAGATTCCATTGCATGAATTATTGTTGAAACATCGTCAAGTCATTGCTGATAAATTACAAATGCGTCCAGCTCTTGAACGCAGTATCTTCCACACAGTGGCAGGTGTATTTGCGAACTCCTTCTTGTTCGATATGGGCACTAAAATGGGTGCTATCGGCATGAAATTAATGAGTAACAATGGCCATATGGCAGATTGGACAAAAGTATTACCAGTAGTTGGTGGCTGGGTGAAAGCAAAAGACATGGGCTTGCTTAAAATGAGTAAATTCCGTGATGAATATGCAAAACACGTAGCACAAAAGGGAAAGGAGAAATAAAATGGATCAAGCAAAAAAACAAGCCTTTTTAGGGTCGCCTATCTCGTGCGTTAGGCCGTGACTCTATTCCTACATCTGTAACACCTTTTGATTTTTCAAAAGGACCTCAAGAAACTATGTATTCTGACCTTAACCATGAGCAAGTAGTACAGATGTTTAAAACAGAAGCAGAACGTTTAGGCACTAAACTTATCGAAGTGGATGCTTCTCAAGTAGGTCAAGCGTTGGTGGACGAAATCGTGGCTCGTGGTGGCGGTAGTAGTTGTGTACCCTAAATCTGCAGAAGTAGAAAATTATGGATTAGAAGTCGCTTTCAAACAATTAGAGAAGACCAAGCAACATTCTATCAATGGGATGCTACGAAAGGTCGTGAAGCGAACATCAATGTGGCGAAGGATTCTAACATTGGTATTACATTCCCTATCTTGGGTATTGCAGAAACAGCGACTGTTATTCAACCAAGTACAGAAGAATCTGGTCGTTCCCTAGGCTTATTGCCATTGACTCATATCTCTGTGTTACGTACTGAAAATATTCATCCACGTATGACACAAACTATGGCAGAATTGGCAAAGATTTATCGTAATGATCCAGCTAAGTTCCCTACCAATGTAGTTCATATTTCTGGTCCATCCAATACGGCAGACATCGAGTTAGTTCGTGTCGTTGGTGTACATGGTCCGATTAATGTAACTTTCATCTTAGTTAAATAAGAAATATAATTCATACACAAATAGGATATAGGATAGTTGATAGGTACATCAGCTATCCTATATTTTGTTTTATAGGTCATTGTTAAGTCTTGCTGATAGAAAGTAAGGTTCTATACTAAATGGAGGGCTATCCGGATAGGAAACAGATATGATATTTGACAAAGACATTTTTCGTATACTAAAAGATAATATAGTAATGAGTTTAGTTCTATAGCTGTCATAGAATCTAATCGTATATAAGTTAGCCGTTATACACTACAAGTTAGCGATAGTAACATAGTTACAGAAAAGGAGTATATGATGTTATTAGCAGAAGAAAAAAAGTTGCCACAGCCACAGCGGCAGGCACTGAAAAAGGTAGCAGAGCATGTAGAGGAAAGTATTTTTCTTTGTTAATCATGTGCAATCCTTATTACTGGAATATTTACCTAGTATTATTTTGGCCATCATCGTGTTGATTATAGGCCGCTATATTGCTCTATTTGTAAGACGTGTATCAGTACAATTGATGAGTCGCACCGGTTATGATCAAACGGTGCGTAGCTTTGCATCTCAAATTATTTACTACACTATTTTGTCCGTAGTCGTGCTGTCAGCTCTGTCCTTAGTGGGATTCCCGACAAATAACTTCTTGGCGGCTTTTTGGTGCTCTGGTATCGCCATTGGTTTAGCGTTGCAAAATAACATGTCCAACTTAGCATCGGGCTTGATTATCTTGGCATTTAAACCGTTTAAAGTCGGGGATTTAATCTCTGTAAATGGTGTGGAAGGATCTGTGAAAGCCATCCATCTCATTAACACTGCCATTGCAACGAAAGAAAATCGTATTGTATTCATCCCGAACTCAGCCATTACGTCCAATAACTTGATGAACAGTAACTATGAATCAACAAGGTATATTACATTTGTGTTTGGTATTAACTATAATGCGGACCATCATCGTGCGATTGAGATTATCAAAGAAATTCTTGCGAGTACAGGCAAGGTTCATAATATGGATACCTTAGAAATCGGTATCAAAGAATTTGGCGATAGTTCTGTCAATATTGTGGCATATCCTTTAATTAACGCTAGTGATTTTAGAGAAGTCTATTATGGTGTTATGTCCGATGTGAAAGATCGTTTTTGATGCAGAAGGCATCGATATTCCGTATCCTCAACGTGTGGTACACATGGCCAACTAATCGCATGAGGTAATGCTATACCGTACCTATAAGATACATTGGTCAAACAAATATCCTGAGGCAATACTATTTCGCACGTATAATGTGTGGTGCCTATGATAAAATAATTTTCTAGGGTATAGGTATAGTTGTTTTCAATGAAAGGGAAAAGAACCTATGAATGGAAATATATATGAGTCTATGAAAGCTGCCATCATTGAATTGGTCACAGTAGTCAAACTGGGAAAAGGCAAGTTGCTCGTCGTGGGGTGCTCTACCAGTGAAGTGAGAGGTGGTTATATTGGTAAGGATTCCTCTCTATCTGTGGCGTCGGAGTTGTTTAAAGCGCTGTCAGAAGTACAACATGAGTATAGATTTGATATAGCTATCCAATGTTGCGAACATCTCAAGCGTGCATTGGTGATGGAACGTCATACCGCATTGGTGCGAGGTTATGAAGAAGTCAATGTAGTGCCTGTACAACATGCGGGTGGCTCCATGGCAACCACAGCCTATGCAATGTGGTCGGATCCTGTGGTGGTAGAGCATGTAAAAGCTGATGCCGGTATCGACATTGGAGATACTTTCATTGGCATGCATTTAAAACATGTGGCAGTGCCCGTGCGTTTACAGGTGAAAGAAATTGGCGCAGCCCATGTGACGGCGGCTCGTGTGCGACCTAAGTTTGTAGGCGGTGAACGAGCACAGTATAATGAGGCATTAAAGTAAGAACTGTGAGGTAATTGTGGAATTTTATACCTATGCTTATGTGGTGCAACGTGGAGAGTTTACGACCCTGTTGCAATATATTGTGACATCTATTTTGCTAGTAGCCTTACTAGTAGTGGGTGTAAAAGTTATGTATAACCGCTTTGATACTAAGTTCCGTGACTTAGGAATTATCATTGTATTAGGGCTTGTGTTTTTGTTGGGATTGCAAGTCAATGATTACACTCGAGATGTAGACAGTGCAGAAGAATCGAACTACATGGTACAATTTTTTTAAATAGCTTAAGTGAACGTGCAGATGTGCCCAAAGATAAGATTCGTGTTAACACATTGCGGGTACAGGATCGCATGATTGTCAATATTGAGGAAGCCTATTTTGAGGTGACTTTCACCATGAATAAGGATGGCTATTCCTTGCGACCTGTGGAGATGATCAATAGCAATCCTAAGGTAATAGATGTGAAGAAGGAAGGGCGATAATATGTTAACAGGATATACATTAGTATTTATCAAATTAACGCTTGGTATCTTAGCCCTCATTTTACAAATGAACTTGATGGGCAAGGGAAATTTGGCACCAAACTCAGCGTTGGACCAAGTGCAAAAATTACGTCCTAGGGGGTATCATTGGTGCTGTTATCTACAGTGAAAGTATCGGTATTTTGCAATTCTTCCTAGTCTTGATTGCTTGGACTATCGTGGTGATGGGGTTACGCTTTCTTAGCGCTCATGTACGATGGATTAAGACTCTCATTGATGGACGACCAAGTATTGTCATTGATCGGGGACAGATTCGTGTGGGTGAATGTCTCAGCGCGGTCTTCGTGGCAGTGATTTGCAGTTGAAACTTCGTAGTGCGGGCGTGACCCTCGTCAGTGATGTGCGCCGTGCAGTGCTTGAACAGAATGGTCAATTGACGCTAGTCATGAATGGTGACGAGCTAATCCGGTACCCCTGTGATCGTAGATGGCGTTGTAGATCCAGATATTCTAGATTTAGTCGATAAAGATATGGCTTGGCTGGAAGAAGAAGTGCGAGACCAAGGATATTCCATCAGCGATATTTATGTGGGGGAATACTCCAAGGGGAGTCTTATTCTGCATCCTTATGAAGTGCGCAGAGGATAATACCATTGTATTTTAGGATAGAATGGTGTATACTTGGAGTAGAAGGAATGAATCTTTCTAAGAGGGTTGTAGAAATTCATCCATAAGCTCAAAAAAAGGACGGCTGCCACCGTCCTTTTTTCTTTCTATTTTTTATTCTTATAATACTTCAGAATTGCGTATGTTAAAAAGTTAACAATCAATCCTTGCAGAATAGGGGCAAGAAAGTTAGCCCACCATACTAGAGGGTTGCAATCAACCTCCATAAGCTCACCTCCTTTCTATCAAAGAGGATACCTAAAGTATAGCACATTTTGTGAGAGAAAGGGGGTATAAAGTCTTGAATAGAAAGGGAAAAACATGTATAATAATAGGGAAATAGCATTGGAATATGGCAGTTCTATGGGGCTTGTGCAAGGAGAGCCTGTGAACCATGTCAGGCCTTGATTGGAGCAAGCAGTAAGCGGTAACTCTCTTGTGCCACGAGGAAACCTATAGGGGCTGTCAGATTCGAGTGTTATAGTAAAAGCGACTAGCTTAGCGCTTCATATCTTAGAGAAAGGGGGAACTATGAGTTATTTAGCCTTATATAGACGATGGAGACCAAAGCAATTTACAGATGTCGTGGGACAACACCATGTATCGGATACATTGCAACGTGCCATTCGAGAAGATAAAGTGGCCCATGCTTATTTATTTGTCTGGGTCCTAGAGGGACGGGTAAAAACGAGTATGGCGAAGATATTTGCCCGTGCTATTAACTGTGAACAAGGACCTACGGATATACCTTGCGGTGTCTGTGAATCGTGCCAACAAATATTGCAAGGACAAGCCTTAGATGTCATCGAAATTGATGCAGCATCCAATCGTGGTATCGATGAAGTGCGTGCCTTGCGAGAACAGGTGAACTTCTTACCTGTGGTAGGTCATAAAAAAAGTATTCATCATCGATGAAGCCCACATGTTGACGAATGAAGCCTGGAATGCACTGCTGAAAACCATCGAAGAACCGCCGAAACATGTAATGTTTATCTTTGCCACTACAGAATCGGAAAAATTGCCTGTTACCATCTTATCTCGATGCCAACGCTATACATTCCGCCGTATTACAGCGAAAGATATTACAGCCCATTTGCTACATATTGCAGAGCTCAGCGACATATCTCTAGATCCAGCGGCGGCACAGGTCATTGCGGTCCACGCAGATGGGGGCTTGCGGGATGCGTTGAGTATCTTGGACCAATGTTCGGGCATGACATCGGAGACCATAACTGCGCCACTAGTAGAAACCATGATTGGCTTAGTGAGCAAATCTTGGGTGTTAGATATGGTGGATATACTGAAAGCTGGTAATGGGGCGGCCTTGTTGCAAGCTGTGAATGAAGCCTTACAAATGGGGCGGGATGCACGACAAATCGTGACGGCTTTAGTAGAACATTTGCGGGCCATGATCGTAGCAAAAGTATTGCCAGATGCGGAAGAATTGTTGGCTTACGACACCCATAAAGAGCGGTTGTTAGAGCAAACTAATGCGGTGGCTATCGAAGAGATTGGACGATATATCAATGTGCTACAAGCGGTGCAGAATAATGCCAAACAAGTGGAGAACCCTCGTGTCATAGTAGAAATGGGATTACTTTCACTATTGCAATTAGGGGGTGGGTCCTACCAAACGTTGGAAGGGCGATTGACGACAGTAGAGCGGTTTGTAAATCGTCAAGAAGATGTATTGCTCCATAAACTTTCAGAGTGGGCAGAACAACGACCAGTGGCACCCGTAGCGGAACCAGTGGCACAACCAGAATACACATCGACGGTAGGTGCCATAGTAGACGTCATCGGCGATGATAGGGGACCGATTCCAGACATCATAGAAGATATGCCTACAAAACAGGCGTTTTCTGCGATGGCACCGGCGGGGCAAGCACTAACCGGTACAACGGAGACATCTAAAGGAGTGCGTTTAGGACCACCGGCGAAGCAAACAGTGCCACCTACGGCGAAGCAAATGTTGCCACCACCGGGCAAACAAATGGCACCACCTTTGGTGAAACAGCCGTTGCCACCGCCTAAAGCGGGGCGGCGTTAAGCCTAGGGGCAACTGTGAAAGCCAAGGACCCATCGCAAGAGGTGCAAGTGGGACAAAATATCGTGAACCCTCATGAATATAGCACGATTTTTGCAAACGTGATAAAATGGTTGAGAGGTCATAATTGTGGGTTATTACAGGCCATGTACCAACAAGGTAAGTCTGGGTCTATTTAGACCAAGAGCGGGCTGTATTGGTGTTTTCCACAGCAGTGGCCGTGCCTATTTTGACTCAACCGCGTCATATGCGGGACGGTAGCCGAGCCTTTCAACAAGTGGCGGGTCATGCAGTGACGGTGGAACCAATGGATAAGAATGATCCACGGGTACAAGCCTATGTGAAAGCGGCCACTGGAGGCACAGCCCAACCGGCACAGGCTACGAGCAAGCCAGTCACACCGCCGGCACAGGCAACGCAGAAGCCTGTGACACCGCCGGTGAAAGAGCCTGCTCCGCAGGCGATGGCTAGTCCTGTGCCGCCGATGGCGGAGGTTCCTATAGCGACAGTGCCTGTAGAGGAGAACCAGCCCGTCTGTGGAGCCTATAAAAGAAGGTTTAACCACAGAGGAGAAAACCATTGAAAAACCGCAGTATGTAGGAACTGCGGAGCCAGTGAAAACATCGAAAAAAGGCGCTGGTAGTGCCCCTACTAATGCGGAAGGTATTGTTGATGATTTTCTCACAGTTTATGAGAATCCAGAAGCGGTATTAAACCCCTATTATGAAGAGGAAAGAGCAGAACACGGCGGGACAGATATACAAAAGTTACCAAAGTGGAACTCTGCACAGGCTAGTGATGAGGAAAAAGCAGATTCACTCATCTATGATGCATTGCAACACATGGAATCCCATGGGTATGATATTTATGTAGAAGAAGTAGACGAAACGTCTAAGAATTAAGAGGAGGTTCACTATGTTTGGTGGCGGTAATATGCAAGGTATGTTGAAAAAAATGCAAAAAAATGCAAAAAGATATGGCGAAAGCACAAGAAGAGATTAAAAACTCTGTAGTGGAAGCATCTATTGGTGGCGGTGCCGTATCTGTAACAATGAATGGGGAGCAAGAAGTATTGTCCATTAAAAATTGCTCCAGTAGACGGTAGATCCTGACGATGTAGAAGCGTTGGAAGATTTAATCGTGGCAAGAAAGTTAAAGAAGCGAATCGCAAAGCAAAAGAAGTGGCAGAACAAAAAATTAGGGGCTGTAACAGGTAACTTGAAAATTCCTGGAATGCCAGGTATGTTCTAATATGACGAATCCTTTAGAACGATTAGTAGAAGAATTGCGCCGACTCCCGTGAGTGGGCGCTAAGTCGGCGAGACGATTGGCATATCATTTGATTGAAGCGGAGCAAGACGACGTACAGCGCTTGGTGGAGACAATTTTTAGCGGCGAAAGAGGCAACCCATCGTTGCTCCCAATGCTTTAACTTATCTGCCCAAGATCCATGTGAGTTTTGCGCTAGCTCCAAACGAGACCGGACTATGATCTGCGTGGTAGAAACATCTCGCGACGTCATTGCCATTGAACGAAGTGGTGACTACAAAGGACTATACCATGTATTAGAAGGGGCTTTGTCCCCTATTGATGGGGTAGGCGTAGAAGATATTCGCTTAAAAGAATTGATGTTGCGCTTGCAAGATGACACGGTACAAGAGGTGATTATCGCCACGGACCCAGACGTAGAAGGAGAAGCGACGGCTTTATACATTGCTCGTTTATTGCAACCAACGGGCATCAAGGTGACGCGCATTGCTCGTGGTATCCCAGTGGGTGGAGATATTGAATACGCCGATGAAGTGACCTTGAGTGGCGCCGTCTTGCATCGTCAAGAAATGAGGTAATAATGGACTATCTAGTACAGGCTGTGGTGGCTGTTGTTGTGGCGTGGACGATTATCAAGGTGGCTTGGTTTACAGTCAAACGAGTGGCAACCAACATCTTCCTTGGCATGATTACCTATGCCATTGTGACAGAAGTATTCCATGTATCCATGGATATGAATATTATGCTGTGGGCTCTAACAGCCGTGTTGGGCCCTGTACCAGTGTTGGGCTTAGCCTACTTTCACTGGTAAGAAAAGGAGCAACTATGCAAGCAAAGGAACGAAGTGTTGTATTGAATGAAGCACAACAACAAGTTGTGAATGAATTGGATCGAAATATTGTATTGCTAGCATCTGCGGGAACGGGAAAAACAAATACATTGTCCTATCGAGTGGCGCATATCATTCAATCGGAGCGCGCCAAAGCGGGGGAAATTCTATGTTTAACATTCACAAACAAAGCTTGTCGTGAAATGAAAGAACGAGTAATTTCCATCGTAGGGGACGAGGCACAAGCTGTGAAAGTCGCAACATTTCACAGCTTTTTGTTATACCATTTTGAAAGAAGAAGCAAAGTTACAAGAAGATTTATTTTCGAGAGTTTTTGATTATCGATGAAGAAGATGCGATGACATTGATTCGGGATGCCTGGTCACCACTAGTGACACAATATTATGAAGAAACGAAAAGAAAAGTGAAACTAGATACTCGGACGATGCAACCGATCATCAATATGGTGAAAGAACATCGGTCTGTGTATGGATGTTACTCCTCTGATTTAGAACAAGATTATAGAGAGATACTACGTCGCATGCAGGCAGATAGAACTTTGTGGAAAAGCATTAAGTGGGATCGTACTGATACCTATGGGGGAGAAAAGTTTTTCATAGCGAAGGGCGTGGATCTCTTGCTAGCTTACGATAAAAAATTGCGCGAACTGAATGGGTTAGACTTTGTAGATTTGATCACGAGAGTGCACCAAATATTCCAACAGTATCCTGACACAGCCGAACGATGGCGGAATAAGTATAGCTACATCGCTGTAGATGAAATGCAGGATACGAGCGAGCTAGAATATGACATATTGAATACTATCTGGAAGGGAAACCATATTTTGCTATGTGGTGATTACTTTCAAACCATATATGAATGGCGCGGATCGAATCCGATGAAATTGCTAGAGCGATTTGGACAGGACTATGATCCAATTGGTATCGTTTTTAATGAAAATTATCGGTCGAATCAAACCTTGTTCAAAGCGTCATTCGCAGTTTTACAAGATATGTTCCCAGAATTAGTGCAAAAAGTTGTACCAAGAGGAGCCTCGCTCTGTATCGAAGGCAGATGGGGAACCGATTAAACTCTATGCAAGTACGTATGGGGGACAAGAAGAGGCAGAGTATATATATCGTGAGATTCAACGAATACGGAGTGAGGATGAAACGGCGTCCATTGCTGTGTTAGTGCGCGCTAATTTTCAAGCGAAGTATTTGAGTGAAGATTTAAAACGGCTCAATACAAGAGTGCCAAGGGACAAACAGGTGGAGTTTATCTTAGTGGATGACTTTAAATTTTTCCGGAGAAAAAGAAGTGAAGGATGTACTAGCGTTTTTCAAATGTTTAGTGAACCCTTGGGATGTGATGAGTGCTAAACGTATTATAAAAACACTTTATACGAGGTGTAGGGAGAGGCAAAAAGTTAAAGAGTTGGATAGTACCGAGGTGCGTAAAACAGGCTTGCGTTTGACAGACTTTTTAAGTATGAAGATTTTTGAGCAAGAACTCTACGAGCAACTGCAACAAGGGTTAGCAGCGAAGGATGTGGTGGTGTTCGACGTGGAGACTACCGGTACTGATATCATGACGGCGCGTATCGTACAAATGGCGGCTATACGCATTGACGAAGAGGGTAATGAGATTGGAAAGTTTGAAGAGTTCATCAATCCTGGTGTGCCTGTAGGTGATTCAGAGAATACCCACCATTTTAGTGATACCTATCTCCAAGAACATGGCCGAGATGCAACGACGGTGCTAGAGGAGTTTAGACAATTTGCAGAAGGCTCCATCATTGTAGGACACAATGTGCTGGCCTATGATATGCCTCTATTGGAGCAAGAGTGTAGCCGTCATCAGGTGAAGATGCCAAAGGTACAGGCTGTGTATGACACATTGGATATTTATCGCAGATACTACCCAAACTTGAAAAACCATAAACTATCTACATTGAGTGCGAAATATGCGAAAGGGTTTGAATCTACTCATAATGCATTAGATGATATTAGGGCTACTGGTAAGATATTGATACATGCTATGAAAGAAGATATACTACCAACTAAACGACATCGAATGGCATTTATCAATAAATACCGCTCCCATTTTGCGGAAACCGCTAGTAAACTAGATACATTACGTAGTCAATTAGCAAGTAAAAAGCCGACAGAGGTGTACTCGGATGTGATGAGAAAATTAGGTGTGTTGAAAGCGTATCCGGGTACGGACACCAAAGAGGGCCAACAAAGCATGAAACATTTTAATGTGCTCTATGACATTATGGAAGAGGTACAAACAGAACATCCAGAGTATGTCGGTAGAGACGGAGTCAATGCCATATTGGAACTGTCTGCCCTTCACTCAGGAGATGGTTTGTTTAGACTGAAATCAGAAACAGGTATTCCTATCATTACCGTCCATCAAGCCAAAGGTAGTGAGTTTGATTACGTCTTTATTGCCAGTGCTCAGGAGGGGGATTTCCTATACGCTATGCGATAGAAACGGATAACTTAGAGGAAGAGCAACGTGTATTTTATGTAGCCTTAACACGAGCGAAAGAGCATTTGACGATTACCTATACATCGGGAAGAGGGCAAAAGCCAAGTCGTTTCCTTTCATCGATTCCAAAAGAGTATATACGACGGATTCGTTAAGTAGTATATACCGCATCATTTCAATCTATGCTATAATAAATTGTAAATAGCTTTTTACGAAAGTGTTATAATCTAATGGAGGCAATTCATATGGGAACCAATGTAGCAACAAGTATGGTAATTGGCACACAATGGGGTGACGAAGGTAAAGGTAAAATTGTTGATTATTTATCTGAACGCGCTGATGTGGTTGTACGTAGCCAAGGTGGTAATAATGCAGGGGCATACAGTGGTGGTAGACGGCAAGTCTTTCGCATTACGTTTATTGCCTAGCGGTATTTTATACGATGATAAAAATGAATATCATCGGTACTGGTGTAGTAGTTGATCCAAAGGTATTGTTGGAAGAAATCGCCAACCTTGAAAAAGAAGGTAAAAGTGCAAAAATCTTTGTTCATCTCTGACCGTGCTCATGTGATTTTTACCGTATCATAATCGATTAGATGAAGCGGAAGAATCTGTGAAAGGCGATGCTAAAAATCGGTACTACAAAAAAATGGTATCGGTCCATGCTATGCAGATAAAGTAAAACCGTATCGGTATCCGCATTTGCGATTTAATGGATCCAGAAGTATTCGAGAAAAAATTAAAAATTCAATGTAGACTTGAAAAATAAAAATGTTAACAGCCGTGTATGGTTTTGAGCCAGTTAGCTTTTGAAGAAATCTTGAAAGACTACTTAGGCTATGCAGAACAGTTGCGTCCATTTGTAAAAGATACAAACTTTGCAGTCATCGATGCCATCAAAGGTGGTAAAAAAGTATTGTTCGAAGGGGCACAAGCAACCATGCTTGACCTTGACCATGGTACGTATCCATTCGTAACAAGCTCTCATCCAGTGGCAGGCGGTGCCTCTGTAGGCGCCGGCGTAGGTCCTAACTATTTGAAAAAATATCTTCGGTGTTGTAAAAAGCCTACTCCACTCGCGTTGGTGAAGGTCCGTTCCCATCTGAATTGTTGGATGAAACAGGCGAATACCTTCGTCAAACAGGTCATGAGTTCGGTACGGTAACAGGCCGTTCCCGCCGTTGCGGTTGGTTGGACTTGTCCGTAGTATCCTATGGCGCAGACATTGAATAGCTTAGATTACTTGGCAATTACTCGTTTAGATATCTTAGATGGTTTAGATGAAGTTAAAAATCTGCGTAGGGGTACACACGCAATGGTGAACCAGTACAAGGATTCCCAGCAAGCCTAGACGTGTTGGCTGAATGTGAACCTGTGTACGAAACATTCCGTGTTGGAAAACAGATATTTCTGGCATTCGCAAGTATGAAGAATTACCAGAAGCTACTCGCCGTTATGTAGAGCGCATTGCAGAAGTAACAGGCGTACAAATCGGTATCGTATCCGTAGGTCTCGCCGTGATCAAACCATTGATTTAGTCAATGTATTTGCATAATATATAGTTATAGGGGCTGTAACAAAATGTACTTTTTTACATTTTCGTTACAGCCCTTTTTACATACAGAAACTACCAAGGCTCTTGAGGCAGTAGTATCACAAGAACTCTTGGTAGTTTTTTTCTGTTTCTAGGTACACTTAAATGAACCTATGTACATAGATTGAATGCAAGAATAGAAAAAGTGACTATCTTGATAACAAATGATTGTTGTAATCTAAAAAAATAAGAACAAAAAAATTAATTATCTTGTGTTTGTGGACAAATAGTTAATAAATATCCGGACAAAATAAATTATAATTGAGATTTATTATCAATAAAAAAAGGAGAATAGCAAAAAAATATAGATATTTATAACTTGATATATACAACTAATTTTACATATATAAACATGAACGCAAATATTTTTTTGTGAGGAAATAAAGAATATAGGTCGTATGATATAATAAATTAGCGGTTTAATAAGGGATAATATATTTAATTCCTATAATAAAAAAAGTAGTAATTAAGGTTGAATTAAATTTCTATTCGATGTAAAAATTAGTATGAAATAGCTACTGATATTTTTTTATATCTCTAGCCACCATGTCGATAATGGTTTTCAATAACTATATCTATTCATAGTATGCAATAGGAGGCTTTATTATGAATCACTTACACATTGCGTTTTCTCATGATGCATTACAAGATTTTGAGGATTCTATTACTCGTTTTGCAGTGACCTTAGATGAAACTGATTTTTCTGATGTAGCTGCGATTGTGATCACTGATGCAGATCATGAAGAAGTACTGAGCAATCCATTGATTGAAGCTCTTCGCATTCCTGTATTCTTAGTGAAAAAAAGATGCGAACTCCACTATTAAACCTGAATTTGTAGGTAAGATTACTCGTGTAATCGATGCTAATGAAGTGAATTACGAATTATATGTAAAACAAATTGAAGTGGCAGCTAAAAAATATGAAGAAGATATGTTGCCTCCATTCTTCCGTGCGTTGGCAGATTATGTAGAAGACGGTAACTCTCAATTTGACTGTCCAGGGCATCAAGGAGGACAATTCTTTGCACGTCATCCAGCGGGTCGTGCATTCTATAATTTCTATGGTGAAAACGTATTCCGCAGTGACCTTTGTAATGCAGATGTTAAATTAGGGGATTTATTGATTCATGAAGGGCCGGCTTGTGATGCACAGCAACATGCAGCACAAGTATATAATGCTGACAAAACATATTTTGTATTAAATGGTACATCCTCTGCTAATAAAATGGTGTTAAATGCACTATTAGCCCCTGGAGATATTGTTTTATACGATCGTAACAATCATAAATCTATCTCCCATGGTGCATTAGTACAAGCTGGTGCCACTCCTGTATACTTAGAAACGGCGCGTAACCCATTTTGGTTCTATTGGCGGTATTTTTGGAGCATTGTTTCAATGAAGAATATATCCGTAAATTAGTAGCAGAACAAGATCCTGAAAAAGCAAAAGCTGAACGCCCTATTCGTTTGGCGGTAATTCAATTAGGTACATATGATGGAACTATCTATAATGCTCGTCAAGTAGTTGATAAAATTGGTCATTTATGTGATTATATCTTGTTTGACTCTGCGTGGGTGGGTTATGAACAATTTATTCCAATGATGAAAGATTGTAGCCCATTATTATTAGAGCTAGGCCCTAATGATCCTGGTATTTTGGTTACACAATCTGTTCATAAGCAACAAGCTGGATTCTCTCAAACATCTCAAGTACACAAAAAAGACTCTCACATCAAGGGGCAAGAGCGCTATGTAAATCATAAACGCTTGAACAACGCATTTATGATGCATGCTTCTACATCTCCATTCTATCCATTATTTGCAGCTCTTGATATTAATGCGAAAATGCATGAAGGAGAGGCTGGTAAATTATTGTGGAAAGATTGTGTAGAAACAGTCATCGATGCTCGTAAAGCAGTCCTTAAAAACTGTAAATACCTTCGTCCATTAGTACCACCAGTTGTAAATGGTAAAAAATGGGAAGATGGAAATACTACTGAAATGGCACAAGATGTTAAATACTTTGCCTTCGAACCAGGTGCTAAATGGCACTCTTTTGAAGGGTATGGTGAAGGACAATACTTTATTGATCCATGTAAATTCCAATTGATTACACTGGGTATCAATGTAGAAACTGGAGAATATGAAGAGTTTGGTATTCATGCTAATATTTTTAGCTAACTATTTGCGTGAACATGGTATCATACCAGAAAAAAATGTGACTTGAACACAATTTTATTTTTGATGACTCCGGCAGAATCTAAAACAAAAATGGATGACTTGGTAGCTCAATTAGTTCGTTTCGAACAATTGATTGAACAAGATGCACCAATGCAAGATGTATTACCATCCATTTACTACAATAATATTGATAAATATAAAGGTTATACAATTCGTCGTCTATGTCAAGAAATGCATGATTTTTACAAAGATCGCAATGTAAGTGAACTTCAAAAGAAATTGTTCTTACACGAATATTTGCCTGAGTATGTGAAAAACTCCTCAAGAAGCAAACTTTGACTTCGTACGTGGTCAAGGTGAACTTGTTCCGTTGACAGAAGCTGTTGGTCGTATGGCATTAGAAGGTGCTCTTCCATACCCTCCAGGAGTACTTTGTGTACAACCGGTGAAAGATGGTCTGAAACTGCTAGAGATTACTTCTTAGCATTAGAAGAAGGTATCAATAAATTGCCAGGCTTCGCTCCTGAAATCCAAGGTGTATATATTACAACGCAAGAAGATGGAACTAAAAAAGCCTTTGGTTATGTATTGAAAAAAGAGTTTGATAAATAATTATTTATAATGAGGTGAAGCTAGGAGCTTGCTCCTAGCTAGGCCTTTCTAAGTGAGGTGCCTATGAGCGAAAAGACAAGCGAAAAATAAAATGAGTGTATTACAGCTTACTATTTTAACAGCTGTAAACATGATGGGATCTGGTATTATCATGCTTCCAACTAAGTTGGCACAAGTAGGATCCTTATCAATTGTATCGTGGTTAATTACAGCCGTAGGTTCTATGGCTCTTGCATATGCCTTTGCGAAAGCAGGTATGTATAGTAGAAAAGGCGGCGGCATGGGTGGTTACTCTGAATATTCCTTCGGGAAAGCGGGTAACTTCATGGCAAACTATACGTATGGCGTATCACTTTTTAATTGCTAACGTAGCGATTGCAATTTCTGCAGTAGGATATGGGGGCAACATTCTTAGATGCGAACTTATCTCCCTTTACAACAGCGATGTGGACAATTGCTACATTGTGGTTAGCGACTGTTCTTAACTTTGGTGGGGCTAGTATCACTGGTCGTGTATCTAGCTTTACTGTATGGGGTGTTATCGGACCTGTATTTGTTATATCCACTGTAGGTTGGTACTTCTTCTCAGGCCATTTATATATGGAAAAACTGGAATGTAAATAATCTGCCGTTCAACGAAGCAGCAACTAACTCAATTGCTATGACATTATGGGCATTCTTAGGTTTGGAATCAGCAGCGGCTAACTCTGATGCAGTTGATAATCCTGAAAAAAATGTACCGATTGCCGTACTTGGTGGTACATTGGGAGCAGCAGTTATTTACGTGTTATCTACTAATATCATGTTTGGTCTTGTACCAGCAAATGATTTAGTAAATAGTTCTGCTCCGTTCGGCTTAGCATTCGCTAGTATGTTTACACCAACAGTAGGTAAAATTGTTATGGGCTTGATGGTTATGTCTTGCTTTGGCTCCCTACTTGGTTGGCAGTTTACAATTGCTAACGTATTCAAACAATCTGCTGATGAAGGTTTATTCCCTAAATTATTTAGTCAAATCACATCAAAGGATGCTCCAGTTGTAGGCATGGTTACGATTACAATTGTTCAATCTTTATTATCTTTGATGACAATGTCAGAATCATTAAATCAACAATTTGAAGTATTAGTTAACCTTGCGGTTGTTACTAATATCATCCCTTACTTATTGTCTATGGCAGCTATTATTGTTATCTTAAAATCTGCAGGACGTGGTGGCAGCGAATTAAGTGGAACTACTTTTATTGCTTTTTATTGGTTCCCTATATAGCTTATATGCTTTATATGCATCTGGCTTAGAAGCAATGACATATGGTTCTATTGTAACTTTCATAGGATGGACCTTGTACGGATTTATCTCTGATAAGTTTGATTTAGAAAAAAACAAGCTTAATCGCATACACAGGGGATACTATTATTAATTATATAAAATAGTAATAGATATTTTCTTGGTGTGGAACATAAAAGACAAAATTACGTATATGATAATTATAAATGGTGTATCGTACTTGTATGATACACCATTTTTATATATACTTGTATATGAATCGCAGTCAACTATTTCATAGCGTGTAGACCGTAGGCGATGCCTATAGGCTATAAAATAGTTAAGAAAAAGGATGCTCGCATCTGCAGAAGATTGAGCATAGGCTCATTGGACAGACAGAATAGATAAAACACATAAAAATAGATAGGAGTGTATATGTTAATTCAAGATAAACACGCAGTGGAACAACGACTATTATGGCAATCTGCCATACTCATGTCCTTTGTGGCCATTAGGGGCACAATTATGGGGGTCTATAGTGGGTCCAGTGCCATTTTATTAGACGGTGTAGTGTCGTTCATTGCGGTCATAATTAAAGTGATGATGATCATTACCTCTCGCTTAGTATCCAACGAAACGAGCAAACGCTTTCAGTTTGGCTATTGGCAATTTGAGCCACTGGTGCTCATTGCAGAAGGTAGTTTTACATTGCTCATTGTGAGCTACGCCTTTTTATCCGGTTTGACTGATTTACTCGGAGGCGGTCGGGCTGTTCATGTAGGACCTGCCATTGTGTATGCGACGATTTTCACGATTGCCGATACATGTTATTACTTTTTACGTGCATCAAAAATAAAAAAACTCCAGTCTAATTTGGTCAAATTTGATAATATTAGTTGGTCCATTGATGCCATGTTGGAAGCGTGGATTTTAATCAGTTTCCTCATTGCCTTTGGCTTAGAACATTTTGGCTATGCCGCATGGGCTGTCTATGTGGACCCTATAGTCCTCATTATTCTATCCTTGCAAATGATGCCCTCTGCCTTGCGGATCATCATTCCTTCTGTGAAACAGATTATGGGGGTAGCACCTGTCACTTTGCATAATCGGATTCAGTTTATCATGGATTCTTTCATGGAAAAGTATAAATTCAAGGATTATGTGAGCAGTGTACAAGCCTACGGAAATGTAAAGATGATAGAAATCGATATCTTGATTCCTAAAAAAACTTTCCGAAGCAAACCATCGTGGAATTAGATGAAATTCGCGATGAAATTGACCTTGCTATTGGCGGAGATCCGGCGGAAAAATGGGTGACCATTACCTTTACGTCTACGAAAAAGTGGATGGCAAAGGATTATTTATTAGATGAGGAAGATGACGAATAAGTTTCGTTATGATAAGGAGAGTATTGTGGATTATGTATTGACGATTATGGAAACCTACGGATATACCGCTATGTTTATTTGTATGGTATTGGAAAATGCGAATATTCCGATTCCTAGTGAGATTGTTCTAGGATTCGCTGGCTATTTAGTGTTCCAAGGTGTATTTGATTTGCACACAGCTATTATTGTAGGCGTGGTAGCAGGCATTGTAGGCTCCATTCTATCCTATTGGATGGGCGAATATGGAGGACGACCAGTGCTCATCAAATATGGTAAGTATATTTTATTCAACGAAGATAAATTTGGTATGGCGGAGAAATTATTCAATCGCTATGGGGGAGCGGCTGTGTTTATTGGTCGGCTCTTGCCGTGGGGTGCGTACGTTTATTTCTTTTCCAGCGGGGGTGGCGAAATATCCTATGACGCCATTTGTGATTTGGACTACATTAGGTACCATTCCATGGACCATATTATTGGTGTGGCTAGGCATGAAATTAGGAGAACATTGGAAAGACCTAATCGAGTACAATCACGAGCTATTAATTGCTATGATTGTAGTATTCGTAGTGATTGCCATTGTGTATAGCATACGATTCTGGAAACGTCGCCAATAGTAGGAGATAACTATGAAATTACATCGTTTAACCTATGTAGTATTCCTGGTGTTTCTAGGAGTCTCACCTGTTAGGAAACCATTTGTTGCCCGTTACGGATCCGGTGGAATCTAATTATGCGTTAACAGCGAAAGAAATGGTTCTGTCTGGGGATTGGTTATCACCGCAAATTTATGGGCACTATTGGTATGATAAACCCATTATGATCTATTGGTTGCTCAGTCTGTCCTATTCCCTCTTTGGCATTACAGACTTTGCGACTCGTTTACCCTCTGCCCTCTTTGGGGCTATGAGCGTAGCCTTTTTGTACCAAGGGGTGCGCACCGTATCAGGGAAACGATTGTCCTCTTTAGGGGCGGCCTTTATTATGGGAACGGCCTTAATCGTTTGGATTATCTCCCATGGGATTATTACAGATATGGTTCTTTTATTTGCTACGGTGGGAACCTTTTACTTTGCCTATCGTGGGTTTACATCCTCTACGCATATGGCCATAGCCTATGGGTTTGCGGGCCTAGGGGTGCTCACAAAAGGGCCTGTGGGCTTGGTGCTGCCGGGCTTGTTATTCCTTATCTACGCAGGGGTAAAACGGTCTTGGACTTTGGTGAAAGCTTTATTCCCTTGGCAAGGGCTATTGCTCTTTTTGCTAGTCGTGATACCTTGGTATGGGTATATGTACATAGTCCATGGCATGGATTTTATCAATGGCTTTTTAGGATTACATAACATTACGAGAGCCACCCAATCGGAACATCCAGAGGTAAATCATTGGTGGTACTATCTGCCAATCTTCTTAGGGGGATCCTTACCTTGGACTGGGGCGATTCTATACGGCATGTACCGTGGTTGGAAAGGGCGAACAGATGCCTATCTATATACGATGGTGTTAGGATGGGGCACCATTTTGTTCTACACATTGATGGCCACGAAGTACCCTACGTATGCACTGATTTCAGTGATTCCTTTCAGTATTCTCGGCATGTGGGGTTTGGAAGCTTTGCAAGAACAGGATGCATCCTATACTAGATGGTGGTGGCTATTAGGACCAACGCTACTATTATGGTGGGCCTTTGGCATCGCCTCTTTCTGGGCACCATGGGGCTTTTGGTGGATATTGCGTGCC
Organism: uncultured Veillonella sp.; assembly: GCA_916438745.1. GTDB lineage: Bacteria > Bacillota > Negativicutes > Veillonellales > Veillonellaceae > F0422. The sequence goes on along the minus strand of CAKAGN010000001.1, from coordinate 1,811,158 downwards.
TTTGTGGTAGGTGCCACTGTATTTATGGCTGGTTGTTATTGGTATCGGAAACGATGGATGATGCCTTTTGTAGCCGGTGCCGGAACGTTGGTGATCTTGACTATCGTCTTGCTAGAAGGTCTAGTACCGTTGATGATGTTGCGCTCCTCTGTGCCTTATCATGCACCGGCAGAGAACTTTCACGGGACTGCATACTATTATGGGGATTATGCTACATCCATTCCGTATTACACGGGGGTGGTACCACTGCGCATTTCTCATGGTCTTGTGAAAGTAGCGCCTCAAGAGAAACCAAAGACAGACAAAGTAGATGCTCCTAAATCCGAAGGACGTAGTGAAAAGTGGAGTGGCAAAGACGTAATGCCACAAATCAGCGCGGAAGACTTCGTAAGACGGGTGAAAGCAGGGGAACCGACCTTAGTATTTGTCAATAGAGATGCGGTGAAAGATGTAGAAACATCGGAAGTAGGCCCGTATTTACATCGTGTCCATGAAAGTGAAAAAGTCGTTGTGTTCCGTTCTAACTAGAGGTGTAGTATGAAGGTTGAAACATTTATAAAAAGGTCTGCAACGGTTTTCGGCGCCTCAAGTCTTTAATCCTTGGCATGACTACGATGAACGATATGATGCTAGCCGGCGAGGAAGCTCTGTTCGGCGCCAACAATTGCAAGCCTATTTAGAAGAGCGATTACACAAAACGAAACTCATCATGATTGCTGAGGCCGTAGGGTACCAAGGGGACGTTTTACAGGTATTGCTATGACTTGTGAACGGATGCTCTTGGGACACCATCCTAGCGTGACACCGGATAGGGTGTTTACAGGGATACTGCCGAAACGAACCAGTTGTGCAGATAGTGCGTATATTACAAAGCGAACCCAACGCGAGTTAGGGGTTTAATGAACCCACTGATTCTGTGGTGTGGAATGCCATTCTAGAAGCGAACATCGATCCCTATGAAGTGGTGTTGTGGAATATTTTTCCCTTTCATCCCTTCAAAGGTGATGATGGATTGACCAACCGCACGCCTACCCAAGATGAGTTGGACCAAGGGTGGACTTATACAAAACAATTGTTAAGTCTATTCCCGGAGGCTCATATCTTAGGAATCGGTCAGAAATCTAGTCTCACCTTGCAATCCTATGGTGTAGATGTACAGGCCACCTTGCGACACCCTGCCAATGGGGGCGCTGGTTTGTATAAACAACAATTTCGTGAGTTTGCGAACTCCATAGGATAATGTGTAGCCACCGTGAGATGCATTGCAGGAGTTGCCAGAGTAGGTAGTACATGCATACATAAAGAATACATAGAAGTGCAAAAAACATAGAAGCATACAGAAAGGACCGCTGATTGAGGAAAATCAGAGGTCCTTTTTTGAAAGTTATAATGGTTTAAAAAGTTATAATGGTTTAAAAAGTTATAATGGTTTAAAAAGTTATAATGGTTTGAAAGTTATAATGTTTGCAAAACTTGTAGCACATAGTCTAAATCCTCTAATGTATGAGAGGCTGTGACTGTGAGCCGTAGACGTCCTGTGTTACGGGGTACCGTAGGAGGTCTAATGGCACTTAATATAATGCCTTTTTCTTCACAATATTGACTGGCCTTTAGAGTGGCCTCATTAGATCCGATAATAATCGGGAAAATAGGGGTCTCATCAGTACTAGGGATCCCCAACTTTGTTAACCCGTCTTGCATATACTTTGTGTTACGCTGTAATCGGGCGTAGATTGTAGAATCTGTGTGTAAGACTTCTAAGGCTCCCAAGCTAGCGCCTATATCAGCGGGTGATAAAGCGGTGGCAAAAATGAAAGGCCGACTGTGGTTGATGATGTATTGAATAAGAGTGCTCTCCCCACAGACGTAGCCACCGATGGAACCTAGGGCTTTGCTCATAGTTCCTGTGGTGATGATGCGGGAACTTTCACAGTGAAAGTGATGAGCCGTGCCACGACCATCGCCGATGACCCCAGTAGCATGGGCATCATCTACGATGAGAAAAGCATCGTAGCGCTCCGCTAAGTCCAGTAAATCGGGCAGAGGCGCGATGTCGCCATCCATGCTAAAGACCCCGTCGGTGATGATGAAACGCATCGGTGCAGACTGAGCTTGTTGCAACAGAGTCTCCAAGGCCTGCACATCGCTATGTGGATAGACTTGCACGGTAGCGCCACTGAGGCGACAGCCGTCGATGAGGCTAGCATGGTTCAGGGCATCGCTAAAAATGATATCCCTTTGTGGACTAGGGCGGAAATAGTGCCTAAATTTGCCATAAATCCAGCCGTGAAAGTCAATGCTGAGGGAGCTTGTTTCCACTGGGCCAACCGTGATTCCAATTCCTGGAAGAGAGGGAAGGACCCTGATGTAAGACGAGCCCCACCAGACCCTGTACCATAGTCTAGAATGGCTTGTCGAGCCCGTTCTTGCACATGTGGATGATGGGTTAAGCCCAAATAATTGTTGGATGCCATCATAAGGTACGTCGATCCTTTGTAGACCACATGGGTGGCATCGATGGGATCATAGGTGCGAGGATCACGCAACTGTGATTCAGCTTGGCGCTGCGCCAAGGCACTTTCATAGCGGTTATACATACAGACATCCTTTCGTGCTCACCCAAGTAGGGGTGCTACTTAAATACTGAATGAGTTCCTCAAAATTTGTATGAGGATCTACGAAAAAGGCGCGACCTCCCATAGCACTGCCGAAGGGTTTCATGGGACTCAACCGATGATAGGTGTGCTCATAGGACACATAGCCTGTTGTGTAGTCTGGGTCGTCGGACCAACAGAGTTCGCCTAGCACATAGGTCGATGCCAACACTTTGCTCGGCCAGAATGAGAGCCTCTAGAATGTACAGAGGAACAACCGTAGCGCTCTAAATGGTGGTGAATATCAGCCTCCACTTCGGCATCCATGCGAGAGACGCGGACCGTTTCAGGATAGATAGCGCCAGTGCTTGCATTGACTAACCAAGCTCCGCTCACACTGCGGTGTTTTCTTGTAATTGAGTGAAAGCCCTTTCAATGGCTCTACTTGCTATGTGGGCGTTGGACAATAGGCGAGAGGCCTCTTTGTGAGATGCCTCGATAGACCCTAGATTCGGTGGTGCAAATCGTAAGGGCGGGTACTTTCACCACAGAGTCGTCGGGAATCTCATCGATTTGTAAATTGATGAAATCTGGTTTTCCTTTGCTGTGGTGTAGAGCACGTTGTAAAAATTCTTCGGAAATACGACACAAGTCCGATTCGGAAACGAGACGTTCTGCACCGGAAATGTGAGAGCCTCCTTGTTCATGGGGACCGCCTTGGGCAGACCGCATGCGAATACTGTAGACCATGGTGTTATCCTTTGTTCACGCCATTGGCTACTTTGGCAGAGTGCTAATTGTGGCAAACGGCGGAAAATATTCACGAAGATAGGGCTTACGATGACTGTGAAAATCATACCTGGGATGGCTGCGATGAGCATAGGAATGACCATTTTACCAAAGGAAAGACCGATGGTAATCCGAGCAATAGCAGACGCAATAGGACCGGAGATCAAGATGGACCACATGCGGTTTTTACCAATCCACAAAATGAAACCAACGATGAGACGGAACTGCATGGCAATGGCTACATTGAGCAAATTTTGTGTACCCAGTACAAGGCCAATCGCACTAGATAAACAACCGCAGATGATGTATTTGCGGAACCCAAAGGCTGCACAAATAGCGACAGCGAGAGGGGCGGACAATTGGAATTCTACACCGGGGATGATGTTGGGAATTTTCATACCTCCTAAGATTGTCATCATAGCCGTTAAGATGCCGATTTCGGCAATGGCGCGAATACTTACTGATTTCATAACATACCTCCTAATTGTAAACTTAGATAAACTTCACTTCGTTTACATTATAAGTCTAGATTGCAAGAAGTGCAATATTGAATTGCAAAAATTTTACCTTTCATTCGCCCCGCCTTAGTTGCTTAGGAAGGAAATTCTATAGTATAATTAAAGTACTTATTTAGATCGGCTCATGAACCAATAGGGTTCCCAAAACTTTCACAGTAGAAAAGTATATACGGAAGGTATATGCTTTGCTGTGCATGAGAATGTGACATAGATAGTGGGAAAAAGTTTCTCACGCTGTTTTTGCTATACCAATTAAGATAGGAATAGATATCTATTTGTGCTTACATGCCGATACATGCTGAACCATCGTTGATGGGAGTAGATAGTCATGGACTATGGTAGTATGTATAGACAGTACGAACCTAGTCCCGTAGGAGGAAATTTTGAACATACAGGAAGAAAAACAATGGCGACACCAACTGGTGAAGCAACACAACAAAGACAACGACCAACCACACGTACACGCCGTACGACAGGGCAAAAATCGTCGACCATCTGTGAAAGCAGGGAGGAGAACAACGGGAACGGACACAACGCCCACGCGTGCAAGGTGAAGGGGGAGAACGCCGTCAGGCAAACCGTGGGCCCACGCAGACCGCAACGGACACATACAAATGTAGAAAAATCATGAACAAACACCACGCCCTCATGTACGAAAAAGATAAATTACAAATCATTCCATTAGGTGGATTGGGTGAAATCGGTATATGACCATCTTCCAATATGGTGATGATATTGTCGTATTAGATGTCTGGATTGGCGTTCCCAGAAAATGATATGTTAGGGGTAGACATTGTGATCCCTGACATGACATACTTGATTGAAAAATAAAGACAAAGTGCGCGCCGTGGTCATCACTCATGGTCATGAAGACCATATTGGTTCTTTTGAGCGTACTTACTAAAAAGAAGTAAATGTACCTGTGTACGCTACAAACCTTGTGTGTGGCTTAACTCGAAGGTAAACTAAAAAGAACATCATGTAAAAGCTAAAAATTGCAAATCGTTAAAGTGGTGACGAATTTAAAGTGGGATGTTTCAAAGTGGGCTTTATCCAAACGAACCACTCCATTCCAGATGCGTGTGCGATTTTCTTGGAAACACTCAGTAGGTACTGTAGTACATACAGGGGACTTTCAAGGTGGACCAAACACTAGTGGATGGCAAATTGATGGATGTTCATAAATTTGCTGAACTTGGCAACAAAGGTGTGTTAGCCTTGATGTCGGACTCTACGAACGTTGAGAAACCGTGATTTACACCATCTGAAAGTACCGTAGGACCAGCCGATCATGCGGGCTGCAGCAGAAGCAACAGGCCGTGTTATTTTGGCGACTTTTGCGTCCAACGTATCTCGTTTGCAACAAGCCATTGATGCGCTGGTGGCTACTAAACGTAAAGTAGTTGTATTAGGTCGTTCCATGGTGAATGTTACAGAAATTGCCCAAGAACGGGGCTACTTAACAGTGCCAGAAGGTATGATTATTGGCGACGATGAAATGAATCGCTATCGTGCTGATGAAATTATGATTTTGACAACTGGATCCTGGGGGGAACCAATGGCGGGCTTGTCTCGTATGTCTACGAACAATCACCGCACCGTAGAGATTACGCCAAATGATACAGTTATCATCTCTGCCACACCAATTCCAGGTAATGAGGCGGCGGTAGGTCGTACGATTGATAACTTGTTGCGTCAAGGCGCTCATGTAGTATATGGTAAAAGACCGTGGTATCCACGTATCTGGTCACGGTAGCCAAGAAGATTTGAAAACGATGCTAAACTTAGTGCGTCCTAAATTCTTCATCCCTGTTCACGGTGAATACCGTATGTTGAAAAAACATGGTGAACTCGCTGTATCTATGGGCATTGTGAAACCTAGCAATGTATTAGTAGGTGACAATGGACAAATCTTTGAGTTTACTACACGAACAGGTCGCTTAGCAGGTCGTGTACCAGCTGGCAAAGTCTTTGTCGATGGCCTAGGCGTAGGTGATGTGGGTAACATTGTGATTCGTGACCGTCAACAATTGGCACAAGAAGGTATGGTGGTTGTAGTGATGGCTATGGATCGTGCATCCGGTACCATCGTAGCAGGTCCAGATATGTTATCTCGTGGTTTCGTCTATGTACGAGATGCAGAAGAATTGTTGAGCGAAGCACAACGTCGTTTAGATGCAACGATCGAAAAATGTGAAATCGAACGCATTAAAGATTGGACTACCATCAAAAACTATGGTGCGCGACATTGGGTAAATTCTTCTATGAAAAATCTGTCGCCGTCCAATGATTTTTGCCAATCATTCAAGACGTATAATAAAAATATGGTATAATAGACATGTGACTCTCGTCATATGTCTATTTCTTTTACCTAGACTATGAGAGGGTCTGCATGGCTACAAATAGTAATATGTAATGGAGTAAATTATGAATTATACAAGTACTCGTTCCGTTGTGGAATCAGGTATTTTAACGGCATTGATGATCGTCTTTGCCATGATTGGACCCAGCGTGCCTATGCGTCGGGATTCTTTGGTTCCATCTTGGTGCCTATGACCATCGCTGTCGTAGGTGTGCGACACGGCTTTCGGTGGAGCATCTTATCCGTTGTATCTGCGGTGATTGCCATCGCCTTTTTATTAGGACCTTTAACGGCGCTTATCGAAGGTGGTGTATTTGGGGTAATCGGCATCCTTATCGGTTGATGGATTGCGCAAGCAGTGGTCTGTATCTCGATTACTTATCTTTCCCGCCATCGTATTGATGTTAGCAGTGGTCGTGCAGTTTTGGGCATCTGCTTGGGTGATGAACTTAGATCCAAAGACAGATGTGGACGTCCTTAGGCGAACAGTTAGAAGAAACTATGCGTGACATGTATGTGAATCAGGGACTTTCAGAAGAACAAATCGGAGTGGCCATGGATTCCTTACAAGATCAATTGAGCATTATGAAAAAGGTCTTAGTAGTCGGATTATTCTGCTCAGGCATTGCTATTTCCTATATTATTAACTATCTCACTAGACTTGTGTTAAGTCGTATCGGGACCTATGAGATTCCTGAAATCCCTACCATACAAGGGATGGCGCATTCCAGATTGGGCACTCCATATCTTTTAGTGGGGCTTATTTCTTATTTTGTGAAACAATATGTACCATTTCTAGAATATATAGGCTATAATTTGATGTATTTAGGTGGTATAATGCTATTTATACGAGGTATTTCTTGTATTTGGCGTATTAGTGAAAGTTACACCTCATCTCGCCTAGTGCGTTGGATTGTACTGGCTATCTTTATAGCCATGTCGCAATCGGCTACCATTTTTTGGAGCTCTTGATGTATTGTTGCATTTAGAGGGCCGGTGGAAACGGCGAAGTGAGTAGAAACAGAGGAGGTAGTATGAGGATACAAACTGAATATAGTTCTGTTGGAAATAACTGCCGCTGTTCTGATTTTTTTATATTATTGGCTATCATTGCCTCATCTGAACTGGCAGTTAGCTGCATGTTGTGCAGATTGTGGTATTTTCGCTCTATATGTACGGTGGCGTACTATCCGCAGAGGTCATCATTTACGAAGAGCTCAATTTGATCGTATGGCAAAGGGCATTACGCAAGCCTCTACCTTTGCTTTTGCAAAATTTACCAGTCGGCATTGTCATCATCGATGAAAATAACAAGATTTGTTGGTGTAATAGTGTCTTTAAGGCTTGGGTACCCAGCACTAATTCCGATAAAACGATGAAACTCAGCGGGTTTATACCAACCTTGCGAATCGATAAATATTGGGGAAAATCTGGTTTCTTTAACGAAGCCATTGATGGTAAATATTATCGTGTGCTGTACAAAAACATTACGCGGCCAAAAATCGCAATATTCTGACGTGGATAGTGATGAATTAGAACAGTATATGGCCTTTACTTTGATGATATTACAGAGATTCAAGTAGAAAAAATCAAGCTATGTCTATGGTGCCAGCTTTTGGGTTTATTACTATGGATAATATTGAAGATTTGCGGACAGGTCTCAGCGACATTGAGTACACGCAATTGTGGTCAGACATGAACCGATTGATTGTCACAGAAATTGACCAGCACGATGGATTCATTCGCAATGCTACGGAGGATACCTATTCTTTCAGTATCAGCAAGGCAGAAATGCTGAACATGATGGAGAAGAAATTTAATCTCTTAGATAAAATTCGTGCTTTAACTACGTCGAAGCATATTCCACCGACCATCAGTATGGGTATTGCTTTGACGACGGATTCTGTGAAAGTACAAGGGGAAAAAGGCGAAAGCCGCCTTGAAAATTGCATTGGGTCGGTGGCGACCAAGTCTGTGTATACCATGGAGAAGAAGTGAAATTCTTTTGGTGGTAAAACGTCGGGGAATGAAAAAGAATACAAGGGTGCGAGCACGGGTTGTTTCTCATGCATTGCATGAAATTATGTTGGATTCTGACCGCGTTCTCGTCTCGCGGGTCATGATCGAGAAGATTATGATAGTATTGGCGCTTCCGTTGGGGTAGCAGCGATGGCAAGAGCTCTTAACAAGCCAGTGCATATTGCGCTCAGTGCGAATCCAACAGCAGTTCGCAAGCTAGTGGAAGTGATGGTTGACCATGAAGATTTCCAAGGTATGATCATCAACGAAGAAGAGGCAACACAATTCGTCACAGATAATACGGTGGTCATTGTTACCGATGTGCACCGGTCTGAAATGGTGGCGACCTCAGGACAGATTGAAAAAAAGTCTGCGAGACGGGTGGTTATCGACCATCATCGACGGGGATCGGATTTTATTGAATCCCCTATGTTGACATATTTTAGAGCCATCCACATCTTCTACGAGCGAATTGGTGTCGGAGTTGATTCAATATTTCCCTGATCATGTAGAGATTAAGCCAATCGAGGCAAGCGCCCTCTATGCAGGCATTGTGGTGGATACGAAGAACTTTGTGGTTCAAACAGGGGCTCGTACCTTTGAAGCGACCTCGTTCCTCGTCGGTCTGGAGCGGATGTATCCGTAGTTCGCCATTTATTTATGGACAACTTTGAAGGTATGCGTATGCGGTCAGCTATGTTAGCGGCGACGGAAGAGATTTCTCATATGGCTTTCACAGAAGCACCGGAAACGGCGAAGAACGCCACGGTTATTGCTGCACAAACAGGGGATAAATTGATTACCCTAGAAGGCATCGAGGCTAGTTTTGTATTCTATGTGTTGCCAGATGGTGGCATTGGTGTCAGCGCTAGGTCCCAAGGTAAGGTCAACGTACAAGTGATTATGGAAACTGTCGGAGGCGGTGGTCATCGCACAGTGGCGGGTGCTCAGATTTATAATAAATCCATGACAGAGGCACGTCAGTGGGTGACAAGTGTTGCCGTTTCGTATACTGACAGAATTAGAAGAAGAATCTAAGGAGGAATAAGAATGAAAGTAATTTTTATTAGAAGACGTAAAAAGTAGGTAAAAAGGCGAAATCGTTGAAGTATCTGAAGCATATGGTCGCAATGTGTTGATTAAAAAGGTGTGGGTTTTAGAAGGAACACCACAAAACTTGAACAATGCGAAGCAAAAATTAGGGGCTCAAGCGCATAAAAACAAGTGGACTCCGATGAAGCTACCGTATTGGCTAGCCAGTTGTCCAAAAGTATCTGTTACAATCCCAGTAAAAATGGGTGATGGTGGCCGTGTATTTGGTTCCGTTACAGGTAAAGATATTTCTGATGCATTGCAAGCGCAAGTAAAAAGTTGATGTAGATAAAAAGAAAATTGACTTAAAAGAGCCGATCAAAAACATTGGGTACTCATGAAGTGTTGATTCGAGTGCATCCAGAAATTACAGCTACTATCACTGTCAATGTAGTAGAAGGTTAATCCAAGAGGGCTAAGCCCTCTTTTTGCGTATACGTATAGGAGAGATAGTATGGAAGGACGCATACCACCCCATAGTATAGAAGCAGAACGGGCTGTATTAGGGGCGATTTTACTGAATGAGGAAGCTTATGAAACGGTGAGTACTATTAGTGCAACCTAGCGATTTTTACAGCGACCATCACCGCATTATATACGAAGCTTTGATGACGATTGTGAATAAAAATCGACGAGCTGATTATATCTTGTTAACAGAAGAATTCAAAAACGTTTACAAAAGTTAGATGCCGTAGGCGGTATTATATATATAACGTCTCTCACATCGGATATGCTAGATGTCTATAATGTAGAAGAACATGCAAAAATTGTACGAGATAAGGCTCAGCTCCGCAAATTGATTCAGTGGCGAACTCCCTAGAATCCATGGCATATCGTGAAGAAGAAGAAACAGAAGACATTGTAAAACCGCGCCGAGCAAATGGTATTGGATGTTAGTGGTGCGACACGATCAGAGTCGTCTTTCAGTTCCATGGAAATGGTCATGCAAGAAACCTTGAATCGCATCAATGAATTGCAACAATATAAGGGTATTTTGACGGGTGTATCGACAGGCTTTAAGGACCTAGATACAATGACTAGTGGTTTGCAAAAGTCGGACTTGATCTTAGTGGCTACTGTCCATCTATGGGTAAAAACGGCATTTACCCTCAATATTGCTCAAAATGTGGCGATGAAATCTAGAAAAAATGTAGCTTTCTTTTCTCTAGAAATGTCGAAAAGCCAGCTCGTAGCCCGTGTATTAGCATCGGTAGCGGGCATCGATTCAAAACGGATACGAAATGGACAACTAAGCACAGACGACTGGGATAAAGTAGGCGCTGTGTTAGATGATTTATCAGAAGCACCATTATACATTGACGATACATCGGGCTTAACACCGCAATTGATGAAGAAAAAACTGCGCCGTTTAATTCAAGAACGGGGAGAATTGGGACTCATTGTAGTGGACTATATTCAGCTTATGGAAAAATGGTGGCAAAAAGGTGGCGGACAATCGCCAACAAGAAGTGTCCGCCATTTCTCGTCAACTGAAAAATTATGGCCAGAGAATTTAATGTGCCCTTGATTGCCTTGTCTCAGTTGAGCCGTGGTGTTGAAAGTCGGGCTGACAAAACGCCGATGTTGAGCGACTTGAGAGAGTCCGGTTCCCTAGAGCGAGATGCGGATATAGTAGCCTTTTTTAAATCGTGAAAACTACCAAGATACAGAAGATACGAGCGATGGTGTAGAGACACAAGTCATTATTCGAAAAACATCGTAATGGTGAATTAGGAGTGGTGCGCTTGTGGTTCGAAGGCGCCTATACTCGATTTAGAGATGTAGCTTATCGAGATGATGATCCAGGTATGTAACCATACATACAACTCATGGTTATCATTGCCTGTGTAACAACAGCCTTGGTATCGATGGTTGTCGATACGGAAGAACGAAAAAATATAGATTCGCATTGACCTTGTTCGATATAACTACTTCTAAACATGAAAGAATGATGAAGAAGATAGGTTAAGTATAACTAAAAGTAATGATTGCTTGAAGCCTATAGAATAGCTACTTTCTTGGAAGCGAAAGAGAACAATCAGGTAGATTCTCTCTTAACTATGCATATATGATAAGGTAAAAATAGCGATAACTGTGGGATTTCTATTCCATGTGGTGTACATGTGTGCTATAATTTACGTATCAAGAGTAGTGACAATTTATTGAGGAGTACTACGAGTTGTCACAAGTATTTTTATGGTTAGGGAAAGAGGTTTTAACGATGGGAAATTTTGTTTACATCCAAGAAGAAAAACTTAACGCATTCTGTCAAGACGCATTCGAAGGATTTGGTTTCAGTCCTGAAGAAGCAGGTATCATTAAAGACGTATTGATGATGTCCGACATGTACGGTATCCAATCTCACGGTATGCAACGTGTAGTTCGTTATCACAAAGGTATTGAAAAAGGTCTTATCGACATCAATGCAAAACCAGAAGTTGTTTTCGAAACTCCAGTATCTGCAGTTATCGAAGGCCATGATGCAATGGGTCAATTAGTTGGTCACTATGCAATGGAATTAGCTATTAAAAAAGCTAAAGAAACAGGCGTTGGTATCGTATCTGCTCGTAACTCTAACCACTATGGTATCGCCGGGTTACTATGCAAACCTTGCATTAAAAAGAAGGCTTAATCGGCTTCTCTTGCACTAACTCCGAAGCAATCATGGTTCCCTACATTTGCTCGTAAAGCAATGCTTGGTTCCAACCCAATTGCTTTCACAATGCCAGCTGAACCATACAACTTCTTCTTCGACGCTTCTACAACAGTAGTAACTCGTGGTAAATTAGAAATGTACAACAAATTAGGTAAACAATTGCCTAACGGTTGGGCATTAAATAAAGATGGTAAAGCATCTCAAGATGCTGCTGAAGTATTGGGCAATATCTCTGACCACGTTGGTGGCGGTATCATGCCTTTAGGTGGCAACACTGAACAATTAGGTTCCCACAAAGGTTATGGTTACGGTATGCTTTGCGAAATCTTCGCATCCATCTTCTCTCAAGGTGGTACATCCAATAAATGTATGACTGGTGGCCGTTCCAATATTTGTCATGGTTTCATGGCTATTAACCCAGCTATCTTCGGTAACCCAGAAGATGTTAAAAAACACTTCTCCACATTCTTACAAGAACTTCGTGAAGCTCCTAAAGCTGAAGGTGCTGAACGCATCTACACTCATGGTGAAAAAGAAGCAGAAGCTATCGAAGTTTGCCGTAAAGAAGGTGTGCCAGTTATCGATAAAACAGTGGCAGAATTATTCGATGTATGCGAATTATTGAAATTGGATCCCTAAAAAAATACTTCGGCGACTATGAACCACCTAAAGCAGTTGCTTCCAACTACTAATTTGCAGTTCAATAGCTGACAATTACAGATCTTTATCGATGCAGAATCAGTAGTTTTGTATCCCTAAGGAATACTTCTTAGAGACTGGTAACAGTCAACATCTTTGAACATATGAGAGAGGGAATCTGTGGATTTCCTCTTTTTGTTTATACTACACTGTGCGTATGCTAGAATTTGAATTACAGTGATTCACACTATAGAAAGGGATTGTTAATATGGATATATTTTTAGCAGTCTTGCCGATCCTATGGCTTATCATAGCGTTGGCAGTATTAAAAATACTGCATGGAAAGCATGTTTGGCGTGACAGAATTGGTACGTATATTTTAGCTGTTTTCTACTATGGAGAAAAATGCATATATTATGTACACAGGGGCTATGGAAGGTGTTGCTCTTGCAGTTTGGCCAATTCTTTTGGTTATTACAGCGACCATCTTCACTTACCAATTAGTAGTTCATACTAAAGCGATGGAAACTATTAAAGTAATGTTATCTTCCGTAACTAGCGATATGCGTATTTTTAGCCGTATTGTTAGCATGGGGCTTCGGTGCTTTCATGGAAGGTATGGCAGGTTTCAGGACAGCCGTTGCAATCCCAGAGACGAATGATGGTAGCAGTAGGCTTTGATCCATTGAAATCTATCTTGGCTTGTTTGGTAGCAAACTCCGTACCTACAACATTCGGTTCGATTGCGATTCCAACAACAACATTGGCATCTTTGACTGGTCTACAACCAGCTGAATTGGGTACATTCATTGCAGTGCAATTATTCTTCTTAAACGTGATTACTCCATTCTTCATCGTAGGCATCATTGTCGGTGGCGTGAAAGCAATTAAAGGTGTATTCGTACAAACTTTATTAGTCGGGTTTGGCATTGGCAATTCCAGAATTGTTAATCAGCATGTATGCGGTGGTCCAGAACTTGCTGTTATGGGCTCCTCCATAGTAATCATGGGTGTGATCATTGCAATCGCAAAATTAATGCCTGTTAACGATCCTGAGTACAAAGTTGAAGGTGGTGCAGCGCGTACAGTATCTGCTAAAGAAGGCTTAATTGCAGCATCTCCATTCATCTTGATCTTCATCTTGTTGATCGGTACATCTAAATTAGTACCGACTGTATATAATGCATTGATGGTATTCAAAACATCTGTACCTATCCATCTTTGGTGTAAATGCAAAAACCTTACACATTTGTTTGGATTGCAACTCACGGTATTATGATTTTCATTTCTGCTTTAATTGGTGGTTTCATCCAAAAAGCGGGCCTTGGAACTCAAAAAAACAAGTATTAACTAACACTTTCAAAAACATTGAAATTAACGTATGTAACAATTATTTCCGTAGTTGTGACTGCAAAATTGATGACATACTCTGGTATGACTGGTATGATCGCTAACGCATTGGTAGCAGACAACTGGTACTATGTACCCCTGCATTTGTCTCCTGTAATTGGTGCATTGGGTGCGTTCTTGACAGGTTCTGGTACAAATGCAAACGTATTGTTCGGACCATTGCAAACAGCAGCGGCTCATCAATTGACTCTGGTCATGATACATTAGCATTGTGGTTGGCGACAACTAACTCTGGTTCCGCCGGTGTTGGTAAAATGTTCTCCCACAAAGTATTGCGATTGCGATCGGTGCCGTAGGGTCCCGCTCTTAACACATTCATCGAAGAACACAAAATCGATGCACAAAAAAGCTGACCAATTACGTCATTCTATTGATGCAAGTTCCATCATGGTTCATGTAGCTAAATACTTCTTGTTATACTTAATTATTTCTGGTATTTTTTTGCTTACTTCGGTCAAGAATTCTTCCCTCAATTGGAAGCTATCTTAACAATGGTTAAGCACTAATTACTATCTAGCATACAATAACAGATTAAGAGACAACATTTTCGGTGTTGTCTCTTTTTGTATTCCTATTATATATATAGGCTCTTTGTCAAATGTGGGGGCTACTCATATAAAAGTTCTTAGCACTAACTATTTAAATAGCTAGTGCTATTTTTTGCGCAATAGAAGTATACGAACTCTGAATCATTCAAAATGACGTACTCCATAACTTATTCTCTTACAACGTATTTAACCTCGCTCTCTAGCTTCTTTTAGAAAAAGGCCTTATCTGAACTAAAAACCTTAAGCAAATAACTTAAAAACCACTAAAAAGATGATGATTAAAATAAATAGTCTGCGAGAGCAGGGCGGGGCACTTAGCAAAAGACAGGAAAGGAGCTGATGAGCCAAGATGAGATAACAGTTATGAATGGCAGTAAATGTATTTTTCCAACTTCGAGGTGTAAGACCATTTTTATGACTATTGCAATTTGAATATCTAAATGGTATAATGTTATCAACAACGTTGTTAATAACATTGATACGAGGTGATATAAATGGATGTGAATTTTTTTATTGGAAATAGCAATTAAAGAAACGATAAATTTAAAGACGAATGAGGTATTTTTTTTATTTAGAGAATTATTTAAGGGTTACGAATGGAATAGGATAGAAAGAAAAAGATAGATTATTGTTGGGCTCTTTTTTTCTGAATTACGTAAATAGCGAGAATTCTAATATAAAAAACATTAGAAAAAGACATCTTCAGGACAACAAAAATATATTATTATAAATTAACATGTTAAATTAAGGAAGGGAAAAAAAGAAGAGTTATGATGAACTCTCACTCAAGGGGAGGAGTTAAAAAGCGTTAGAAGATTCTATGGCTAATCTAGATAACTAACAAAGTAAAGTTATAATAGAAACTGTTGATGGTATTCAAAGGATAAGAGGGTTGGTCGCTTCGGCAAAAAACTATAGTAATTGCTCTTAAAGCGACTTATCTTCATGCCAACATCTAGATTGGAAGATAGCTATAACATTTAATACAAGATTGCTTAAAGCTCATGTAATATTCATGATAATTTCATAGAAGGCTCATATTTTTTTCATCATTCTTTCATAGATGTAAGGTAAGATATAAGCAAGTTAGAAATAACGAATATTCCTTAATTAAAATATAAGACACGATGCATATGGCACGTGAAGGAGGAAACTATGAAAAAAATATTTCGTTTTGGAGCTGCAGTGATGGCTCTAGGTGCAGGCCTTATGATGGCAAGTGGTGTTGCGAATGCAAAGAAAAAGTACAAAAGTATTCCAAAGCAGATCAAATGGCAAAAAAATTAATTCTTGGAATGGTGTAGGCAGTGTTGTTCCTAGCGTATTACCATTGAGTGATGTAGATTATAAAGGTGTTGTTACAAAATTCAAATCTTTATATCCAGATGCACATATTGTAGGTATTTCCTATGATGGAAAACACAATCCAACTTATGAAGTAGATGGTATTGTAGATGGCCTTAAAATTGAAATGCATATCCGTGAAAATGGAGATATCATCAATACAGAAGTGAAACCAATGAAACATGATGGTAAACATATGAAAAAAACAAGGTTCTATGATGTATGGTCAAGCTATGAAAGGTAGCCATAGCATGTCTAAATCGTTTGATGTGAATGATATCATCATGCCAGAAGTAGCTGAAACTAAAGCCCAAGAAAAAGTGGGTGGCATGTTCGAAGCTATGGACTGGTCTGTTGAAAAAGAACATGGTCGCTTAGTCTATGAATTAGACATGATTGACGGCAGTGGTAAAGAAGCTGAAGTGAAAGTAGATGCGATCACTGGCGAAATTATCAATGTGGAAATGAAAAACTAGCAAATACTAATTCAAACTTTTGAAATACTCTCCTTATAAAAATCCTTACTATAAAACATAACTAACATAAATAACACAAATAATACAAATATACCCCCTATGAGACGTCACTGGTTCCGTTATGAAGCCAGTGGCGTTTTTGCTTAGGTTGCAAAGGGAAGAGCACGACATATTCCTCCACAAACTGATACAGTGGTTAGGTTTGCTCCGGAACATGTCGTGCTCTTCTAGTATTCCTTTATTTAGCAAAAAGAACGCCAATGGCGTTCTACGCGTAATGGCGTTCCTTTGGGTTAAAAATGACCGTTTTCCTAGGCTAGGGTGTTTGCACGGTTTTAATGTGTATCGGTCGATGATACGGCAGGCTTCGTCTAGGGTAAGGTCTTCTTTGGTAGAACCTTGTTCAAAGATGCATCGTGGGTCGCTAGATCCCACTTCACCGGCTGGTAGGTAGAGGTATTCTGAATTATAAGGGTCACCAAAGATGTACCCCGCTTGTAAGTGTTCTTTGTGGATACGGCTCATGGTATCTCCTTCATCATAAAATTTACAGCGTCTGCTGAGACTAGGTGTAATTGTGTGTGCCCCCAATGGGAAGGGACTTTCTGAAAGGATGTTTTGTCGTGTAAATGACCAAATACGCAGTGATCTACGTGGTATTCTTCCAATAGGTCCGTGAAGCCGTTTGCATGGTTTTCCAATGTAGGCGGATAGTGTAGTAAGAGTATGCGTGTTACCTGAGAAGGGTCATCGCCACTTTCAGTAATGGCAGTTTCCATAGCGTCTAAAGGTCGCTTTGGTACGCATTACTTCTCGTTCGTAGATGTGGCGGTCATCTTCTTCTTTAAAGAACGGGTCTTGTGGATAGATATATCCTTTGGTGCCACCGAAGGCGATGCCTTGATGGTATAGACCTCTACCTTGTAAGAAGGTGATGCGCCCTTCCATGAGGGTATTCATTTTTTTGTAGGCTCGTCCACCAGTAGTCGTGATTGCTGCGAATCATAAATTTTTGTCCCGGCAAGGCGGAGATAGCGTCCAAGTCTACTTGGGCATCGCTGAGGCGCATGGCCCAAGACATATCGCCTACGAGAAAGACTAAATCGTCTGGCTCTATATGTTCCCGCCAATGGGCTTGGATGCGTTCCCAGTGGTGATCCCAGTGGGGGCCAAAGATGGTCATCGGCTTTGTGGGTGGTTGCCCAGATAGGGTGTAAAATCGCCAATGGCAAAAACTTTCATTAAAACCTCCAAAGAGTTGTGTAAATACGGTTGGATGTGGCGGATGACTTCAAGGCTCGTTCCTCGTTGCACACTTGTGGAATCACATAGCCAATGACTAGGGGCGATGTGACGTAGCAGGGGCACGATTTTAATATAGTGAAAGCCGTCGCCAATATCATAGAAAAAAATAAATTATAGGATTTCGCATATTTCGAAAAATCCTTCTAATAGGTAGCGCAAGGTACGCTGTAAATAGTTGGCAAGAATCGATGTCTCTAGATGTGGGTTAAATCGCATATTGAATTCAAAAAACCGTTGATAGGACGGTTGGATAAGGTCATGCGAAGACCGGGCTCTTCATGAATGAGCCATCCTTCAAAAATGCTCCACATGGATATCTTGACGATAATCATAGTCTTCTAAACCAATGATTTGGCTATGAGGGTGGTAAATGGATCCACCCGACATGGGGCCATAGTTTTTGAAAAATAAGACAGATCTGAAACGGGGGTCTCCTTTTACCTGTTCCCATTTCTCGCGACCAAATTCTAAAATATGGATGGCCTCGGACAAGGGCAGTTTGGAATATTCTGTATGCACATGGGGCGGTGTCTCAATGATGACCGTGGGCCACGTATGTTGTAGGACTGGGTATTTATTCATGAGCCAAATGATGGACCCCGATGTATCTAATATGTCGATTAATTGCGAGGGCTCGCAAAAGGGGCAATGCCCGTCGCGATTGTGCATGCTGTCGGGTTTTGTTTGACCCAAGGCAATATCAAAAATTAATGGTTCTTTCATAGTTCACCTCACTAGTACTATAGTATCATAGGGGGCGATGTTTATGAAAGTGTGAAACATGATATAATAAAAAGAATAGGAGGAATTATGAGACCTACAACATTATGTTTTCCCAAACAGGACAATTTATTTTTTTATTAGGACGTAAAAAAACGGGGCTTTGGCGCCGGTTATTATAATGGATTTGGCGGTAAAATCGAGGATGGTGAAAGTTTCCGGGCTTGCGCAGTGCGGGAAGTCTTTGAGGAAGTGTCTTTGCTCGTGAAAGAAGAGGACCTACAGGCAGTGGGGCTATTGGACTTTCAGTTTCCGTACTCACCGGAGTTGAGCCATATTAGTTACGTATATATAGTGGAACAGTTTCAGGGTATTCCTTTAGAATCGGAAGAAATGGAGCCACATTGGTTCACCCTAGAGGAGACTCCCTTTGACCATATGTGGGCCAGTGATGAACAGTGGATTCCACGGATTTGGGGTGGCGAGAAATTGAAAGGTGTCATTACTTTCAAAGAAGATAATCGTACCATTGAGTCCATGCAGTTTATAGCCGTGGAAGAGATTCTAGAAAGCGACGATGTGGACCGTGTGACGGCGTGGATATATGAGGATATGAAGTGAAACCAGAAGAGCAAGTGAAACAAACAGAGTCACAGAGCCAAGTGGCGTGGCCCCAGCATTTACTAGATTGGTACGATGTGCATAAACGGGAGTTGCCTTGGCGTGAAAGTAAAGATCCTTATCGGATTTGGGTGTCTGAGGTCATGTCTCAGCAAACACGGATTGAGGCGATGCGACCGTATTTTGAAAACTGGGTGTTGCAATTTCCTACCTTAGAAAGTTTAGCATCTGCCGAAGAAGATACAGTAGTCCGTGCTTGGCAAGGTCTAGGCTATTATTCTAGAGCTCGCAATTTGCACCAAGGCGTCAAAGAAGTGGTGGAAACCTATGGGGGCCAAGTACCACGGACACGGAAGGAAATGGAATCCCTGAAAGGGGTAGGCTCCTATACAGCCGGTGCAGTGCTCTCCATCGCCTATAACTCGCGTGAACCCGCCGTAGACGGCAATGTACTTCGTGTGTATGCTCGTCTGTACAATATCCATGAAGATATTTTAGGCACTGTCGGCAAAAAGGTGATTACTACCTTGGTAGAAGACACCATGCCTTACGATCGACCAGGCGACTTTAACGAAGCCCTTATGGACTTTGGGGCATCTATCTGCATTCCTAAAACACCTCGCTGTGAGTCCTGTCCATTGGTACAGGATTGTAAGGCAAAAGCAGAAGGCACGGAACAAGTGTTGCCTATACGGATCAAGAAAACAAAGGTGCAAGCGGTACAACTCTACGTAGGAATTATCCAAACCCTAGAGGGCTATTACGTACTCCATCGGAGACCGAAGGAAGGCTTGCTCCAAGGAATGTGGGAATTTCCAAGTGTAGAAAGGGGTACGGCGACGAGTCGCAAAACCGCGTTAACCGAGGTATTGCAAGACGTAGGCATCACGGTCACCATGGAACGACCTATGGTGAAAGAAGTAACCCATATTTTTTTAGCCATCGCAAATGGACGATGAAAGGCTACCGAGGGGTCGCTACAGAGGTGGCAATAGATGCATCGAATACGATAGCTCTAGAAGGTGATGAATCGGTGCAACAAGCAGTAGCACAAGGTCAGATTATCCCTCTTAGAAATGATTGGATTCTCTGTCGCAAAGAGGCCTTTCACGTGCTGCCTTGGGCGGGGCCTCATGGCAAATTCATTGATCTTTGTTAATCTATACCGAGGAGTGATATAGATGAGAATATATATATTTATAGGCATCCTAGCACTGGGGATGACGATGATAGGAGCCATCACAGGCGGAATCGTGAGTACATTTAGAGGTGCCAATTTACGAAAAAGGCTTTACATATGGAGCTGTAACAGGGCTAGTTCTTGCACTAGCCACGATTCTTTTGCAACGCTTTATGTACAGTATCCATGAGGGCGTCGTGATGGACCTAGTGCGCCCAGCCCTCATCGAGCTGAATGGATTGGTGGTGACACTCATAGGCACATTTGTGGCGTTAGCCATCTTTGGTGTAGTGTACGGGCTATTGCGCTTAGCGACGGGTCCAGTGAAAGAAGATGACCCCATTCATATAGGGACGTCGAAACTTTTTTTCAAATGCACAGCAGTGGTGGTACCCGACCGTTGTGGGTGTTACAGGGTCAGTGTCGGCCTTTCAGGGAAATAATGAATTGCAATTGCGCAGATTACAACTTTCACTGAAAGATAGACCAGAGGTGCTGAAAGGATACAAAATCGGGCAACTCAGTGATGTTCATATCGGGCCTTTCATCGGCATGGATAAGTTGAAAGAAATGGTGAATGCCATTGCTAGCGAACATCCACATCGATTGGTCATCACCGGTGATTTAATCGATGATTTAGCCTATCTTGATGAAGTGGCGGACTATTTAGATAGCCGTGTTCAAGATTTCCCTGATGGCATCGATTACATTTTAGGGAATCACGAGTATCGCGTCGATGTAGAGCGCGTGTGGAAGCGTTTGAGCCAAACGAAGATGCATATGTATCGCAACAGTCATCAACAGATATTAGGGGGCCCTTGCCCGGTGTACCTGGTGGGCATGGATTACCATTTTAAAGATGATGTGCTAGAGGAAAACGTGCGTTTGTTAGATATAGCTATGGAAGGCATCCCAGACAATGGATATCCTATCTTGTTGGCGCACCATCCGAACTATATTCCAGAAGCATTTCGCCGGCATATTCCGCTGACCTTGTCTGGACATACCCATGGAGGACAAATCAACCTGTGGGGGACGAATTTAGTGCCCGTGTATAAGCCTTACTGGAAAGGCCTCTACGAAGAACAGGGACTGTTTGCCTATGTGAGCCGAGGGTCGGGACATTGGTTCCCAGTGCGCATGAATTGTCCTAGAGAAGTGACGGTGTTTACTATTTTATAAAAAGCAGAACCCCCACAGCGGCAACTGTGGGGATTCTTTGTTTCAATGGATTTGATTAACTTTTTGTATCTGTAGTATATCAGACTTATAGAATCTTGTCACCTATATTATAGGTATTTAGATAAATTAGAAAAAGTTGAAGATAGTATATCGTAGTTGATGTATATATAATAACCATTATCATATATATAAATGATAACAAATGTAATAGCTAATACTTTCATCCTTTGAAATACATATTCAAAAAAATTTTATATTGAGAAATAATATCAATTGTGATATAGTATAAGTAAGTAAGACTCATGGAATTTTTATGTTAGGGATAGTACGGGAAATCCCACATGTATTAGTAAAGGAGGAAAGACCATGAAAGAGTTTAAATTATGGCGTCTGTTCATTGTGTTTGCCGTTTGTATTATGGCTATTGCCGGCTGTGGAAAGCAAGCCGATACGGTGCAAGAAGGTAAACCATTACAAGTGGTAACTACTACAACAATGATTACAGATTTAGTGCAAAAATTGGCGGTGACCATGTGTCAGTGCAAGGTTTGATGGGCGCGAGGGTTGACCCACATTTATACCAAGCTAGTGCAGGTGACGTATCTACTTTGCAAAAAGGGGACATTATTTTTCTTGAACGGTATCCATTTGGAAGGTAAAATGGGTGAAGTATTCCAAGAATTGAAAAAATCTAATAAAACTGTAGTGGAAGTATCGAAAGATATGGATCCATCTACATTGTTAGCTTTTGAAGAAGAAGGCCCAGATGCCAAAGACCCTCATATTTGGTTCGATGTACAAAAACTGGAAATTAGCTGCCAAAGTGGTAAAAGACACATTAGTAGCAAAAGATCCTAGCCACGAAAAAGATTATGTAGCAAATTACGAAGCGTACATGAAAGAATTAGATGCAGCGGATCAATATATTAAGGATAGAACGAAAGAAATTCCTGAACAATCCCGTGTACTCGTAACAGCTCATGATGCATTCCATTATTTTGCTCGCGCTTATGGATTTGAAGTGAAAGGCTTGCAAGGTGTCAGCACAGCAACAGAAGCGGGCACAAAAGACATGAACGACTTAGTACAATTTATTGTAGACCATAAAATCAAAGCAATCTTCGTAGAATCTTCTGTTCCTCATAAAACAATCGAAGCTGTACAAGAAGCATGTAAAGCTAAAGGTTGGGACGTAGCTATTGGCGGTGAATTATATTCCGATTCCTTAGGCTCTCCTAACACAGAAGGCGGCACATACATTGGTATGGTCAAAGCCAACATCGATACAATTGTGGGCGCTCTTAAATGATGAGTGACAACAAGTGTATTCTGAAAGTAGAGGACCTTTCCGTAGCCTACGATGAAAAATCTAGTGCTAGAAAATGTATCCTTTCAGATTGAACAAGGTACGATGACGGCCGTAGTTGGCCCTAATGGGGCCGGTAAATCCACCTTGGTGAAAGCCATATTAGGATTGGTACCGGTCGCAAGAGGAACGATTACATTAACATTAGATACTAAGACTATCTCCGCCTATGGTGGGGCTAAGAAAGACAGTATTTACAACCATATTGCCTATGTACCACAAACATCGACGGTGGATTGGGATTACCCTATCACGGTCTTTGAAGTGGTGTTGATGGGCACCTACCGCAGATTAGGTTGGTTTAAACGGCCCGGAAAAAGCAGAACGAGACGAGGCGACAAAAAGCGTTGCAAACGGTAGGTATGCTAGAGTACGCAGAACGGTCTATATCGCAATTGTCTGGAGGACAGCAACAGCGCGTGTTCTTAGCTCGTGCGCTAGTGGAAAACCAAGATGTGTACCTATTAGACGAGCCTTTCAAAGGCATCGACAAGACCACCGAGTCTGTACTAGTGAAGATTATGAAAGACATGCAATCTGCAGGGAAAAAAACATTACTCATCGTCCATCATAATTTACAGACATTGGAAGCTTATTTTGATCAAGTTCTCTGCATCAATCGCAGATTGGTGGGCATGGGACCCGTTCGAGATATAGTGGGCTCCCCAATCCTAGATGAGACATATTCATACTAGGAGGCGCCCATGGAATTATTACAACAATATACATTTCAAATCGTAGCACTAGGAACGGTAATGCTAGGTTTGGTGTGTGGCGTCATAGGAACCTTTGCGGTACTGCGCCAAGAAAAGCTTGCTAGGGTGATGGGGTAGCCCATTCTACACTACCAGGGGGTAGTGGCAGGATTCCTCTTAACAGGCGTGAAAGACACCACAGTGCTATTGCTCGGTGCGATTTGCACGGCCTGTTTGGCAGAATGGATTATGTACAAAACATCCCAAAAAGCAGTCCGCTTTGATGCGGCCTTGGCTACGATTTTAGCGGCTTTCTTTGGATTTGGTACAGTTTTGTTGACCCGTGTGCAATCGATGGAAAATGCGGGACAAGCAGGGCTCAATACCTTTATCTTTGGACAAGCTGTGACCATGATGCAAAGCGATATTTGGGTGATGGCAATCTGCGGTACCTGTATTGTGGGTGGGGTTATTATACTTTGGAAAGAATTGAGTCTTACCGTATTTGACCCCATTGAAGCACAGTTGATGGGGATTCCTGTATCAAAAGTGCGCTTTTTCTACCGCGCCGCATTGATCGTGACCATCGTTATTGGTATCCGTACCGTAGGTGTTATCTTGATTAGCTCTTTACTCATAGGACCTGCTATGATTGGTCGCCAGTGGACACATTCCTTGCGCACCTTAGTCATCATCGCTGCTATTAGCGGTAGTGTGGTGGCCTTTATGGGGACCTTTGTGAGCGCCCTATGGGGCAATTTGCCGACAGGACCGATGATTATCATCGTCATGACAGGCATGATTTTTATTAAGCATGACATTGGCTACAGGTAAGCGCCTTGTAAGGAGGTGTTTCGGATGAGTCATATACTAGAAATTTGGGGCATCGCCACAGTAACTGGTATCAGCTGTAGCCTTATCGGCACGTTCTTGGTGTTGCGTCGCTTATCTATGATGGTGGATGCCATTACGCATACGGTCTTTTTGGGTATTGTGTTGGCATTTTTAGTGACGAAAGATTTAAACTCCCCTTGGCTCATCATAGGTGCCACGGCTATGGGGGGTAGGCACGGTGTATGCCGTAGAATGGATGCAACGACGTCGCTACATCCGACCAGATCGCGATGATTGGTGTCGTATTTCCCTTCTTATTTGCCCTTGCCATCGTCGCTGGTGACATTGTTCGGAAAAACATGTCCACTTAGACGTAGATACAGCAATTTTAGGGATTTAGCTTTCGCTACGTTCCAACGATTCACCGTAGATGCCTATGATTTAGGACCTATGCTATTATGGATTGCCATTCTAGTGTGCGTCATCAATGCCGTATGCATTGTACTATTCAAGAAAGAATTAATTCTCACCACCTTTGATCCGGTGTGTGCCAAGGTGTACCAAGCGATGCCTATGGCCGTATCCTACGGGCTCATGACATTGACATCGCTGACTACCGTAGCATCCTTTCAAACGGTGGGGGCTATCTTAGTAACTGGCTGTATGATTGGACCACCGGCGACGGCATTTATGCTGGCTCGCTCTGTGAAAGCCATGGTTTTAATCAGCATAGTGGTATCTACCATTGCCACAACTATCGGAGTAGCCTTATCCTTCCTGTGGGATGTATCCATTGGTGGTATGATTGCCACTGTCATCGGATGTATCTATGGATTGGTGTGGCTCTATCAATATGGTAGAAACAATGGAAAAATAGTAGTATTTGTGTATTTCTTTAGCGAAATAAAAAGGGGCTGTAACCATAGGGGTTACAGCCTCTTTTGTGATATGTGTAGTGTTTTATTTATTCATGTTTTCGATTGCTTCAGCTTCAGCTTTGTTGAATTTAGAAGCGATTACGATGCGAATCAAGCAAAGCGCAACGAAGATGTAAGATGCAAAAGCCTAACCATTCAGCTGTATCACCGTAGGATTTTTGCTTCAGTGAAAGCTAATTGAAGAGGAGCTTCGCTACCGCCTGTACTTACGGAGAAGGCGATAACACCGCCGATGATAACACCGATGATACTTTCACCAACAATCAAACCAGAAGCGAACAATACGTCGCGACGGTTAGATTGTTCTACGTCAGCATCTGCATAAGCACCAGAGACGTTCTTTCGCGCGTTTTGTGATGTAACGATTTACGAAGTAACCGATGATGGCACCCATTACAAGAGGCATTTCCAATGTTGGAGGTAAGTAGATACCCATACCAATTGCAAGTGGTGGCAATGTTAAGGATTTTGTTGTAGATTTTAGAATCAAGTTTACAACGATGGCTACGATACCAACTACGATGCCGTAGAAGATGTAAGTCCAATCCATGTTAGCATTGAAGATACCTTCTGCGATTTGACGCATCAATGTAGCTTGTGGAGCGGATAATGCTTGGGCAGGATCCATTCCTTCACGAGGCATAGCGCCTGTGAAACCGTAAGCGTGGTATAACAAGTCAAGCACTGGAGCGATAGCCACGGCACCGATTAGGGAACCGATTAATAAAAGCTACCTGTTGTTTCCAAGGTGTAGCACCTACTAATTGACCAGTTTTCAAGTCTTGTAAGTTATCGTTGGAAATGGCTGCAATGGAGATAACAACGGATGTCATGAAAATCGCCAAAGCAGTGGAGAATTTAATACCTTCTGGAGTAGATAATAAGTTATTAGCAGAACCGATGGCAAATACTACTAGAGAAGATACGATGATACCGATGATACCGATACCAGAGATTGGACTTGCAGAAGTACCAATCAAGCCAGCCATGTAACCGCAAGCAGCAGCTACGAAGAAGCCAATTAACAATGCCACTACGATACCTGCAATTACAAGAGTCCAAGCAAGGCACTGCAGACATTGGAAGTGCGGATACGAAAAGAGTAGAAGCAAATGATAAGTCCAATGATAATTAAAAGCAAAATACAACACCGATAGTGGATGGTTTCATATCTGTATCCATACGGTGTGTATCGCGATATTCTGCGCTAGCCGTCATGGATTTGATGGACAATTTAATGCCTTCAATGATTGGTTTGATCAATGTCAACAATGTCCAAATCGTCGCGACACCGATAGTACCGACGCCGATGAAGCGGACTTTTGTTTTCCAAACTGTGCTAGAGAATTTAATAGCTTCTAGATTGTCTGGATTTGGTAGATGGTTTTGTTAAGTATGGTACGAAACCACCCCAAGCAATAATCATACCGATCAAGATAGCGATACCGCGGCAATACCGATTAGGAAACTCGCGCCCAATAGAGCAGAGGAGAAACCGAATGGAATTTGTGTAGCACCGGCGCCTACAGGGAACCAGAAAGATTTAGATTCGCCCAATACGCGTAGACCTTTGTGTAACAAAGCTGATAACACCAGCTAACACACCGCCGGATACGATTTCTTTCATACCGCCAGATTGTTTTGTTGTTTCGCCGAGAACACTAGAACCTACTTTCAAAAATTTCTGCAGAGAGACGACCTTCTGGATATGGTAAGTCACTGTTCATAACCATAGCGCGGCGTAATGGAATAGTGAATAATACCCCAAGACAGCCACCGCAAGCGGATAATAACAATGTTTGCATTAGGTCAAAGTTTTGCCAATAGCCGATCATCAATAGACCAGGCAATACGAAGATGACTGCAGATAAGGTACCCGCAGCAGATGCTTGCGTTTGTACCATGTTGTTTTCAAGAACGTTGGAATCCTTGAAGAAGCGTAAGATTGCCATAGATATTACAGCAGCCGGAATAGAGGATGAGAATGTCAAACCTACTTTCAGACCTAGGTATACGTTAGATGCTGTGAAGATTAATGTAATAATCGCACCTAGTAGCATGCCTCTGACTGTTAATTCCGGTAAGCTAATATCATGACTCATAAAAATCATGCTTCATAGTTATACCTCCTTAAAATACACTACTATCTAGTCTATTGTATCAATATTCTCAAGGACTTTCAATAAGTAAAGTGCTAAATTGTGTATACATGATTGATTTCTAAGGGTATAATGAAAGTATTCATAAACGGTTCATGTTAATGGTGTATATATAATGATATATATATCGTAAATAATAAGGAGATACACTATGAAAAGAAAGATATTTGGAGCCCTTTTACTAGCTCTATCCATGCCAATCGCATTACAGGCAGAAGATATCGCCGTGGTGAAAACGGTACCTGTCGTGGTAGGAGAACGCATTTCTGTCACAGCGTCCCCAGAGACGAATCGCATCATTCGGGAAGAGACGATGAAAGCTAGACAAGGGAAACAACATATTATTGCCCTCAACGGCGAAAGCCTTTACAGACCGCTTGCAAGTGACAGTAAAGCCAGAGATGATCAAAGAAAATCATATTTCTATGACGTATCCAAAAGTGCAGTCTGTCAGCCCTTACGTGACGAAGGCCATCAATAAAACGATTACAGACTATGTAGAAAAACTTCGCAAAGAGGTGCGCAAAACTAATGAAAAAGCTCTCGATGGAGAGAAGGAAAACCTATACATGAGCTATGATATCAAGGCTGATGGAAATGGGATTTTATCGGTGACAATCACTACCTATACGATTCAGGATAATGCATCCCATGGGGTGAATGTGGAAACAGGGTTTACCTTCAACACCACAACAGGACGATCCTTGTCCTTAAGTGATTTCGGTGGCTTGCCGCAAGAAACGATTGCAGCTGGCTTACAGCAGTTACCAACAGAAGGTAAGAAAGCCATCTTCACAGACGCAACGCCAAGCAAACCGAATAGTTTCTTTGCCCGTGAAAACCACGATGTGGTGTTAATCTACAATCAAGGCACGATTGCGCCTATGTCTAGCGGTACGATCTATGTGCCAGTGGGGAACTTAGGGCGATAGAATGGCTCTTTCACTGTTAGGGAATCATGACCTGATACAGGACGAGGGGATCCACCGATTTGTGAGGTAGGATTAGGTACCAATACAAAAGAAGTGAATAGATAGAAAAGCAGAGATGCGGTTATGAAGTATAACTGTATCTCTGCTTTATTTTTGTTTTATCATATACTTTTTGAAAGACAGCAATAGCCATCCCCTTCATGTGGGACAATCTATGTATTAATTCCGGTGTTTCTTCGGCGCATCGAGTCGCTTATAATACGCTTTATCGATGTCCGCATAGGAGATTATCCCCTGCTGAGCCATGAGGTTTAATACGGTCCGTTGTCGTTGTTTCGTCGCATCGATGTTGCTGACCGGGTTAAAGTAGGACGGCGCTTGAGGAATGCCAGCAAGTACTGCGGCTTGGCTCAAGTTGAGGTCCTTCGGGTCCGTGTTAAAGTACCCTTCAGAGGCTGATTTGATACCATAGTAATCGGTGCCATAATAAATAGTGTTCAAATACATGGTGATGATTTCATCTTTGCTGTAATAATGTTCCATTAAATAGGCAAGAAACATTTCCTCCACCTTGCGAGACATAATCCGTTTAGAGGAGAGGAATAGGTTTTTTACCAATTGTTGGGTAATCGTACTGCCACCCTCCACGGTTTGACCAGCCACGGTATTCGTATACAAGGCGCGACCAATACTAAAAGAAATCTACCGCTCCATGCTCATAAAAAAACGTTTATCTTCTGTCGCCACTAATGCTTGTTTCACAATAGGGCTAATGTTTTTCGCTCGCGAACGCGATGCTCTGGTGGCACCCGTTTGTTCATGGCCTCCTCTACAGCTTGTTGGAAATGAAAGAGACGTTTAATGCGGTCGATTCTGGAAAGTTGATCTTCCCTTGTTCAATGGTTTGTTCTTTTGTAGTCTGTGCTGTATGTTGCGTAGGGGTGCTACTGCCTCCCGGGGTATACCCACGAACCAATATAAAACCGCCAGCCGCCAAAGCGAGCACAAGAATGAGTTTAAAAGTGTTTTCATGGGTTCATCATATCACATCTAGGATGTATCAACAATAGGGGGATAGAAACTGATGTGATATAGGTGAGTGAGTGCTATAGGTATTTGATAGAACGGTTGGTTATAGGAAAATGACTATGAAATGATAGGTATATAGAATAAAAATGTATATAAAAGAATTTTTATAAAAAAATACTTGCATTATTATACAAATGGTTGTATAATACGTTCATAAGATACAAACAAGCACTGCACAGCAGTCATTTACACAAAGAAAGAGGTCAATTATGAGCAACATTAACAAAGTAGTATTAGCCTACTCCGGCGGTTTAGACACATCTGTTATCATTCCTTGGTTGAAAGAAAACTATGGCGCAGAAGTTATCGCTGTATGCGTGAACTTAGGTCAACCAGAAGATTATGACGCAGTAGAGAAAAAAGCAATTAAATCTGGTGCTACTAAAGCGTACATCATCGATGCGCAAGAAGAATTTGTATCCGACTACATTTGGCCAGTGGTAAAAGCAGGCGCTGTGTATGAAGGTAAATACTTATTAGGCACTTCCTTTGCAAGACCATTAATTGCAAAAAAATTAGTAGAAATTGCTGCACAAGAAGGTGCTGATGCCATCGCTCATGGTGCGACAGGTAAAGGGAATGACCAAGTTCGTTTTGAATTGACTATTAAAGCACTTTCACCAAATACAAAAATCATCGCCCCATGGCGTGAATGGGAATTGAAATCCCGGGAAGATTGCATGGAATATGCAGCAAAACACGACATTCCAGTAGTGGCAACTAAAAACACCCATACTCCATGGACCAAAAACGTATGGCATTTATCCCATGAAGGGGGCGATTTAGAAGATCCTAACAACGCACCTAAAAATGATGTATATTTAGTTAGCAAATCTCCAGAAGAAGCGCCAGACGTACCAACTATGGTGACGATCGACTTCAAAGAAGGCGTTCCAGTGGCGGTGAATGGTCAAACTATGTCTCCACTAACTATTTTTACAAACTTTGAATGAAATCAGCGCGACTAATGGCATCGGTATTGTAGATATCGTAGAAAACCGGTTAGTGGGCATGAAATCTCGTGGTGTTTACGAAAATCCTGGCGGAGCTATCATCATGTATGCGCACAGAGAATTAGAATACCTTTGCCTAGATAGAGCCACATACCATTATAAAGAATTGGTGGCTAATAAATACGCAGAACTTGTGTATGATGGCATGTGGTTTGCTCCATTGATGAGCGCCTTGCAAGCCTTCGTGGATAGCACACAACAAACAGTAACAGGTCAAGTCACATTGAAATTGTACAAAGGTAACATCATGAGTGCAGGCTCTACGTCTCCATATTCCTTGTACAACCAAGAATTTGTAACATTTGAAGAAGATGATGTATATAACCAAGCTGATGCAGAAGGTTTCATCAACTTATTCGGATTGCCTTTAACAATCAATGCATTAATGAAAGAGAAAGCGGGTTTAAAAATAATGGCGAAACTTTGGGGCGGACGCTTTTACCAAAGGGACGGATAAGGCAGTAGAGGACTTCACGTCCTCTATTTCCTTTGACTCCCGTATGTATAAAGAAGATGTGGCAGGCAGTATTGCCCATGCCACAATGCTAGCAGAGCAACAGATCATTTCCAAGGAAGATAAGGATGCCATCGTAGCAGGTTTACAGGCTATTGAACAACAGATTGATGCAGGAGATTTCGAGTTTTCCGTGGCCTTAGAAGACATCCATATGAACATCGAAAAGCGCTTAACTGATGCCATCGGTGAGGCAGGCGGACGTCTCCATACAGGTCGTAGCCGTAATGATCAAGTGGCGGTGGACTTGCATATGTATATCCGTAAGGCCGTAGTGCACATGGGGGAAGAGCTTGTGAACTTGCAACGAGCCTTCTTAGAAGTAGCAGAGAAGTATAAAGATGTGATTATCCCTGGATATACCCATTTACAACGGGCGCAACCAGTGTTATTTAGCCACCACATGATGGCCTACTTCTCCATGATCAGTCGTGACTTTGATAATTTGCCGTTAATCTTTAAACATGCCAATGTAATGCCATTAGGAGCAGGGGCTTTGGCGGGGACCACATATCTGATTAATCAAAATATCACGAAGGAATTGTTGCATTTCGATGCCATCTATGAAAATAGTATGGATGCTGTCAGCGACCGTGACTATGTACTAGAATTCCTCAGCTTTGGGGCAAAAGTGATGATGCATCTAAGCCGTTTAAGCGAAGAATTAATCCTATGGTCTAGCACAGAGTTTGGGTTCATCGAATTGGACGATGCCCATTGCACTGGTTCGAGATTATGCCACAAAAAGAAAAATCCAGACGTATGTGAACTCGTACGTGGTAAAACAGGTCGTATTTACGGTCATTTGATGGGGCTTCTTACAACCATGAAAGGCCTACCCATGACGTACAACAAGGATATGCAAGAAGATAAAGAAGGCGTCTTCGATACGATCGATACTTTGCATTTCGCTATTTCTATTACGGCGGATATGTTACGCCATATGAAAGTCAATGAAGACCATACGAAATCGGTATTGGATGATGATTTCTCT
The DNA here is from genome assembly GCA_916438745.1 of uncultured Veillonella sp. Taxonomy (GTDB): domain Bacteria; phylum Bacillota; class Negativicutes; order Veillonellales; family Veillonellaceae; genus F0422. The sequence continues at coordinate 1,779,169 of CAKAGN010000001.1, read as the reverse complement.
AACGCTACGGACATGGCGGACTACTTGGCGAAAAAAAGGGGGTACCGTTCCGTGAAGCTCATGCCATCGTAGGGCGGCAGTGCAGACATTGCATCGAAAAAGGATGTGTGCTGTTGGATCTTTCAGTAGAAGATTTCAAAAGCTATTTCACACCACTTTGAAGCGGATATCTTGGATGCCATCACCATCGAAGCTCGCGTAGCGAGTCGTAGTAACTACAGTGGTACAGCGCCAGAGTGCGTAGCACGTCAAATCCGTATCGGTAAAGAAGTGCTTGCAGAAGAAATAACACAAATTCAGGCATGGAAAGAAAAATTCATTTACAATAATATCCTTAATCCTTATCTTCTTCATTTTTCTTTTTACAATATCTTTTTGTGAATTTTTCAGAGAGTTTTTGATCGATATACTTATTAATATTTTCATAAAAATTCTTTTGGTCGTCTCGCTATCCATTTTTGTCGAATTATGAATTTGATTCACTTGGTTTACTTTCAAATGAACAGATTGAATACCGTAAGAGGCTTGTTTTTTGGCGGAGCGTTTCTAATTGTTCTTCTGAAAGCGGATTGCCAACAATTGTCAAGACCAATTCATTTTTACTTGCCTTGTAGACTTGACTAATGACCGTATGATTGGTGAACTCTTTTCCTACAAACTGTTTGATTCCTTCTTTTCGTGCTTGATCTATCGTCAGCGTGACTGCTGAATAGGTGGTCTGGAAGAATTAATAATACAATCAAGGATATCAACCCAATTCTCATTTTTAATGTTTAGCTCTTTAAATGAGCGTAAGGGAGATTTTTCTCATCAAAATTCTTGTTCCAACAATATTGGTTAGCATGATAAAGACACAGTTAATTAAGAAAAAGATAGAGAGCGCCATATATAAATTGTACATTTCCATTAGCTAAACCATAGCCGGCAGTACAGATAGGTGGCATCAGAGCTGTTGCAATGGCTACTCCTGGCACGATATTGTTTGCTTCTTTTTTTCTTGAACCAATTACACCGCTATCCCACCCGCAATAGCAATGAGAACATCCCAAATGGTTGGAGAGGTTCGTGCAATCAACTCGCTACTTGCATAAGATAAGGGAGAAATCCAGAAATACAGAGCTGACACAAGCAAACTGACCAATACTTGAGTGAGTAAAACCTCTAGAGATTGCTTGATTAAACGGGTATCAAAAATAGCTAAACCGAATCCCAGTCCAACAATCGGTGTCATAAGAGGGGAAATCAGCATGGCTCCAATAATAACAGCTGTTGAGTTCATATTTAAGCCTATAGAGGCAATAAAAATCGCACACATCAAAATTACTGTATCGCTTAATCGAACATGAAGATCATCATATAATTTATCACGGTATTCACGTGCTGAATAAATTCCTGTCATTGGTTACTCCTTTTTATTTCATATAATCTTGTTTCCACATGGATGATGGTAGAGATTTCTGTTTAATCTTCCATTGTTTTAATTCTTACTGGTTATTCTTTTTGAAAAATTAACTTTTACGTATCTCTTAGGCTAGCCTTAACATTATACCAAAAATTTTATAGGATTTCTTTAAAGAAATCTATTAATTTAACAGATAGAAAAAGGAAGAAATTTTTATTTTTTTCTAACAAAAAAACTTGATGCCCTCATTTGATATATTTGGAAAGCACATATCGAAAATATGTGATAAAAATGTAAGCGAATTCAAAACAAAACGGTAATTTAGTGAATGCTGATTGCCGTTTTTCCATATGTTTAAGGAGGTAACAATATGCTTAAGGCAAAAAAATTTTTTTATATTTTTATTTTTTTGATCGTTGTCGAAACTATAGGCTTGTTGTTGTTGAAAAAGAGGTCTAGAAATGGGCTATTTTGGCACAGAAGCTATTATCCTCGCAGTTTTTCATTTGCTTTTTACAACCTATGTTCATTCGGTGGGGTCTACTTTACAATAAAAAAACAATAAAAAAATAAATAGAACAAATTGGAGGCTAACACCTCCGATTTTTTTGTATGCAGACCCCGAATTTTTCGTTTTTTTCATGCAAAAAAATAGCGCATTTTCGGTGCTGAGATGATGATCCCGGAGCTTTTTCAGATACTTTTTGTGATGTATCTATCACTTGAAAACGCCTACAGCGCCAAGGACTTTGGGCACTTTTTAGATACTTTCCTAAAGGAGTACATTTTTCCGAAAAAAAGTACAATTTTTTTCGGAAAGTTGTATGTTGTACCAAAATTGTCTCTACCACAACATATAGAAAAAAATAAGTGAAATGGATAGGGAATATCCCTTTTATTTTGCTTTAAATCAGATTTTTGGATGGAATAGTAGATGATAAGACAAAATATCTTTGAACATACAAAAAGACAAACGCCAAAAATGACGTCTGTCTACGTTCTGAGGTAGCCTTTAGGCTCCCTTTTTTCTTAGAAAATACCGATGAGTAATTGCATGCCAAGACTAGTCAGGATGATAGCAATCCAGCAAAGGGCTCCAAGAAAAATGGATTTTCCACTGGATTTGATCATAGCAATGAGGTTGGTTTTGAGACCAATAGCACTCATAGCCATGATGATGAGGAATTTGGAGAGTTGTTTGAGAGGTGAAAAGAAGCTATTGCTGACACCGAAAGATGTGAGAAGAGTAGTTAGCAGAGAAGCTAGGATAAAGTAGAGAATGAAAACGGGGAAGATTTTTTTAAGCTTTACTCCTTGGTTGTTTCCTTGTTGACGGCTTTGCCAATAGGAGAGGAAGAGAGTAATAGGGATAATAGCTAGAGTACGGGTCAGTTTGACAATAGTGGCAGACTCGAGAGTATTGCTTTGGTAAAGACTATCCCAAGCGCTAGTCATGCACTGTTACAGAGGACGTATCGTTGACTGCAGTACCCGCAAAGAGAGCAAAACCTTCGTTGGAAAGATGGAGCCAAGAACCTAGAGTTGGAAAAGATAAGAGTCGCCAAGACATTGAAGAAAAAAAGATAACAGAAATGGATTGGGCCACTTCTTTTTCCTTGGCGTGAATAACAGGAGCAGTCGCTGCAATGGCAGAACCGCCACAGATAGAAGAGCCTACACCAACCAGGATAGCTAGCTTTCTATCAAGGTTAAAAAATCGTTGGAAAAAGAAAGCTATAATCAGAGCAATTGAAATAGTTGAGAGGATGACAGGAAGGGAAGATTTTTCCAACCTCGAAAAACTTGAGAGATATTGAGTCCAAATCCCAGTAAGATAACAGCGTACTGAAGCAATTTTTGAGCTATAAGTCAAGCCGGCATCCAGTTGTTTATAGGAAGTGAGAAAGGGATAGAGAATCATTCCGATAAAAAAATGGCGAAAACAGGTGCTCCCACAACAGGCAGAAAGTCTCCTAAAACCCAAGAGATGATAGAAATGATCAGACAGGCTAACAGTCCTGCCCAATTTTTTGATAGAAATGACATAAAAAAACCTCCGAAAATAACTGCTCCTTATTATAATCTTATTTATCAGAAAAGTAAAATCGAAAAATAGAAAGTAAGAATAAGGTAGTAAATTAACGGAATTTTTGCGGTCAGAGAGCTTTTTGTAATATAATAGATATATCAATTCATCATAAAAAAATGACCAATTTTTGACCTAAATTTATGGGTTAAATTTTTTTGGGCAAATAATATGGATTATACGGACAAAATCTATTGATTTTTAAATAATAAATACCTATAAAAAAACTAAATAATACATAATAAGAGTTTATGATATAATCAATATATTTTTTTGTTACTAAATACTATGAGGTACTAACAATGAAATTAATCTCTTGGAATGTGAATGGCTTGCGTGCACCATGACAAAAAGGATTTATGGATGCATTCAATGCATTAGATGCAGATATGTTCTGCTTACAAGAAACAAAATTACAACCAGAACAAATTGAAATGATCTTACCGAACCATGAACAATATTGGAATAGTGCAGTGAAAAAAGGCTATAGCGGTACGGCTATTTTCACAAAAGAAAAGCCAATTTCCGTAGTGAATGGTATTGGCATTGAGGAACATGACCAAGAAGGACGTGTGATCACGGCGGAATATGAAAAGTTCTACTTAGTTACGTGCTATACACCAAATAGCCAACGTGAATTGGCTCGCTTGGAGTATCGTATGGAATGGGAAGTGGCATTCCGTGAGTATTTACTGGCATTAGATGCGAAAAAGCCTGTGATTCTGTGTGGTGACTTGAACGTTGCCCATCAAGAAATCGACTTAAAAAACCCTAAAACAAATCGTAAAAATGCTGGTTTCAGTGATGAAGAACGCGAAAAAATGACAGAACTACTAGCGGCTGGATTTACAGATACATTCCGCTATTTATACCCTGATGCGGTAGATGCTTACAGTGGTGGTCCTATATGGGCAAAAGCTCGTGAACGAAACGTAGGATGGAGAATTGACTACTTCCTAGTATCCAACAGCATTGCTGATAAAATCCAAGAGGCGAAAAATCCATGCAGATATTTTTTTGGATCTGACCATTGCCCAGTGGAACTAGTTATCGATTTGTAATTTCTATAATGAGCGTATAGTATGTCAGTACTACATTTTGAACATCTCTCTTTAGAGATTCATGGCCGTCAGATTTTACAAGATATTTCTTTTTCTGTCGACGTCGGTGAAAGTATTACTATCGTAGGTCCTTCTGGGAGCGGTAAGAGCACGATATTAAAAATTGGCAAGTTCCTTTGATATCTCCTACGGAAGGTGCGATTTTCTTTCAAGGTAGGCCTATCGAAAGCTATGCACCGACAGAGTATCGCCAACGAGTGGCATACTGTTTCCAGCAGACTCTACTTGTTTGGGCAAACCGTGCGAGGGAATCTAGCCTTTCCTTTTTACCATGCGAGGTCTTTCTGTTGATGAAGCAAGAATCAAAGACCTATTCGATTTGTTTCATACGGATCTACAGTTGTTAGAGAAGTCTAATACGGAGTTATCCGGTGGTGAAATGCGACGAATTTGCTTGATTCGTAGTGTACTGTTTGCCCCTGATGTGTTGCTATTAGATGAGGTGACATCCGCCTTGGACACAGAAAATACGGAGTGGGTAGAACAAGGTCTTATGCAGTTGCATAAAGAAGGATTAACCTTGTTACAGGTGACCCATAATCTAGACCAAAGTGTTCGTATGGGGCAACGTCGTATTACTGTGAAAGATGGACATATTGCAGATTGTGAGGTGCTACATGGGGAGCTTTAACGCCTTATCGAATGAATCCTTACTGATGGCAACTGTGCTTATCGCCATGGCTGTTATCGTATCTTATCAGCAGAAAATGCGGTTAGAACTAGAAATATTGCATAGTGCCTTACGAGCAGTAGTACAGCTTGTAGTAGTAGGCTATGTTTTGCATTTTATTTTTGGTGCCGACCATCCTTTGTTTACTAGCGGCGTATTGTTGGTGATGTTGATCAGTCGTCGCTATCAATGGAGGTAAACGAGGAGTAGGTATTCGGCATGCATCATGGATTGCGTGTGTTAGTATTGGTATTGGTGCGGTCCTTACGTTAGCGGTATTATTGGGTGCTAACGTTTTATCCTTTACGCCGTATCAAATGATTCCTGTAGGTGGCATGGTCATGTCGGGAGCGATGGTGGCGGTAGGACTATGTTTTCGCCAAATTACAACGAGCTTTAAGAGTCGCCAACAAGAGATTCAGATTAAGTTAGCTTTTAGGGGCTACGCCTATGCAAGCTTGTAAAGCCATCTTGCGAGCGACTCTTATCTTTAGTTTGCAACCTACCATTGATAGTGCGAAAACCTTGGGTATTGTGTCCTTGCCGGGGGATGATGACAGGCTTAATCTTAGCAGGGCATGAGTCCTATGGAGGCCATTAAATACCAGATTATTGTCATTTTTCATGTCCTTTTTCAACCATATCCATTGCTATTGCTATAGTCTGGATATTTGAGTTGTCGACAATTTTTTTCAATACGAAAGAACAGTTGATTCTATCTGATTCGTGATAGAATCAGCTGTTTGTACTATCTGTAACCCCGCTACGAGAGCATCCCTATCTTCCTCAGATATATTTGCAAAAATATTTTTAAAATTAAATTTACCTATAAATTTAATAGGAATGTTTGAAAACCTATAGTCATATGGCACGAGTTGTGCTACTATTAGGGTATACACAATATTATATTCTATGAAAAACGAGGTGGTATTATGGCACATTACAACCCTTATGAAAAATATGCTCGCAAAACCTTAGACTTAGCAGCGGACACTTTGGGCATTCCGCGCAACGATTATGAAGTGTTGCGTCACCCAGAACGTGAAATGAATGTGGCTATTCCGGTACAAAATGGATGATGGACATGTGGAAGTATTCACTGGCTATCGTTGTCAACATAGCTCCGTTCTTGGCGCTTCTAAAGGTGGATTGCGCTTTCACCCAGATGCAGACGAAAATGAAGTGCGCGCATTAGGTGCATGGATGACAATCAAAAAATGCCATCGCTCATTTACCATATGGCGGTGGTAAAGGCGGTATCAAAGTAGATCCTAGAAAGTTAAGTGAAAGAGAGTTGGAACGGTTAACGCGTGGTTTCGTTCGTAAAATTGCTCCTATCATTGGGGTAGAACGAGACGTACCAGCTCCTGATGTGAACACAAATCCACAAATCATGTCTTGGATCGTCGACGAATACAGTGCTTTAACTGGTCAATGGACACCAGGGATTGTAACAGGTAAACCATTAGCCATCGGCGGTTCCTTGGGCCGTAATGAAGCGACAGGACGTGGCTGTATGTTCACCTTGCTGTCCTATTTGGAAAAACAAGGTAAATCTATCAAAGATTTGACCATTGCTGTACAAGGGTTTGGTAATGTAGGTTCTGTGGGTGCTTTGTTGATGCACCGTGAAGGGGCTAAGATTGTTGCCATCGGTGATGTACATGGTTCTCTGTACAATGCAAACGGTATCGATGTAGAAAAAGCCTATGAATACGCAAACTCTCATGGCCGTTCTTTGGAAGGCTACGAAGAGCCAGGTATGACACGAATCCCTAATCCAGATCTATTGTTGTTAGACGTAGACGTGTTATACTTAGCGGCATTGGAAAACCAAGTGAACGAAGCGAATATGAAAGAGGTAAAAGCTAAGTTAATTTTGGAAGGGGCTAATGGACCATTAACAAAAGATGCAGACTTATACTTCTTTGAAAAAGGCATTCCTGTATTGCCAGACGTATTAGCCAATGGTGGTGGAGTAGTAGTATCCTACTATGAATGGGTGCAAAATAAAGCTGGCTTCTACTGGTCTGAAGAAGAAGTAAACGAAAAAAATTAGCGAAAAACATGAAGAAAAGCTTCGAAGAAGTATGGGCTATGCAAGAAGAGTTCAAAGTATACCCAAGACTGGCTGCGTACATGGTGGCATTACGTCGCTTAGTAGAGGCGTTGAAAATCAAAGGCTATAACGGTTAATATATCTGCCCTATCTGGTCATCTTAGATGATGTCATACTTACTAGAGAGTTAGATGTTGTTATCATAACTAGATAGTCAGATGGAAAGATAGCCTGAAAAATATAGGCTAATAGTATATAGAAAAGGAACTATACAAGATCGAATGATCGTTGCATAGTTCCTTTTTGGGCTTTATATAGGTTCTACCTAAGAAGATAGGTCCCACATCTATGTTGAAATAGACGCGGGACCCTATAGGTATACATAAGATTTATTTAATATGTTTACTACCACGTTCTGTCATGGCTACGCCGTCTTGGCAAAAGAGGGCAATTGTCAGGTTGGAAGGTAGGTACTGTTAAGTTCAATAAAGCTTGTACTTTTTCATTTGGTACACCAAAGTCAGCTTTACCGCCGCTGCGGTTGACAAGTAACCCTACGCCAACGATTTCGCCGCCACTTCGTTCACTACATCAACAACTTCACGAACGGAACCGCCTGTGGTTACGATGTCTTCTACGATAAGAACACGTTGTCCTTTTTCAATGCGGAAACCACGGCGCAATGTCATTTTACCTTTTTCCCGTTCTGTAAAGATAGCGCGAGTGCCTAAAGCTTTACCTACTTCGTGGGCTAACAAGATGCCACCAGTCATAGGTCCAATCACAAGTTCTACGTTTTGGTCTTCAAAACGGCGAGCTAATTCTTGGCATAATTGCTCAGTGTATTTTGGATGGGATAAAACGTTAAACTTTTCCACATACATAGGGCTGTGAAGTCCGGACGTTAACAAGAAATGTCCTTCTAAAAATAGCTTGTGTATCGATCAATAATTGTTTTACATTGTCTTCTGTCATCATTTTTGAACTGTCTCCATTTCCTCAATAATTAAACGAACTGCTTCTTGTGGGTTCTCCGCCTGTGTAATTGGTCGACCTACCACAATGCGAGAGGCCCCATCTTGTAGTGCGCTACTTGGTGTAGCGATACGCTTTTGGTCATTGGTAGTCGCAAAGGATGGGCGAATGCCGGGGGTAACGATTAAGAAATCATCACCACAAGCTTCTCGAATGAGCTTTGCTTCCAGTGGGGAGGCTACTACTCCGTCGACACCAGCCTCTTTGGCTAGTTTCGCTAATTTCACAACATGCTCTGAAATAGGTAATGAACCACCAATAGCGGACCAGTTTTCGTCATCAAAGCTCGTTAGGGCTGTGATAGCCAACAGCTTTTGGACGCTCCACACCAAGCTCTTCTGCTTGTTCTTTGGTCGCTTTCATAGCCGCCTCCATCATCACCTTGCCGCCTTTGGCTGTGGATGGTAATGAGCTTGGCGCCCAGCCGTGTTAAGGATTTAATGCCATGAGCCACAGTGTTCGGGATATCATGTAATTTCAAGTCAAGAAATACAGATTTATTGTGGTCTCGCAAATAGGCTACAGTTTGTTCGCCTCGTCGCATAGAATAGTTCCATGCCAACTTTGTAATAGCTGACGGAATCGCCTAAGGATGTGACGATGGATGTCATGGCTTCCATCGAGGACACATCTAAGGCTACAATTAAACGATCATCTGCCATAGGAACCTCCTTGTTTCACAAATCGTACTATTATTTCATAGTTTATACTGAAAGTCAAGGATTTTTAGATATTCGTTGAAATTTGTATGACTATATTTTATAATGAAACTAAAATTAATAGGTGTTCGATAGGAGATGAAAGTATGAAATTAGTTGTCACAGTAGTAGGACAAGATAGAGTAGGAATTATTGCGGGGGTGACTCGTGTGTTAGCGGATCATGAAGTCAATGTAGTGTCCATTAATCAAACTATCTTAGATGGTATCTTTAACATGATCATGATGTGCGAAGTCAGTGATTCCGCCGATTTAAGTGGTATCCAAAAAGCATTAGCCGCAGAAGGGGAACAGTTAGGTGTTCAAATTTTAGCGCAAAATGCAGCCATCTTTTTAAGCATGCATCGTGTGGGATAAGTGAGGGTACCTATGCTAAGTATTGAAAAATATTTTTAGAAACGAATCGGATGATTCAAGATAATAAACTAGATGTGCGTACCATTACCATGGGGATTAGCCTGTTAGGATGCATTTCAGAAGATGGGGATCGCATGTGCACTCGCATCTACGATCACATTACAAAAGAAGCAGAATACTTGGTGAAAACTGGGGAAGATTTAGAACGTGAATTAGGCGTGCCCATTATTAACAAGCGTATTTCTGTGACCCCCATTTCCTTAATTGGTGGGGCCTCTAACTTACCTAACTATGTGCCTATCGCTCGTGCCTTAGACAAGGCCGCGAAAGCAGTGGGCGTGAACTTCATTGGCGGTTTCTCTGCCTTGGTATCCAAAGGATATACGGAAGGCGACCACAAACTGATTGCCTCTATTCCAGAGGCCCTAGCAACGACGGATATCGTGGTAGCTCTGTCGGTATCGGTTCTACAAAGGCGGGCATTAACATGGATGCAGTGGCTGAAATGGGGCACATTGTGAAAGAAACAGCTCGCCTCACCGCAGATAGAGATGCTTTGGGGTGTGCGAAACTAGTGATTTTCTGCAACCCTGTGGAAGATAATCCTTTCATGGCAGGCGCTTTCCATGGTGTCACAGAAGGACAGACCACAATCAGTGTTGGGGTCAGCGGTCCAGGGGTTGTGAAACATGCCTTAGAATCTGTGAAAGGCGAAGCATTTGACGTGGTGGCAGAAACGATTAAACGGACAGCTTTCAAAATTACTCGTGTAGGACAATTGGTGGCACAAGAAGCGTCACGTAGATTGAATAAACAATTTGGTATCATTGATATTTCCTTGGCGCCAACACCAGCCGTAGGGGACTCCGTAGCACATGTACTAGAAGAAATGGGCCTAGAAGCGTGCGGTACACATGGGACTACAGCAGCCTTGGCCTTGTTGAACGATGCGGTGAAAAAAGGTGGTCTTATGGCATCTTCTCACGTAGGTGGGTTAAGTGGTGCTTTCATCCCTGTTAGCGAAGATAAAGGCATGATTGATGCAGTCACTGTAGGCAGTCTATCGTTGGATAAATTAGAGGCCATGACCTGCGTTTGCTCCGTTGGATTAGATATGATTGCCATCCCAGGAGATACATCAGCGGCGACCATTTCTGCGATCATTGCGGATGAAGCGGCTATCGGCATGATCAATAACAAAACGACAGCGGTGCGACTCATTCCAGTGCCGAATAAGACAGTAGGGGATGTCGTAGAATTTGGTGGCCTCTTAGGGTATGCGCCGATTATAAAAGTGCATCCATTTAGTTCGGAAGAGTTCATTCGCCGTGGTGGACGTATTCCGGCACCAGTGCGTAGTTTGACGAACTAATGAGTCTAAACCATATGGAATCTTCCATAGTAGTTGCATATTATAGAATATAGTGAGGTAAGGTTATGAAACAAATTGTTGTGATGGAACCATTAGGAGTATCCGAATCATTGTTACAATCTCTAGCGGAGCCTTTCAAGGCAGAAGGCTATGAACTAGTCGTACACGGTACGAAAGAAACTGACCAAGTGAAGTTACTAGACCGTGTTCGTCAGGCATCGATCATTATCTTGGCGAATCAACCTTTGTCAGGTGAGATCATTCGTCAATGTCCAAACCTAGAATTCATATCTGTGGCTTTCACAGGAGTGGACCACATCGATTTGGAGGCATGTCGTGAAAAAGGTATCATTGTGAGCAATGCGGCAGGCTATTCTACGCAAGCTGTTACAGAGTTGGTATTTGGGTTAGCCATTTCCGTACTACGTCATGTATTGCCTTGTGATGGTCGCACACGGACAGGCGGTACCAAAGATGGACTACCCGGATTTGAATTGCATGGCAAAAACATTTGGTATCGTGGGAACTGGTGCCATCGGTAGTGCGGTGGCACGCATTGCAAAAAGCATTTGGGTGCAAGGTCATCGCCTATAACCGTTCAGAAAAAACCGGAACTAGTGGCAGAAGGGATTACGTTTACAGACCTAGACAGAGTGGTACAAGAAGCAGATATTCTATCTCTACATGTGCCATTGATGGAGGCAACGCGCCATTTAATCGATGGGAAACGCATTGACATGATGAAAGATACAGCAGTGTTGATCAATACAGCACGGGGACCTGTGGTGGATAATGAAGCATTAGCAAACGCTTTGAAAGCAGGCAAACTACGTGGAGCAGGTATTGATGTATTCGAAGTAGAACCGCCAATCCCGACAGACCATCCATTATGCGATGCACCTCGTACAGTGTTAACACCACACATTGCCTTTGCTAGCCAAGAAGCCTTTGTCACACGAGCGCACATCGTGATGGATAATATCGTGGCCTTTTTACAAGGGGAACCTGTGAATCGGGTGTGTTAATTGGATGTATGCAGAGTATTACATAGATAGAGTATTCGACTGTAGTATCTGAATTAGCAGTGATAGATAATTACATTCACAATTGCATTTATATTAAAGAGACTGTGACACTGGTTAAAGGACTGTTGTTACAGTCTCTTTTTTTATATGGAAATAGTTAAAATTGCATTGCATTTTTCCGCTCAATCGTCCTATAATACTTTGTATTACGTTTTAATATACAATGGTACACACTACGTGGACTCATAGGAAGGATGATACAATGAGACCTGTACATACATTACCAAGCTATAGCTTTGGGGGACATGAAATTTTTGACACTATTGGAGAGTATACAAAACAACTGGGCACGAAAACGGTTATTATCGGTGGGGATACGTCTCTATCTGTGGCGTTGCTTTTTCTTGCAACCAGCCTTTTAGAAAAAGTCGGTATTGAAGTGCTAGAGGTAGTGCATTTTGGTGGCGAATGCGCCTATGCTGTAACGGATGCGTTAGCTAAAAAAGAAACATTGCAATCGGCAGATTTTCTAATCGGTGTGGGCGGTGGTAAAGCGTTAGACACTACGAAATTGACGAGTATCGCTTTAGGGGATATTCCTGTCATCACCGTGCCTACCATTGCAGCAACCTGTGCGGCTACATCCGAAGCGATTGCTATTTATACCTTGGACCATACCTTTGATAGCGTGGCTTTCCTAAAACGTCCTGCAGCGCATACCTTCATCGATGCAGATATTTTGGTGAAAGCCCCAAGCCGCTATTTCTGGGCGGGCATGGGTGACACTATTGCCAAGCATTATGAAACACATATGGCTACAAGAGGCCGAGACTTGTCCTACAATGTGCAAGTGGGGTTAGCTTTGTCTAAGATGTGTGCGGAGCCTATCTTCGCTCATGGTCGTGAAGCGTTGACGGCTAATGAACAAGGGGAACGCAATCGCCTCTTTGATGAACTAGTGATGGCAGTGATTTTGACAACGGGCATTGTATCTGGTTGCATGCCTGGGGACTTTAATAGCACTATCGCACATGCTGTATGTTATGGCTGTGCCGAAGATCCTCATACGGAAGAACACCACCTTCACGGCGAAATGGTAGCCTATGGCTTATTAGTGTTGTTTGCGAGAGACAAGCAAGATGAGGAGTTACGTCGCCGGTTGCCAGTGTATCGTCAAATTGGATGGCCGACGAAACTTTCAGACATGGGATTAACGAAAGAACATATCCCTGATGATTGTTAAAAAAAGCGACCCTCCGTCCGCGACGTGGTCATCAGCCCATATGTAGTGACAGAAGAATTGCTCACAGAAGCAATTTTGAAAAGTAGAAGCCCATAACTAATCTGTGGGTTTCTAGGCTTTATAGTATCCAGTAATGGTGGGATCTGAGTGGACATAGTTCGTATATCAGTCATTAATAGGTATCTCTAGTAGAAAGAGGTACCTATTTGTGCTATGATGGGGGTAAGTTTATATTATGAATTGGATAGGCAGAGCATATGCTAGGAATGTGAGCCAAATTTTGAAACTTATATTTTGGCAATTATCAAATATTGGCGTTAGATAAAAACGCAGTATTAGTAGGATTATCTGAATTTAATAGATAGGGATTTAAAATGCTGAATTCATCTAGAACAAGTTGAATAGTTTGTGCATCATTAGGATAATAACTAATAAAGTGAGTAGATAGGAGCAGAAGGTGACTATGGAACGAATTACGTGGAAAGATATAGACTTTGTAAAGGTAGGGAATGCGACGGATGCGATTGGTAAAACGGGGGTGACCATATTGCGGTTTCCTCAGGGGGCTCAAGGAGGTCTGCACATTAGTGGCGGTGGTCCTGCTGCCCGTGAAAGCGGCGTCCTCGATCCGACGACGGCCCCAACGCCGGTGAATGCGCTAGTATTAGGCGGAGGGTCTGCCTTTGGTTTGTGTGCCAGTGATGGTGTCATGCAATCCTTAGAAGCACGGCATACTGGGTTTCCCACCGCTTATGGGGTGGTGCCAATCGTTTGTCAAAGCGACATTTATGACTTGTCCTATGGCAATCCTAAGGCACGTCCTACCGTGCAGATGGCCCATGATGCCTGTGAAAGGACCTTCACAAGTACAGAACCTATATCTGGCAATATAGGTGCTGGTACAGGGGCGACCGTAGGCAAGGTGTGTGGCATGGAACGGGCTATGAAAGGCGGTATCGGGTATGCGGCGGCGAAACTAGGGAGACCCTTGTGGTGGGAGCTGTGGTAGTGGTGAATGCCTTCGGCAATGTGTACGATCGTCAGGGACGTGCCCTAGGGGGCGTCATGGATGCAGGGCGTGAACATATCCTAGATGCTTGCCAGCTGATGTATGACCAATACGAAGGTCGTAGTGAAAGTAAACCTCTATTAGGTGAATCTGTGACAGTTAGCGTGGGAAATGAGCTATTACAGGACAGTTCCTCTCAAGGTGAAGCGGACCTAGGCATGGAAAAAGGAAATACTACCATCGGGGCTATCGTGACGAATGCACAATTTGACAAAGGAGAATTGACGAAAATTGCCATGATGGCTACCAACGGCTATGCACGGTCGATTCGACCAGTGGGCACCTTATCCGATGGGGATACCATCTATGCGTTCTCTGCTACTGTGACTGGTGAAAGCCGTGCTGTTGATGCAGAACATGGAAATGGTGGTGTCCATTGCGATAAGTCCGATAAGTCTGTTGCTAGTGAAAGTATATGTGGAACAAGTAAATCTATAGTGGCAGATGTGAATGTAGTGGGCACCTTGGTCGCGGAGTTAATGAGCGAGGCCATCGAAGATGCCATGCACGCTAGTAGACTAGATAACTCTGAGTTTTTAGCAAATATATTGGATTTACACGAAGTGAAAATGTAAATTTTATAAAAAAATACTTGCAATTTATTTGAAAGTGCTATATAATAACTCTTGTATTATTCCTCGATAGCTCAGCAGGTAGAGCAATCGGCTGTTAACCGATCGGTCGTAGGTTCGAGTCCTACTCGAGGAGCCATACAAGGCCCGTTGGTCAAGAGGGTTAAGACACCGCCCTTTCACGGCGGTATCGGGGGTCTCGATTCCCCACGGGTCACCATATGGACGATTAGCTCAGCCGGGAGAGCGCCCTGCCTTACAAGCAGGATGTCGGCAGTTCGATCCTGTCATCGTCCACTATAGCTAAGAACCATCCTGAGGGGTGGTTCTTTTTCTTCTATGTAGCCTCAAGGCATTCATATAGTTAATTTGTGCAAAGAAGATCGCAACATACTCCTTCTCAAACTGATACAGTGGTTAGGTTTGTTCAGGAGCATGTTGCGGTCTTTTACGCATGTGTGATTTAGGTAGTAAGGAACGCCACAAGGCTATTACGAATAACGGCGTTCCCGTGATGTAACTATCGGGGGTTTTTGTAATTTAGAAAGTTAATTGTGAGGTATACTAGGTACACAGTTAAGAAAGGTGGTGAAAGTATGGAAGAATTACTCTTGTTGTTATTACTATCCGGCGCGCTTGATGACTAATCGGTGCGACCGATCGTTGTATGAGTGGAAGAAAAGATGTGAGATGATGTTGGGCTTACTTTTACTAGGCGCATTGTTAGCGGACTAATAGTTCGCTAGGTTAGTTAGATAAAAGGAAAGGTGGTGAGACGATGTTAGCATTATATGGACCGGCGTATGTAGGGTGAATGGGTAGTATTTGCGGGGGTATAAGAAAAGGAGATAAAAAGTTACATGTTAGTTTTAAAAATATAATCATCGGTAAGAGCAGTTGATTGGGCGATCGACTGCTCTTTTTATATGTGAAAGTGTGTGCTATTATGCTTGAAAGTTCCCAGAGAATATGATATAGTTTTAATTAGTGAAAAGCTTGGTTATGCGGTTTCTAAGGGGTGCCCTTTAGAATTACTACCCCATTGCGTCGAGATGCAAAAAGAACCACTTGGCATATTGCCGTGCGGTTCTTTTTTATGGATTAACTATCGGGGAAAATATAATTTGCTTTCAATAAAATGATATATACTATGTGTATCAGACCGAGTGATACGAATGTAAGGAGATGTATGAGTGGTATGGCTCGATGTGGTATGTATAATGTGTTATGAAATATTTTGAGAAAAAGGAGAATGTTATGAACGCAAAATGTCCGGTTTGTGAATCCTGTGAGTATGTTACTTTGGTGAATACTTTTTCTAAAGTAGGAACTGCAGTTGGTGGTGTAGGTGCCGTTGTAGCTACGACGGCTGGTGCTGGTGAAGGTGTGTCTGTTGGGGCGGCATTCGGTGCCACTATAGGTTCTGCTGTGCCGCTGTTTGGAACGGCGGTTGGCACAGGTATAGGATCTATATGTGGAGCGATTTTAGGTGCTTTAAGTGCTGCGGCTGCAGGTCATGTTGCAGGAGAGATTGTAGACAAACGCTTAGGCAAGTATAAATGCGAAAAATGCGGTACTGAGTTCGAGTCTAATCTATAAAATTTGAATGCACTTGAGCCCTAGGTGGATGCTACTAGGGCTTTAGTGTATGCTGTAGGTATATCTTGTGTGAGGAAAAGGAGAAGGTTATGAACGGATTTGTGAAACCTGATAAGGATCTAGAAAAGGATTTTCGAAAGATGGCGAAAGAATGCGGTAAGAAGCAGAAGGGTGAAGGCTTACCTTATGTGAAAGCTACTAGCGAGAAGACGGAGAAGTTTTTTTCAAGGAAATGGGGGCAAAAGAAAAGTTAGGTAAAAAAACTAGATGATGATACGTCGGTAATGTATTGAGGCTAGTTCTTATATTGGTTAACTTTGCTCATTAACAGCATAATAAGATATGCATTATCGTTTATTGCTATAGGTAGAGAATTTATCGAAATGAATAAAAAAATGTTGCTATATATGAACGTATATCGATATAATAAGGAGCGAATACACGAATATAAAAATATGTGTGCAGGTATTAATATTTATTAATACAGCTAATTAACAGTATTTATATGGTATTCTTTCACAATTTGTAATACAAATATATCCTATGCATTAACCATGACATAAACACATAATGATTTCAAAATTAGTATACTTAATGAAGAAGATATGAAGAAATATATTGCATAACCGTTTTTATAATGATAATATTTATTATATAAAAGATATGAATGTGTATCTTGGTAAGGTTTTTTGTGTAGGAGTGTAATATGAATAGCAAGACAAGAAAGCAATTGTTATCATTTGCAGCAGCGACGGGTGTCCTCTTCCAATTCGGTGGCACAGCGCATGCTGTACAAGTATTTGATTTAGGCGAGTTTGTGGTGAAAGCACCAGTTAATGTAGCTACGGTTGAAACACCAGAGGTAGCGGTAACACCAGCTACTGTAGAAGGTGCTTATGCAGGTGGTCAAGTAGCGAACAGCAACTTGATGGGTGCGTTAGGTCGTCAAAACTTCATCGATACACCGTTCAATGTTACGGGTTTCACAAATGAGTTGATGGAAAACAAACAGGCTACAGAAATTACGGAGGTAGTGAAAAATGATGTGTCCGTAAAAGATTTATCCTTATCTGGAGCGAATAGCGCATGGACAGTTCGTGGTTTCAAAACAACACAACAAGACATGCAATTTAATGGTTTATACGGGATTGCTCCTCGTTTCTACACAGGTACGGAAGGGTATGATCGCGTAGAAATTATCAAAGGTCCAAGCGCTTTATTAGGGTGGTATGGCTCCGAATGATACAGTGGGTGGTACGATTAACTTTTGTACCTAAACGTGCTACGGATAAAGCGATTAATAAAGTGAAACTTTCCTATGGCAATGGTAGTGAATTTACACAACACGTAGATGTAGGACATCGTTTTGGCGACAATAATAAATATGGTGTTCGTCTCAATGTATTGAATCGTAATGGTGATACATCTGTGACTGATGAAAGCCGTCACACTAGCTCTGTTGTGATTGGTGCTGATGTACGTGGTGACAAATTCCGTGCAACTTTAGATGTCGGATATGTATATCATGCTACAGAGAATCCACAATATCGTGTATTATTCGCTGATGATACCTTGAAAGGTTTTACAAAAGATAATCCGTTCACACCACCAACAGTTGATCAAGATATGAAATATGGTGCGACAGATACATTCCGTCATACTACAGAGAAATACGGCGTTATCAGTGGTGAATATGATTTCAATAAAAATTGGACAGCCTATGCTGGTGTAGGTATGCGCTATACATCGATGGACTATAAATATAATGAGTTCAATGTAACTGATTTGACAACAGGTGAATCGAACATTCGTTATCGCCATAACTATCAAATCAATAAAGCCTTATCTGCTGAGGCTGGTGTGCGTGGTAAAGTGGTGACAGGTGATGTAACACATCATATTGGTGTGGCTGCCTCTCGTCTTGAGCAACAAGTATACATGAAAAATAACCAGCTGAATTTCGTGAAAGGGTTAAACTATTTAACACAAACTACAAACTGGGGCACAGCAAAAGCTACATCTTGGGAGTCTCCGTTGAATAGCAAACAAGTCTTATCAGGGGTTTCTTTCACAGATCGTATGGTAACAAAAGATGAGGCATGGCAATTCGTTCTTGGTGCACGCTATCAAAATGTAAGAAGTACAAGCTACGTTAAAGAAGAGAAAACTTACAACGATCATGCAGTGAGTCCAGCTGTGGCAGTGGTTCATAAGTTTAATAACAAAGTGTCTGTCTATGCCAACTATATGGAAGGCTTAAAATCTGGCGAATTTGCTCCTGATAAAGCAAAAAATAAAGGGGAATTAATGGCGCCTGTGAAAACAAAACAAGTAGAAGTAGGTACAAAATTAGATTTAGGCAACTTTGCTGCTACGTTGAGTGCTTTCGAAGTGCGCAATCCTTCTTACACAATAGACTCTGCCACTAAGATGTATGCATTGACTAGCGAAGTGCGTGCTCGTGGTTTGGAATTAAATATGTTTGGTGAGCCAGTGAAAGGCACACGTATATTGGGCGGATTCATGTTGTTGGATTCCAAGTATACAAAAGATGCTAGTAGCAATGCATTAACAGGTAAAGCTGTGGCAGGCACACCTCGTGTTAATGCAATGTTAGGTTTAGAACAAGATATTACATCTGTAAAAGGTTTGTCTCTATCTACACGCTTAAATTACACAGGACCTGCTTATGCTAATGATACAAATACAATTAAATTGGGTGGATACACAACATGGGATTTAGGCGCACGCTATACTTGGAATACAGGTAATGCTCCTATGACATTCCGTGCCGATGTGTATAATGTATTGAATAAAAATTACTGGAATGCCTTAGACCGTAATGGCATCATCCTTGGTAAAGGCCGCACATTTATGTTCTCCTTAACGGCAAGTCTATAATTTAAAATACTGGTGAAAGTAGTATTTCCCAAATCATAAGAGCTGTAACGAAATACGGGATGCCTGTATTTCGTTACAGTTTCTTTTTCCCTGAGAAGTAGTAGGGTACCTAAATAGGGTATTAACTACATGGAAAGGGTTGAAATGCAGTGGGTTAACTACGAATCAGTTCATTCTGTAATATAGCAGTTTTCAGTATATATAAGAAAGGAGATACATGGTACGTAAAGAGATATCTTCATCCTATACATCGGATGCGAATACTTCTTTCTTAGGAAAGTTTACAGGTCAAATGCTATTGGCCTTACTTATCCTAGGCTTAGGTAGTTTCGTGTTCTTGTCGGTAGGGGCTAGATCTATTTCACTGGAGATGATCTGGGCTAGTATTTGGAACGGAACGGCGAACATAGATGGGATTGTCATCAACACGATTCGCATACCTCGGTTATTGGTGGCTTTCATCTGCGGTATTCATTTTGCTGTCGCTGGGGCGCTCATGCAAGGGATTACGAACAACCCTATGGCGAGCCCTTCTATTTTAGGGGTGAATGCAGGGGCGAGTTTTGGCCTAGCTATCGCTATGATTGCGTTTCCTATGGCGAGCTTGAATATGACCATCCTATTTAGCTTTTTAGGTGCTGGATTGGCGACGGCTTGTATTCTATACTTAGCCAATCGAGGTATGGCAAAGGGATCTAAGGTCTACTTAGCCTTAGCGGGTAGTGCTATTAGCGCTATTTTCATGGCGGTCACACAAGCGCTAGTTGTCTTTTTTGATGTGGCTCAAGATATGAGTTATTGGACGGCTGGTGGTATCGGTGGTGTTCGCATGGAGCAAGTGTTGTTGGTGGCTCCGTGGACGCTGATCGGTGTGTTAGTTGCCTTAGCCATTTCTAAAACAAATTACCTTGCTTAGCTTAGGTGATGAGGTGGTTGTTGGTTTAGGTGGAAAGTTGGCGCAAATCCGTCTGTTGGCGGGACTTACCGTATTGCTATTGAGTGGTTCTGCCGTAGCCATTGCGGGACCCTATCGGCTTTGTGGGGCTTATTGTGCCTCATATGGCTCGTTATATGGTAGGCCTTAGCTATGAAAAAAAGTGATTCCTTTCTCCGCTGTGTTGGGAGCCATTGTGGTCATCGTAGCAGATACGGTGGCGCGTGTGGTGTCGCCTCCATTTGAAGTACCTTTAGGGGCAGTCACAGCCATAGTTGGGGTTCCTTTCTTTCTCTATTTAGCGAATCGAAAGGAGGCTAACTAATGCATCAAGGTAGACGATTTGCCATGTGGGCCATTGGTTTGTTAGTGGCGTTGGCAGTGATGTTTGTAGTCCATTTAGGAACGGGATTTTTCTGAGTTTTCCTACATGGACTTAGTGCGTATTATTGTCGGCTATGGGAGCGAGTGGCAAGAGCGCGTTGTCTTCGATTTTCGTATGGTTCGATCCGTGTTGGCCATTTGTATCGGTGCAGGTTTAGCGTTGTCTGGAGCCATCTTTCAGACGATTACGCGCAATGAACTAGCCAGCCCGAGTGTACTCGGTGTCAATGCAGGCGCTGGCGTAGCGGTGATGTTGTACATCTATTTTGAACCAGCCAATGCGATCACTACGATTTGGAAAGCTCCAGTATTTGCCATCATTGGTGGTGGACTAGCGGCACTACTTATTTTCCGCATGTCTTACCGCAAAGGGCGTAGTTTATCCCCGATGACACTGATTTTAAATGGTATTGCTCTATCTGCGGGAATTCATGCAGTACAAATGGTGACCATGGTTACCTTGAGTCCAGATAAGTTCAATCAAATCAATACGTGGCTCATCGGTACGATTTTTGGCAACAGCTGGAACCATGTGATAGTATTAGCGCCAATCGTGGCTGTGGGGGCCATCGTGTTATATTGTTATTCCACAAAACTGAATGTGCTGAATCTGAATGAAGAAACGGCTATCGGCTTAGGGGCTCGCATCACGAAAGAACGGGTGACATTCCTTTGCATCGCCGTAGCCATTGCCTCTTCCTGTATCGCTGTGGGTGGTAGTATTGGCTTTATTGGGCTTGTGGCGCCACATATTGCACGGCGCTTAGTGGGCGTGAACCATCACTATTATTTACCAGTTACCTTATTGTTGGGAGCCCTATTGTTGCTTTCAGCAGACTGGCTAGGACAAGTCATCATTGCTCCTGATGAAATGCTAGTAGGCATCATCGTGGCATTGGTGGGTGCACCCTATTTTTTTTATATGTATTGGCACGGACGAGAGGATAAACTATGGCATTTGAATTACAACACGTTTCTACTGGGTATGAACATAAGATTATCAGTGAGGACGTAGATATTAGGATTCCTTTGGAAAAGGTAACGGCCTTGATTGGATCCAATGGATGCGGTAAATCCACTCTGTTGAAGACGATTTGCCGAATCATTGCGCCTAAAGGGGGCTCCGTTATTTTAAACGGCGAGGATATTCACAAAAAAGATACGAAGGAATTGGCGAAACAGTTGGCGATTTTGCCACAGAACCCAATGGCACCGTGGTCTTTGACGGTGCGTGACCTCATCAGTTATGGTCGGGCTCCCCACAAATCTGGTATTTTGCAACGTGAAAGTCAGCGGGACCGTGACTTAATCGATTGGGCCATTGACGTGACAGATTTGCACAACTTTGCCCATACACCGATTCAGAATTTGTCTGGTGGCCAACGCCAACGGGCTTGATTGCCATGGCTATTGCCCAAGATACAGACATTTTATTCTTGGATGAACCTACAAGTTATTTAGATATTTCCCATCAAATGGATGTACTGGAACTTGTGGAACGATTGAACCAAGAGTATAAGAAAACAGTAATCATGGTCATTCATGAATTGAACCAAGCGGCTCGTTATGCAGATCACATCATTGCCATGAAAGACGGTCATGTACACTTTCAAGGCACGCCACATGAGGTGCTAACAGAAGAGATGTCGCACAAAAATTTTTTTAGGGTGGACTCCATCATTTTTGAATGACCCACGTACAAATCGTCCGTACTGCATTGCCTACACCCACGCATCAGTGGAAAAGGCTAAACAAGCGGGTGCATTATGAGGGGACGTCGTATAGGAGCCTATCTCGGTTGGGTGGCAACGATTGCGATAATTGCGGGCCTTGTGTATGGGCTTGTAAGTGGGACTTTCAGTACCTGGGGAGCGCCTCGTGTAGGCGAAGGTTCTGTAGTGAAAGAACAACGGCTCGATACTGATGAGGCCATCACGAAAGAGATGAATGCTCGTTTTAAGAAAGTGAAACAATCTGCAGAAAAGCTGATTACCAATGAAGACGGGAAGATGGTGTTGCACCACAAATATGGTACTACTGTGATTCCTGACAAGCAGGGCCCGTATTGTGGTGATCCGTATGGAAGACCCTATGTATGCCTTAGGCGCGCCTATGGTGGGTGCCTACAATCGGGAGAACTTTTACTTGCATGATGAACTAGAGGCGCAAGGTGTACAGCACATTAGCATCAATGAGGATACGAAGACTATCAATTTAGAGCAAATTGAAGCGTTACGACCAGATTTGATCATTATGAGGGATTCTTTCACTCGTAGCACCTTTGATGCGTTAAGCAAAATTGCACCAACCGCGCTGTTTGAACTGCAAAATGCGGAGCGTGCTTTTGCTCACATTGGGCATGGTATTACACCGAGAAAAAAGAGGCAGAAGCGCGATTGCACAAATATTACGACCATGTGAAAGAGGCTCGTATGGCCATAAAAATCTCGCATTGGCGATAGTCCCCTAGCCTATATTCGGGTGATGAAAAAAAGAAATACGCTTGTATCCGTATTCCTCTAGTGTGAACAGTCGATTCATTTTTGATTTACTGAACATTATGCCGGACACAGAGTCTTTGGCATTAGATGGTAAAAAGTAATAATGCCGTATCTTATGAGATGTTGCCAGATATTGATGCGAAGTATTTATTAGTAAGTACAGCCTTTGGGGCAAGTACTCGAACTACATCAGATCAGGTAGGAAAAGAGCTTCAAGATATGCAGTCCATGGAGATTTGGCATACGATTCCAGCGGTGCAAGAAGGTCATGTACATATGGTGAGTAATCAGTGTGGAGTTCCCATGGGATAATAGCAAAAGAACGGGCAATCGATGAGCTTCGAGCTTGGTTAGCCCCATAAGGTCGTCTCTTGTTTCGCTATGTAGCCTTGTGGCGTTCTTAATTAGCATAAGGAAAGAGCACGGCATATTCCTACGCAAACTGATACAGTGGTTAGGTTTGCTCCGGAACATGCCGTGCTCTTTTTGTGTTTGTGTGATTTAGGCTCTATAATAAATGTTGGGGCTACTCATATAAGAGTAGTCGCCAACATTCTTTTTGCAATAAAAATAGACATATACAAACTCAAACCGTATCATTAAAAGCAACCAAACCATTAAGAAAGGATGAGTCATATATGTCTAACGTCAATTATACAGAAATTGTCTTTAAAAATTAAAGAGGAACATATTAAATTTATGAAAGTAAATGATGATGGTTCTGTGCATTTCACACTTGAGATGCCAGTAGCTGAGCAAGTATGTCCACATTGCGGAGCACATACTAGAAAGTCTAAAGGTAAACGCCCTAGAGACGTTAAGTTTGGCGCTACACAACATCACATAGTGACTGCTACCTACTTACAAAGACGTTACAAGTGCCGTGAATGTAATCACACTTTCATAGAAAAAGAACCCTTTTTGTTTGCCGTTATTTGCGACTCAGTAAAACTAATGTGGAGTATCTATTTAGACAACTTGAAGAAAAAGGATCTTACACGGAGATGGCTAAACGCGACGATGTTTCTGTATCCACAGTTATTCGGTATTGTTCTAAATTAGCCATTCCAAAAGCCTTCTCAATTACCTACTGTACTAGGTATTGACGAATATAAAGGGAATGCTGAAGGCCAAATGTACCAAGTTATCATAACCGATTTAAACAATCACTCTATCGTAGACATTTTACCTAAACGAGATACGCGAGCTCTTATCCAATACTTTAAAACCTTTTCTAAAGAAGCTAGAGAACAGGTTAAATACATCGTTATGGATATGTCTCCATTATTTAGGTTAGTGATGCAAACTATGTTCCCTCACGCACATATTGTGGCAGATCGTTATCATGTGTGTCGCTTGGTGAATTGGGCTCTCGAGCGTGTACGTAAGCGTGAGCAAAAAAGGCTAGTGGCATACTCTAGAACCCTCAAATATAATCGAAGAGTTCTTATGAAGAATCCTAACAAATTAACTGAAAGCGAGCGAATTAAGCTGTTGGAAATATTGCGTATATCCGATGACCTACGACGTGCATATGGGCTTAGATTAGCCTTTAGGAGGATATTTAAGACATACAGCATACCCTAACATAGAAAAGGCACCTACAATTATGGTTAAACGCAGTAGAAAAACTGTCATTTACCGGAGTTTAGTAATTTTAAAGTCTCCTTTGTTAGTTGGTTCCCTCAAATTGTTAATGCCTTTGTATTACCATACTCCAATGGGTTTACCGAAGGATGTAATAATAACATTAAAGTATTAAAGAGAATAAGTTATGGGTTGCGTAATTTTGAGCGTTTCAGAGTTCGTATACTTCTATTAAGCAAAAAGAATAGCACTAGCTATTTAGATAGCTAGCGCTAAGAACTTTTTATATGAGCAGCCCCCACATTTGACAAAGAGCCGTGATTTAGGTAAAAAGGAACGCCACAAAGGCTACTACTCGAAATGGCGTTCCTCAGGAGTGAGATCAGAACATACTCCTTCTCAAACTGATACAGTGGTTAGGTTTGTTCAGGAGCATGTTGCGGTCTTTTGTGTTTGTGTGATTTAGGTAGAAAGGAACGCCATAAGGCTACTACTCGAATGGCATTCGTCAGGGAAAGCAAAACCCCCATGGTGCCAGCCATGGGGGTTTGTTGTTCATATGTGGAACTCATTAACTTTATAGCTATATTATAGCATAGATATTAAAAAAATCTAGAAAAAAATACTATCATACAAATTAACGATTTGCTAAAAAAAGTGCTATAATGAAAACATAGAAAAGTCATCAACGTGAGTTGGGCTCATCTCTTCCTTACATAGGAGGAGGTGATACTATGAGAAATTTTTAATAAATGGGCTGTATTGCTACAACTCTTAAAAATTACTCCTAGAAATTTTTCGTTTCTTCAATAAGTAATGAAAAAGCCTAACGAATAAGGTCTGACACACCTTAGCACGTTAGGCAATTTCGATTTGATAGTTCTCGAGATGAGCCTAACGCCTTCGACACGTTGGTGGCTCTTCTTTTGTTATATTTAGTATAACACAGGTATCTATAAAACTCAAAGTTTTATCGGAAGACTACGGAGAATCTTACGACGGATGGTAATGGGTCTCCGAATTTGTTGGTACCGAGGGCAAATGGGATGGTTGGTACGTATACGGCTACAGCGTTTTGTTGGGCACTGTTTGCATCGCCTGAGACTTCCACGTCTGCTACTTGTCCGTTTTCATAGACGCGAGCTGTGACGTATACGGTTCCTGTTTGCCCTGGTGTAGGGTTAGCTGGTTTTTGGATCAGCTAATGGATAGGGAGCATTGACCACAGTGGTTCGAGCTTCTTGCTCCGTCGCGACGGGCTGCAGCATCTCGCCTCTGCTTTTGCACGGGCGCGGATTCAGTCGCTCGGGCGGATGCATTGGAGCTAGGTGTGCTATTTGTATGTTTTGGCAAGGTACTTGGCTTTTTGCTTTGGTACTTCTTGCTTAGGCTGTTCTGGCCGAGGTTCTGGCTTCATAGCTTCTGGAATCTCAGGAACAGCCACAGCTTCTTGTGGCTCCGGAGGGGCGCTTTCCTCTTGTGGAGGTTGTGCTTCCGCGGGTTGCTGAGACTCCGCTTGTTCCGGCGCACTTTCAGCCATGCTTACCTCGTAGAAGGTCGTCGTAGACTCATGAAAGGGTTCTGTGACCTTGTTAAAAAATGGCAGAGGCCACAGGGATGAGTGCTATATGACCCGCTAAGGAGATATAGAGAGCGTATTTCCAAAATTTATCTTCCTTCACGGATTACCTCTTTTCTACGGCAATGGATAGTTTTTTCACACCTGCTTGCTTCAAAGCATCGAATGTTTCAATGACAAATCCATAGTTGACGTCTTTATCACCGTTTAGAATGACTTGTAAATCAGGATTTCGTTGCGACTCAATTTGCACACGGCGAATCAATTGTTCCTTGTCGAGACTTTCTTTATTGAAAGCAATATTGCCATCCGCCATGACTGTGATATTTACATGTTGGTTCATATCTAATTGAGCAGAGCTCGCTTGTGGTAAGCCCACTTTGAAAGTATTTTGTTGTACCATGGTCATGGTGCTAATCATAAAGAACACAAGAAGGAAGAAAATGATGTCAATCATAGGGATGATCATTAACTTCGGTTCTTCTTGTACTTTCATACTCCGAAGTTTCATTAGGCATTCTCCTTTTTATGAAGGAAACGAACGATGGAAGCCATCATTTGTTCCATGTCAGATACGATTAAGTTGACTTTACGAGAGAAAATCGCATGTAACACAAGAGCGACTGTGGCAACACATAAACCAGCAGACAGTGGCTACCAATGCTTCCCCTACGCCAGAGGTAATGGCCATCGGTTGACCGTTGGATAAATCTAAGACGCTGAAAGAATTAATCATACCCACAACGGTACCTAATAGACCCAAGATAGGAGCCAATGTAACAAAGGTACTCAACAAGCTTAAACGGTCTTGCAATACGTTTACAGTACGCATAGCTTGGGCTTCTAACGTAGGTTCTACAGCGAATCCATCTTGATGAGCCGTCAAACCTTCTACCACCAATTGAGCTAATACATTGTCAGGATGCTCCTGAGCAACAGCTAGAGCTTCTTTCACATTACCTTGAGCAAATTTAGTAGCCATAGTTTCTCTACGAAACGATTGGCACTCGCTGTTTTACGATATACTAACACACGATCAATACCGATAGCGATGGTGAGTACGGAAATAATCAGGAACAGATACATCACCGGTCCGCCTTGTTGGAAAATAGATAACATTTGATTCATTAGAAACACACCTTTCTGTAAAAATATACACAAACCTTGCACATAAAGAAAGGCTACTTATATATATAAGGGGAGAGTGTACTAAATTACCTCGTATATAACGTAGCCTTGCTTGTTAGTGATATATATAATCATTTTACAACCTATGAGAATAGATGTCAATTGAGTTAATATTTGCATTTTAGATAGGGGGTATATAGGTTTTGCATAGACTATAACTGCGAATAATACAGCTTTTAATTCTTGTTTTACATAATACATTATTTATATTTTTTTAAAAATTAAATGAAATGAAAAACAAATTTATATTGACATACATTATAGAAAGCAATTATCATTGCTATACAGATGTATGAATGCGATGCAAGTGTGCTTTTGAAAAAAATATTTTATATATATTTATGTGTGTAAGGAGTTCTATATGAAACAAAAAAACGATCTCTAATATTAGCTATGGTAGTAGCTAATTTTGTGTTAGGTGGAAGTACATTAGCACATGCGGCTACAGCGGCACAATTTGATTTAGGTACATTTGTGGTGGATAAGGGCGTTGCTCCAAGCCAGTATGACGCCGCCTATTCTGAAAGTCCAACTGTATATGCAGGTGGTCAAGTAGCTCGTGTGAACCGTGTAGGGAATCTAGGGGAAAAAAATCCTTTGTAGAAACACCATTTAATATCACCGGTTACACAGATACATTGATTGAAAAATCAACAAGCACAATCTATTAATGAAGTGGTAGCTAATGATCCATCAGTGACACAACAAAAATTGGGGCACTGGGGCCAACTCTTGGACAATTCGTGGCTTAGACGTAGCCGGTGCTGATGTGAGTTTAAACGGGTTATATGGTATTGCTCCTATTACCAATGGTACATTGGATAATGCAGAGCGAGTAGAAGTCTTCAAGGGTCCTAGTGCTATGTTGAATGGCATGTCGGGCTCCAAAGAATGTAGGTGGTAGTATCAACATTGTAACAAAACGTGCCAAAGATGTACCTACGAAAAAAATGACGATTGGCTTTGATGGAAATGCACAATATCGCCAATCCTTAGATCTAGGACAACGATTCGGAGATCACAAGCAATATGGTGTGCGTTTAAATGTATCCAATAAAAAAGGAAATACGTACTGGGATAATGAGGTTGTAAAGAACCAAAATGTTACCCTCGGTATGGATTACAAAAGGCAGTGATAAGAGAATCGGTATTGATGCGGGGATTATCTCTAATAAAACTGAGGCACCAGTAGGGACACTTCGTTTTTTTCTCGTGTCATTGCAGTGACTAATCAAGCGGGAGCAGATACAACTTACTTTAAACCCAAATACATATGATACACATATGAGCTTCTCAAACCCTGATACGTATAAACATGTTAATGAACGATTCTTAGCGGTGAAAGGTGAACACGATTTTGCAAAACATTGGACCGGCTTTGTAGGGTTTGGTTGGAGACATACAAATCAAGATTATGCGTATAGCACAGCAGATTTGGCGAACTTAGCGGGATCCTTGCGAGTAATGAACAGTTGGAGTCAAAATCAAGAAACAGCTAATACACAAGAAATCGGTGTACGAGGAACTTTCAATACAGGCGCTATCACTCATGAAATTGTGGCGAGTGCAAATCGTCAAGCTGTAACTGTTCATAATCGTTCTGGTTCTGTGCAAGCGGTGAGCATGTTGGATTTGAAAAAAACTTGGTATGGCCAACATTGGCAACTAATTTTAAACCGAGCTCTGATGTTCCTAAAACGTCTGAAAGTGTATTCTCTGGAGTGGGCATTACAGATGTGATATCCACGAAAGATAAGGCGTGGCAATTGATGATGGGCGTTCGTTACCAACATGTAAAACGAACTGCTTTCAACGCTACTACGGGGGCGGTTACATCCACCTATAGCGAGGGAGCCGTAACACTCGGATTTGGCGTAGTTCATAAATTCAATGACAAGGTAGCTGTGTATGCAAACTATATTCAAGGCTTAAGTCGTGGTAATGTAGTCAGCAGCTATTATAAAAATGCCGGAGAGATTTTGCCAGTCTACAAAACGACACAACGTGAAGTAGGTCTAAAATTTGATGCTGGTAAATTCACAACGACAGTGAGCACTTTTAGTGTTAAAAAACCAAATATCATCGATAAATACTTAGTGCCAGGTGGTGGACGTGGACAAGAGGAAAGCGTCATCGCTGGTGAAACAGACAACAAAGGCTTGGAAGTAAACTTTTTGGGGAACCTAAATTGGGCACTCGTATTTTAGGTGGTGTCATGTACTTGAAGTCTGTAGTTCATAATGCAGAAGAACCAGCTAGTGATGGTAAATATTCTGCAGCGGTACCGCGTTGGACAGCTGTATTAGGGGTAGAACAAGACATTAAGCCCGTAAAAGGGTTAACAGTGAATGCGCGAATGACATATAATGGATCCGTATTCCTAAATGATACTAACACGTACAAGATTGCACCATGGACGCGTGTCGATCTAGGCGCTAGATATACGTGGAATGCAGGGCATACGCCAATGACAGTACGTGCGGACGTGTATAATCTATTCGATAAGACATACTGGGAAGGCCGTGTGGCAAACCGTGTGAACTTAGCAAAAGGCAGAACATTAGGACTATCCTTAACAGCAGAGTTCTAGTGTAAATACGTAGTAACAAGAACGGATTCTCTTGTAAGGGTATCCGTTTTGTTATGCTGATTAAGGAGTACTATGCAAAAAAATTAAATACAGCATTTTTTTAAAACAAATATGGTGGTTATCCAAAGGATTTTGGACGTCAGAGAAACAATGGCAGGCCCTCTTGTTAGCGACTGTCATTATTGGTATACAGATTACCTATGTGTCCATTATGGTCTATTATAATTCGTGGCAAAAAGATTTTTACAACTCCATTCAGGCAGTGGATACAGATCTGTTTTTACTACTTAAAGTTCTGGCCTATGTACATGGCGGTGTTCATCTTCTTTGATGTCAATCGCACCTATTTAAAAGCAAAAAGTTAGAAATCATGTGGCGCACTTGGCTCACTGATGATTATGTGTCACGATGGTTGAGCAATAAAACGTATTATATGATGAAAAATTAAGGAATATGAAAGCCGAAATGATGTAGATAACCCAGACCAACGTATTGCAGAGGATGTGAAATTCTTTGTATCCTATATCATTAGTTTGACCTTAGGCGTGACAAATGCCATCATGAAGTTGACTTCTTTTGGGGCGATTCTCTGGTCATTGTCGGGGATTTGGACAGTCCATGTAGTGGGGGAAACTGTGGATATTCCGAGCTATATGCTATGGATCGCTTTACTCTATGCGGGGCTTGGTTCTTGGCTGACGTTTCGTGTAGGTAAACCTTTGATTAGACTTAATTATCATCAACAAGAATTAGAAGCGAACTTTCGATTTGGTTTGGCACGTCTCCGTGAATATTATGAAAGTATTGCCTTTTTATCATGGTGAAAGTCGAGAAAAAGGTAGATGCTATCCATCGATTCTATAACATTCGAGATAACTTTTACCGGTTAATGAAAAAAGGAACGAATCCTATCGGTTGTGACAGAAGCCCATTTTCGATTAACATTTTTTTATTCCCCTACTTACTTGGCGTGCCTCGTGTGTTTACTGGGGATATGCAGTTTGGTGGATTGATGCAGACTGCTAATGCTTTTAGTCAAGTGGAGGCATCTTTGGCATTTTTGGTGCTGCGATATTATTCGAACACAGAAGCATCTATTGCACAATTACAAACGGTGGTAGCTCGTTTGATGGACTTTACGTCTCAAATGGAAGAAGCTAAGAATATAACGGCCTCAGCAGAGATTCAGAGGACATCTTGTGTAGGTAATGCAATCCGGTTACGGGAACTTACCGTTGAAAGACCGAATAGAAACTATTTGGTTAGAAATTTACAAGTGTCTATCGAACAAGGCAATCATCTGTTAATTATGGGTCCTTCTGGGCAAGGCAAGAGCACACTTTTGAAAACAATCAGTGGTATTTGGCCTTATGGAAACGGTACAGTGGAGATTCCACAGAATCATAGAATTTTATTCTTACCACAAAAAAATATACTTACCGATGGGAACTTTAGGAGAAGCAATTTTGTATCCTCATACAGAACTTTCCTACGAAGGTTCTGAGAAAGAGGGATGGAACCACGAATACAGGAGATACTGCGACTAGTTGGGTTAGATCACTTATGTGAAAAGTTAAATGTCGATGCCACTTGGTCTCAAATACTTTCACTAGGCGAACAACAACGATTAAGTATAGCGAAGGTCTTGCTCAATCCGCCACAGTGGTTATTCCTAGACGAGGCTACATCGGCATTGGATGAGACTAACGAAGACCTGATGTATAGTTTGTTACAAAGTAGATGTCCTCATATGACCATCGTCTCCGTTGCCCATCGACCACGATTGCGACAGTATCACAGAACAGAACTGCGCTTACAAGGCGAGGGAACTTATACATTGTGCTCCTGTTAAAGAGTGAATCTTGCGTGATCGTATCGTGTTAGATTAAGTACATACACTTAGTTTGTGCGTAACATTATATATGCAAAAAGCTGTAACACAATTTGCGATTGCGTTACAGCTTTTATATTTATTTGTTCGAAAATAATACACATTATTACAAACATATGTTATACTATTGATGTAGAGTAAAACGTGGTTTAGGTTCATCTCCGAAAGGGGGTGATGCTATGTCATTCATTTGTTAATTAGATCCGTTTTATAAGTTAAGGTATGATAAAAATATATATAAATAAGTGCAGGTGCAGGGTAAAAAAAGTGGGGTAAAAAGTGGGGTAAAAAAAGTGGGGTAAAAAGTGTGATAAAAGGTAAAAAGATTTTTGCTACATAGGAGTTGGGGGATTATGGATAGATATATTGGAGTTATACAAAAATATTCTCAAATATAGCAAGGAAGAAGAATGGTTTGAATTTAAAGAAAATTGGTTTGATGCTCAAGGAATTGGTGAATATATATCAGCATTGTCGAATGCACTGCGATTTGCAAAAAAAGACTTTGCTTATCTTATCTGGGGAATCAATGATAAAACACATGAAATTACTGGCACTACATTTAATTTTTAAAAAGAGATATTAAGAATGAACCGTTAGAACATTTTCTAGCGAGACAAACAACTCCAGATATAGCATTTGCATTTTATGAAGTATTTTTTTGAAGAGAGAAGACTAATTCTATTAGAAATACCTAAAAGCAAAAACAAATACCAACTACGTTTAATAATGTTCGATATATTAGGATAGGCTCAAGTAAAGTCAATGTAGCAAAAATATCCTGAAAGAGAAGCAAAATTATTTGAGATATTAAGAGAAAAAGAGAAAAACAATACAGAATACACCATCAGAATATCAAGAGTTAACTTTTTGAGAAATTATTTACATATTATCTCTGGAAAAGGGATAACTCTGAAACTTGAAACTTTTAAGCAGAATCTGGGGTTACTAACTCAAGAAGGAGAATACAATTTAATGGCTCAGCTATTATCGGATAATAGCTATATTTCCCTTAGAGTTTCTATATTTACAGGGAAACAAAAAGGGAGTCCATTATATTCTGTAAAAGAGTTTGGTTATAGCTGTATTTTTATTGAGTTTAGATAAGGTATTAGAATATGCCGATGTCATAAATATTATACAAACAGATGAGAGTAAAAAGAATTGTTACTAGAAAAAGATGTACCTCTATTTGATATGAGTGCATTCAGAGAAGCTATAGTTAATGCTTTTTGTGCATAATAAATGGGTGGATGGTAATGCACCCTATGATTACAGTGTATAGTAATAGAGTAGAAATTTTATCTCGAGGGACACTTGATTCCAAACAGACAATAGAAGGATTTTTATATGGGAGAATCTATTCCAGTAAATCAAAGACTTTCAGATATATTTTGCAACTTCATATTAGTGAACGTTCAGGCAGAGGTGTACCTAAAATTATAGAGTTGTATAGTAAGGATGTTTTTTTGAATTTGAGAGAATTCAATTTCTGTAAATATTCCGTTTAGACGTATCAATCATGCTAAAAAAATAAAGTAAAAAGGGATAGAATCGTTGAATGATAGACGAAAGAAAAATTTTAGAAGAGCTAAGAAATAATCCAAAACCTAACAATAGTACAACTGTCTGAAATTATTGGAGTAGGTGTCACAGCAACGGAAAAATAATATTAAATTTTTACGGGAAAATGGATATATAGAACGAATAGGATCTAAAAAAGGTGGCTATTGGAAAGTGAAGTAAACATAATATACTTATAGATTGAATGATATAGGAAACTTATGAAAGACAAACGAACGTTAACATATACAATTGAAAAATACAACAGCAACGACGCTAGGGGAATGGTTAGATATCTATCAATTCCCACGTAAAACGATGAAGGACCTTTTTCGGGGCGAAGGCTGTCCGATTAGATGGGCAACTGTGTACGGCGAAATCGGAACTTTCAGAGGGGATGGTATTAGAAATTATCCCTCTAAAAGAGCGCATCGACCACGACCCAATAGAAATGCCCTTAACGATGGCCTATGAAGACGACGATATTCTTATTGTAGATAAAGCATCGGGGATAACGATGAATTCGAAAAGGACAAATATCCTTAGCGAATGGCATAGCTCACTATTTTAAAACTCATAAAATCTATGGAAAAGTACGATTTTTAAATCGCTTAGATCGAGACACGTCTGGATTGGTAGTAGTAGCCAAGCATGGATTGGCACAACACTTTTACCAAATGCAGATGGATGACAATCGGTTGGAAAAATGGTACCGAGCAACGGTACAAGGGCGATTGGCACAAACACATGAGGCACTAGAATTACCGATTCGCAAAAGTGCGGATGGAATCCATCAAGAGGTACATCCAGAGGGTGTGATGACGAAAACGGAATACGAAGTACTGCACTATGATGCGACACAAGATACAACAGACCTACGCATTCGATTGTGGACAGGCAAGACTCACCAAATTCGAGTTACCATGGCACATATAGGACATCCGTTGGTACATGACCCGTTGTATGCAGATGCGCAAGCGGTGGAATATAAGCATGGTGCTTTGGGAATGGATACTACACAAGTGCATACAAGTGTACAAAACGATTTAGAAAATATAGCGAAAGTACGAGCACAGGTACTGGCACAAAATGCAGAAAAGACCTTTTCTCTTAGAGCCTATCGTTTAGTGTGCTATCACATGCGGACAGGGGGGCAAATCGTAATAGAAGTGTAATAGCTTTGGATGGTTATAGCTGTAGTTACTATTCTAGGCATTATATGATGATATCATAACAGATAATACATCAAAGATATTTAAGTACTCGAGGATTTTTGAAAGCGTGCTACATTGAACAAGTAGGTCAAGTCAAATCGGTGCAGTATAAAAATACGTGGATAAATTGCGTGGATAAACTGCGTCTATACTAATATAACCCTTACAATATTAGAAACGAAAATAAGAAAAAAACGCGAAAAAAAGCACGAAAAATTAAAAATCGTGTTCGAAATCGCGTTTTTGTGTGCGCAAAATTGTTAGTGTAAAAATGTTTGTGGGAAAAATAAAATAGCAAAAAGAAGGTCATCCTTTGTTACAATGAATGTGTTCAAAAAAACTCAAAGCAAAGGAGACCTTCTTATGGAATTTATTTTACAACAAGTAGCAGATAATTACACTGACTTTTTTTAACTTTTCAGATAACAAGATACTTAATGATGAAGAAATGTATTCATTCTTCCATCTTATGGAAGACTTTTTCGACGTTAATTAATGGTATGGCGATTGTGATGTTAGAGGGTATTTCTCAAGTTAGATGATCAACTCTACGAACTGATTAAACAAGAAAAAGCGCTATCATGTACAAGAGAAGGGTCGAGAACGAACGATTACTACTAAATGGGGAGAGGTGAAAAATTGCACGAAGGTATTACAAAGACAAAGTAACTGGGGAGTTTGTATATCTATTAGATGCATTATTAGATCTACCTTCTCATAAACGAATCGAGCCCTATTGCGCCAGTGAAATTATTAAGCATACTATATCTATGAGCTACGCTAAGGCAAAGAGAAGCTTCTACTCCAACTAAACTTTCACGACAGTCTGTAAAGAATTTAGTGCATAGCCTACGAACGCCACCGACTACTCTACAAACAGAGATAGAAGCAAAGTCTGTTGAAACTGTGTATATTGAAGTGGACGAAGATCATGTAAGCTTGCAAACTGGCAAGAACATTAACATGAAGTTAGCTACAGTCTACACTGACAAAGTAGATGTTGGTTCTAATCGCATGGAATTAGTTGAAAAGCATTCTTTCACGGGATTAGAAACACCTGAAGAATTTTTGGATGCAGATAGACAGCTACTTGGCAGAAGCCTATGAGGGTAGTCCTAAGGTGTATATTATTGGTGATGGTGCTAGTTGGATTAAACGAGGTCTAGATGTACTTCCAAATAGTGAGTTTATTTTAGATAGATTTCATCTATTTAAATATATGACAAAAGATTTGTGGAAAAACGGAGCCGAAAAGAGGTCTTTGGAAGCTTAGAGACTAATGATAAAGCAAGATTTGAATCCTATGTAGAACAAAATGAAAAAAAGCCTATCCACATCGTAAGAAGCAGATTGTAGATGGTGCTACGTACATTGAAAACCAATGGGAGTACGCACGGGCTAGCCTGCTTAGACCTGATATTCGTAGCAGTACAGAGGCACATGTGAGTCACATTTTATCTGTACGCCTAAGCTCTCGTCCACTCGGTTGGAGTGAAAAAGGGGCTCAAACGATCGCTAAGCTACGTGTACTAGCCGATAACAATGAATCTATCCAAGAGTTCGTGATGAAAGCATACAGAGGCGATACGTTTAATTATTTCAGCAATGTAGAAACAGCAAAGGTTCTATCTTCTGTAAAAAGCAACTGCAGGAAAAAGTGGAAATCCCATCCATACATTACGTACTCGCCAACACCTAGAACTGGAATCCCTGTGTGGAAAAAGAAAAAGTAATGGATGGTTACAAGCAATTAAATATGGTGGACGCAGGATTCTTTAGTAACAAGGAAGCCTCTTTTAAAGCTAGGCAATTATTTTTCCAACAAAAACTTGACACCGTCCGCAAAATTTAAAATCGTGCTTTTTTTGTGTTTTTTTGATATACTAAACATGAGGTGAGTCGTATGAGAGAAACTGCAGTATTAGAATATAAAGAGGAAATTAGCAATACTACTTTTGATGCTTTATCTAGCCAAAAGCAAAATTTGGAATTTTCTATTCTTGAAAGATATTGCCAAGAAGAAATGGGTATTTCTGCACTTTCAGAAGATTTACTAATTACCTTAGAACTATATAACCGTAAGGATGGATTTACGAATGCAGGGGCGCTATTGGCTGATGTGAATCAATTTACAGGGATTGATATAGCTAGGTTCGGGGAAACTGAAAATATTATTTTTAAATCGATACCAGTATGAACATGAATCCATTTTAAAGTAACATCAAGAGGCCTTGAAGATATTTGAACAATATTATGAGTATGAAGAGATTCAAGGCTTTTACCGTAAGCGTATTGAACGGATTCCCAAGGTTGCTTTTCGTGAGGCTGTAGCAAATGCATTAGTACATCGTGATTGGGATAGTCAACGGCACATTCAAATTTCGATGTATGATGAGTATATTCGCATCGTGTCACCAAAGTGCGTTGCCACCAGATTGACGGAAAAGGACTATTTGGAAGCTAGTATATCAGAACTAAAAAATCCTATTGTGGGGGATGTATTTTTTAGGTTAAATTTAATTGAACGTTATGGAACGGGTGTACAAAGGATTATTCGTTCTTATCATACAAGTAAATCTAAGCCGAGTTTTACGATTACAGCTAATTCCATTGAGGTTATTTTGCCTGTGCTACGTCAGTCTTTAGAAGGAGTAAGCGATACTGTGTTAGAGATATATGATTGGATTACAAAAGGGTATAGTACGACTAAATCCTTTAGTTGAAATCACAACATATAGTAAATCAAAAAGTGTTAAAGCATATTCGCGAATTATTGGAAGAGAAGTATATTGAACAAGTAGGCCAAGGCAGAGCGGTGCAGTATAAAAATTCGTGGATAAACTGTGGCTAGGCTAATCTAATTTAATTTAATTTAATCTAATTTAATCTAATTTAATCCCTTCCAGACTAATTCTTCCCAACACAATAAATAATAAAAACGCGAAAAAGCACGAAAACTAAAAATCGTGTCCAAAAATCGCGTTTTTTTGTGCACAAATTTTAGAATCGTGCTTTTTGCGTGTTCTATTTAGTTTCTATGTATGATACAAGAACCGCTCAGTTTTGTAGCAAGTGCAACATATCGCGTACTATTGTGTGCTTGTCTATAGGAGATACTGGTATAGATTGGCAAGATCACTAGTGTATAAGCTGATAGTAGTGTTGCTGTTCTAGAGTGTAATTGTACTGACGTTGTAGAGCTCCTTAGACAAGGGTAGTACTGTTGTAGAGTTGTTTAGATAAAAGTGGTACTAATCACGGAGCATGGCAAGTGATGCAAACCCAGTTGTTTTCTGCGGTGGTAGACAGATTGATAAATCCAACGGTTGTGGCGGCCTCGATGAGGGCTTGTTCTTCTCCCTCTTGGACCCCACTCATGATGAATACTCCATTCGGTTCTAAGCAACGATAGGCATCGGCTAATAAACGCAACAAGATAGGCGTAATAATATTAGCGACGATGAGAGAGGCTGTGTCCTGAATGCCCTCTAATAGATTATTCGCTTTCACTTGTACCACGGACTCTAATTGATTTAGCTGGACGTGGTGTTGTGCATTGGTGGTGGCACTTTCATCAAGGTCGAAGGCTGTGACAGAACGAGCGCCGAGAGCACCGCGGATAGAGCGATGATTCCTGATCCCGTTCCTACGTCAAAGACCGTACTGTCAGGAGTGAGATGTTGCGCCATTGCTTGGATGGCTAAGCGTGTGGTGGGATGGTCGCCGGTGCCAAAGGCGAGGCCTGGTTCGATGCGAATGACGCGTTCGTCCTCGCGAGGGGTATAATCCGCCCAATCCGGAATAATCGTTAAATGCGCCGTCATCGGAATAGGGGGATATTGCGTTTTCCAATCGTCCCAGCCGGATTCGTCAGCCATGTGGATGGACAGCACAAGGGGACCGAAATCCATGGTGAAAGTATTTTGTAACTGCTGTACCTCACTTTTGATGAGAGTTTCTAACTGGTCAATCTCATATAGGTCGGGGTCTATATAGGCTTTCACAATGACGTCCGATGAATCGTAGAGTTCCTCACGGTCGGGTTTGATGATGCCGAATCCATCGTCTGTGAGTTGATCAAATTCATAAGGGTCCTCTGTATAAACACCTTCAGCGCCTAAAGTGAGTAATGTATCTGTCATGAGTTCAGACGCCTCGTGCGTCGTGGTCAGTGTAATTTCAAGCCAAGCCATTGTAGTACCTCGTAAATATAACATACATATAGTATAACTATAACATAAACATAACGTAATCATAAGCGGTTATATATTACTAGTATACTACCACATCTGAAAGGACTTAGCCAAATTGTCTAGGGATTATTATGCGTGCAAGTTTCTAGCTAGGTCTCTATGGGGGCAATCCTATAGATAGAGTCTAAGGGTGGCTTGGAGAATTGTTTCTTGTGGGAAGTCGAAAAATATAGTACTATGTAATACAAAGGTGGTTACTTTCATTTGCAAAAAGTACGATTTTTTTCTATTGAAGAATATTTCAATTGCAAAAAAATAGTAGATATTTCTATTGAAAGTATAGAGAGCGCTAAGTTACTTTTTTACCGGAATGGTACCCATATAGTGTGTAAAATTGAGGCCCCTTATGAAATATGAATCTCTGTATAAATTATATAGAAAAATCTGAAGAAGATTGGAACGCGAGATATGAAGAACGATTTAATAACGAATTTACTGTTCATCTACCAATTGAAATTAAAGAATATAATAGAAAGCAATCGTTTCCAGCATTTTTTGTTATGCCCTGAAATGATGACATTAGTATTGAATATTTATCGGGAAGTAGTAAGATTGTTAGAGATTATTCAGCCATTACCAAATGTACTATTGAATCATCTCATAAATAGTTTTTAGTGGATGAGATTAAATCAAGTAATGATATTGAAGGTGTTCGTAGTAGTCGCCGAGAAATTAAAAGCATCCTTAGAGCATTTTAATAGGAATAAACCGTTACGCTTTCACAGTATTATTGAAAAGTATAAAAAAAGTATTAGAAGTTGATCATAATCATTTATCCATCGAAACATGTGAAGAATTGCGGGATTTTTATGATTCCTTTTTAGGTGAAGAAATTGAAGAAGAAGACCGTCCTGATGGAAACTTGTTTCGTGCAGATAGCGTAGATGTGAAAACAGGGACAGAGAAGATTATTCATCAAGGCGTCTTTCCCGAATCAGTGATTATTGATACAATGACAGAAGCACTTCGCATACTCAATGACAACACCATAGAATTACCCATTCGAGTGGCTATATATCATTATTTATTTGGTTATATTCATCCATTTTACGATGGTAATGGGCGTACCTCTAGAATTATTTCTTCCTATTATATTTCTCGTGAATACCATCCATTGATTGGTTTGCGATTATCTAAAGTGATAAAAAGATAATCAAAAGAAATACTATGATGCTTTTATGATAACGAACTCGGAATATAACAGAGGGGATGTAACCTATTTCATAATTGAATTTTTAAAGCTCTTAGAAGCTACCGTAAGAAATGCAAAAGAACTACTACTGACAAGGATGAAACGTTTGCATGAAGCGGAAATAAAACTAGGGAAGTTTTTTGAAGCGAACCAAATTATAGATCCTGTTATACAGGATATTTATGCGGTAGCATTACAAGCAAGTATGTTTTCTCTTTTTTCAGGTGCTACGAAGGATGAAATTGTAGCAGCGATTGGTAAGAGTAAACGAACTCTAGATAATAAATTAAAAGAAATACCATCTGACCATTTAGTAGTTACCAAGGTGGGAAAAGTCTTACATTTTAAACTCAATGTAGATATACTTTAAGTCATGCTAACGCATGCAAATTCATACAGTAGTGACATAAGAAAAGGATAGCCGAGCAAATCTCAGCTATCCTTTTTGTATTGCTATATTATTTTTTCTTAAGTTTGTACGCAATGTACAGAGCGCCAATCCACACTGGAATGATATAGATGGATGTGCGCATGGAATCCATTGTTAACATAACGCCTACTGCCATAGCGATGAAGGCAAAGCAGAAGTAGTTTGTGAACGGATATAAAAATGGATTTGAATTTCAATTCATCAAGGCGACCTTCACGAGCAAAGCGTTTGCGGTATTTAAGGTGTGTCACTGGAATGATGAACCATGCAATAATCAACCCCTGCTACGATGATAGCCAACAATTGCAAGAATACATCACTAGCACTTGGGAAGATGTATGTTAAGAATACAACGATCAAGGCTAAGGCTGCGCAGAACAAGGTCGCAATCAATGGCACCCCTGTAGCGGTTAAGTTTTTAAAGATTTTTGGCGCATCACCAGACAATGCCATGCTGTGTAAAATACGAGAATTACTGTATAGCAAGCTGTTGTACACAGATAAGGCAAAGAACTACAACGACGAAGTTCAAGATGTGTGCTGTACTGGAATGCC
Organism: uncultured Veillonella sp.; assembly: GCA_916438745.1. Classification (GTDB taxonomy): domain Bacteria; phylum Bacillota; class Negativicutes; order Veillonellales; family Veillonellaceae; genus F0422. Next base: position 1,738,079 of record CAKAGN010000001.1, on the reverse strand, counting down.
GATGTTCGTAAAGATTTGAACAAATGGGCTGGCATGTGTGCCTAGTTCGTTCCATGGAGATAATGCCATGATAACAGTCATCGTACCGACATAGAAGATGAGGATACGAGCTAATAATTCGTTAATCGCTTTTGGTAATGTTTTTTCAGGATTTTCCGCTTCACCCGCAGTGATACCAATTAATTCCACCCCACCAAAGGAGAACATAACTACAGCGATAGAGGCGATGAAACCATAGGCGCCATTCGGGAACAATCCGCCGTGAATCCAAAGGTTGGAGAAGTTTTGTGGGAACGTACCCATATCTCCGAAGAAGATGAGGAAGATGCCGAAGGCAATCATAGCGATGATAGCCACCACTTTAATGAGGGATGCGAAGAATTCTACTTCTCCGTAAGCGCGCACATTAATCAGGTTAATGGCGGTTACTAATGTAATACAAACGAGGGTAGTGATCCAATGTGGAATGCCTGGTAACCAGAAATCGAGGTATACGGAAATCGCGACCAGTTCTGCCATGCTCGCCAACATGTACACGATCCAATAGTTCCAGCCAGATAAATAGCCTGCAAAGGAAGACCAATATTTACTAGCAAAAATAGGTAAAGGAGCCAGACACAGGTTCACGTACTGACATTTCTCCCTAACATACGCATTAAAAAAAGAAAAATAAAAGATGCCGGTTAATAAATAAGAGAAAAATAACACCTGGTCCTACTAGCTGAATTGTGGGAGCAGATCCGTAAAAGAGTCCTGTCCCCACAGAGGCTCCTAATGCGATCATTTGCATGTGGCGACTTTTCAGTCCCCGATGCAATGACGTCTTTGATTCATTGTCTTTCATACTATATAACTCCCTTCCCATGTATACTCTGAAATGACATATATCTATTAGAATACCATAAACTATAGAATTTACCTAGTAAAAAATTTTAGTGTAGTAGAGAAGTAATGAACGATTTGTTAACCGATTCCATTCTATGATGAAAGTCGATTCTATCATACATGCGGGTGCAGTATGCGTAATTCGCATACATGAATTTTACTTTGCTCAAAGGAATTTGCCTACCGATGTAGAATTAATAACAATATATCAACTATGTTCGGATCTATAAGGAGGACGATATACATGAAAGAGTATACTAGCGATTTAATTCGAAATGTGGCGGTGGTTTCCCATGACGGGGCGGGTAAAACGGCATTAGTAGAAGCATTGTTATTGTCTTGTGGCGCTATTGATGCGGTAGGAAAAGGACAAGATAACAAACACATCATGGACTTCGAGCCGGAAGAAATCAAACGAAATGTAACCATCCAGTTGGGGATGGCTCCTTGTGAATGGAAAGGTCATAAAATCAACTTTATCGACACACCGGGCTATTCTGAGTTCCACGGGGAAGTGCGCTCAGCTTTGCGTGCGACCGATGGTATGCTGATGGTGTTGTCTGCAGGAACCGGTGTGGAAATCGATACGATCCGTGCTTGGGAATATGGTGTAGAATTGCAAATGCCTCGTATGGCTTTCATCAATAAAATGGATGCTGAAAAAGCAGATTTCTTTGGTACCTTGGAAAAAAATGCGTGAATTATTCGGAAAAAGCTATCATGCCATTGCAAATTCCAATCGGCGAAGGACCCGCTTTCAGAGGCGTCGTAGACGTGGCGAAACGCACTGCTTATGTATATGAAAACGGCAAAATGACAGAAGTAGATGTGCCACCAGAATTGTCAGACAAAGTGGAAGAAATCCGTGAAATGACTGTGGAAGTACCGCAGAAGGTAACGATACCTTATTAGAAAAAAATACTTAGATGGACAAGAATTGACCTTAGAAGAAATTCGTCAAGGCTTACGGGAAGGTATGTTGACAGGTCGTGTGTGCCCTGTGATGTGCGGTACTGCCTTTAGGTCGCATCGGTATGGACCAAGTGCTAGACCGTATGATTCGCTATATGCCAGATGCAACGAAAAAAAGGTAATGACGGCTATCGGCGTGGACTCTCAAGAGGAACATATTGTGGTGGCGGATAAACCGTTCACAGGTTTTGTATTTAAAAACAATCCTAGATCCATTTGCGGGAAAAACAAAGTTTTGTTCGTGTATTCTCAGGGGAACTGAAAGTGGGCGACAAACTCTACAATGTGACTCGTGATGTAGAAGAAAAATGGGGCAAAATGGTGACCTTGATTGGTAAACAACAAGTACCGGTAGAAGTGGCGAAAGCCGGCGATATCGTGGTCATCCCTAAATTAGCAGAAACGAAAACAGGGGATACCTTCGGCACAGCTGCTTTCAAAGTGCAATATGCCCCAATTCGATTCCCACAACCGTTGTATCGTATTGCCATGGTACCTGAGAAAAAGGGGAAGAAGAAAAAAATTAGCCAATGCGCTAGCACGTATTTCGAAGAAGATCCTACTTGTGAAGTGGTGAAAGACGTGGAAGGTCGTCAAATGCAAGTGCGTTGTATGGGCGATGTGCATTTAGAGCATATCTTACAAAAAAATGGAACGCAAATATGGGGTTCGTGCCAAATTAGAAACACCATACATTCCATATCGTGAAACGATCCGTGGCACGGTGGAAGTAGAAGGTAAACATAAAAACAAAGTGGCGGTCACGGTCAATATGGTCATGTAAAATTAGGCATTGCTCCGCTATATGAAGGGGAGTTCGAGTTTATCGATAAAAATCTTCGGTGGCGCCGTTCCTCGTCAGTACATTCCGGCTGTTGAAAAAGGCGTTCGTGAAACATTGGAAAAAGGACTGTTGGCTGGCTATCCAATGATCGGCATCCAAGTGACATTGTTAGATGGTTCGTATCATACAGTGGACTCCTCGGAGTTGGCTTTCAAAATGGCGTACCCAAGCCTTGAAAAAAAGGTGTGCCTGATGCGAAACCAATTTTTGTTAGAACCTGTATATAATGTGAATGTCATTGGACCAGAAGAATTTATGGGCGATATCATGGGTGACTTGAATAGCCGTCGCGGTCGCGTACTCGGCATGGACCAAGGGGCACGAGAAGGTATCACAGTGGTGAAAGCCCAAGTTCCATTGGTGGAAATGCTAGATTATGTAACCGTATTGCGCTCTATGACACAAGGACAAGGCGTGTTTAATATGGAGTTCAATGGATACGAAGAAGTACCACATAAACAAGCAGAAACAATCATTGCGGGATTTGAGGGGCACGAAGAGTCGTAACTTGTTTCGCTATGTAGCCTGTGGCGTTCTTATCTGAATAGGGCAAAGGGAAGATCGCAACATATTCCTTCTCAAACTGATCCTACGGTAGGTTTGTTCAGGAACATGTTGCGGTCTTCTTGTGTTTGTGTAATTTAGGTAGTAAAGAGATGCCACAAGGCTACTACTCGAAACGGCGTTCCTCAGGGGAGGATAACGTTTGTTCGGGACACATCTTCTTCTAAAAAAACGAAGGTATTCTAATATAAAGTGTGGGAGAAACTTCGTAAGAACCAATATTATAAATTATAGCGATAAAGAGGTAAATATATGTCTAAAAATAAATGTTGAAGGTTCTGAAATTAGTATTATAGCGATAAATAATAGGGATTATATTTCTCTAACAGATATGATTAGAAATATAGAAAAATGGGTCTGCATTAATTGAAAAATGGCTTAGAAATAAAAAAATACTATAGAATTTTTTTAGGTATTTGGGAAGAGATGTATAACACTAACTTTAATTCCCCGAATTCGAGGTAATTAAAAAAATGAAGCGGGATTTAATCGTTTTATATTATCGGTTAAACAATGGGTAGAAAAAAACAAATTCTATTGGTATTGTTGCAAGGGCGGGAAGATATGGTGGAACTTATGCACATAAAGATATTGCATTTGAGTTTGCATCGTGGGTATCTCCATATTTCAAATTATATTTGATTAAAGAGTTTGAACGTCTAAAAGAAGAAGAACAAAAAAAGTTGGGTTGGGATATCAAAAGGAATTTGGCAAAAAAATCAATTACAGAATTCACACAGATGCGATTAAGAACAAGCTTGTTCCAGATAAACTTTCAAGGGAAAAGATAAAATGCAATTTATGCAAATGAAGCGGATATTCTTAATGTTTCTTTATTTGGGATAACGGCGAAAGAGTGGCGTGATGAAAACCCTCGGGTTTCAAGGGTAATATTAGAGATTATGCAGATATATCTCAGTTGGTTTTGCCTTTCTAATCTTGAGAATCTCAATGCAGTATTTATTAATGAAGGCATGAGTCAGTCTGAGCGATTGGAAAAATTAAATTCAATTGCTATTGAACAGATGAAGATATTATATGACAGTGAATTAATTAAAAAAATTAAAAATAGATAATGAGAAAGTCTGATATATCATGTTATCCTCAAAATTGTGTTTGACCTTATATGGCTATGCTAGTATAGTAAATGTAGATAGATGCGATTCATGTGAAGGTGCTATGGGATGCACGGTTCGTATGGTGTGGTGATAAAGGAGTCCGTTATGATATATCAAAGTATAGTTATAGATTATAAACAGTTTCACTATCCGAAGGCGGTGGAGCGAGCGCTTGAGTTTTTGAAAGCCCGTGATTTCACGACATTTGCGGGTGGTCGCTACCCGATCGAGGGCGATTTGATGTATGCTAATGTGGATATTGTGGACACACGGGTTTATGAGGAAACGAAGATTGAAGGCCATAAGGATTACATGGATGTGCAATTTCTAGTAACTGGGGAAGAGCAAATGGAGATTCTCATTCGTCAAACTTTCCCAGATGTGGTGGAAGCCTATGATGACAAGGATTGTTATTTCTATGATCCTATACAAGGTGGCACTGTAAAAATCGATGTGCGTCCAGGGGATTATTGCATTTTTTTATCCCGGTGAGTTGCACCGCACCTTGATCGCGCCGAATGAGGTGCAAGAAATTCGCAAGGTCGTGGTAAAGATTCATAAGAGTCTATTAACTAAATCATTGTAAGTTAGACAGTATACGGTTGTGTCAGATAATTCTTTACAGACAGGAGTGCTGGGGAAAATTTAGAATTAGGCCGTATAGTTACAGTTGGCATAATAACGATAAGATAACTTTCAGTAGTGGTTAAGGGAGGATGTATGAACGCATATGTCATGAAAGGCATGCTGCTCATTGCATTAGGCGCCGTTCTATGGGGCTTTTCTGGAATGTGCTCGCAGTTTGTGCAACAACAGCGGATGATGTCGGCGGAATGGGTAGTGGCCATGCGACTTGTCATTGCTGGTGTGATTACGGTAGCCGGTGCCTTTTATCAAGGGCGGGCCTCTATTTTTAAGGTCTTTTCTGATTGGAAAGACACGTTGCGGTTGATTATCTTTGGAGTTTTTGGCATGTGGATGTGCCAATACACCTACTTTAAAGCCATTGCCTATGCTGGGGCAGGGATTGCGACGGTCTTGCAATATGTAGGGCCAGCGCTCATCATTTTATACATCTCCATCACTCGATTACAATTGCCACGTATGGCAGAGTTAGGTAGCGTTGTACTAGCTACGGTAGGCACTGCGATTATTGCTTTGCAAGGGGTGTGGGATATATCGGCGTTAGACGATACGCTCCTCTTTTGGGGCATGTTATCCGCCGTGGCGGTAGGCATTTACATACTGCAACCGGTGCCTTTATTGAAAAAGTATGGTACCGCACCCATCGTGGGCTTTGGCATGCTCATTGGCGGGGTCTTTGCGTGGATAGCCACACAACCGAGTTCCGAAGGGATTGTGTGGGATTGGTGGACCTATGGTGGGTTTTGGAGCATCATCATTTTTGGCACAGTGGTCTCTTTTAATGCATACCTAGAAGGGGTGCGACGAGTAGGTGCTGTGACAGGATCTATACTTTCATCCATAGAACCTATTTCGGCAGCGGTACTGGCATGGTTGTTGTTGGGCAATGAGTTCACACAGTGGGATATCATCGGTATGACACTCATCATTATTACTATCTTTATCTTGGCATGGGATAAACGTCAGGCTACAGAATCATAAAATGAGCTGTAAAAAGTAGTGTATTTTGTAGCATGCTATGTGGTTTCTAACCGTATATCATGCTATTTGCTTTAAACGGAGGTAATGACTGGCTAACCAAGAATAGTTACTTTCAACGTAATGAAAGGTTGACCGGATGTGAAAAACGTGGTAGAACTAGTAAATACAGAATGATGGGTACAGTTATTTGTGTAAGTAGCTGTACCTTATTAGTAATGATGGATGCTAAGGAGCATCTTGAGGCCGTTAGAGGGCGGATAGATAAGTCCTTCAAGGTTAGGGGTAGGAGGAATAGATGGCACGAACGGTTGGCATTATTGGATTAGGGTTGCTGGGGGCATCCTTGGCAAAAGCATTGCGGGCATACACAACATATGAGGTTATCGGGTATGCACGTCGTCAGGAAAATTTGCGACCTCGCCTTGGCCGATGGCTGTGTATCGCAGGCTTTCACAGAGGTGGAACCAGTTATCACTGGCGCAGACATCATCGTGTTTGCCTTTGTCGCCACAAACGAATAGCGAGCTCTTTGTGAAAGTAGCCTCACTGCTCCGACCAGGGCGAGGTAGTGACCGATGTGTCCAGTGCGAAAGATGACTTTGCTCATGCCGTGTACGCTCATATCCCAGAGGGCGTTCACTTCGTGTCGGTGCATCCTATGGCAGGGTCTGAAAAAGGGGGCTATGAAGAAGCCCATAAAGACCTCTTTCAGAAAATGGGCTGGATTGTCCTAGAAGATGAAACGCAGCCAGCCTACGATGTGGCAGTGGCGCGAGAGCTAGCCGATATGGGACGTGCCGTGGGGTCTCGTATCGAATACGTGGATATGAAACGCCATGATGGATGCTTAGCCATGGTCAGTCATATGCCACATATGTTGGCATCCGTCATGATTACCGCCGTTGGCAACGATGAACTAGGGGATAAGCGCATGAGCTTGTCCGCAGGGGGCTTACGAGATAGCACCCGTACCGCTAGTGGTTTGCCCAGTATGTGGCAAGAAATTATCTACGGCAATCGCCATAATGTATTAGAAGCCATCCATAAGGTGGAGCAGGAATTAGAAATGGTGAAAGCCTTATTGAAAGCCGATGATAATGGTGATGGATTGGGAGAATACTTGGCGCGAGGGAAAGAAATACGAGATCGCTTGCCGAGTTTGACCATAGATAAGAAGTAATTTTGGATGAACTAGGACAGTATTTGTTTCACGGTAAAAGCAATTCGTGACGGCTTACTAGGTTTGACCATAGATGCGAAAAATTATGCTTGAAAGTACAACGATATTATTTATGCCTTTGCTTAGGAGTGAACTAGTATAAGGCATGTATTACAATACGAGGGAAAAGCTTTCAACATAGGAGATAGGCAGAGCCTGTGATATAATAGGAATAGATGATTGAAAAATCGGCATAGCATATGCATGTGCATGTGCATGTGAGAGCTTTCAAAAATATGTTACAAACAGGAAACATGATAGAGATAGATATAAAAAGGCAAACATAGAAAGGAGCGATAGTATGACAGACGCAGACGCAAAAACATTGTGGATCAAGTGCTAGAAGAAGTACAAAATACGCCGGTGTAGGGAGTAGACAATCCCTCGGAAGTGGCGAATCAAGCGTTGCAAGACACATTGGTAGCGAGTGTAATCCCTGAGGAGTATTGGCCTGAGATTGTATCTTGGGTATCCGAAACGGGTTTAGATACAGTCTATTTAGACAGTCGTGACCGTATAGGTGCATGGTGGGCGTCTAAAGAAGTGCGCTCCATGGGGTATACCTTGAATTTTACGAAATGTGGCAAGGTACCTAGTGAATGGTTCCCTGTGGGTGAACATTGGAAAGAAGCGGAAGTGGAGGCGCGCTATCGCCTGGTAGCGAGCTGGGAATCTTTAGTGGAGAACGGTGCCTTAGAGAAAGTTGAAGTAGAATGAAAGTAACAAAAAACATGTCGTTATCTGTAGGGGCACTCAGTGTCCCTATCTTTATAGAATTATTTTTACTCATGTTATTGGGCAATGTGGACCAATTCATGCTCAGCCAGTATGCAGAAACGGCGGTGGCTGCTGTAGCCAATGCGAACCAGATTATCAACATTATCTTGTTTTTGCTCATTGTCATGAGTACAGCTACCACTATTTTAATTGCACAATATTTGGGAGCTAAGCGTCCCGATAAAATTGATGAAGTATATACGATTAGCGTTGCCTTTCATACGGTGTTCAGTGTCATCGCTCGGGGCTGTGGTCATTATCTTTCATCAAACTCTCTGTGAATGGCTTGGGGTACCGTCGGAGATTATGGAAGAAACCGCACTCTATTTAAATATCACCAGCGCCAAAGATTCCTATTACGGGTATCTACATGACCTATGTAGCAATGTTTCGGGGACACTCCATGCCTCGTATCACCATGTGGATTGCCCTTGTCATGAACGTGGTCCATATTATTCTGAACTACGTACTCATCTACGGTTGGGGGTCCATCCCAAGCATGGGTGTCTTAGGTACATCCGTATCAAGTGTGATTAGCAAAAGCATTGGGACTAGGTCTTATCATCTGGTGCCATCAATCGCTGTTGACAGCCCGTCTGAAAGTAGATTATTTGCGCCCATTCCGGTGGGATACATTACGACAATTGCTGTTTATCTCCGTACCATCAGGTGGGGAAACTTTGTCGTACCAACTGTCCCAGACAGTCATCATGAAAATGGTGAACCTTATGGGGCTTGTGGTAATCACTACAAAAGTGTATGTGTACATCATCGCTACCTTCTGTTATATGTATACGGTGGCCTTGGCCAATGCGGCACAAATTGTGGTGGGATTCCTAATGGGAGCTAAACGAGAAGAAGAAGTATCCCGCCGTGTGTGGCTCACAACGGCAGCAGGTGTTTCCATTGGCGTCGGATTGAGCACATTCTTTTACTTCGCTTGTGAACCTGTGATGCGCCTTTGTGACGGATAATCAGGAGATTATCGATTTGGCGAAAGCGGTCTTGTTTGTTGAAATCTTCTTGGAAATTGGACGTGGCGCCAACATTGTGCTTTGGGTTCAATGCTTGCAAGCGACGAGGAGACATTCGGATTCCGATGTTCGTCGGAGTCTTTGGCATGTGGGCCTTTGCGGTGACCTTGTCCTACTACTTCGGCATCGTTCTTGGTCGGGGACCCGTAGGCGTGTGGATCGCCATGGCTATCGATGAGATTATACGAGGACTTATATTCGTGTGGCGGTGGCAGTCAAACAAATGGAGAGGTCGTTCGCTCATATCGGTTTAAAATTCCTGTTTGTGGGAAGAGCCCCGTGTATTCCGTAAAAACTGCCCTACGTGAAAGTTTTGACGAAACACACGGGGGCTCCTTGGTGTTTATCGGACGAGGGGAATTTAAACCGCTCTGAGCGGGGTGGCGACCTCAGAGGAGAAGAGTGAGTGTCGCCCCCGTGTATTCCGTAAAAAAACTGCCCTGCGTGAAAGTTTTGACGAAACACACGGGGGCTCCTTGGCGTGTATCGGGCGAGGGGAATTTAAACCGCTCTGAGCGGGGTGGCGACCCTAGAGGGAGAAGAGTGAGTGTCGCCCCCGTGTATTCCGTAAAAACTGCCCTGCGTGAAAGTTTTGACGAAACACACGGGGGCTCCTTGGCGTGTATCGGGCGAGGGTTTCAATGGATCTAATCTATTGAGTTCTTTATCGGAGTGTGATAAACTTTAGCTATAGATTAATCAGGAGTCCTTGCATGTGTATTCGTGTGGGGACTTTCTTTGTGTGGAGGTGTTTTTATGTTTAAAGAAATCAATTATTGTGACATACTTAACGAAATACTATATCCTTCAGAAGAAGAGTTAATGATAGACGAACAACGTATTCTTGATGCAAGGCATGCATTACACCGCGAGCCGACATACGATCACGAAGAAGTGTGGAAAGAGCTTGGTATTTAGCGTTTTCCTACCCTATTTTTTTCCCCGGTCGGTGTCAATTTTTTTATATCTTATAAATCCCCTAAGCCCAGATGTGTCCTATAAAAAAACTTTCACGCAGGGCAGTTTTTATAGGACATATCTGAGCGTACTCACGTAGGGGCAGTTTTTACAGCATACATGTGGGCTTTACCATCCAACAATAAAATGAATATAAAAAAATTGAAACAGAGTAAAAAAATATTCTATAATGTAGGTATCTTGGCATGGTCTAGGGCTATGCTTTTTTTGTATTCTTATGATGGGATTCACACAGGAGGACGTATGAGTTTATATGAAAGTACGTTGGCGCGGATTGTGCCACGGAATAAAAGAGATTGAACGGGCAATTGGGGAACGATGGAGTAAAGGGACTCCTGCACGGTTCGTATGGTAAGTTAAGCGACGATGGTAGAGCTTTATGCGCACGGCTACGAATCAAGTAAATCCAATGGCTCCTAAGCCTTGTATGATCATCGCCTCTGGTGACCACGGGGTGGCAAAAATCGGTGTCAGCGCCTACCCACAAGAGGTAACGGTGCACATGACTATGAACTACTTGATTCCCAAAGGGGCCGAAGCCAATGCGCTGGCGAACTATTGTGGTGCTCAAATCGAAGTCATCGACGTAGGGGTAGCGGCAGATATGTCCGCTGTGCCGAAAGCTTTACACCATCGCAAGGTAATGCCCAATGGGTACGAACAACATGCTAGAAGAACCCAGACTATGCCTATGGAGAAAGCCATCGAAGCTGTTGAGGTGGGCATTGCTTTCGTAGAAGACAAGGTGAAAGAAGGCTTTAATACGTTCCTAGTGGGCGAAATGGGTATCGGTAATACTACGTCCAGTGCAGTCATCACAGCGAAGTTCTCCGGACTTTCAGCGGAGGAAGCAACGGGACGAGGTACGAATATTTCGGACGAACGATTGAAAGTGAAACAAAAGGTCGTCTACGATGCGCTAGTAAAATATGCGGATATTCCACCTACAGACGGATTGGGCATTTTATCTGCCGTAGGGGGCTTGGAATTTGCTTGCCTAGTAGGTGTTATCCTAGGGGCGGCAGCGAATCATGCGTTGGTAGTGATTGATGGATTCAATACTACCGCCTGTGCTTTGATTGCGCATGCTATGAACCCGCACACCATGGATTACGTGATGGCATCCCATTTTGTCTGCTGAGAAAGCTCATAAGGATGCACTGAAAACATTGGGTCTCGAAGCCTACGTAGATCTTGGATTCTGCTTGGGTGAGGCTACTGGGGGATCTATGCAAATGCAAATGTTGAACTTAGCTGTGGACATGTTCCACGAAGTTGCAGGAGGTGAGCACCATGCGTAACTTTGTCATCGAACCATTGCACAAACCATCCATGGAGGAATGCCGTTTGCGCATCGACAACCTAACAAAACCATTGTATTCCTTGGCACGATTGGAAGGGATTACAGAACGTATGGCAGGGGATTCTGAAAGAGGAAAAACCTAACCACCTTCGCCATGCTGTTGTTATCGTTGGTGCCGACATCGCTGTGGATGGACCACAAAACCAAACCTATGGAGTGGAAAGTTTGAAAGCCATGGAGCGGTTGGCAACTGGTCACTCCGCAACCCATGGGAGCAGCTAAGAAAAATTGGAGCCCATGTGTTCTTAGTGGATGCGGATTAGAATTAGATACAAGTCACATCGAAGGCGTGCGCCAAAGATAAATTAGCCAAAGGGTCTAAATTTTTCCCGCATCCATGCGGCGTTGACACCTGACATCGTAGAACAAGGCTTAGAAGTAGGCTTTGCCTTGGCTGACGAATTGAGCGAAAAGGGGTACCAAACGATAGCCATCGGTACTGTCGGTGAAAGAAGCTTGCTTTCAGCGTTGGCGGTGACAGCAGGGCATCACAGGATATCCGATGGCAGAGTTGTTGACAGAAAATAATTGCACATTGAGCATTCAAGAAAAAAAGCAAAAACAGTTGACGGCGAGCTTGGCTGAGCACCAATTGCCTAGTCAAGACGGAGCTCATGTATTGGCTACCGTAGGGATCTCCAGATGTGGTGGTCTTAACAGGACTTATCCTAGGGGCGGCAAGCCATCGCATGGCAGTGGTCTTCGACACAGCGGAAACAGGAGCGGCTGTACTAGGCGCAAAAATGTATCAATGAAGCGGTTATGGATTACGTGTTCCCCTCTGTCCATATGGGAGAACCAGTACAAAAAGCGCAAATGAAATATTTAGGCATTCAGCCACATCTCTTCTATGGCTTTGAAATGGATGAAGCCTTAGGATCTACTATGGGGTTATCTGTCCTTGATGCGGGTATGCATATGCTGAACGATATGAAAACATTCGGCGAAGCTAGCGTAAACGTAGCCGTCGACGGACCAGGATCTGAACGACAAGACGGACGGTAAAAGCTAGCGAGATATGATATAATGTAGAAAAGGAGGTATTGTTATGAAAAACATTTGATGAGATTCGTAACTTAATTGCTCCAGTTCTAGAACTATATCACGTAAAAATCAGCCTATCTCTTTGGCTCTTATGCTCGAGGTGAAGCTACGGAAACAAGTGACGTAGATTTGTTTGTAGTTTTTGATGATGATGATATTAGTTTGTTTGAAGTGGGCGGTCTTTTAGAAACTTTAAAAAGAAGCGTTGCAAATGAATGTAGACTTGATTACTGATGGAAATAAATTAACTAAACGATTTCAAGAAAAATTTATATAGAGATATGATTCATATATATGGTGATATCTATGGAGAACAAAGATATATTAGTTGACGTATTGGATTTAATGGATAGGTTAGATGCGTCTGTTCAACTATATAAAAATTCGAGATAAGGAAGATTTTTTTGCGGAGAGATGAACTAGAACAAGACGGGTTGGCTTATAAAAATTCAGGTCATTGCAGAGACGTTAGGAAAGTTTCCCAAGATTTTAAGGATAGCCATACTGAAATTCCTTGGAAAAAAATATTAAAAGGAATGCGAAATCAGTTGTCTCATAATTATGGGCAAAAATAACTATAGACTTATTTGGAGCACGTATAAAGAAAAAGCTACCGGAGTTGAGAGAACAATTGATATCCATATTGAGCGAGGAATATGGTTTTGAAAGTTAAATGTTAAAGAAAATAGTAAAAAGTTGTAGCGAAATATACGGGTTATATTTTGCTACAACTTTTTGGTTCTATAATATGTTTTTGGGGACAGTAATAGCCATCCTCCAAGGTATACTTTTTATGCTCCTGTGTATGCTTGTATTGAGAGGATATCGTTATCGTAGATAGGTGCTCCGTCTTATTAAAATGGGACATATCACAGGTTGTTCCTAACCGGAAAATATTTTAAAAAAATCTGTTGACAACTATCCAAATTTTTTGGTATTATAAATGAGCAGTCGCAAGAAAGAAAAAAACATGGATTGCATTCATGCGGAAATAGCTCAGCGGTAGAGCACCGCCTTGCCAAGGCGGGGGGTCGCGAGTTCGAATCTCGTTTTCCGCTCCAGTTTGTTCATTCCTCGATAGCTCAGCAGGTAGAGCAATCGGCTGTTAACCGATCGGTCGTAGGTTCGAGTCCTACTCGAGGAGCCAACTTCTTTCGGTTAGTACACATCATGACCCACTAGCTCAGTTGGCAGAGCACCTGACTTTTAATCAGGGTGTCCCGCGTTCGAGTCGCGGGTGGGTCACCACTACACAACATGGCCCGTTGGTCAAGCGGTTAAGACACCGCCCTTTCACGGCGGTATCGGGGGTTCGATTCCCCCACGGGTCACCATATGGACGATTAGCTCAGCTGGGAGAGCGCCTGCCTTACAAGCGGGATGTCGGCAGTTCGATCCCTGTCATCGTCCACCACACTAGGAACTATCTTCGGATAGTTCCTTTTTGTTTTTTTGTCAAATGTAGGGACCTGTTCATATAAGAAGTAATTAGTGCTAGCGGCGCAAATAGCTAGCACTATTCTTTCTGGAACTTTTTTTGTGCGTTGAGTTGCGATTGTGCTAACAATATAATATAATGTTAGCACAGAGAAAAACGCAAGGAGGGAATTGTGGATTATAAAGAAATTATAAAAAGAGCGGTTGAATCAATCGAATGGTATAGTGCTTAGTGAAGATATTTTTTGGCTGAGGATATACCGAGTATTTATCTAACAAGAATGGTAAAAAGAGGCGAAATACAACGCGTTAAGCGTGGAGTGTATATGGATGAAACGGGAAGCTATGATGAATATTATTTCTTTCAAAAACGATATAAATCGTCTGTTTTTTCGTATTTATCTGCCTTATATTTGCATCAGCTTACGGACGTGGTTCCTAATCAAATAGAAGTTACATTATACCGAGGATATAACCCACATCGCATGGATACAGATGTTATTAAACACTTTGTAACTGAAAGAGGTGCATGGGTTGGGAGTCATTGATTGTATAACGATACATGGCAATGTAGTGAAAACGTACGATTTAGAACGAGTTATTTGTGATATTGTTAAAAATAGGAAGTCTGTAGATAGTGAATTGTTCTCTAAGACACTTAATAATTATGTAAGGAGTCCCAAAAAAAGATTTTCGAAAGCTGTTTACATATGCTAAAAGAATTAAGGGTTTTAGATAAGGTGAAAGAGATTTTTGGAGATTATCGTATGAACAAAGATAAACTGAGAGACCTATGCCTTAATTTGTCTAATAAATCAGGGTTAAGTTTTTAATGTTGTGCAGACGCAATATTTTTTTAGAAAGCATTTTGAAAAGAATTTCTATGAGTGATGAAAAATAAAAAAATTTTTATCTTTAAGGGTGGATTTTTGCTTTCTAATATGATTGGTATAGGGTATCGTAGTACTGTTGATATCGAGTTTTTAATTAACAGGTTTGAACTTACAGAGAATAATATTTTGCAAAAACTTCGCAAAATTTTTGAGCAACAGACTATAGATGGAGTTGTTTATGAAGTTCAAAAATATAGAACCTATTCGTGATGAAGATGAGTATGGTGGTTATAGAGTTAAGGTTCTTTGTAAATTGGGTAATATACGTCAAGTTGTTCCATTAGATATAGCTACTGGAGATCCAATTACACCGGGTGAAATAGAATATGGATATAAAAAGTTTGTTTAGTGATGAATGCTTTGAAATTTGTGCATATAACATAGAAACTATATTGGCTGAAAAAATTCATACTATTTTTTTATACGTGGAATATTTAATAGTCGTAGTAAAGATTTTTATGATGTGCATATTTTGTCTCGCTTGAAACGAGAGATGATTGACATTGCTTGTTTAAGGGAAGCTTGTATCATGACATTTAAGCATAGGGGCACTGGCTTTGTCGTTTCAGATATTTTGGGAGTGCTTTTATACATTAGAGCGTGAAGCGGATTTACATATTAGATGGAAAGCGTATCAAAAAAACGTTTTTTTCTTACGCTTCAGAAGTAGAGTTTCAGGATGCAATTGATTCCATCAAATCTATTTTGATATCTATACAGGAATTTTAGCGATATGCTATAGGTAGAATGTCCACTTTGAAAAACTAAGAATAAATAGGTATAATAAAAAGGAAGTACACATACATTTATGAATTGGAGGGTTCCCCATGGACGGATTGATACAACTTTCACTGCAATATGGACCTTATGTGGTCGTTGTAGGCGTGGTTTTACTGTTTTTTTGCTGTGTTGCTATTTCTTGTTTCGAGATGGTAAAAGTAACCAGAAACATGCGGAGCAACAGGCGCCGAATTATGATGAATATTATGAACAGCGGAGACGAAACTTTCAGAATCCTTACGCCGTGAGAGAGGAAGCGGTGGAATCGGATGAGACAGAGGGCACAGACGACACAGACGATACGATCTGGGAAGAAATGAATCCTCGGTGATTACACCATGCCATTGCCGCCCAGTGGATGCGACGGATTGGAATGAATCGCAAGGCATTGTGTCCAAAGAATTGGTGCGTGCCGTTAGCGAGCAACCCCTAGAGGATGCAGATGATGCGACACGAATTATGCCGAAGATTACAGAAGAGTTAGTTGCCGACGAACCGACCGCAGACGAAACTGTAGCGGAAGAAACGGTGGCGCCTGAGCTCGTTAGTATCGTAGACAAAAGCAGTGGCACAATACGTGAGTACTTTTGGCATCTTGAATCCAAATTCAGAAACGGCATGAAGTACATCACGGAATACGTGTTCTTTCAATTGGGCACCGAATCGGAAGAAGAAATCGCCACATTATTGGAAAATATTGCTGTCCAAGAGGCGCTATTACAGGTGCAAAAAAAGCATATGTTACGAACCCAACGGAATGGTTGCGAGACATGCTCTGGTAGATGCCTTCTGCGATGTGGTAAAAACGACCACAATCCAGTACACGGTACTTGGTGGCGGTGGATGCCTTGAAATGCTTGGTGAATATGCAAAAAGGCCATTTACAAGCCTTGGCATTAGCCTTAATCGTGCAATATTCGAAAAATTCTAACAACTATTCTTTGGAAAATTTCCAACACTATGTAGAGAAATATCTAGACCCATTACTTAGCGAACTGCCAACTCGCGAAGATATGTACCAACAATTAGAGTACTTGCGTTGCACATCGTCCGCGAGGAGAAGTGAGATTTGAGCAGATTTTTGCGCAACTCCTATCCATTGGTATTCGACTATCGGGGCTTTTACCTTAGAAGAATTGGAATACGTCATGCAAAACGCGCCAGTACGCACATCCATTACCGTGCAGAGCCTCAACTCGAACTTGCTAAAATTGTCAGCCGTTGACGAGTACATGCTACCAAGCTTATTCCAACGAGCAGGCATTACCGATCAAGACACACAACAAACATTGACAAGCCTAGCCTTTAGCCGAGCCTTCGATTGGGAAACAACATCCTTCGAGGATGTACTAGAACACATCTCCCCAGTCTTGCTAGACCTGTGCCAAACTTACAATCGAATCCCATTGTGCCGACTTAACCTGACACTATTGGGATTGTACCTAGGACGTAGCATGGTGAAAGCAACCATTCACGAGGACTTTGATATCTCTCCTTGGTTTAGCTAACAGACTGACCGTTGTGTATAAGGGTATGAAGATGAATCGATATATACGCTCATCATTCGGATACCTATGCGCTGATGCGAGAAGGTGTTGCAGATATGCATTGTAGATCTGATCTGTATTTAGTGGATGAAATTGTCGATGAGTTGCAAGATGTAAGAGTGATATAATAGTGATAATAGGGAGTTCACCCGATGCAGATGTAAGATCTGGTTGGGTGAACTTTTTGTTATCAATGTGACTGTAAATACAGTTGTAATTGTTAACCTATTCAATTGTTTTTTTCTTATAAATCTTATAAGTTATATTAATAAATGGGGGGTAAGAGGAGAAAATATGAAGAAAAAGATGAAGAAATTTATATTTCTTCATCTTCTCTTCATAAAAGTGAGTAAATAACAGAATTATAATTCAACAATTTGAAGTTTTTATGCGATTTTTGACGGAAAATGCTATAAAAACTCTAGTATTTTAGTGTATAATAAAAAAATTAATGATTAAAAATATTTTTTTGCTAGATTATGCTACATTGTGTGAATGCATGATAATGTATTTGCTTATAAATGGCAAATGATTGTCGGGTGAGTGTAACGACAAAGTTATGTATCGTATATTTACGATTCGTAATAGATAGCATAGGATGAAACAAAGGATACGATTCTCTGATCGAGGAAGTTTACAAAATTGTGAACACAAGTGTTAGAGTTGAAGGATAGTTATGCGCATGGAGGTTGTATGAAATCGAGCCAAATTTTTAGAATGTGAACGTTTTTCTAAAAACGAGCTTTTGAAGGACAAAAGGACGCTATAGCAAAGGGGCGGTTATCGCTTTCTTGATTACAGGTGGTATTGGCATTGCCGTACCTAGCGTAGTACAGGCGGTGATTCCAACGAATTTATTGGGGTTGGCATTTGACCAAGCAGGGATAACTGGATATAAGCGATATGATGTAGTGACATCTGAGGGTGGTGCTGATGGCCCCAAAGGGAAGTTGATTATCAAAACCTAAAGAGGTCACGTTTGCGGGAATGACAACAGCAGAGAAAAACGAAGCGATCTTAGATGAAAAAGTAAGTAATCTAGGGCAGTTTTTAACGTTACGTCAGTTGTATGCTATGCTGTATCATAATCCATTAGCTACAAAAACTACTGATTTCTATGGTTTGCAAGACCCTAACACGGGAACCGCCCTTAAGGTAAATCAAGGGTATGTCACATACCAAGGTGCTACTATTACTGGTGGTGAAAGTACATACGTAAATGGTACAGGAGCAATTGCCTTAGGCGGTAACTCTAAAGCCTCTGGAGAAGGTACGATTGCCCTCGGTTTGTATTCTGATGCATCAGCCAGTCCAACAGCAGTAAATAATGGTAATATCACATATGGACCGAGTCTGCATGATAATATTGCCATAGGTTTTAAGGCGGAATCTCACGACAACTATACAGTGGCATTAGGGGCTCGTGCTAACGCGAATGCAACAGGTAGTAATGCCATCGGTTTCAATACCCAAGCAGCAGGGTAACTCATCGTTAGCGATTGGTTACAATACATATGCCAATGTAGCAGTTTCGGACACAAACAATCTTGCTAGTAAAATTGATGGAATGACGAATGCAGTGAGTGAAACTACAAGAGCCAAAATGAAAGAATATGCTGATTTGGTATCTGACTATACAACTCATGAGACAAGATTGAATCAATTGGTTGCTATGGGCAATACGTCGGAGGCGCAAAAAGAACGAGAATGGTTATCGTCTCAATCTAGAGATATTGAAGCGAAGAGAACTGAGCTAGAAGCGCTTCCTGACTATAATGCTTTTAGTGGACAATGCGGGAGCTACAAGTAATAATACAGATTTGCAAAATGCACTGAATAAAGAAGGCGGAGTGTCAAAACTTATTGATGACAATTTAAATAAAGGTTTTGATTATAATTCTCCAGCTGCCTCGAATGCGTTGAATCTATCAGTTAAGAAAAAGATTTTGGGAGATACCAATGGTGTGTTTAGAGAGGTCACTGAAAAGCAAGGTGATAATGCAATCGCTATTGGTAACTATACGTTAGCTACAGGAAATGCAAGCATTGCTCAAGGGGTTGGGGCTTATACGAAAGCAGATGCGAGTATCGCTTTAGGCTCTTTAGCTCATGTAGGAGATAAAGCGGCACAATCTATTGCCATTGGTACAGGTGCACAAGCCCATGATGAAAACTCTGTGGCAATGGGTGTGCGAACAGCTACCTATGGTGCTGGTGATGTGGCAATTGGTAATAGAACTACAGTACTAGGAGATAGCTCTGTTGGTATTGGCTTTAATTCGGCGGTATTATCCAATAGTGGTACTGCTATCGGTAAGAGTAGCCGTATTAATGGTGGATCTATTCGGTCAGTTGCTTTAGGTGAGAGGGCCAATGTAGGGGGAGGCGCAGCCAATAGTATTGCTATTGGTTTTGACTCCAATGTTGGTGACAATGCTCTAAATTCAGTAGCAATTGGTACACAAGCGAAATCATTGGGTAGAAATAGTCTGTCCTTTGGTAGCAATACAGAATCTGGTAAAGCTTCTATAAACAGTGTGACTATCGGTAACTATGCAACTACCAATGCAGAAAATGCCGTGGCATTGGGAGGTTCCTCTTCAGTAGCAACAGGGGCTACACGTGGTATTGCAATAGGTCAAGACTCTAAAGTTAACGGCGTTGACACAGTGGGCTTAGGTACCGGCGTACGTGCTGTAGGGTACAACATCTATCGTGATTGGTAATAAGGCGAGTCTCGGTGTATACAACACAAACCCAACGAAACAATCAGGAGCAGATAATGTTGTTGTTATCGGTCAAGGGGCTAGTGCACTCCGTAATAATTCCATCGTACTCGGTCACAGCTCAAATGATATCTACGAAGATTATGCTCGGAAGTTAAAGGATGGCGTCAGTGCGTATGATGATTTACCTGATAAGGATAAATACGAGTTTGATGCTAGTGGAGCAGTGGTATTAGAAAAACGAGATGCCATGAAAATACCATCCTACTTACCACCACACTCGAGATTGAAAAATACCCTGAAACAAATGGATGAAAAAAACCTAGGCATTGTATCCGTTGGCGGTGAGATGGTTGAAATCAGAAATGAAAAACGGTGACAAGGAAATGGTACGAGGCCTTCGTCGTATTACGAACGTGGCACCGAGTGCTCTTGACACGGATGTTGTTACAGTAGCCCAACTTCGTGACTGGCGCGAGAGTGGGATTCCTTTCTTAGCGGTAAATAATTTTTATTGGCGACACTAAAAACAAGGTGGATGCAAAGAGTAAGGCAGAAGTTGGTTATGCCGCAGATGGCAATACCTTAGAAGAACGTAAATCTAACTATGAAAATGACCAAGCCGCAAAAGCAGGCGGCATGGCATTGGGTATTTATACAAAAATCCACCGGTGAAAGAGCAGCTGCTATCGGTTACGGTGCTGGTACCTACGGCAAAGATAGTGTAGGCATCGGTACGAAAGCCTATACAGGTGGAGAAGATGCTGTTGCTATCGGTTCGCAAGCTAAAGCGAGAGCAAACCAATCTATTGCATTAGGCATTAACTCAGAAACTAAGGTAGCAGAGTCAGTGGCTCTCGGTGCTTACTCAGTGGCTACTATAGACAAAGGAGTAGCAGGTTGGAATCCAGCCACTGGTCGTCGTAACCACTACGATAATGAGCTAACAGGCATCACATTAACATCTACGAATGCGGGTATTTCTATTGGTAGTGAAAGAAATACGCTGACAAATTAATCATCTAGCCGCAGGTACTGAAGACACCGATGCAGTAAACGTAGCACAAGTAAAAGCATTAAATCTAAAAATTGCGGGCGATAAAACTGCTGATCAGACAAAAGCTAATGACGTACGTTTGCACGATCAAACGTTAACAGTAAAAAGGCGATAATACATATATAACCACAACTGCGGATAATAATACAATCACCGTGGGATTAACACAAAATGCGATTAATAAAAATTAATGCAGCAGGGAACACCAGTGCATTATTTATCCACTAAGGGTGGAAGTGCTACAGATGGAAACGAAACTATTAATGGCATTGCTACAGAATCTAACTATAACAATACAGGTGCTGTGGGCAATCAATCAGTTGCCTTAGGTTCCTATGCCCGTAGTGCCGGAGCCGGTACTGTTGCAGTAGGTTTTTAAAGTCGCCACATGGAAGGATAGTTCTGTAGCTATCGGTGACTTAGCAAGTGCTAGAGAAGCTAGTACAATTGCCATTGGTAAACGTGCTACAAGCTATTCGGAAAAAGGCTGTTGCAATTGGTGATAATGCCACTGGCAAAGGTAATAGTACCGTTGCTATTGGTGACAGTGCCGCTGTGAACGCCGAGGCTAATGACAAAGCCGCCACATGGACTGGCACATGGTCAGGTAATAATGCGGTGGCGATTGGTTCCGGGGCAAAAGCGCAACGAGATCAAGATGTGGCGATTGGTGCTAGTGCTAAAGTCAGAGGGGAGATGCGCTAGCCATAGGTTCTAACTCTAATACATTGGGAGAAAACTCCATTGCGATTGGTTCACATGCACAGGTAGATGTTAAAACCACAGTTGTAAGCAACCCTAACAGTATAACCGCAGATGAGCGGATACCGCTAATAGTATTGCCATTGGACGGTATGCCTATACAAATCAAAAAGAAACGATTGCCATGGGCACTACCTCTAGCGTTAAGGCTAAAGAAAGCGTTGCTATTGGACAAGCAGCTAAAAATTGAAGAGGATGCGAAGGATAGTGTTGCCTTAGGAAAAGAAGCTACCGTAAAAGCAAATGCTGAGTACGGTACGGCTATCGGTCAAGGTGCTACGATTAATACAAAGGCTACTTATGGTATTGCTATTGGTCAAGGTGCTACGATTGGCGAACGTGCTACATATGCTACCGCTATGGGTCAAGGTGCTACGATTGGTGATGTCGCTACGTATGCTACGGCCATTGGTCAAGGCGCTACGATTGGCGAACGTGCTACATATGCTACCGCTATGGGTCAAGGTGCTAAGATTGGTGATGTCGCTACGTATGCTACGGCCATTGGTCAAGGCGCTACGATTAGTAAAGATGCTACGTATGCTACGGCTATGGGTCAAGGTGCTACGATTGGCGAAGCGACTACGTATGGTACGGCCATTGGTCAAGGTGCTACGATTGATAAAGATGCTACGTATGCTACGGCCATTGGTCAAGGGACTAGCGTAACATCTGCGGATGGTAGTGCCTTTAGGCAGAGGGGCTACAGTTAGTGCATCGGAAGGTACTGCTCTCGGTAAAGGTGCAACGGCTAGTGTAGAAGGAGGCGTTGCATTAGGTTCTGGTTCCGTAGCGGTACAGCAAGGGGAGTGGATGCATGGGATCCGACTAATGGAAGAAGGAATAATTATGCAGACATCCGAAGTGGCGTAGCGACGACCTCTGGTCCTGGTGCCGTATCCGTTGGCAGTGGGACAGCAACACGACAAATTACGAATCTAGCAGGGGTACACAAAATACCGATGCAGTCAACGTAGCACAGTTGAAGGCTATGAACTTGCAACTTAAAGGTAATACAACTGCAACAGCAGAGCGCCGATGTACGTTTGTCCAACCAAGCATTGACGATAAAAAGGTAATGATGGGTACATCACTACGAATGCCAATAATAATGAAATTACTGTTAGCTTAACGGATACAGCGAAAAAATGCGATTAATAACGTATTTACCACTACTTTCAAGGGCGATAATAATGGAGTCATTACGCCTACTAAGGATCGTGCACAAGTTGAAGTGATAGGTAGCACCGCTGATGAAAAAAATGGGGAAATGGTGCGGATCGCATGGAAACCAAAAAATATTGGAACCTTTGTAAGAGATTACACTAAAACAGATCCGACAACTCAAACAAAGACATATCATAAACAGATATTGGTAGGGCTAAAAATCTGATTTAGCATCTCGTTCATTTACTGCCTATAAATACAATGGGGATACTGCCACAACAGATGCAGGTCCATCTATTTCCTATAATGGCATTGATATGAATAGCAAGCCAATCACTAACCTTGCTAATGGTGTAGCGGCTAATGATGCAGTGAATAAATCGCAATTGGATGCCGTAACTTGGGATTTAGGAGTTATGAAAAATGGAGCCTCTGAAAAAGTAGTTCCAGCAGTTGTAACAAATGATAATAAACGCATCAACCTGCAAGGTGTCTGGTAATGTGACTGTCACAGAAACAGGTGGTACTATCACCATTACAGGTGAAACACAAGATGCGATTGTTGTGTATACTGATGCAGAGGGCAAGCGTCTTTACAAGCGTGCAGATGGATATTTCTATAAAACAAAAGATCCTGTAGCAGGGGAGTCAAAAATTCCAGCAGCTAATGTACAATCTCGTCTAGTGAATGCGAATGGAGATAGCACTACAGTACCAACGGTGCTTAATAATGTAGACTCTGCAATTAAAAAAATCAAGGAGTGGGACCAGATATTGTCTCTCCAACATTCTTCGACCGCTTGGAAGCTACGCGAAATCGACTGATAAAGTTAATGCCGCGGTCAATGTAAGTGACCTTAAATCTGTAGTAGATGGGGGTATGAAATACGGAGCTAATATCTCAGAAGCTACTGGCGCTAACCCTGTTACAAATAAATTAGGCAGTACTGTGGCTATCAAAGGTGGTGCTACAGAAACAAATGCCACTAACTTTGATGGAAGTAACGTATTAACGACGGTACAACAAGATGAGGGCAATACTACTGTTAACATTAAATTGAAACGTGACTTGGGTAATATTAAATCCATCACAAATGCTGCTGGTAATGGTAAAGTAGCATTCGGTGCAGATGGTGTCACTACTTTCACAAGTGGTGCAGCAACAGGTGACAAACCTGTTAGCATCGATGGTAAATTAGGTAAAGTTGTAGTTGGTAATGACAATACGGCGGTTACATTGGATGGTGCAGCAGGTCAAGTGCTAGCATCTGGTATCCGTATTGGTAACCAAACGGCAACACCGACAGCTGATGGTGCGGCACCGGCTGCAGGACAACCGACTGGCCCTGCTGGTAATTTCATTACTGGACTTGGCAATACGAGTTGGAATATCCAAAACCCAGCGTACGTAAGTGGCCGTGCTGCTACAGAAGATCAGTTGAAAGTTCTGAATACGGAGTTAAATAAGAAATCCTCTACAGATTATCGATTGATTGCAAATCCAGAGGCAAATAGTAATGGTGCGTATGCCCCAGAAAATGGAACTATTTCCTTAAAAGTGAAAGATAGCACAAAACCTGACGGTACTCTTGAAACAATAACGATTAATGATGTTGCATCCAAAAAGCCTTAGACGCATTAGTAGGACGTGGTATCACATTAGGTGGGGATAATAGCTCAGCTACTGATAAACAAACGTTAGCTAACGATGTGAAGTTTAACATTACAGGTGATACTAACTACATTACAACTACTGCTAAAGGAGCTGATGTAAAACTTACATTCAACGATGCCGGATTGGCGAAAAAAAGCTGATTTGTGGAAGTTATCGGCTAACGGCACAGAGGTTACACCAAAGGATGGCGTTATTAATTTAGCAAAAAGGTGATAACATCAACATTACTAGCGAAGCGGGTAAAGTGACCATCGCAGCCACAGGTCTAGCAAAAGAAGACTTATCCAACATCACAGATGATGGTAAAAAAGTTATCACTGGCTTAGGTACAACAGTTACAGCAGGAAAGAATATTACGGTAACTCCAACAACCGATGCTACAACAGGCAAAAAAATCCTATGCGATCGCGATGCAGGGATCAAGTAGAATCTGTTACAACAGCAACATTAGCAAATGACGAAAATATTGCTACTGTTTCCATGGTTTCTGGTACTGATGAGACTGCAAACGCTCGTTATGGTGTTGGCGTATCTAAGAAAAAAGTACAAGATATTGCTAAAGATGCAGTGGAAGTAAAAGTCGGAGATAATGCAGATAATGTTACTGTAGATAAAGATACAAATACAGCGGGTAAAACTATCTACAAAGTATCCGTAGCTAAAACGAAGTTAGATGCCGGTATAAATACAACTGTTGAAGGTGAAGGTACAACAGCTAAGCCATATAAAGTGAATGTGAAAGGTGATCTAACTGAGATTACATCTATCACTAATACTGCGGTACTGGCAAAGTTGCCTTCGGTGCCGATGGCGTAACTACTTTACAAGCGGAGCAAAGAACTGGAGATATTCCTGTTACTGTTAATGGTAAAATTAGGCAAAGTCAGCGCTGGTACTGGTGATAATGCCGTTGCGTTGGATGGATCTGCAGGACAGGTTACCGCGGGCGGTGTTGTAGTAGGCAGACAAGCTGTAACACCGAGCGCCAATGGTGCGAGCACCAGCAGTACGACAGCAACAACGGGTAATTTCATTACTGGACTAGGCAATACCACTTGGGATGTGACAAGCCCATCGTATGTATCTGGCCGTGCGACCACAGAAGATCAGTTGAAAGCAGTTAGCGAGGCTATTAAAAAAATAGAACTACAGGAGATTATCGTTTAATTGCAAAATCCAGTAGCAGATTCTGGAGGGAATATACACCAAGTGCGGACAATAAAAATCAATTTGATTGTGAAAAGACCCTAATGATGCTGATGATTCTCATAAACAAATTGTGACAATTAAAGATGTGGCAAAAAGCATCTGATTTGAACGATGTGAAAGATCAAGTGGCACACACCATTGCATTGGGTGATGGTGGCACAGGTAGCACTGACGCAAAATCTTTAACAGCTGGAAATGTGAAATTTAATATCAAGAGTGCTAATGGATACATTACCACAGCAGCCGCTGGGGATGATGTAACATTGACTTTCAATGATGGCGGATTAGCGAAAAACAACAGATTTGTGGAAGTTATCGGCTAATGGTGCAGAGGTTGCACCAAAGGGTGGTGTTATTGATTTAGCAAAAGGTGATAACATCAACATTACTAGCGAAGCGGGTAAAGTAACCATCGCGACCCACAGGTCTAGCGAAAGAAGATTTGTCCAACATTACAGATGAAGGTAAAAAATGTAATTAAAGGCTTAACAGACGTTGCGACTGGTAAGAATATTACAGTTAATCCAACAACAGATAAGAAAAACAGGTAAAAAAAGATCTATACAGTGGCGATGAATGACCAAGTTGAATCCGTTGTGAAAGCTACGGCGACTACTGGTGATGAAAAATATCGCAGAAGTAACGGTCGAAGCGGTACAAAAAGATACGGCAAATGCAAA
Source organism: uncultured Veillonella sp. (assembly GCA_916438745.1). Classification (GTDB taxonomy): domain Bacteria; phylum Bacillota; class Negativicutes; order Veillonellales; family Veillonellaceae; genus F0422. The sequence goes on along the minus strand of CAKAGN010000001.1, from coordinate 1,711,722 downwards.
AATATGGTGTCAGTGTATCTAAAAAAAGCAGTAGAGAAAAATTGCCACGGCAAAAGATACTTCTATTGCTAGCAAAACTTATAAAGTTGGTGATGACGGCAACGTAGAATTAACCTATGTAGACGGTAATGGAGATAAAATACCAAACCGGACAGCTACGATTACGGGTATTGCTAAAGAAGATTTATCTAATATCACCAATGCAGGTAAAAATAATTACTGGTTTAGGTACTGTTATAGAAGTCTGGTACAGGAATTACACTTGGTACAACTAAGGAAGATCCTAAGACAGGTCAAAAAAACATACGTCATTAATGCAGATAAACAAGTAGAATCTGTTACAACAGCAACATTAGCAAATGACGAAAAATATTGCTACTGTTTCCATGGTTTCTGGTACTGATGAGACTGCAAACGCTCGTTATGGTGTTGGCGTATCTAAAAAAAGCAGTAGAAGGAATTGCAAAAGCATCTGTAAAAGTAGTGGATGGTAAAAAAATACCACTGTCACAGAAGGTACAGAAGGTACAGCCAAAAACATATGCCGTTAATGTCAAAGGTGCATTGGATGAAATAACATCTATTACAAATACAGCGTGTACTGGCAAAGTAGCTTTCGGTGCTGACGGAGTCACTACTTTCAGTAGCATGCACCGGGTGATACAGATAAAACTGTTACTATCAACGGTAAAGAAGGTAAAGTCATCGTTGGCAATGGTGGAAAAACCTGTGACCATTGATGGTTCTACTGGATATGTGACTGGTTTACAAAAATACAACTTTAAATGTAGCGGGTTTTTGGTACATCTAACCGTGCTGCAACGGAAGAACAATTAAAAAGCGGTAAAAAGACATTGCTGAGGCAAATGTCTACAACAGATTACCGATTAATTGCGAATCCGGATGTGACTGGCGGTGCCTATACACCGAGCAATGGAACTATTTCCTTAAAAGTGAAAGACAGCAAGAAACCTAATAGTACTCCTGATACGATTACCATCAACGATGTGGCATCTAAACAAGTATTAGATGAAGTGAAAGCAAATCAATGGGATTTAGCGGTTAAAAAAAGATGGAACTACAACCAATGTAACTCCACAAGATGGCGCAAAACCAACAGATAACAAACGAATTGCTATCGAAGGTGCTGATGGTGTTGAAGTAACTCAAGCAGATGGTGTAATCAAAATCAGTGCACCAAGAGGTACAGATCACGATACCATCACAACTGTGGAATCTGCAGATAAATCTATTACTGTAACTACATCTACAACGAATGCCCACGCGTACGATGTGAAAGTCAACACAGACAAAGTGAGCGAAACACAAGCTTTCATTTATGTTGACGAAAATGGCAACCAAGTATTTAAACATACAGATGGTAAGTTCTATAACGATCAAGGTGTGGAGTACAAAGGTACTGTTCATACGAAAGTAAACACAGCCCAACCTCAACGTGTAGACAACGTTGGTTCTGCTATTGACGGGGCAAAAGTAACCACTGATGTCTGGTCAAGAAAAAAACCAGATGCAACGTACTTAGAAAAATTAAACAAAGCTAATACAGATACACCAAATGCAGCTGGTTAACGTATCTGATCTTAAGAAAAACATCTGATGCAAGCATTGCGAAAGCAGTGGAAGATGCTACAAACAAAGGCATGAAATACGCTGGGGATAACTACAAAGCAAAGAGAAGGTACAAAAGCTGAGCAAAATGGTATCACTAAGAAATTAGGGGAACAATTGCAAATCCTTGGCGGTGCTACAGCACCTTTCACAACAACAGATAATATTGGTGTGAATAATGTCGATGGCACGTTAAAAGTTCAATTAGCAGAAAGTTTAAAAGGTATCCATTCCATTGCGGGTAAAGGTGGTACTACACCATTAACAATTTCCAATGGTGGAACAACATTGACTATCAATGCACCAGAAGGAACAAAACCGGCACAATCTCTGTTGGTAATGCGAAAATCACTAATGTGGCAGAAGGTACAGAAGGTACAGATGCAGTTAATGTATCTCAATTGAATGCAGTAGCAGGTAAAGAACTTCATATTAAACCAACAACAGATACAGAAAAATATACTGTAGATACAAATGGTGATGTAACATTAACTTACGTAAATGGTAACGATGAAGCAGTAGCTAATAAAAAAAGCAGTCATCTCTGGGGGTAGCGAAAAAAATGACTTATCTAATATCACAGATGATGGTAAAAAAGTTATCACTGGTTTAGGAACTGTTATAGAAGCTGGTACAGGAATTACACTTGGTACAACTAAGGAAGATCCTAAGACAGGTCAAAAAACATACGTCATTAATGCAGATAAACAAGTAGAATCTGTTACAACAGCAACATTAGCAAATGACGAAAATATTGCTACTGTTTCCATGGTTTCTGGTACTGATGAGACTGCAAACGCTCGTTATGGTGTTGGCGTATCTAAAAAAAGCAGAAGGAATTGCAAAAGCATCTGTAAAAAGTAGTGGATGGTAAAAAAATACCACTGTCACAGAAGGTACAGAAGGTACAGCCAAAACATATGCCGTTAATGTCAAAGTGCATTGGATGAAATAACATCTATTACAAATACAGCAGGTACTGGCAAAGTAGCCTTCGGTGCTGACGGAGTCACTACTTTCAGCAGTGGTGCAGCTGGTGATACAGATAAAACTGTTACTATCAACGGTAAAGAAGGTAAAGTCATCGTTGGCAATGGTGGAAAACCCGTGACCATTGATGGTTCTACTGGATATGTGACTGGCTTACAAAAATACAACTTTAAATGTAGCGGTGTTTTGGTACATCTAACCGTGTCGCAACGGAAGAACAATTAAAAAGCGGTAAAAAGATATTGCTGAGGCAGCTGTCTACAACAGATTACCGATTAATTGCGAATCCGGATGTGATCTGGCGGTGCCTATACACCGAGCAATGGAACTATTTCCTTAAAAGTGAAAGACAGCAAGAAACCTAATAGTACTCCTGATACGATTACCATCAACGATGTGGCATCTAAACAAGTATTAGATGAAGTGAAAGCAAATCAATGGGATTTAGCGGTTAAAAAAGATGGAACTACAACCAATGTAACTCCACAAGATGGCGCAAAACCAACAGATAACAAAACGAATTGCTATCGAAGGTGCTGATGGTGTTGAAGTAACTCAAGCAGATGGTGTGATCAAAATCAGTGCACCAAGAGGTACAGATCACGATACCATCACAACTGTGGAATCTGCAGATAAGTCTATTACTGTAACTCCAGATGCGAATAACGTTCATAAATACGATGTGAAAGTTAACACAGATAAAGTGAGTGAAACACAAGCTTTCATTTATGTTGACGAAAATGGCAACCAAGTATTTAAACATACAGATGGTAAGTTCTATAACGATCAAGGTGTGGAGTACAAAGGTACTGTTCATACGAAAGTAAACACAGCCCAACCTCAACGTGTAGACAATGTTGGTTCTGCTATTGACGGGGCAAAAGTAACCACTGATGCTGGTCAAGAAAAACCAGATGCAACGTACTTAGAAAAATTAAACAAAGCTAATATAGATACACCAAATGCAGCGGTTAACGTATCTGACCTTAAGAAAACATCTGATGCAAGCATTGCGAAAGCAGTGGAAGATGCTACAAACAAAGGCATGAAATACGCTGGGGATAACTACAAAGCAAAGAGAAGGTACAAAAAGCTGAGCAAAATGGTATCACTAAGAAATTAGGGGAACAATTGTAAATCCTTGGCGGTGCTACAGCACCTTTCACAACAACAGATAATATTGGTGTGAATAATGTCGATGGCACGTTAAAAAGTTCAATTAGCAGAAAGTTTAAAAAGGTATCCATTCCATTGCGGGTAAAGGTGGTACTACACCATTAACAATTTCAATGGTGGAACAACATTGACTATCAATGCACCAGAAGGAACAAAAACCTGCACAATCTCTGTTGGTAATGCGAAAAATCACTAATGTGGCAGAAGGTACAGAAGGTACAGATGCAGTTAATGTATCTCAATTGAATGCAGTAGCGGGTAAAGAACTTCATATTAAAACCAACAACAGATACAGAAAAATATACTGTAGATACAAATGGTGATGTAACATTAACTTACGTAAATGGTAACGATGAAGCAGTAGCTAATAAAAAAGCAGTCATCTCTGGGGTAGCGAAAAATGACTTATCTAATATCACAGATGATGGTAAAAAGTTATCACTGGTTTAGGAACTGTTATAGAAGTCGGGTACAGGTATTACACTTGGTACAACCAAAGAAGATCCTAAGACAGGTAAGAAAACATATATTATCAATGCAGATAAACAAGTAGAATCTGTTACTAAAGCAGAGGCTGAAACTGGTGATGAAAATATCGCTACTGTAACAATGATGGATGGAACTGTAGATAAAACAGCCAATGCTCGTTATGGTGTAGGCGTATCTAAGAAAAAAGTACAGGATATTGCTAAAGATGCAGTAGAAGTAAAAGCTGGAGATAATGCAGATAATGTTCATGTAAAATCAGATACAACAACAGTCGGTAAAAACGATTTACAAAAATATCTGTAGATAAAACAAAAATTAGCAAACTGGTACGAATACAACTGTTGGTGGTGAAGGTACAGACGCTAAGCCATACACAGTAAATGTAACAGGTGATTTAACTCAAATTACATCCATTACTAATACAGATGGCACTGGTAAAGTGACATTTGGTAACAATGGTGTTGTGAAAGTAGATGGAGATCATCCAGTATCTATCGATGGTAAACAAGGCTATGTAACTGGCTTTACAAAAATACTGATTGGAATGTAAAAAATCCAGCACCTGTATCTGGTCGTGCGACTACAGAAGATCAATTGAAAACAGTTACCGACGCAGTGAACAACAAAGCAGACAAAACTGCATTATGGGATTTAGCTGTTAACAATGGAACAACGACGGATAAAGTAGATCCAAAATCTACGAATGTAGCAGGTGAAAATAAACGTATTACTATCCAAGGTAGTGGTTCCGTTAAAGTAACGCAAAAGGATGGTGTTATTACAATCGGTGCTGAAAAAAAGGTGCAGATAATGATACCATTACGACAGTGACATCTACAGATAAAACTGTATTGACTGCCGAAGACACACCATCAAATGGTAACCATGCATATGCTTTAACAATCAACAAACAAGCTGTTGTCGACGGTGCTCAATTACCTGTTGTATATACAGATAAAAAGGCAATAAGTTAACGTTAAAAGATGGTAAATTCTACAAAGTAGATAATACTGTAGTAGAACCAGGAGACGTAGAAACACGTATTCAATCTGTCATGCGAAAAAAATACAACAGCTGGAGATACAATTCTTAACAACGTAGGGCTCTGCGATTGCCAATACAAAAGTTCCAGAAGGTACAGGAACTAAACAAAATCCATCATTCTTAGAACAATTGAAGAAGCTCGAAAGCGAATAACCATCCAAATGCGACGAGTGAACGTGTCTCGACCTTAAAAAAACACAGCTAATGCAGTGATTGGAAAAGTGACAGATACAGGCATGAAATACGGTGCTAACCTTCCCGCTACAGCGGGTGGAAAAAGATGTTGTCACAAACAAACTTGGCTCTACAGTGAAGATCGTGGGTACTGCTAATTTAAAAAAATGCTACTGATGCAGACAAACAATACGATGGTAACAACGTAATCACAACAGTTAGTCAAGATGCTACTGGCGACACTACTGTGACTGTGAAGTTGAATAAAGATTTAACATCTAAATCCTTAACAACAAATACAGTAACTGTAAAAGGTGACCCTGGCACTAACGGTCAAGACGGCAAAGATGCAGTAGTGACTGTAGGTGAAAAAGGTGCAGATGGTAAACCAGGTTCTAACGGTACTATCGGCGTGAATGGTAAAAACGGCTCTGCAGTTGTGATCAACGGTAAAGACGGCACAATTGGCTTAACTGGTCCTAAAGGTGCTGACGGACAACCAGGCAAATCCATTAACATTGGCATGAAAGATGGCTATAACACAGATGGAGCAAATGGCGTTCGTGGTGAAAAAGGTGTTGATGGCCAAGATGGTATCACTCGTATCGTATACACAGAAGGCGGTAAAGAACATCAAGTAGCTACGATGGATGACGGCTTGAAATTTACAGGTAATAACTCTGACACTGTGAACAAACATAAGCTAAATACATTAGTGAACATCGTTGGTGAAGGTGTTACGAAAAGAACAAGTAAAATGGATTCCAATCTGCAAGTGGTAACATCTTAGTACAAGCTGATGGCAACTCTACATTAACTGTAAAAATGAACAAAAAAACCTTGCTAACATCAGCGAGCATTACTAATGGTGCAAACTCTGGCAAAGTTGAGTTCAAAGACAATGGAGAAACTACTTTCAGTAGTGGTAACAACGGTACTAGTGGTACAGATAAAGTTGTTACAATCAACGGTAAAGAAGGTACTGTTAATGCAACAACTTCTGTAACAGCAAAGAGGTGTTGTTGTAGGTAACCAAACGTTAAATCCAATCGCATGAAACCAACAGTCGGTGTAACTCCGAAAGCACTGAAACTGGCAACTATGTAACAGGCCTAGGTAACACAACATGGACTGTCACTAATCCAACTTATGTATCTGGCCGTGCAGCGACAGAAGATCAGTTGAAAACAGTTACTGATACTGTGAACAACAAAGCAGATAAAACTGCATTGTGGGACTTGGCTGTTAACAATGGTACTTCCACAGACAAAAGTAGATCCACAAGCAACTGGTACAGAAGGTGAAAATAAACGTATTACTATCCAAGGTAGTGGTGCTGTAAAAGTAACTCAAAAAGATGGTATTATCACAATCGGTGCTGAAAAAGGTGCAGATAATGATACAGTTACAACTGTGACATCTACGGATGAAACTGTATTGACAGCCAAAGATACGCCATCAAATGGTAACCATGCATATGCTTTAACAATCAATAAACAAGCTGTAGTTGACGGTGCTCAATTACCTGTTGTATATACAACAAAAAGATGGTAAAAAAAGTAACTATCGATAAAGATGGCAACTTTGTAACTGATGATGGTGTAAAAGTTGATAAAGCCAACGTAGAAACTCGTATTCAATCTGCTCGCAAAAAAATACAACAGTGGAGATACAATCCTAAATAACGTAGGCTCTGCGATTGCCAATACAAAAAGTTCCAGAAGGTACAGGAACTAAAACAAAATCCATCATTCTTAGAACAATTGGAAGAAGTCGCGAAAGCGAATAACCATCCAAAATGCGACGAGTGAACGTGTCTGACCTTAAAAAAACACAGCTGAGGAAGTTGTGGAAAAAGGCATGAAGTACGGTGCCAACCTTCCTCGCGAAAACTGGTGGAAATAAAATTGTCACAAAACAAACTTGGCTCTACGGTAAACATTGTGGGTAGTGCAGATGTAACAAATGCAACAGAAGCAGATAAACAATATGATGGTAAAAACGTATTAACATCTATCGAACAAGATGCGACTACTGGTAACACAACTGTGACTGTGAAGTTGAATAAAGATTTAACATCTAAATCCTTAACAACAAATACTGTGACTGTAAAAGGTGAAGACGGCAAAGACGGAAAACCCGGCACAGATGCAGTAGTGACTGTCGGTGAAAAAAAGGTGCAGATGGTAAACCGTGTTCTAACGGTACTATCGGCGTTAACGGTAAAGATGGCTCTGCAGTTGTCATCAACGGCAAAGACGGATCTATCGGATTGAATGGTAAAGATGGTAAAAACGGTCTTTCCATTAAAGGCGACAAAGGTGTAGTCGGTGTAGACGGCACAGATGGCGCTAATGGTAAAGACGGTATGACTCGTATCGTATATGAAACGAAACATTCAGACCCTAATAATGCCGGTAAAGAAATCACAGTGAAACATGAAGTAGCTACGATGGACGACGGCTTGAAATTTACTGGTAACAACTCCGGTACGGAAAAACAAACATAAGCTAAATACATTAGTGAACATCGTTGGTGAAGGTGTTACAAAAGAACAAGTAGTCGGATTCCAATCTGCAAGTGGTAACATCTTAGTTGAAGCAGATGGCAACTCAACATTGACCGTAAAATGAACAGAAACCTTGCTAATATCAGCGAGCATTACAAATGCAGAGAGGTAATGGCAAAGTTGAGTTCAAAGACAATGGTGTAACTACTTTCAGTGGCGGTACAGCGGGCGATAAAAACTGTTACAATCAACGGTAAAGACGGTAAAGGTAACAACTGGCGAATCTACGCTTGATACAACAGGATTGACTGTAAAAGATGGCACTAAGGAAACGATGGTGACTAAGACTGGTACTGTTGTCAAAGACGGTGCTAACGAATCCAAAAGTAACCAGCACAGGCGCCGCTTTCACAGATGGTGCAAAACACAACTAGCGTGGCGCCGACAGTAGTTCGTGTGAACGGAACGAATGGTGCAAATGGTACAGTAACTGACGGTGTAGTGATTGGTAAACAATCTGTGACTCCAAGTACAAATGGTACAACTCCGGCAACAACAGACAAAGGCGACAGAAGGCAACTTCATCACTGGTCTTGGTAACACAACATGGACTGTAGACAATCCAACATTTGTATCTGGTCGTGCAAAGCAACGGAAGATCAATTGAAATCTGCTACTACTGGCTTGGTGAATAAAGGCTTAGTATTCGACGCTAATGTTGGCGGAGAGAAAACAAATAAACTTGGCTCTAAAGTAACCATCAAAGGTACTGCAGTAATTCCAGAAGGTGCTACGGCAGAAGATAAAAAATATGATGGTAAAAACGTATTAACATCTATTGAACAAGATACGGCTACTGGCAACACAACAATTACTGTTAAGTTGAACAAAGATTTAACATCTGAATCCTTAACAACAAACACAGTGATTGTGAAAGGCGAGCCAGGTGGCAATGGTCAAAGCAAAGATGCTGTAGTAACTGTTGGTGAAAAAGGTGAACCAGGTGCTGACGGCCAAGATGGTAAACCAGGTTCTGACGGTACGATTGGTGTAAATGGTAAAGACGGTGCCTCTGTTATCATCAAAGGTAAAGATGGCACAATCGGCTTAACTGGTCCTAAAGGTGCAGATGGTCAACCAGGCAAATCCATCAATATTGGTGTAAAACCTGGCTATGATCATGACAATGATGATAATACTCCAGATGTACGTGGTAAAACATGGTGTAGACGGTTCTGATGGTAAGGACGGTATCAACCGTATTGTATATACAACAAAAGTTATCGACCCTACTACAAACACAGAAAAAAAGAAGTGGAACACCAAGTAGCGACTATGGACGACGGCATGAAATATGGCGATGACAACTATAAACCGACTACCGATGCAGCGACTGAACAAAATGTAATCGCTAAGAAATTGAACAACCGTTTAGACATCGTTGGTGGCGCAGACAAAGATAAATTGACTGACAAGAACATCGGTGTCAATGCAGAAGGTGGTAAGTTAAAAGTTCAATTAGCTAGCGATTTAACAGGCATCAATTCCATCACTGGCAAAGGGACAAGCCCATTAACTATTTCTAATGGTGGTACAACTATCACGGTGAATGGATCAACGACAAAAGATGTGAATGGTGTGGCGACTCCAGTACCGGTAATATCTCTGTTGGTGGCGTGCAAATTAAAGGCGTAGCTGACGGTACAGAGGATACAGATGCTGTTAACCTAAGCCAATTGAAAAAAGTTGTGGCATCAAATGGTTCTACTGAAAAAGTGAAAGCTTCTACAGCAGACAATAATATTGCTACTGTGACTCAAAGTGATAATGCGACGATACGGTTTACCTAACAATGAATACGTAGTGTCTGTAACGAAAGAGGCTGTAGCGAATGTAGCGAAAGATACAGTCGTTGTGGAATCTGGTTCTACGAATGTAACTGTAACGCCAGACAAAAACAGCAACTGGTAAGGGTGACTTATAAAGTAGCTGTGAAAGAAAGCAACTTGTCGAATGGTACGAATACAACAGTATCTGGCACAGGTACACAAGATGACCCATATAAAGTGAACGTAGAAGGGGCTATCACTAAGATTACATCCATCACTAACGAAGCAGGTAATGGCAAAGTTGAGTTCGGTGCTGACGGTGTAACTACTTTCAGTAGTGGCAACAACGGTACTAGTGGTACAGATATTCCTGTTACTATCAACGGCAAAACTGGCACAGTCCAAGCTGGTGGCATTACGATGGGTAAACAATATGCGACTCCGACTGCTGATGGTCAACCGCCAGCAGGTACGATCACAGGGACCGGCAGGGTAATTTCATCACTGGTCTTGGTAACACGAACTGGAGCATGGAAAACCCAGTGTATGTAACGGGTCGTGCAGCAACAGAAGATCAGTTGAAAGCGATTACGACAGCGGTGAACAAAAAAATCCGACACAGATTATCGCTTGATTCCAAATCCTGATGCAGACTGATGGTGCCTATACAGTGGATAACGTCGGTGAAGTTACGTTAACTGTGAAAGATGACCATACAGACGTGACAAGCAATATTACATTGAAAAATATTGCATCCAAAGAAACTGTAGATAAAGGCATGAAATACGGTGCTAACCTTCCTGCTACAGCCGGTGGAGAAAAAGGTTGTCACAAATAAACTTGGCTCTATTGTGAATATCGTAGGTAGTGCAGACGTAACAAATGCTACAGAAGCAGATAAACAATACGATGGTAAAAAAATGTATTAACATCTATCAAACAAGAGGCTGATGGCAACACAACAGTCACTGTGAAGTTGAACAAAGATTTAACATCTAAATCCTTAACAACAAATACAATAACTGTGAAAGGCGAACCGTGCGCTAACGGTCAAGACGGCAAAGATGCGGTAGTGACTGTGGGTGAAAAAGGTGAAAAAAAGGTACAGAAGGTAAACCGAGTAAAGATGGTTCTAATGGTACTATCGGTGTGAACGGTAAAGACGGCTCTGCAGTTGTGATCAACGGTAAAGACGGCTCTATCGGTATGAATGGTAAAGATGGTAAGAACGGTCTTTCCATTAAAGGCGACAAAGGTGTAGTCGGTGTAGACGGCACAGATGGTGCTAATGGCAAAGACGGCATGACTCGTATCGTATATGAAACGAAACATCCAGACCCTGACAATGCTGGTAAAGAAATCACAGTGAAACATGAAGTAGCTACGATGGATGACGGCTTGAAATTTACAGGTAATAACTCTGACACTGTGAACAAACATAAGCTAAATACATTAGTGAACATCGTTGGTGAAGGTGTTACGAAAGAACAAGTAAATGGATTCCAATCTGCAAGTGGTAACATCTTAGTTGAAGCAGATGGCAACTCAACATTGACTGTAAAATGAACAAAAACCTTGCTAATATCAGCAGCATTACAAATGCAGCAGGTAATGGCAAAGTTGAGTTCAAAGACAATGGTGTAACTACTTTCAGTAGTGGCAACAACGGTACTAGTGGTACAGATAAAGTTGTAACTATCAACGGTAAAGAAGGTACTGTTAATGCAGCGACTTCTGTAACAGCAGCAGGTGTGGTAGTAGGTAAACAATCTGTCACTCCAAGTGCAACTGGCGTAGCTCCTACAACTGGTGGTACAGCAACAGAAGGCAACTTCGTAACAGGTCTTACAAATAAAGATTGGAATGTAGCAACTCCAACATTTGTATCTGGTCGTGCAGCAACGGAAGATCAATTGAAAAAAATCTCCGATGCCATTACGGCTAAATCTGGTAGCGACTATCGTTTGGTGGTAAATCCAACAGCTGGTTCTGAAGGTAAATACACAGTAGGCGATGACAATACTGTTACATTAACAGTACAAGATGCTGCGGATGCTAATCATAAAACTGAAGTTACTATTGCAGGTATTGCTAAATCTAGTGATTTGTCAGACTTGAAATCCAAAGTAGACAACACCATTGCTCTTGGCGATGATACGGCTACTGGATCAACAACTGCTAAATCCTTAAAAGATGGTAATGTGAAGTTCAACATCAAAGGTGACACACACTACATCAGTACAGCTGCTAATGGCGATGATGTAACGGTATCCTTGAACACGAAACAAGTGGCACAAGACCAAGCCTTGATTTACGTAGATAACGCTGGTAACCAAGTATTCAAACAACCAGATGGCACTTTCAAAGATGCTGATGGCAATAAGTATGAAGGTGATATTCATACGAAAGTGAATACTAAAGCACCACAACGTGTAGATAATGTTGGTTCTGCTATTGATACGGCTGTAGTAAAAAGATGCGACAAATCAACCAAAAACAAGATACAACGTATCTTGAAAAAAATTAGAAGTCGCGACGAAAGACCCTGTAACAGGTAAATCTGCAGTTAACGTATCTGACCTTAAACAAGCATCTGACGCAAAGCATTGCTAAAGCAGTGACTGATGCTACAGATAAAGGCATGAAATACGGTGCTAACCTTGTCGCAACAGCTGACGGTAAGAAAGTTGTCACAAAACAAACTTGGTTCGACTGTACATATCTTGGGATCTTCCAATGCCACATCTGATGAAGGTTACAACGATGAAAAACGTAGTAACTACTATCGGTCAAGATGCAACTACTGGTGACACAACAGTAACTGTGAAGTTGAAAAAGGATTTAAAATCTGAATCCTTAACAACGAACACAGTGATTGTAAAAAGGTGAACCGGTGGCGATGGTCAAACCAAAGACGCAGTCGTGACTGTTGGCGAAAAAGGTGAACAAGGCGCAGATGGCCAAGATGGTAAAACCGGGTTCTGACGGTACGATTGGCGTGAATGGTAAAGACGGCGCCTCTGTTATCATCAAAGGTAAAGATGGCACAATCGGCTTAACTGGACCGAAAGGTGCTGACGGACAACCGTGCAAATCCATCAATATTGGCGTTAAACCCGGCTATGATCATAACAATGACGATGGCACTCCAGATGTACGTGGTAAACATGGTGTAGACGGTTCTGATGGTAAGGACGGTATCAATCGTATTGTATATACAACGAAAGTTATCGACCCTACTACAAACGCAGAAAAAAAGAAGTGGAACACCAAGTAGCGACTATGGATGACGGCATGAAATATGGAGGCGACAACTATGTAGCAGCTACAGATACTAAGGATGAACAAAATGTAATCGCTAAGAAATTGAACAACCGTCTAGACATCGTTGGTGGCGCTGACAAAGCTAAATTGACTGACAATAACATCGGTGTGAATGCGAAAGATGGTAAGTTAAAAGTTCAATTAGCTAGCGAGTTAACAAGCATTAACTCCATTACCAACAAAGAAGGAAACGGTAAAGTAGCCTTCGGCGAAAATGGAGTAACTACGTTCAGTAGCGGTGCAGCAGCTGGTGATAAAAACTGTGACAATCGACGGTAAAGCAGGTAAAGTGACTGTTGGCAACAACGGTAAACCAATTGCTATTGATGGTTCTGTAGGTGATATCACTGGTTTAACGAATACAACGTTAACAGGGCCAGACTTTGGTACTAAAGGTCGTGCGGCTACGGAAGAACAGTTGAAATTAATCCAAGGTCAATTGGGTACTGGCAACTTGTCCTTCGGTGCTAACCTTCCCCGCCACAGCCGGTGGTAAAAAAAGTCGTAGAAAATGCTCTTGGCTCTACAGTGAATATCGTTGGTACAGCTAATGTAACAGCAGACGATAACTACGATGGCAACAACGTGGTGACAACTGTTGAAAAAGGAACTGATGGCAATAGCAAAGTTACCATCAAGTTGAATAAAGATTTAACATCTAAATCTGTAACAACAAATACTGTGACTGTAAAAGGCGATCCAGGCACCAACGGTCAAGACGGCAAAGATGCAGTAGTGACTGTCGGTGAAAAAAAGGTGAACCAGGCGCAGAAGGCAAACAAGGTAAACCAGGTTCTGACGGTGTTATCGGTGTGAACGGTAAAGACGGCTCTGCCGTTGTGATCAACGGTAAAGACGGCTCTATCGGATTGACTGGCCCTAAAGGTGAAAATGGTAATAGCGTAGTCATCAATGGTAAAGATGGTAAAATTGGAGCCAAAGGTGAAGACGGTAAATCTGTTGTCATCAACGGCAAAGACGGTACAATCGGCTTAACTGGTCCTAAGGGAGCAGATGGTGCACCAGGCAAATCTTTAGATATCGGCATGAAAGATGGCTATAATGGTCAAGACGGAGCTGATGGTGTTCCGGTGTTCGTGGTGAAAAAGGTGTTGACGGCAAAGACGGCATCACTCGTATTGTATACACTACGAAAGAAGTTGATCCGGCGACGAATACTGAAAAAGTAGTAGAACGTCAAGTAGCTACTATGGACGACGGCTTACAATTCACTGGTAATAACTCTGATACTGTGAACAAACATCGCTTGAACACATTGGTGAACATCGTTGGTGAAGGTGTTACAGCAGACCAAGTAGATACATTCCAATCTGCTAGTGGTAACATCCTTGTAAAAAGCTGACGGCAAAACTACATTGACTGTAAAAATGAACAAAAAAACCTTGCTAACATCAGTAGCATTACTAATGCAGCAGGCAATGGCAAAGTTGAGTTCGGTGCAGATGGAGCGACTACTTTCAGTAGCGGAACAACTGGCGATAAAACTGTTACAATCAACGGCAAAGACGGCAAGGTAACCACTGGCGAATCTACTCTTGATACAACAGGATTGACTGTAAAAGATGGCGCTAAGGAAACGAAAGTGACTAATGCGGTACTGTTGTTAAAGACGGTGTTAATGAATCCAAAGTGACTAGCGCGAGTGCTACTTTCACAGATGGTACGAAGACAACTAGCGTGGCACCGACAGTAGTTCGTGTGAACGGAACGAATGGTGCAAATGGTACAGTGACTGACGGCGTAGTGATTGGTAAACAATCTGTGACACCAGCAGAAACTGTTCCTACAGCAGTAAAGTTATCGCACCAGAAGAAGGCAACTTCATCACTGGTTTAGATAACAAAGCTTGGGATGTAACAAATCCAACATTTGTATCTGGTCGTGCAGCAACGGAAGATCAATTGAAATCTGCTACCACAGGTTTAGTAGACAAAGGTTTAGTCTTCGATGCTAACACTGGCGGAGCGAAAACAAATAAACTTGGCTCTACTGTGAAAAATCCAAGGTACTGCGGAAATTCCAGCAGGTGCTACGGATGCAGATAAAAACTATGATGGTAAAAACGTATTAACATCTATCGAACAAGATCCAACTACTGGCAACACAACTGTAACTGTGAAATTGAACAAAGATTTAACATCTAAATCTGTAACAACTAACACGGTAACTGTAAAAGGTGAACCAGGTGCTAACGGTCAAGACGGCAAAGATGCTGTAGTAACTGTGGGCGAAAAAGGTGAAAAAGGTACACCGGGCAAAGATGGCAAACCAGGCTCTAACGGTACTATCGGCGTAAATGGTAAAGACGGTTCTGCAGTTGTAATCAACGGCAAAGACGGATCTATCGGCATGAATGGTAAAGATGGTGCTAATGGTCTTACTATGAAAGGCGACAAAGGTGCAGTTGGTTTAGATGGCACAGATGGCGCTAATGGCAAAGACGGTATGACTCGTATCGTATATGAAACGAAACATACAGATCCTAACAATGCTGGTAAAGAAATCACCGTGAAACATGAAGTAGCTACGATGGATGACGGTCAAAAAATACAGTGGTGATAACTATGAAGCGGCGACTGGAACCAAAGCTGAAGCGAATGTGATCAACAAAAAAACTAAACGAACGTTTAGAAATTGTTGGTGGTGCAGATAAAGCTAAATTGACTGACAACAACATCGGCGTCAATGCAGATGGTGGCAAGTTAAAAGTTCAATTAGCTAACGAGTTAACAAACATCAACTCCATTACTAATGGTGCAAACTCTGGTAAAGTTGAGTTCGGTGCTAATGGCGTAACTACTTTCAGTAGCGGTGCAGCACTGGTGATAAAACTGTTACAATCAACGGCAAAGCGGTAAAGTGACTGTTGGCAACAACGGTAACCCAATTGCTATTGATGGTTCTGTGGGAGATATCACTGGTTTGACGAATACAACGTTGGATGCGGGGACTTCGCAACAAAAAGGCCGTGCGACTACGGAAGAACAATTGAAATTGGTCCAAGGTCAAATTGGTAAAAGGCAACTTGTCCTTCGGTGCTAACCTTCCCTGCAAAAAGGCGGGTGGCAATAAAGTTGTTGAAAAATGCTCTTGGTTCCACTGTGAACATCGTTGGTACGGCTAACGTAACAGCAGACGATAACTACGATGGCAACAACGTAGTGACAACTGTTGAAAAAAAGGAACTGACGGCAATAGCACTGTTACTATTAAGTTGAATAAAGATTTGAAATCTAAATCCTTGACTACGAATACAGTTACTGTAAAAAGGTGAAGACGGCAAAGACGGCAAACCGAGCACAGATGCAGTAGTGACTGTCGGTGAAAAAAAGGTGAACTCGGCGCAGAAGGCAAACAAGGTAAACCGAGGTTCTGACGGGGTTATCGGCGTAAATGGTAAAGACGGCTCTGCAGTTGTGATCAACGGCAAAGACGGCTCTATCGGTTTAACTGGCCCTAAAGGTGAAAAATGGTAACAGTGTTGTCATCAATGGTAAAGATGGTAAAATCGGTGCTAAAGGTGAAGATGGTAAATCTGTTGTCATCAACGGTAAAGACGGCACAATCGGCTTAACTGGTCCGAAAGGGGCAGATGGTGCACCGTGCAAATCCTTAGATATCGGCATGAAAGATGGCTATAACGGTCAAGACGGTGCTGATGGTGTTCCGGGCGTTCGTGGTGAAAAAAAGGTGTTGACGGCAAAGACGGCATCACTCGTATCGTATACACTACGAAAGAAATTGACCCAGTAACGAAAAACTGAAAAAAGTAGTAGAACGTCAAGTGGCTACTATGGACGACGGCTTACGTTTCGCGGGTAATAACTCTGACACTGTGAACAAACATCGCTTGAACACATTGGTGAACATCGTTGGTGAAGGTGTGACGAAGGAAACTGCTAAAAGCATTTGAGTCCGCTACTGGCAACATCTTAGTAGATGCGGATGGTAAAGATGCATTGACACTTCGTTTGAACAAACATCTGAACTTGACGAATACTGGTTCCATGACAGTAGGCAACTCTGTGGTGAACAACGCGAGCTTAACTGTGAAAGACGGTGCTAACGAATCCAAAGTAACTAGCACAGGATCGACTTTCACAGATGGTACTAATACGACGGAAGTGGCACCGACAGTAGCCCGTGTGAATGGTGTGAAAAGATGCAAATGGCGCTGTCACTGGTGGTGTTGTGATTGGTAAACAATCGGCTACACCAAGTACAGATGGAAAAACTCCCGGCGCAACAGACAAAGCGGCAGAAGGCAACTACATCACAGGCCTTGAAAAACAAAGATTGGAGTGTAACAGATCCGAAATTTGTATCTGGCCGTGCGACCACAGAAGACCAATTGAAAAACTGTATCTGATGCGACTAAAAGCAGTAGCGGATAACACAATCCAATTTGGTGCGGACAATGCGTCTAAAAACAGAAAAAAACAAAGCTTGAATAAAGAAGGCGGTATCGCTTTCAATATCACTGGTGGCGCAGATAAAGCTAAATTATCTGATAATAACATCGGCGTGAATGCAAATGGTTCTACTGTAGAAGTGAAATTGGCGAAAAGAATTGACAGGCTTAACAAGCGCTGAATTTACGAACGCTGATGGCAAAAACGACAAAAAGTAGAAGGTGGCAAGGTGACGACTGGTGACACTGTTCTTAGCACAACAGGTTTAACTGTAGGGTGATAAAGAGGCGGGCACATTCGTGACTAAGACTGGTACCGTTGTGAAAGATGGTGACGTGACAACATCTACGACAGCAGGTGAAACTGTATATCGTGATGGAGACAAAGCGACCACAGTTAATACATCTGGTATCACCATCGAAAATGGCGACAAAACTGTATCCTTAACAAACAATGGCTTAGACAATGGCGGTAACAAAATTGTGAACGTAGCTAGAGGTGAAAACGATACAGACGCTGTGAACGTAGCTCAATTGAACGACGAAGTAGGCAAAGCGAAAAACAACTGTAACTGTTAATAATAACAATGCAGATGCGAATAAAAAAATCTTTCCTTGACTGAGTCTACAGCAGCTGATGGGCATACTAACTATGACATTCGCTTAGCAGACAAAGTGACATTGGGCACGGATGCTACGAAACAAGTGACAATGGATGGAACAGCAGGTACCGTGACAGCGGGCACTGGTAACAATGTCGTATCTGTAGATGGTACGAAAGCACAAGTGACAGCTGGTACTGGTGACAACATTGTGAAGGTAGACGGTACGAATGCGACTGTGACAGCGGTACTGGCACGAATACTGTGAAAGTAGATGGTGGTAAAGGTCAAGTGGTAGCCTCTGGCGTGACCGTAGGTAAACAATCTGTCACACCAAGTGCAGATGGTACAACACCGGCAGCAAATGCAACAGCGACAGAAGGCAACTTCGTCACTGGTTTAGATAACAAAACTTGGGATGTAACAAAACCAACATTTGTATCTGGTCGTGCTGCCACAGAAGACCAATTGAAATCTGCTACTACAGGTTTAGTGGACAAAGGCTTAGTCTTTGATGCAAACACTGGTGGAGCGAAAACAAATAAACTTGGCTCTAAAGTAACTATCAAAGGTACTGCGGAAATTCCAGCAGGTGCTACGGCGGAAGATAAAAAATACGATGGTAAAAACGTATTAACATCTATTGATCAAGATGCTGACGGTAATACTACTGTCACAGTGAAGTTGAACAAAGATTTAACATCTGAATCCTTAACAACAAACACAGTGATTGTAAAAGGTGAACCGGTGGTAATGGTCAAAAGCAAAGATGCTGTAGTGACTGTCGGTGAAAAAGGTGAACCAGGTGCTAATGGCAAAGATGGTAAAGCAGGTTCTGACGGTACTATCGGTGTGAACGGTAAAGACGGCTCTGCAGTGGTGATCAACGGTAAAGACGGATCTATCGGATTGAACGGTAAAGATGGTAAAAAAACGGTCTGTCCATTAAAGGCGACAAAGGTGTAGTCGGTGTAGACGGCACAGATGGCGCTAATGGTAAAGACGGTATGACTCGTATCGTATATGAAACGAAACATCCAGATCCCTAACAATGCTCGGTAAAGAAATCACAGTGAAACATGAAGTAGCTACGATGGATGACGGCATGAAATATGCTGGTGACGATGCTCAAGATACTGATAAATCCAAAGTGATCGCTAAGAAATTGAACCAAACGGTAGATATTGTTGGTGGCGCGACTAAGGATAAATTAACGGACAAAAAAACATTGGTGTAAACAATGTGGATGGCAAGTTAAAAGTACAATTAGCTAGTGATTTAACAAGTATCAACTCCATTACGAATAAAAGAAAACAACGGCAAAGTTGAGTTCAAAGATAAGGGAGTGACAACTTTCAGCGGTGGTAAAGCTGACGATAAAAGCAGTATCCATTGATGGAAAAACAAGGATTTGTGACAGGTTTGCAAAAACAAAGACTGGAATGTAGCAAACCCAACGGTTGTATCTGGTCGTGCAGCGACGGAAGATCAATTGAAAGTGGTTAGCGATCGTTTAGCAGGCGCTCGTAAGTTCACAGGCGATAACAAAGATGTGACGGCTGTGGTTGGCCTTGGTGAAGTATTGAATATCAATGGTGGCGCAGATGCGGCTAAGTTGACTGATAATAATATCGGCGTTATTGCGAAGGAAGCTGTTAAAAATGCAGATGGAACGGTTAAAACACCGGCGTCTATGACAGTTAAGTTGGCGAAAAATGTTCACATGGGTGATGGTTCTACCGATTACACAGGTATATTTAAACCTACTTTCATCGACAAAGATGGCAAGGTGAAACCTGTAATCGATGAGAAAACAGGTAAACCGGCAGAGTTTAATACATCTGTGAAACATGACGGATCAGGCAGTGAATACACTGTATATCGTCCTGGCAAAGATGGTAAACCAGAACCGGCGATTACGACGAATGTGACACCATTAGGTGTGGTGATTGAATCCAACAATGCCAATGGCAAAGCGAACCCTCCTGTGACATTGACAGCAAATGGCTTAGATAACGGCGGCAACCGCATTCTAAATGTGGCGCCTGGTATCAACGGCACTGACGGTGTCAACGTAGATCAGTTGAAAGGTACAGCGAACAACATTCTGAACCAAGCTACAGGCGAAGCCTATAAAGTCGGCGCGAAAGCGTACCGCTTTAGCAGCATTGAAACCGTTACAATATGACCCATTAGAACCAACACAAATCATGGCGGGCATTGGTAATTATCGTAATGAAACAGCAGCGGCTATTGGCCTTGCACATTACACGCAAGAAGCGACTATGTTCCACGTAGGTGTTACATTAGGTCAACATCAAAATATGGTGAATGCTCGGCGTGACTCATAAATTTGGCTGGAGCCCAGAAGAAAAAGCAATTCCTGAACGTTATAAAGCGGGCCCGATCTCTTCTGTATATGTAATGCAAGATGAAGTATCTGCATTGAAACAAGAGAACGAACGCCAAAAAAAGTAGCGTACGAACAAGTATTGGTGGACAATGCAAACATCAAAGCAGAAAACCAAGAAATGAAGGAATCTTACAACAAAAATGGCTCAAGACAATGAAGAGATGAAAGCACAAATCAAAATGTTGATGCAGGCTATGGGAATGAAATAAGTCCTGAGAATGTAACTTCCTAGAAGATGCAAAAAGCCCCTACCCTTCCGGGTCGAAAGACTCGGAAGCGGTAGGGGTTTTTGTGTTTATTGCAAGTTGCATTTATGCTAACATAGTGATATAATGTTAGCACAGATAAAACTTAACGGGATGTGAGGGTTATGGATTATAAAAAAAGTATTAGAAGAAAAAGTTGGTGCAAAAATGGCGGTATACTGTTGAGTGAAGAAGTAGCTTCAGAGGATATACCTAGCATTTATCTAACAAGACTGATAGAGCAAGGCAAAGTCGCAACGAGTTGATAGAGGTATTTATATGGCGGAAGGTGGGCAGTGTGATGAATATTATTTTTCAGAAACGATATAAAGTAGCAATTTATTCTTATTTATCTGCATTGTATCTTCATCAATTAACAGATGTTATACCTAACAAGTTGGAAGTGACTTTTATATCGTGGATATAATCCGCATCGAATGGGTGAAAATATTATTAAGCACTTTGTAACAAAAGAGTTATACGAACTGGGTGTGGTAGATTGTAAAACAATGTATGGCAATATTGTGAGTGTCTATGATTTAGAAAAGAACAATCTGTGACTTAGTTAAGAATCGTAAGTCTATAGATAGTGAGTTATTTTCAAAAAAACATTAAATCGGTATATACGAACTTCAAATAAAAGATTTATCAAAACTTTACAGATATGCTCGAAAAAAATGAAAAATACTGGAAAAAAAGTAATAGAAATTATGGAGGTAATTTATGAATAAGATGGAATTAGAAACAAAAAAATAATAGAAAATTAACTAAAAAGATAGGTTTATTAGTGTTGACAGGTTATGTGCATGGTGCTATAGTTGTGTTAGTAGATTGGGCTCGCAACGCTTAGGGGCGTTGGTCACTAGGACACTGCTTTGGCAGTGTCCTTTTTATTTGTGGAGATACTTATGGACTACGATAAACCGTTTAAAGATATTTCTCAACAAGTAGAAGTATTACAAAAATAAAGGACTTATTATTTTAGATCCGGTATTAGCAGAAAATATATTAATGACCGTGTCATATTATGATCTTGTTAATGGATATAAAGAAGTATTTATAAAAAAATAAGGTATATATTAAAAATACCAGTATTGAAGATCTATTTGCATTTTGGTATTTAGATAAAAGGGTACAAGCACTTACTATAAAAATATAGTTTAATCATTGAAACTATTTTTTTAAGCAAAAGTTATCATATGTGATTGCTAAGAATATAGGTGTTGATGAAAGGATATATTTAGATTCTAAATATTATAAGAAAAAAAGCAGGAGGATTATTATTCAACAATCTTAAAAATAGATATTATGAGGTTGTTGTCTGTTAAACATAGTAAAGCACCTACTAAATATTATATAAAAATCTCATAATCATGTTCCGCCATGGATTCTATTAAAAAAATGCATCATTTGGTATTTCGATTAATATGTTTAAATTTTTTTAAGTACAAAAGATAAAGCGGAAGTAGCAAATTTACTTATACAATCTGATGCGGTGTTAGTATATGAAAAAAATTGAACTCATTATAAGTTTTTTTAGAAGGACTGAGAAATTTTTAGGAATTATGCAGACACATAATCTGAAATTTATTACATGTCAGCTCTGGATTTAAGTTGCGTGGGAAAACCATGTATAGGTTATATCCAAAAGTATGTCATTAGAAAATATTCTGGAGATATTTTCAAAAAGATAAGGGGAGTATCAATGGATTATATGGGTTGATACTTATGATGATCATCTTTACAGAAGGTACATCACTAGCTCATACTATAATTGAAGATTACTCTGCAGAGATATTGCTAGGAGGGATATACAACAAGGAATAGATATGAAAGATTTATTGAAAAAAATATTCTAAATGTTTACGTTTGCCAGAAGATTTGTTACGTCGATTTGAAATTGTTAAATCGACAATTAGGGTAAAGATAATAAGCCCCTACCCTTCCGGGTCGAAAGACTCGGAAGCGGTAGGGGACTTTTCATAAAATGAAAAAAATCTTGGATGGTTTCGATATCCACTAGCTCTACTTCTTTGCCGTGGAATTGGATGATCCGTTCGTCTTGCAAACGACCTAGTTCACGGCTGAGAGCGGTGCGGCTCACATTGAGGACGTCCGCCATTTCTTGCCGATTGTGTGGCAAGGTGAGGATGTTCTTTTTGCACTCGGTGAAGGTCCATAAAATAGGCGAAGATTTTTTTCGCGCATCCCTTTTAGGGATAGGTAGTGGACCTTGCGAGTCAGTTGCATCGCCTTTTTCAGATAGGTCATGCATGAGGTTTGTGAGCAATTGGATTTGACAGGATTGGCAGTCTGGAAATGCTTTGGTGAAAGTCTCGATAGGTAAAAAAACAAAAACTATGGCATCTTTCGTGGCTTCAATGGTAGCAGGCCATAGGGGATGGTTACTAAAGAGTAAAGCTTCTCCGAACATAGAAGAAGGCTGTAGTTCCGTTACTATGGTTCGTTGTCCCAACATGTTCTCTCGTGTTAACAAGGCACGCCCTTCTAGCAAGATACCAATGCCTTCCATAGGATCCCCAGCAATGGCAATGAAAGAATTTTTTTTGAAACTTTGTACTTTCACATTCGCTTGAGACAAGAAAAGAGATAAATTCTCTGGCGCAATATGAGCGCATAGGGGAGATTGTTGAATCGTATTCATGTATGTTTCTAACGTTGGATGTAATGTCGACATAAGACCTCCGATAACTAGAAAATTATAATATGGTATAGGAATATGATGATAGCGTGCTACAAGCATGTGATGATAGAGTGACAGAACCCTAGAACGATAGCGTGATATAACTCTATAATCTATGGCTGTGTATATGATGTATAGTAAAAAGGGTCCAAAGGGACCCTTTTTGTATCCTACAAAGACAGTATATACTGCCATACAAATCGCTATATTGCAAACATTAAATTAAAGAGTGTGCTTTTACCGATTTCAGTGATTTGATCAATAGTAAGCTTAGTATATTTGGCAATCATTTCTAAGGATAGTTTATCTTCTAACATGCCAAGAACTACTTCGGCTTTTGCCTTCAGCTTTACCTTTAGCTGTACCTTCTGCCATGCCTTCTTTCCAGCGGCGTCTTAATTCCATTTCAAGTGTCATATATTCTACCCTCCATTCTTTAGAGTGTTTTACTCTATCTACGACAGAATCCATTTCCAATACTAACTCATCAGCAGGTGATTTACCTTCTACATAATCTAAAAAGATACTGTAGTGGTTTAGATATATCATTGGCAGTACCTTTAGTACTTAAAAAAATAATTTCGTAGTTCCATCCTTTAATTCGATATTGTGATTTTCTAAACAAATATTTCTGAAAAGTATACTTATGAAGATTATCACTAAATAGTGGAAATGTACATATAAAAAAATGACATAGGTATCATTGAGCTCGGTGTAATCTTGGCCTTTTTCAATGTTATGTAAATCGATGATACTTTGATAGTATCTGACCTCGTTTTACTAATTCCTCCATATTTTTTTAGTAGTTTGCATTTCCACATTAAAGACAGTACCATCCACATCGTTGACGTAGACATCGAGTCGAATACCTTTACTGTCTGGGTTCATATGCAGTGACTTTTTCTTCTTCGAGATAGGTGATATCTTTAATCTGGATATCTAACAGCCGTTCTATTGTTGCTTTACAAATACGCTTATTTCGCATTACCTTCTGAAACATAAAGTTATCCTGAATGGTTAGTTCTTCAAAGGGTTTAATATGCATAGAATCACCTCCGGCTCTTATTCAGATTATACCATATATTTTAGATATATAACATTGTTCTTTCTCATATCTTCAAGACAAAAGCCACTACCTGTTTCGAGTCTTTCAAGCTAGGAGAGTAGGGGCGTATTTACTTACATCACTATATCAATCCATGGACACGACCAATTTCTATAATCTGCGCTACAGTTAGTTTCGTATACTTCGCAATCAATTCTAAAGACCAGTTATCCTCTAACATGCCAAGAACTATTTCAGCTTTGCCTTCGGCTATAGCTTTAGCTCTACCGGCGACGAATCCTTCTTTTCTGCATCGTATTTTTTCAACTTCAAGTCTCATATATTTCGTCTTCCATTTCTCAGAATGTTTTTAAAGTGTAGCCAAGGATACGTTTTTTCTGCTTTCAGTATACTATACTACATATATAGATAACAAGACACTGCTAGATTGCCCTTGAGAGGGCTTTCACTATGAAAGTAATTGTCTAGTGAGATATCTAAGCAATACAAAAAGTATGTTGTAGTATACATGTTAAGGGCAAAGTTCCCAAGGAGGTTTATCATGAGTATGTTCTGTTTCCAATGTGAACAAACAGCGCAACCAAATGGTTGTACAGTACGAGGTGTATGTGGTAAAACAGCACCGGTTGCAAATTTACAAGACGAATTAACAGCAGCGTTGATTGGGTTAGCTCGTGCAATGCAAGCTACAGAAGTAACGTTAGACAACGTACAATTGTTAAAACGTGGTTTATTCATGTGCGTAACAAACGTAAACTTCTCTGAAGATCGTGTACAAGAGTTCATCGATGTGATCAACAATGCGCACAACAAATTAGATGCAAACATTCCTAACTTTGATTGGGAAGAATTGTGGAAAGGTCATGAAGACATCGTTTCCTTACGTTCCACATTGTTATTAGGTATGCGTGGTATGGCTGCGTACGCATGGCATGCGACAGTATTGGGCTACAATGATCCAGAAGTTGATGCTTGGTTTGTAAAAAGGCCTTGTTGAAATGGCAAAAGACCACAGCGCAGAAGAATGGTTAGGGCTTATTGATGGAATTCGGTGGCATCAACCTTGCTTGCATGGCGTTGTTAGACAAAGCCAACACAACTACTTACGGTACTCCAGTTCCAACAACTGTACCTTTAACAGTAGAACCAGGTCCTTTCATCGTTGTAACAGGCCATGACTTACACGACCTTAAAAATGTTATTGGAACAAACTGATGGCAAAGGTGTTAACATCTATACACATGGTGAAATGCTTCCATGTCATGCGTACCCTGAATTGAAAAAAACATCCTCAATTGAAAGGTAACTTCGGTACTGCATGGCAAAAACCAACAAAAAGAATTTGATGGCGTTCCAGTGCATTCTTGTTCACAACAAACTGCATTATGCCACCAAAACAAACATATATCAAAAAACATCTTCACAACAGATATGGTTGGTTTCGATGGTCTGCGGTCATGTGGAACATAAGGAAGATGGCACAAAAAGATTTCTCTGCAGTTATCGAACGCGCTATTGAATTAGGCGGTTACAAAGAGCCACAACAATTTACTGGTATCAACGGAGGTACAGAAGTAACAACTGGTTTCGGTCATGGTACAGTACTTGGCGTAGCTGATAAAAGTAATTGATGCGGTGAAAGTCGGCGCTATTAAACATTTCTTCTTGGTAGGAGGTTGCGACGGTGCTAAAGTAGGCCGTAACTACTACACTGAGTTCGTAAAACAAACTCCAGAAGATACAATGGTATTGACTCTTGCATGTGGTAAATATCGTTTCAACGACCTTAACATCGGTGAAATCGGTGGCTTTGCCTCGTATCTTAGATATGGGTCAATGTAACGATGCGTACTCTGCGATCCAAGTAGCAGTAGCATTAGCAGGCGCTTTTGAATGTGATGTAAACGAATTACCATTGACATTAGTATTGTCTTGGTACGAACAAAAAAAGCGGTATGTATCCTATTAACATTATTGTCCTTAGGCATCCGCAACATCTACATCGGACCATCCTTGCCAAAATTCTTGTCCGGCACAGTACTTGGCATCTTAGTTGAAAAAAATTCAACTTACATCCGATTACAACACCAGAAGAAGATATGAAAGCGATCTTGGGCTAAGTCGTCTCTTGTGACGCTATGCGACCTTGTGGCGGTGTTAACTAAATAAGATAAAGGGAAGACTGCAACATACTCCTTCTCAAACTGATCCTACGGTAGGTTTTGTTCAGGAGCATGTTGCGGTCTTCTGAGTTTGCGTGATTTAGGTAGTAAAGGGACGCCACAAAGGCTGCTACTCGTAACGGCGTTCCTCAGGGGATTGGAAGAGCACGACATATTCCTACGCAAACTGATACAGTGGTTAGGTTTGCTCCGGAACATGTCGTGCTCTTCTGCGTTTGTGTGATTTAGGTAGTAAGAGGCGTCACAAAGGTCGCTACTCGTAACGGCGTTCCTCAGGGGAAGGGAGTGCTAATAATAAGTATTTTCCTTAATTTCATCTATGATGATATAAAAAAATAAATATATTGAATAAATAATAGCGTGTTATAACTGATTTGAACTATAATAATAGATATCTGTTAATACCTAATTCTATATAGGAATAAAAATTTGCGATATTGATTAAAATATTGTGTTTTATAGATAAAAAATTAGAATAAAAAAAGAATTAATATACGGCATGTGAACTGTATATGCAGTGGGTACAGGTGGTGCTTGAGTATAGAATCTCTATATACTATATATTAACTATGATATATGAAAAATTTCAAACTAATGGTTGCTATTGTATATAAATTTATGTATAATAATATCGAAATAAATTGAACTAGATTTACACAATAAAATTTTATTATTGGATTCGGTCATGATGAATGATTGTGTATACGGTTCGTGTATACAGATTGCTTTCTACGAAAGAACCTTTGGAAAAACTGAGGGTTTATTTTAGTTTATTATGGATTGATATAAGAATCGGCTTCCAGATGTTTCATAGTGCATGCTATGTGAACGTGTTATGGGAGTCGATTTAAAATATTTTTAGTATAGTAAGTATACTAAATGAGTGTAGTATATAAAAAAATAAAGTAGAGAGTAATATGTGATTATGGACTAAGATCTAACATATAAGATTAGTACAGGTAGTACAAAAAGGAGACATATATATGGGGTTAAATCATGTATATAAAGTAGTTTGGAATAAAACTAAGGGATGCTATGTAGTAGTATCTGAATTAGCAAAAACAGGGTAGGTCGTAATAAGGCGAAAGCTATTGTCATTAGCTCTCTCTGCTATAGCTATGGCGGTAAGCCCTGTTGTAACAAGTACAGTTGGTGCGCCTCGAATCAGGTCGGGTACAGGTCCTGATGACAGTGTAGCATGGGGAGCAGACTCGACAACTGTTAATCAAGCAGTGGCTGTCGGTAAGAATGCTAAGGCAACTGGTGGTGCATCTGTGGCTATCGGTAAGTCTTCAAAAAGCGGAAGCGGTCAGTGCTGTAGCCCCTTGGTGAAGAGGCAAAAAGCAAGTCAGGCACGTTCTATTGCTATAGGCAAGGTCGCAACGATTGTTGATGGTCAAGATACGATTGCCATCGGTACTGATTCAGTAGCGACGAGGTCATAACGGTATTGCCATTGGTAAAAAAATGCCAAAAATCACAGATAAGCTTGCAGAAGGTACCGTTGTTATTGGTCGAGATGCGTTCAGTGAAGGTTCTGGCAATGGAGCTCGCCCTAATACTGTTGTGGGGCGTGGTGCGTATACAGCATTTGGTGAAAATGGTACCTATCGTTTGAATGCCTCTACAGCGTTTGGTTTCCAAGCGGTGCTCGGTGTGATTGTAGATCCAAAAAAATAATCGAAAATTAGTGAACAATAACACCAATGCAGATACGAATGCGAGCGGTTCTTGTAAAAGTCGGGTTATGGTTTAGATCTGAATGCTCTGCAGAGACTAAAAGCAACATTGCAATCAGGGGCTATTAATGATGGTTTAGTATTCTATCGTAAAAATCATATCAATGAAGCCACTGCACTTGGTGCAGAAGCTCGTGCCATAGGTGATCAATCCATTGCTATTGGTGCACAAGTAGTAGCCGGTGATGGTGTAGTTGCCTTAGGTGGTAATGATACGGATCAATTGCGTCGTAATAAATATCAAGTTGTAACAGAGGATGCAGTACGTAGAACTGATGTCAGTACAATTGATGATTATAATTTAGCGTACACGGAAAGTGAAAAGAACAGTAGAGCAACAATATAATAAACTAGTAGGTCGTGGTATGCCTACTGCTTATAAATCTACGTATGGTCAATCGGGTTCCGTAGTTATCGGTATGGAAGCCCATTCTACGACAGCGTTGGGTACAGCTATCGGTACTAACTCTGTGGTTCGTATGGGTGCTTTCGGTGCGACAGCTATCGGTTCTGGTTCTACAGTACAAGCAAATGCAGAAGCGGCGGTGGCTATCGGTATGGGCTCTGTAGCAAATGGTGCCTATGCGTTAGCGGCAGGTACTGCGTCTTGGGCAGAACTTGGCGATATTGCGATGGGTTATAAAGCAAAAGCCAGCGGTAAACAAGGGGCGATTGCGATCGGTCAAGCTACGAACGCAAAAGGTGACTCTTCTGTTATGATCGGTGGTGCTAACATTTCTAATGCCGCTGATCAAGCGATTACCTATGAAGCGGAAAAAAAGAATCCAGATGGCTCTCGTGAAACCTATACAAAAAATGTGACAGAGCGCATCAATGGACAAGATGTAACTCGTAAATATACCTATGTATCTACGGAGAGAAAAACGGTAAAAGTTTCTGATGCCTATGCTGAATTGACTGGCAAAACAATGAACACATCAGAATTAGATTATAATAGAGATGAGAACAAGAATGGTCATGCGTCTACATCGGTAGGTGTACATTCCTTAGCAAAGGGTGATTTAGCATCTGCCTATGGTGCAAGCTCTCGTGCCTCTGCTGTTGGTTCCTTAGCATTAGGTACTGGTGCCATTGCAGATAAACAAAATGCAGTAGCGATTGGTACAGGCTCTACTACAGACTTGACAGGTACTCGCCAATTAGATGCAAGTTATGACAAAGATGGCAAATGGGTAGCTAGTGATTCTCCAGAGGCTGTATATACTTTCAAATGGGTCGGTGGTTTAAATACCTCTGAAGGTGACGTAGTATCCTTCGGTTCTTCTGGAGCAGAACGTCAATTGAAAAATGTAGCACTGGTCGAATTGCAGAAGATTCTACAGATGCTATCAATGGTTCTCAAGTGAATGCTGTCATTGAAAAGTTCATTGCAGATGGAGTGAAATATTTCTCTGTAAATTCTACGGTAGAACCAAACAGACAAAATAAAGGTGCCACAGGTACAGATGCGATTGCCATCGGACCAAGTGCATCTGCTACAAATACAAATGCACTAGCCACTGGTACTAATGCAACAGCGACTGGTGACAGTGCGACTGCCTATGGTACAGGTACAAAAGCATCTGAAACAGGTGCGGTAGCGATTGGTTCGACGATTACGAAACCGGATGCAACAAAAGCCGACTAGAAGCGACAGGTACTAATGCAACAGCAGTAGGTGTCTGGTGCACAAGCAACTGCCTTAGATAGTACAGCAGTGGGCGCACTTTCAGAGGCAAAAGCAGAAGAAGCGATTGCGATTGGTTCTAAAGCAAAATCTGAAAGCGTAGTCGAGTGTTGCCATCGGTCAAAAATGCACAAGTGGGGAGCGACGACGACACAAAGGCTAACATTGGGCCAAAAATACAACAGTAAGCGCAGTAGGTGGAGTTGCCTTAGGTACTGGATCTGTAGCATCCGTTGCTAGCGGCGTTTCTGGTATTGGCGTGGATGGTGAAGCAGAGGGTACCGATCGCGTTAATAAGTATGCGAAATTACATAGCAATGCAGATAATGCCTTAACATCGGGTCAAGGTGCTATTTCTGTAGGTGGTACGGTGAATAATAATTCTTTCACTCGCCAAATTACAGGCGTAGCAGCAGGTACAAATAATACAGATGCAGTGAACGTAGCACAGTTAAAATCTGTAAACTTGGCGTTCAAAGGTAATGCTGGTACAGGAGACGTGCGTTTATACGATTAACGCTTAACAGTAGAGAGCGACAACACAAATCTATTAACAGTAACAGCAAGTGATAAAAAATTAACATTAACACCAAAAACAACAACTTTAACGGTAGATTCTACAGCAGGTAGTACTACATTAGGTAAAGTGACTGTGCCAGATGCAACTAATAATGGGTTGGTAACAGCCGCTGACGTAGCGAATGCCATCAATGCAGTGCACTGGAATGTGGCTACATCAGCTAGTACAGCAACAGGAGCGAAGCATACAGGCGATTCTAATAAAGCGGTACATGCTGGTGAGACAGTTAAATTTATTGCTGGCGAACATGTAACGATCGATCAAAATGGACGTGATATTACAGTATCCATGAAAGATGCTGTTACATATGTTATGTTAAAAGATAAAATTCAATCATCTTTTTGAAAAATGGTAATAATACTGTATTTAATGTCAATCCAGAGAATGGGAAAATACGTTTTGATGTGACGCCAACAGCCACGTTCACGTCTGTACAGACAGGTGATACAGTACTGAAAAATGGTATAGTTACTAATTTGAAAGACCATTTGCCTTCAGATGCTGTTACTTCTGGTACAAAACCAGTTCTTGATGAAATCAATAAAGAGGGCAACCAAGCCTCTACTGTGAACGATGTACTGAATGCAGGTTGGAACTTACAAAATAATGATGTACCGAAAGATTTTGTGAAGCCATATGATACAGTGACTTTCAACGATGGTGTTAATACAAGTGCTGTAGTGGCAGTATCTCCAGATGGTAAAAAAACTCAGGTTCGATTCAATGTAACAGGTTTGCCAATTACTTATACCACAGAGACGGGAGCCCCTGTATCTAAAGTAGGTAACGAGTTCTATACAGTGACTGAAGATGGTATACCAGTAGGTCCAAATGGTAATAAAGCAATTGGTAAAAAAATGCGACGGGCGATGTTATCGATGAACAGGGAAATATTATTCCTCCTATCGATATCACAAAAAACTCCATTGAAAACGAATTTGGTAAATCCAAATGTAGACAATACAACAGGAGCTCTAATTCAAGAAATATAACGCCAACACAATTGGGCAATGTAGACAATGGTGGGGTAACGCATAACTTGCATGATGCCAATGGTACAGAATTGAAGTTGGCAAACGATGGTAAGTACTATGATGCAACAAAAAGTAAATCCAGATGGATCCACTATGACAGGTGTTACTGAAGCGGATGCAAAAAACACCAGTGGTATTAGCAAATGATGGCAAATGGTATCCAAAAGATAAAGTAACAGACCGTGGAGAGTTGAAAGATCCAACAGCAACACCAGTGGTACACGGTATTACAGCAGCTGGACCAACAGCGAGCTTGATTGACTTCGGTAAATCTAATCCAAACAATGTTGCCACTATCGGCGATTTACGTAACATGGGGTGGGTAGTATCTGCGCCTACGAATGGATACTTAGACCAAGTTCGTAATGCGAACCAAAGTGGACTTCGTTGGTAAAAATGGTATTACAGTTACTGGAGAAACAAAAAAATGGTATCCGTACGATTACTGTGGAAACAGCGGAAGAAGCGGTAGTGTTCAAAGCCCCAGATGGAACGCCATTAGTTAAAAACAGAGACAGGGTATTTCCCTGAAGATAGCGTAAAAATTGATGGAAACTACTATCCGACAGAATACGACAAAAGATCCTGTTACAGGTAATATTACAAACAATGGTGCGCCCAGACAAGAGCGTTAACGCCTATACAATCAAAAGATGTTGTGACTTCTATGAATAGTTCCACACCAAAAACATTGAATAATGTGAAAAATACATTACCAAGTGTTAATGATGGAACAAAAAACTGTAACGAATGCAGACGGTACGCGAGAGCCAATCCAGGGATGTATCAAACATTACAAAAGCGCCTATCACAGCAGAAGAAGCGGCGAAGTTGGCAAATCCTACGACAGCAAATGGACAAACAAATCCTAATTACCAAGGAAGCAATGCGGCTACAGTGTCTGATGTATTACATGCTGGCTGGAATTTACGGACGAATGGCACTGCCTTAGACTTCGTGAAACCATATGACACGGTGAACTTTATTAATGGTGCTAATACAACTATCGAAAGCTCCACAGATGGTACAACAAGCAAAATCCAAGTGAATGTAACTGGATTGCCAGTGTCTAATACGATCACAGATGCACAAGGTAACCAAGTTCCTGTCGTAAAAGTAGGTAATACATACTTCCCAGTGAAAGCAGATGGTGCGCCAGATATTCAACGTAATGCGGAAGGTAACCCAACGAATGGATACACGATAGCAGATGATGGAAATATCTACCCATCTAATCAAATGAATTTCATTCAACAACCAGATGGTAGTAAAACGGTGACTCCCCGAGGGGGTACGAAACCAACTACATTGAATACGAATTTGGTTAACCCAAATGTAACGCATAGTAACCCTACAGCGGTGTGAATACACCAACAACAGTGGGTAATGTAAACAATGGAGTCGCTATATTTAATCCAATCTCTACTACAGGAGTACCATTGAGACAGGCCATCGATGGTAAATGGTATGAGGCCACAAAAGTAGATGAGCAAGGTAATAAATTGTCTGATGCAGATGCTTTTTGAGGGGACACCGACAGTATTAGCGAATGATGGTAAATGGTATGAAGCAGGAAAAGTAGATGCAAAAGGCACTCCAAAAAGCAGATGCGCAACCAATTGCAAATCCATTGACAAATAAAATTGCTAATGGTGGATTAATTAACTTTGCAAACTCTAATCCTAACAATGTAGCCACTGTAGGAGATCTACAAAATATGGGTTGGATTGTAGGGGCACCGGGTAATAACTACGCGGATCAAGTTCGTAATGCGAACCAAGTGAACTTCATTGGTACAAATGGAGTTAGCGTTACAGGTAAAACAAATACAGACGGTATTCGTACTGTCACAATTGATGTGCATGAACAAAAAACTGTAGAAGCGGCACATACACCAGTTGTGTATACAGATGGCAAAAGGCAATAAATTAACAAAAACTTGACAATGGTAAGTTCTATGATGCACAAGAGACTGCGACTCTAGGCCCAAAAAGTGAAGGAAGTAGATGGTAGACTATATCCCGCAGATGCATTGAAGTGGATGGTAAAATACTATCCAGACAGATACTATTTTCATCGATGGTAAACCATATCCAAAAAGGATCTGTAAAAACATGATGATGGATCAATTACAAATCCTAGAGGGTTGGATTATAAAGCGTTAGATGGGGTTGCACCTGTGACAGATGCTAAAGCATCTATGAATGATACAGAGGGCGCACTACCAATCCATTCCCATTGGCAAATGTAGGTTCTAACTTGAAACAAGTGGTGGATCCAAAAGAGAACCCTGCCGTGTAAAGTCAACGACAAAGATGGAGAAACTAAAGTTGGTGATGTTACCAATAAAGCTCCATATACTGCACAAGAAGCGCGAGCAATGACGCAACGATATGAGTTGAATGCTGATGGTACAATCAAAACAGAAAAAAAGTACCGGTTATCGACCGTGAAACAGGTAAACAAAAAAGTTACTAAAACAAAAGAAGTAGACCCACAAACAGGTCTAGAAACTGAAGTAGAAACTCCAGTATTCGAAGATAAAAAAAGTAATCAATGCTAACTATATTGGCAATAACGCGACTACTGTATCCGATGTATTGAATACAGGTTGGAATTTGCAAAAATAATGGGGACGCTCGTGATTTTGTAAAACCATATGATACGGTAAACTTTGTGAATGGTGCTAACACAACAGCGATGGTCACAACATCTGAAGATGGTTCTACAAGCAAGGTGACTTTCAATGTTACAGGATTACCTGTTACCTACACAGATACAGATGGAAAACCTGTGTCCAAAGTAGGCGATAAGTTCTACAAAGTGAATGACAAAGGGGAACCTATCAGTGATGCTTTGGAAAGCCGACGGTGAAAACAAATGATGATGGAAAAATTAGTGGATGAAGATGACCATGTTATCGAACCAATCGATCCGACTGTTACACCATTGAAAACTGCTTTTGACAAACCCAGACCGACTGAAAGATAAAACAAGCACAACTAGCCCAACAGCATTAAATAATGTAACAAGTAACTTGTCTAACTATACAGAGCCAGTGAAAAAAACGCATTACGTAATTTAGATAATGAGAATGTATCTAATAACACAGCGACTACTGTTGGTGATTTACGTAATATGGGTTGGATTGTATCCTCCGATAAGAAAAACCGATGATTTAGGTAACGCATACTCTGAGGCTGTGAAAAAAACGCTAACGAAGTGAAATTCGTAGGTACTGGTGCGGCGGTTGTATCTGGTAAAACAGCAGATGATGGTGTGCGTACAATCACTGTAAGTGTAGATAATCAAGTAGCCACAAATAACTCTGTAACGCCAGTAGTTTACACAAAAAGCAGATGGTACACAAGTATATCCTACAAACCAAAAAGATGAGCAAGGTCGTCCAATCTTCAATACAAAAAGCGGATGGCAATGGTGAACCAGTTCAAAGTGGAGATGTAGTTACATCCGTGAACGGCCCTAACGGCACAAAAGGTGAAAATGCACCAACTACATTGAAAAATGTGAAAAATAACATTCCAAATGTAAATGATGGAACTGAAGAAATCACACATCCAGATGGCACTGTAGATACTAAAACTCCAAATAAAGCAAATATTACGAAAGCTCCGTTAACAGCGACAAAAGCGACTGAACTGTCTAACCCTAAAACAGCAGATGAGTGCGGCAAATCCTAACTACATTGGTAACAATGCGACTACCGTATCTGACGTATTGAATCTCGGTTGGAATTTACAAAACAATGGTGCAGCGAAAGACTTCGTAAAACCATTTGATACTGTGAACTTCGTGAACGGCGACAATACAACAGCTGTAGTAACAACGAATGCGGAAGGTACTGCAAGTGATGTAACATACAATGTAACAGGATTACCCTGTGACATATACAACAGAAACTGGTGCTCCAGTATCTAAAGTAGGTGACAAGTTCTACACAGTTGATGAAAATGGTACACCAGTAGGGACCAACTGGTAAAAAAAGCAGTTGGTAAAAAAATGCAACAGGTGATTTCATTGACGATGCGGGTAATGTAATTGCGCCAATCAATATAACAGAAAAAGCCATTGCAATCTAACTTGGTAAATCCAAATGTTAAGAATACAACTGATGCACCAAACAACCAAATTACAACACCAACACAATTGGGTAATGTAGCGAACGGTGCGAAAACATTTGCTCCACTAGCAGCTGATGGTACAGAAGCAACAGATGCTAAACCAGCAGTAAAATTAGCTAACGATGGCAAATGGTATCCAGCAGATCAAGTGGAACCAAATGGTAAACCAAAAGAAAATGCAACACCAGTAGCGAGTCCAGTTAACGTTGCAAAAATCTGGTTTAATCGACTTCACAAACTCTAACCCTAATAACGCGGCTACTATTGGTGACTTGCAAAAATATGGGTTGGGTAGTGTCTGCAGAAGGCAACAGCTACTCTGATCAAGTACGTAATGCGAATGAAGTGAAATTTGTTGGTGAAGGTAAAGCTATTGTCACAGGTAAAACTGATGCGAATGGTGTGCGTACAATTACAGTAAAAGTAGAAGACCAAGATGTGAATCATGATGCATTGCCGGTAGTGTATACAAAAGCAGATGGTACACAAGTATATCCAGTTAAGGATGACAAAGGTAATGTAACATACCATACAACTCCAGATGGAAAAGGTGATGGTGATCAAGAAGTACAAGGTGCAGACGTAGTTACATCTGTGAATGGTCCTAATGGTACAAAAGGAGAAAAATGCACCAACTACATTGAAAAAAATGTGAAAAACAACATTCCAACTGTAGATGATAAGAAAAACAAGCGTTCAACCCAGATGGAACAGAAGTTACAGAGCCAAATACAACTACGAATACTGGTAATGCAAAAGCTCCAATTACGGCAGCAAAAGCACAAGACTTGAACACACCATATAAAGTGGACAAAGATGGAAATTACCTTGATGCGAATGGCAATATCACAACAGATCCAGCACAACGTGTGGCAAATCCTAACTACATTGGCAATAATGCAGCTACCGTATCTGACGTATTAAGCGCTGGCTGGAACTTACAAGGCAATGGTAAAAGCAGTAGACTTCGTAAAACCATTTGACACTGTGAACTTCCGTGATGGTGGTAATACAACTGTAACGGTAACAACAGATGACAACAACATCTCATGTACAAGTGAATGTAACAGGTCTTCCAGTGGCTAACACAATCACAGATTCAACAACAGGTAAACAGGTACCAGTGGTAAAAGTAGGCGATACGTTCTATCCTGCAAATCCAGATGGCACACCAAACATCCAAAAAGATGCGAAAACAGGTGAACCAACAAATGGATATGTACGTGCTGATGATGGTAAGTTCTACCCACGTGAAGATGTGGATGTAACTCCGGCAGCAGATCCAACTAAACCTGCAACAGTAACACCAAAAGAAGGCAAAACACCAACAACAGTGAATACAAACATGGCAAATCCAAATGTGGCAAACATAACAGATAACCCAGGTAACAATGTAAACACTCCAAGTCAATTGGGTAACGTAGCAAATGGTGCGAATACTTTCAGCCCTGTTGATGCAGATGGCAACGAGTATGTAAAAGCTAACAATGGTAAATACTATGCACCAGATAAAGTGAATGAGGATGGATCCTTGAAAGAGGGTACTGATGCTGTAGCTGATGCGAAAGACCCATTAGTATTAGCTAATGATGGTAAATGGTACAAATCTTCTGAAGTACAACCGAACGGTACACCAATCGACACAGCGACTTCCGTACAGCCACCAACAAATACTGATGCAGCAGGTCTTGTAGATTTCAGCAAATCTAACCCTAATAATGCAGCAACAGTAGGAGATTTACAAAACTTAGGTTGGATCGTATCTGCAGAAGGTAACGATTACACTGACCAAGTTCGTAATGCGAATGAAGTGAGATTTGTAGGTGAAGGTTCAGCTACTGTGACTGGTAAAACAGATGAAAACGGTGTACGTACTATCACTGTATCTGTGGATGACCAAGTATCTACAAACAATGCTATCACTCCTGTGAACTATACAACTGCAGATGGTACAAAAGTATATCCATTGACAGATGAAGATGGTAATGTGACATACCACACAACTGCAGATGGAACCGGTGACGGAGATCAAGTGATTGCACCAGATAATGTAATTACATCTCTAAACGGTCCTAAAGGAACTAAATCTCCAACTACATTGAACAATGTGAAAAACAACATTCCAGCAGTGAATGATGCTGATAAAAAAGTAACAAACCCTGATGGAACAGAAGCGCCAAATGCGGTGATGTAACGAACATCAATAAAGCTCCATTGACAGCAGAAAAAAAGTCGCGGACTTATTGAAACCAACTACAAAAGATGGTAAACCAAACCCTAACTTCGTGGGCAACAATGCAACTACGTATCTGACGTATTGAATGTCTGGTTGGAATTTACAAAAATAATGGTACAGCGAAAGACTTCGTGAAACCATTCGACACTGTAAACTTCGTGAACGGTGGTAATACAACAGCTGTGGTAACAACAAAAGCAGATGGCACAACAAGCGATGTGACTTTCAACGTAACAGGCTTGCCAATTGCTACAACAATCACGGATCCAACAACAGGTAAACAAGTACCAGTGGTAAAAGTGGGCGATACGTTCTACACCGCAAATCCAGATGGTACACCAAACATTGCAAGAAATGATAAAGGTGAACCAACTAATGGATATGTACGTGCAAACGATGGTAAATTGTATCCACGTGAAGCGGTAACTGTGGCACCATCAGCGGATCCAACTAAGCCTCCAACAGTCACACCAAATACTGATGCGAAACCAACCACAGTGAATACAAACTTGGCAAATCCAAATGTGGACAACACAACAAATGAGCCGGGTAATAATGTAAAACACTCCAACACAATTGGGTAATGTAGCGAATGGTGCGGAAACTTTCAAACCTGCAGATGATGTAAAATTAGCTAATGATGGCAAATGGTACCCAGCAGATCAAGTAGAAGCAAATGGTAAACCAAAGAAAGATGCGACACCTGTGGCTAATCCATTAGCACCTAAAAATGCAGATGGCGATGTTCTTGCTAAAAGGCAACGACGGTAACTGGTACAAAGCTAGTGATCTAGAAAATGGTGAACCCTAAGCCGAATGTTGATGAACAAACTCCAGTGGCAAAAACCGACTAATACTGAAAAAAGCAGGCCTTGTCAACTTTGAAAACTCTAATCCTAACAATGCAAACTACAGTAGGTGATTTACAAAAACTTAGGCTTTGTAGTAGCGACTCATGACAATGGTTATACTGAACAAATGCGTAATACTAATAAAGTTGAGTTTAAAAGGTAGCAATGGCGTACAAGTAACAGGTAAAACATTAAAAAGATGGTACTCGTGAAATTACAGTGGCTTTAAAAGAAGGTCGTGTAACAAATGATGTAATCATTACGAATGCAGATGGTACTGAAACACATGGTGTTCGTGGTGAAGATGGCAAAATTTATGTAAAAGATCCGAAAACTGGTAAAGCTACGAAGACTGAAATCCAAGTAGCGCCTACAGATACTGTAACGAATGATGGTAATTCCTATGTAACAGGTAATTCTGTAGCGACAGCTATTCAAAAATCTGGTTGGGGTATCGGTATTGGCTCTACTACGCAAGCTTTCAGTACAGAAGAAAAAGTACATGAAAAAGTTAACCCTAGTGACAAAGTAAAATATGTAAATGGGGATAACACAACAGTATCAATGGCAGTGGATGCAGAAAAGGATAAAGACGGTGCCACTGTTACCACAACCTATGTGAAAGTAGATGTGAACCGTGACCTTAAGATCGATAGCGTAACAGCCGGTGGTCCGACAAAAGATGGTGTACCTGGCAAAGATGGCGCTATGACTGTGAAAGACGTAGCTGGCAAAGACGGTGTATCCGCGACAGCGAAAGATGGCAAGGGTACATTGACATTGAACAATGCGAAGGCTGGCAAAAATGGAAACGATGTCGCTAGTGTAGCTATCTCTACAGATAAAGCACCAGCTGACTTGGACAACACACCGAAAGGTGCAGTTCGTGCCAACGACGGTAAAATGGTATGCTCCAGCAGATGTGGATGTGAAAACTGAAAAATGGTAAAAACTGTGGTGACACCAAAAAGTCGGTAAATCTCAATGGCAGATGCACCAACTATGGATCGTATCCAATACACAGGCACAGATAAAAAAAGTTCGTGACGTTGCGACTATGGATGACGGTCTTCGTTTCCAAGGTGATGACGGCGAATCTATCAGCAAACCATTGAACTCTACCGTACAATTGACTGGTGGCAACCGTGCTGATACGGGTAAACCAGTGGCGAAAGATGCGACAACAACAGGCAACATCGGCGTATTCAACACAGATGGTAAATTGTCCGTTCAATTAGCTAAAGATTTGGATAAATTGAACAGTGCTAACTTTGAAAGTAAAACTGACAAAGCTGGTAACCCAGTAACTATGATTGATGGTAAATACTATAAGGTCGTTGATTTAGAAAAATGGCAAGCCAAAAAAACAGGTGCAAAACCTGTAGAGGGAGATAACCTCAAAAAGCAGGTCCAAACTCTAAATTGACTGGCACAGGATTGGTAGTAACACCTGAAACAGCAAAAGCAGTCAATCCAAAAACTGGTGAAGTCACAGTAGATCCTACGAAAGTAGTATCCTTTGGCGCTCCTTCTATCGCAGTGAATCCTAATACAGGAAAAAACAATGGTAGATGCGAATGGAAATCCAGTGATGAAATCTGGTATTTCTGCGGTGCAAGTCATAGCGAATGTAGCACCGTGTGTGGAAAAATACAGATGCAGTTAACGTATCTCAATTGAAAAGGTGTAACCAATGCAGTTGTTAATATTAGCAACCATGTTAATGGCTTTAGGTGCGCAGATGAATCGTGTGGGGGCTCAAGCGACAGCAATGGGTCGGCTTACGTCATTTACAATATGATCCATTGAGCCAACAACAATCATGGCGGTGTAGGTATATACAAAGGTGAAGGTGCCTTAGCATTGGGTGTCGCTCATTACAAAAATGAGTCCACATTATTCCATGCAGGTGCATCTATTGGTAGTCGTGGTGATGAATTGATGGCGAATGCGGGTGTAAGCTGGAAATTCGGTGCTCGTGCTGACGAAACGGCTGTGAAAGACACATTCCGTCAAGGACCTATCAGCTCTTCCTCACATTACAAGACAAAGTATCTGCACTAGAAGCACAAAATAAAATACAAAAAGATCAATTGAATGAACTACGTGCGACAAACGCTGCTCAAAAAGCAGAAAACGAAGCACAACGTGAAGAATTAGCATTGATGAAAGCACAAATTGCAGAATTGTTCAAACGCATGAATGGATAATCTTACATAGTACAGACTATCTAGGACGTGACAATCAACGATAGTGAATGCTAAATCGCTCAATCTGTCTTGTGAAAAGAACCAGTCTCTCTTATGAGAGATCAGGTTCTTTTCTTTTTACGAGAAGGCCCCAAATATGGTATGATATAAGGTACAGGTAATACATAATAGATTCCTACATAGATAATAGGAGGTACCTACTTTGAGTAGTATTTTTGATATCATTGGACCGGTTATGATTGGTCCGTCTAGTTCACATACGGCAGGGGCTGCGCGGTTGGGAAAGATGGCGCTCTCTATGTTTCATGAACGCCCGGACAGTGTGACTATGACGTTATATGGTTCCTTTGCGAAAACCTATCGTGGTCATGGTACGAATCGTGCCTTGGTTGCGGGGTTGCTCGGTATGGATGCAGATGATGCGCGCATCCGTGACTCCTTGGAAATTGCACAGCAAGAGAACTTTCAGTATACTTTCATCGAGTCCGAAGTGGATGCAGGTCATCCGAACACGGTGCGTTTCAATATGTATGGTAAAGATGGCAAGCATATGTCCGTCACTGGTTCTTCCCTTGGTGGTGGTCGAGTGGCGGTGACCAATATTGATGGCATCGATGTAGACATCACGGGGAAGAGCATCAAATCATTGCGTTCCACACGGATCAACCGGGCGTGATTGCGGGGGTGACCCATATTTTAGGCTTAGCGGGCATCAACATTTCTAGCATGCGCGTATTCCGTAAACGAAAAGGGTCAGAAGCGGTGATGCTCATTTCCACGGACTCCGATGTAGACGAAGTGGCATTACAACAGATTAAGGAAGTGCCGGGCATTTCCTCGGTCATGTATTTTTGAACCATTGGAATAGAGGATACTATGAGTTATTTATACGATACAATTGAAGATATTGTGCGCCTTGCAGACCGTGAAAGTATCTCTTTTCTCCGAGGTGGTCTTGCGGGCAGAAATAGAGAGTACGGACGCAACGAAAAGAGGAAGTACTCGATGAAATACGTCGTCGTATTCAGATTTTTCAAAGAGTCTGTTCACGATGGCATAGAAGATACAAGAAAAAAGTAAAAAGTGGCATGTCTGGCGGACAAGCCAAACAATTAGATGAGCGAAAACCAGTGTTTTTGAGTGACCTTACATACCGAGCCTTGCGCTATGCTATATCCGTGAATGAAGCCAATGCGAAGATGTTCCGCATCGTGGCATGTCCTACGGCGGGGGCCTGTGGTATTTTTACCGGGTGTCATGCAAGCAGTGGGGAAGTGTACAACTGCGATGACAACGCCTACATCAATGGATTTTTAGCGGTGACCGGTGTAGGCAATGTAGTGACGAACCAAGCTTGCGTAGCGGGTGCTGTGGGCGGTTGCCAAGCCGAAAGTCGGTACGGCGGCAGCTATGGTCATTGCTAGTGCGGTGGCTATGATGAGTGGCACGACAGAAGAAATTGTGACGGCTATGACCTTGTGTATGAAAAAAATGTACTTGGTTTGGTCTGCGATCCAGTGGCAGGTCTTGTAGAAGTGCCGTGCGTGAAGCGGAATGGCATCTATGCAGTCCACGCTTTAGCCGCCGCAGAAATGGCTATGGCAGGGTTACGC
The DNA here is from genome assembly GCA_916438745.1 of uncultured Veillonella sp. Lineage (GTDB taxonomy): Bacteria > Bacillota > Negativicutes > Veillonellales > Veillonellaceae > F0422. The sequence goes on along the minus strand of CAKAGN010000001.1, from coordinate 1,668,821 downwards.
AGTCGTATTCCAGCAGACGAAGTGATCGGCGCCATGGATTCCATAGGACGAGCCTTGCCAGAAGCGCTACGGGAAACGAGTGAAGGAGGCCTTGCGAGAACGAAAACAGGAATGGAGATTACAAACCGCTTGGCACATCAGAAATAGAGAGGAATTAGGGATGGAAATAGAAGCATACAAAGAAACCTCCACCTACCAAGGAGCAGTGCGCATTTTGCAGACCTTGCAAGCGGCGCACCATGAGGCGTATATTGTGGGCGGTGCTGTGCGAGACATCCAGATGGGGCGCATCCCCCACGATTACGATATCGTCACTTCGGCTATGCCAGAGGTGGTCATCGATGTACTGCGGACGGCGGGCTTTACCACAACCAACGTAGTGGGCGCCTCGTTCGGTGTCGTCGTGGTATCCCGCGGGGATCATGCCTACGAGGTGGCGACCTATCGCAGCGAACAGTATGGCGACGACAGCCATCGGCCTGTGGCGGTGCAGTATCCATCTACCTTTTTAGAGGATGTGCAGCGACGGGACTTTACCATCAATGGGTTGGCGCTCTCTGAAAGTGGACAAATCCGTGATGAAGTCGGTGGATTACGAGATATCGAGGCACGCCGGTTATGCACCATCGGATCTAGCCAAGAGCGCTTTCAAGAAGATGCGTTGCGCATGTTCCGATTATGTCGGTTTGCGGGACAATTGGGATTTACCATCGACCCTAGTACATGGGCTGGCATCGAGCCAAACCTGTATCGAGTGGAAGGATTATCCCTAGAACGAGTGCGGATAGAAATCGAGAAAAATGTTGCTCAGCGACCATGTAGACCTCGCCTTAGATGCGTTGGTGCGCAGTCATTTGAATGACCAATATTGTCAACAAACCATGGAGGGTCAGTCTCGGCGGATTCCGATTTTACCAGAGTTAACCCATTTAGTGGACTTGCCACAAGCCCCAGAACATCACGTACATGATGGATGGCACCATATCTTGGCGGTGGTGAAAGCGGTGCCACAGAACTTGGTGTCATGGTCAGGGCTACTTTGCTCCACGATGTAGGGAAAAAGGTGTGGAAGGCGTTCGAGGCTTTTCACAATGGGCGTATTACCGATCGCAACCACGATACAGTAGGCGCCAAGATGACGAGAGATATATTGACTCGCTTGGGCTATGCCAAAGAGTTTGTCAATTTAGTGACATGGCTCGTGGAACGGCATATGCGCTTTCATTTTTACGTGGCCAATGCATCGGCAGATTTGCGAAAAATGGATGCAGAAAGAATCGCGGGACGGCGTGTTCCGAGAAACGAAGGATCTAGTGGAAGCCATGCAGTATTTGAAAGACCTAGGGGTGGCAGATGTCATCGGCGGTGGCACGAAAGAATCTGCCCCGTCGGAAGCCTATGGACAGCGTATGGTGGCATTGGCAACAGCGATGCCGGTGCACACGAAAGATTTACACTACGATAAAGGGGTCGCCAGCCTTGGTAACACCTTATGTGAAAGAGGTTATGCAAACCTTGTTAGAACGGGTCCAAACGGGGGCCATAGAGAATACGCCGGAGGCCTGCACGAGGCAGGATTGGCGAAGTATCGAAGATTGAAAGGAAAGGAGTAGGACCATGAATATGCAACGAGCACGAAAAACGGCTACATGGCAATGCGATGATATGGTTTCTCCTCACCTTGGCAACGGTCTTACTCTTGGTCATTCGCTATATGGCGATACAAATTATATTTCATAGTGACTATACAGAACAATTTTCCAATCAATTTGTAAAGAATCGGATTCTCCAATCGCCGAGGGGGACCATTTATGACCGCAACGGAAATCCGTTGGCTCTGAGCGTGACGGTAAACTCAGTGGTGGCAGACCCCTGCGATGTTGCGCAAAAGATGGCGATAAGTCGCCAGAAGAAGTAGCGGATTTATTAGCGCCGTATTTGCGCATTTCCGAGAGGAAATCCTCAACAGATTACAGGAAGATACCGGTTTTATCTGGCTCGATCGTTTGTTGGACGTGCCGAACTCCAAATGCGGTAGAAACGTTGAAGAAAAAAGAAGATATGACTTACATTCGATTGGAAAAGAAAAGCCGTCGCTATTATCCTAACAATACTTTATTGGCACAAGTCTTGGGCTTTGTTGGTTTCAATGAAGATGGACAAGCCGATGCAGAGGGAAAAAGCGGGCTTAGAATCTGCCTTAGATGATTTGATTCGCAGTAATAAGGTGAAACTCAGTGTTCATAACGACACAGCGGGACGCCCTGTCTTTGAATCGGTACAAACGAAGTTTTTTTACCGGATCAAGAAAAAGTCTGTGTATTTAACCATCGATACGACGGTCCAATTCATAGCGGAGCGGGCCTTAGATAAAGCGATGATAGACACGAAGGCGCGCAGTGCGACCATGATTATTATGGATCCTAAAACAGGGGAAATCTTGGCGATGGCGAACAAAAAACCGTGGTATGGCATCGGATGTGAATAAATTAAAGTTTGAAGATTATCGGAACAATGCGGTGGTAAGTATTTATGAACCAGGGTCTACGTTCAAACCGATTATTGCCGCCTCCGCTCTGGCAGCTGGAAAGTGGCAACTAGATACAGTGTACAATGATACGGGCACCATTCTAATCGATGGGCATACGATAAAAAAACTGGGACGGTAAAGGCAGGGGTAAAGTTCGCTTACTAGATATTCTAAAATATTCCATTAATACGGGTATGGTGTACTTGGGTACGACCACAGGTGGAGATATTTTGACAGATTATGTCAAACGATTTGGCTTTGGTAAAGCCACAGGCATTGAACTCCCCGCTGAGGGGGATGGAATCCTATTTGATCCGAAAAACAATGAGTAAACTAGATACGGCGACCATGTCTATTGGACAGGGGAGTGCGGTGACACTCATTACAAATGGTACAAGCCTATGGGGCCTTGGCAAATGGGGGCAAAATGATGAAGCCTCATATTATTAAATCCATTATGAACCCAGACGGCTCCACTTTCAGAGAAGCACAAGATATAGAGCAAGGCCAACCTATCCCTGAAAGTATTGCCAAACAGATTACAGATATCTTGGAAAAAGAAGTCTCCGAAGGGGGTGGCCATAAAGCTTACGTAGAGGGCTACCAATTTGCTGGTAAAACAGGAACGGCGCAAAAATTAGATGCCGAACATGGTGGTTACTTGAATGGCCGGTATATTGCATCCTTCATTGGTTATGGTCCTGTAGAAGATGCTCACTTTGTTGCATTAGTTGTGATTGATGACCCGCAGGGAACATACTATGGTAGTCAAATTGCGGCACCAGTATTCCAAGATGTGATGTCACAATTAGTGCGGTACTATAAGCTTTCACCGACTCGTAGTAAACACGGTGATAAAGACAAGTCAAAAGCTGAAACTAAGGTATTGACGGTGCATCGTAATAAAGATGGCTCTGTCATTGTGCCAAACTTCGTAGGACATGCCTATGGAGAGGTCCGCGATTGGGTTCATGAAGCGGGCTTGACCTTCAAGCCGAACGGCAGTGGTTACGCGATTTCACAGGATGAGCCAGTAGGCAGTACCTTGGAACAAGGAGAATCGGTGACAGTATATTTCAGCCGATAACAAAGGAAATCGGTGATGGTATATGTTAGTCGATAACAATGATCACTGATCGGGGAATGTTGGTGTACCCCTCAGTGGCGTGTAGAACAGATATGTAGTAACTAACTCGGAAATGTGAGGACAGGATGATAGAATTATTAGGTAAACCGGTGGCACAAGCTCGCAAAGCTGTGCTACTGGAACATATGCAAGCCTTGGTGGACCAAGGTGTGACGATTACATTGGGGATTTTGCTAGTCGGTGACGATAGCGCCGCTAAAATGTATGCTACGTTTATGGAAAAAAAGTGGCAAAAGGGGCGAACTTCGGCACAGAATTAGTGGAATTGCCGACGACAGCTACCCAAGAAGAGGTAGAAGCAGTGATTCACAGATTTAATGGAGATGAACGTATCTACGGTGTATTGCCGTTGATGCCGATGCCGAAACACATCGATAGCGAAGCGGTAATTGGCGCATTGGATCCAGACGAAGGACATTGATGGATTGACGACGTACAACATTGGCTTGGTAAGTTCTGGCAAGGGTGGCTATGTGCCGTGTACGCCAAAAGCGTGCATGGCGATTATCGACCATTATGGCATTGAGCTGGCAGGTAAAAAAGTAGTTGTCCTAGGCCGTAGCCAAGTGGTGGGGCAAACCAGTGGCGTTATTGGCGCTAGAACGGAATGCGACAGTGACGATCTGCCACTCTAGAACCCAAAACTTAGAAGGTGAATTAGCCCAAGCTGATGTGGTCATGCAGCCGCCGTAGGCAAAAGCGCACATGGTGCATGGGTCTATGCTGAAAGAGGGTCGCGTTGTTATCGACGTAGGCATTAACGATCTAGAGGGACAGACCGTGGGCGATGTGGACTTCGCCTCTGCCAGTGAAGTGGCGTCTGCCATCACGCCTGTGCCAGGTGGTGTAGGGTCTGTGACGACCGCTATGATGTTAGAAGGATTATACGAGGCTTATCATGCACGAAATGGCCATCGCTGAGGGTATTGTGGATGTGGCACTAGACACGCTGAAAGCGAATGAAGGGACCATCATCCATGCTATACAGGTACAGATCGGAGCTTTATCTGGAGTTGAACCAGAGGCATTACATTTTTGCTTTGATGCGGTGACTCGGGGAACACCAGCAGAAGGAGCGAAATTAGAGATTGAAACGATCCCTATGAAAGGGCGTTGTTTAGATTGCCATCAGACATTTTCAATGGAACAGTATCGCCATGTATGTCCCCACTGTGAAAGCTTTGCCGTGGAAGAACTGCAAGGCCGTGAACTGCAGGGTGGTATCTATCGATATGGATTAAAGGAGTACCATGGAAGTACAAGTAATGACAAATGTATTGGCTAAAAATGATGCCATTGCAGAAACACTACAACAACAATTTAAAGAGAAACGCATTTTAGTGATGAACTTATTAGGCTCTCCAGGGGCGGGGAAAACATCCTTGCTAGAGGCGACCTTACAAACCTTGTCCAAGGACTATCGCATCGCTGTTATCGAAGGTGATTTATTTACCGACAAAGATGCGGAGCGCATTCATGCCACAGGGGTGCCCGTGATTCAAATCAACACCGTCGGTGGCTGCCATTTAGATGCGAATATGATTCGTGAGGCTATTGGCGAACTAGATTTGGATGCATTGGACCTCATCATTATTGAAAATGTAGGCAATTTAGTATGCCCAGCAGAATTTTTCATCGGTGAAGATATGAAAGTAACGGTTCTTTCCATTACAGAAGGGGAAGATAAACCGTTGAAATATCCGTTGATCTTCAAAGAATCTGTCATGGTTCTATTAAATAAAGTAGATTTATTGCCCCTATGTGCCGTTCAAAATGGATGAAGCCATTCAAGATATTCACTCCCTACAACCGGGGGTACCTATCTTTCCAGTGAGCTGTACACAGGCGGAAGGGCTTTCACCGTGGATTACATGGGTAAAAGAACGATTAGAGGAGCGACGTTGCCATGAATAATAAATGGAAACATACCTTGGCGACCATGACAGTACTAGGCATGGTGGGCTTGCAGACACAGGTCGTATTGGGTCATGATCGTCGAATCCTGTCAATAAGAAGGCGGCCTATTTCTGAGCAAGACGCTAATGATAATGCTGTGCACAAAAAGGCTGAGTCCATTGCTTCTGAACAAGATACTGCTGAAAAAAACAGAAGGCAACTTCTGAGGCGAAGCAAGAAGCCATATCGGATGTGGTGCAAGGAAAAACCGTAATAGAAACGAAACACAATAGCACCGCTGTGCAACGGAAGGTGACCGTAGGGACGGTGACCCTTGATTTGACACCAGAACAGGTGGCAGAAGAGTTAGCACTGCGCAAGTTCTTGCGTGAAAAGAAAGCGTCCTTTGTGGAAGAAGAGGAAGAAAATTTAGACAATGTGGGAACTACGTTCACAGCGAAACGGATTCCACCGATTGTAATTACAGATACTTTTGTAAAAGCACTCGAAGCGGAAGCGAAAGCGCGCATGGATGCGAAACAACGTGAACCGTGGGCGTTCCCAGACGTGGATGTGCTGAAAGAAAAACTAGAGGCCATTAGTAAGAAGAAGTCGGTAGAGGCAACGGTAAAAGATGGTGTTGGATTAGATACAGATGTAGATGGCGATGCGAAAGATGGGGTAGAGGCAGACTATGCTGAGGGTGTTGAGGATACTGAGAGCCCAGAGGTGGCAGGGAATGCTGATGGCGTAGGCGATGCCTCAGGTGTAGGCGATACCTCAGATATGGGCGATACATATACTCAGGATTCCAAGGATTCTAGAGAGAACAAGCAGTCTCAGTGAATCATCTTCTAGTAAAGATGAGACTAAAAACAACAAAAAGATATAAAAGAAAAAGATAAGAAAAAGACTCTGCACCGAAATATCCTATTGACCTACTATGGACAGATAAGGAGAATATCTTCTTGCACGAGGACGTGCATGTAGGTGCCACACGTGGGGAAGTACTCTTTGCGTGGGGTGCTCCGCGGGCTATGTGGCGCGATAATGGAGACAGTTCTTTGTTGTGGCTATATCAAGGAACATTTGATGAAGAAAAAAACTATAACAAAAAAACGAAAAAAATCTGCTATGCATTTAGAGGAGTTTTCACAGTCAGTGAAGAATACATATAGTAGTGACTCTTTAGCAGGTTCTAACAGTTCTGTGGGTTATGTGTGGCTTTCATTGAAAGATGGGAAAGTGACACATTTGGGAATGATTACGGGTCTAGACTGGCCTCGTTTTTGCTATACCAGCCACTACATTAGAAACGTTTAAGCCAAATGCAATGACAGAATCAGATTTCTCTTTGATGGGTTACCAATTAGGTAAGACTTTCACCAATGATCCTAATCGATCTTGGGAAGAAAGAGGTAAGCTGTACGGTCAGGAATTTTTAGGCTATAAGGATGTAGTTATCGCATATAACAAGGAACACGAAATCACTCAGTGTCATGATCAACTCATCGCTTGGTACGACGAAACGTGGCATTTCACTAGGAGATTCTAAATACTTACTGCTCTATCTCTACGGAGTGCCAGATTTTTGAAGAACCCGCTAATTATCATGATAGTACGAAGGGGGTAGTCTATGGCTATCGCCATCCAGTGCTAGAACATACGTATTTGTTGTTTACATTAGATGATAAATTCGTTAGAGAAATATTACTGTCCAATCAAAAGAAAAAGCGAACTTGTTTCGGCTATGAAATAGAGTGGCGTTCTTAGCTTGATATTGGGCAAGGAAGAGCACGACATATTCCTACGCAAACTGATACAGTGGTTAGGTTTGCTCCGGAACATGTCGTGCTCTTCTTGCGTTTGCAAATGTGAGTAAAAAGAACGCCACCCTATTACTAACCAAAATGGCGTTCTACGGGGAGGGGTATGTTACGGTCTTCTTGCATTTGCAAATGTGAGTAAAAGAACGCATGACCCTATTTCTATCCTAAATGGCGTTCTGGGGTCAGGTGCTTTCTGTATAATGCGAAATCTATATTTGACCGTATTGTTAGTAAAAATAATATAATTGGACTATATAATCATATGAAGCAGATATGCTTAGGAGCTTTATGATAAGAGGGGTAATATATGAATAGAAAGTCTACGTTGGCAGTGTTAGTCGTGAGTGCTTTGACTGCGAGTTATATGGGTGTCAATGCTGCGGCGGGTACTGGTTCGTATGAGGCTGGTGATGGTGCTAGTGCATCGGGTCAAAATGCGGTAGCTGTTGGTCATGAATCGAAAGCGGTAGGAGATACTGCCGTTGCTATTGGTAATGGAGCTACGTCCAATATACTGAATGGAATAGCTATTGGTAAGGGTGCTGGTAATAATGCTAATGATAAAGTTGGTAGTGGTACTAGTGCAGGCAGTATATTTATTGGTATGCAAGCAGGGCAAAATACGACGGGTAATATCAATGCTTTTATAGGCAGTGGAGCAGGTTCAAATACAACTGGATCAAATAACATTGCCTTTGGTAATGGTGCGGGATCATCTGTAACAGGTGAGCATACTATTTCCATAGGCTTTAATGCATCTAAATCTTTGAGTGGACTTAATAATATTTCTATTGGTCAAAGTGCAGGGAATGTTTATAAAGGGCACGAGTAATATAACTATAGGTTCAAATGCAAATAGTTTTAAGAAAGAAACAGCTATAAACTATGGTGTGGCTTTGGGTACAGAGAGTGAGACTCTTGGTGATAGAACGGTAGCATTGGGAGCGGCAGAAAAATCAAGGTCAATTGGTGCCACTGCTGTAGGTATGGCGGCAGAATCAAATAATGGGTTTTGCTACAGCTCTTGGTTATCATGCTGTAGCAGATGGTGGACATTCTATTGCGATAGGCTTAAACTCTCATGCTGTAGTCTGCGTACTCCGTAGCCCATGGTTCCCTGGGCTGAAAGTAATGGTAAATTTGGGACAGCCGTTGGATATGATGCACATGCTAATGGTGAGAGAAGTGTTGCCTTAGGAAAAAACTGCAATTGCAGAAGCTAATGATTCTGTTGCATTAGGGACTAATACGATTAGTGATCGTAATGCTGAGATGATTGGTTATGATCCATCTGAAACTGCTATTGTAAAAGGTGCCGATAATGCGTTGCAATTGAGCGCCGGTTTACAAGCCCAATTTGAGGCAAAAGGATGCAGAGTACAAGGTATTACAAAAAGAAGCTGAAGCGATTCAAACGGAACGTAATACGCTATTAGAAAAACAAAAAGAATTGACGGCAGCGAATAATACGACAGAGTTAGACACTGTCAAAGCACAATTAGCAGATAATAAAACTCGTTTAGATGCGAAAAATAAAGAAGTGTCTGATAAAGAGATAGAAATCAATAAAGCTTGTAGGTACTTGGAAAGCAAGAAAAAGGTGCGGTATCTGTTGGTAACTCTACTACTGGAGAAACTCGCCAAATTATCAATGTAGCAAAGCAGGTACGGAAGATACAGATGCGGTCAATGTAGCGCAATTGAAAGCCGTATCGAATGGCGGCTTTACGGTATCCACAAATTCTTACGATACTACGGATGAAACAACAAAAGCGAGCACAAAAACTACGCTTATTAAAACTAAAATTGGTGGTATCTTACCAATCGAAGGGAAAGCAAGTACTGTCTATGGATCTACCGCGACACCGGTTGCGAACTATTCCTCCGATAATTTGATTACCTATGCAGATGCGGGCACCGTACGTATTGGTATGCTGAAATCCCCGACTTTCACAAGCGTGTCCATTGGCGATACAAACCCAATTACTTTGGCAAACGATAATGGTAAACTTACCGTCGGTGGTAGCGAAGTTGTGACAAAAAAATAATATTACTAGTATTTTTTTAATGAATTATATTCATTTTCTGATGGTCTTACAACTAAAAAGTAAAGATGGTAAAAACCATTGTTAAGTTAGATAAAGAAGCACTGAAAAAAATGATGCGGATTTCAAAGGGCCAAAAAAGGCGATCCAGGAGAAAAAGGTGCTGACGGTAAATCTGCCCTAGATGTATGGAAATCAATCGCGTGCAACGAAAACAAAACTGTCGCAGATTTCGCAACTGCGATCAAAGGCGATAAAGGTGAATCAGGCACAAATGGTACCAACGGCATTAATGGCAAGTCTGCTTACGACCTTTGGAAAGAGCAACCAGGTAATGAAAAGTAAATCTGAAAAAGATTTTGTGAACTACATGAAGGGGGCAAGTTTACCAGATTTTATTTCTATCGTCGATCCTAACGGTAATACCACACCGGGTGGCACCGATGCGGGCACGGGAACAACACCAGTGCGGTTCTAATCGTCGGTACAGGTACAACACCGGGTGGAACAAATCGGTACAGGCTCAAATCCAGTGGTACAAATGCTCGGTGCCGGTTCCAATCCAAGTCGCAGGTTCTCATGACGGTACAAATCCTCATGCTAACGCTACGATTACAATTTCCAACGGCACAGATGCATCCAATCTCGCGCCGACGATTACTTTCAAAACGGACGACAAAGGCAATGGTACAGGTACGATTACAGGTATCAAAACGGCAGATGGTAAGGACAAAACAGCTGCTGCAAACGTGGACTACGTAACGAAAGTAATGGAAAACTCCGCTAAGGCCATGGATAAGGCGTTACACACGTTAAGCAATACCATTGGTGATGTGCGTGATGAAAGTCGCTCTGGCAATGCTATGAATGCAGCACTTTCAGCGTTGAAACCATTGGATTACAAAGAACACGAACGCACGCAAGTGATGGCGGGCGTTGGTCACTATGAGGACAAAACGGGCTTTGCCTTGGGCGTGGCGCATTTTACAAATGAAAGAACTATGTTCAATGCTGGCGTAGCACTTTCTGGTGATAAGTATATGTACAATGCAGGGGCTACTTTCAGATTTGGATCCAGTAATGACGAAGTTCAAAAGGCGCCTAAATCTGAATTAGAGATGCTTCGTGCAGAATTAGAACGTGAAAAAGCGCGAAATGCCGAACAAGAGGCGACTATTGAAATGTTGAAACAACTTGTTTTGGTTAAGAAATAAGGTGGCATTTTTAGCTTGATGTTGGGAAGGAAGCACGACATATTCCTACGCAAACTGATACAGTGGCTAGGTTTGCTCCGGAACATGTCGTGCTCTTCTTGCATTTGCAAATGTAAGGAAAAAGAACGCCACCCTATTACTAACCAAAATGGCGTTCTAGGGAAAGTACAAAATTTTCTAAAAAGTTAAAAAAATTTTAAATGAAACACTTGCATTATAAATAGAGGTATGTTATTATATACAAGTAGTCAGGAACACCACTACAGAGTAGAAAAAGTTCTTGACAAACTACATAAGAACATATATAATAGTATATGTAAATGTGCTGGCGTAGCTCAATCGGTAGAGCAGCTGACTTGTAATCAGCAGGTTGTGGGTTCAATTCCTATCGCCAGCTCCATTTTTTTGGAGGGATTCCCGAGCGGCCAAAGGGAGCAGACTGTAAATCTGCCGTCTTCGACTTCGAAGGTTCGAATCCTTCTCCCTCCACCATTTTCATCGCGGGGTGGAGCAGTTGGTAGCTCGTCGGGCTCATAACCCGAAGGTCGCAGGTTCAAGTCCTGTCCCCGCAACCATGTTAACTTGTTAGTGATTGAATAGTGCTGGTGTAGCTCAGTCGGCAGAGCGTATCCTTGGTAAGGATAAGGTCACCGGTTCAATCCCGGTCACTAGCTCCATATACTTGGCGGCATAGCTCAGTTGGCTAGAGCAATCGGTTCATACCCGGTGTGTCCGCGGTTCAAATCCGTGTGCCGCCACCAATAACCTCACTTTAGGTGGGGATTTTTTTATGCCCAAAATATGGGCTCTTTGTCAAATGTGGGGGCTGCTCATATAAAAGTTCTTAGCGCTAGCTATCTAAATAGCTAGTGCTATTCTTTTTGCTTAATAGAAGTATACGAACTCTGAAACGCTCAAAATTACGCAACCCATAACTTATTCTCTTTTAATACTTTAATGTTATTATTACATCCTTCGGTAAACCCATTGGAGTATGGTAATACAAAGGCATTAACAATTTGAGGGAACCAACTAACAAAGGAGACTTTTAAAATTACTAAACTCCGGTAAATGACAGTTTTCTACTGCGTTTAACCATAATTGTAGGTGCCTTTTCTATGTTAGGGTATGCTGTATGTCTTAAAATATCCTCCTAAAGGCTAATCTAAGCCCATATGCACGTCGTAGGTCATCGGATATACGCAATATTTCCAACAGCTTAATTCGCTCGCTTTCAGTTAATTTGTTAGGATTCTTCATAAGAACTCTTCGATTATATTTGAGGGTTCTAGAGTATGCCACTAGCCTTTTTTGCTCACGCTTACGTACACGCTCGAGAGCCCAATTCACCAAGCGACACACATGATAACGATCTGCCACAATATGTGCGTGAGGGAACATAGTTTGCATCACTAACCTAAATAATGGAGACATATCCATAACGATGTATTTAACCTGTTCTCTAGCTTCTTTAGAAAAGGTTTTAAAGTATTGGATAAGAGCTCGCGTATCTCGTTTAGGTAAAAATGTCTACGATAGAGTGATTGTTTAAATCGGTTATGATAACTTGGTACATTTGGCCTTCAGCATTCCCTTTATATTCGTCAATACCTAGTACAGTAGGTAATTGAGAAGGCTTTGGAATGGCTAATTTAGAACAATACCGAATAACTGTGGATACAGAAACATCGCCGCGTTTAGCCATCTCCGTGTAAGATCCTTTTTCTTCAAGTTGTCTAAATAGATACTCCACATTAGTTTTACTGAGTCGCAAATAACGGCAAACAAAAAGGGTTCTTTTTCTATGAAAGTGTGATTACATTCCCCGGCACTTGTAACGTCTTTGTAAGTAGGTAGCAGTCACTATGTGATGTTGTGTAGCGCCAAACTTAACGTCTCTAGGGGCGTTTACCTTTAGACTTTCTAGTATGTGCTCCGCAATGTGGACATACTTGCTCAGCTACTGGCATCTCAAGTGTGAAAATGCACAGAACCATCATCATTTACTTTCATAAATTTAATATGTTCCTCTTTAATTTTAAAGACAATTTCGTATAATTGACGTTAGACATATATGACTCATCCTTTCTTAATGGTTTGGTTGCTTTTTAATGATACGGTTTGAGTTTGTATATGTCTATTTTATTGCTAAAAGAATGTTGGCGACTACTCTTATATGAGTAGCCCCAACATTTATTATAGAGCCAAAATATGGCTCCATAAAGATTGGGGATGCTCTTATATGAGTATCCCCAACTTTTATTATAGAAATTCTACATGTCTGTGAACAACATTTCGTTTATATTACGCTTCGCATAGATAAGTCTGCGAACTTCCATGGTATCGCCGATAACTACATAAAAAATAGAGAAGTTTCGCACATTGATTCTGTAGTACGGGTACTCTCTTGTTTTTGATGAGCGAAAGGGTGCAAAGGAAAGAGGTGCTGCTAGTCTTTTTTCGATTGCAGCTTCTATATCATCTAACAGTTGATGGGCAGCACTTGGGTTTTGCAGGTATTGGTGATATAGGATGTAACTTCTATTAAATCTTTTTCAAAGATAGGCAGAAAAAGTTAGCTTATAAATTGGTTTGTTCATCGATATAGCTCCTTGTCGCATTAAATACATCAGCTTTAGAAAAGTCGCGCTGTAGAACTTTTGGCTAATGTATCTGCTTCATCAAGTTTTTTTCTTCTACATCCATGGTCAGTGTGGAATATTGCTCGATGCTCATTAGCACCATGGTGCCATATCCATTTTTTTGTGAGAAATACAGGTGAGTTTGAGTTGATCACAGTTTCTTCAATTTCAGGAAATTTATTTCGTAAGTCAGAGACTGGGCGAATATGAATCATAATAAACACCTCCTTATTATCATAATTATATCTTTATTTTATCAGAGTATTACAAAAAGATAAACTAGTGTATTAAGATTTATTTTTGCTCTTGGTTAGATAAGCATTGAAATTCATAGATTGACTTTGTATAATGAGAGTATAGAAAGGTGGTGGCTCTATGACAACATGGTTTAATGATTTAAAAGAATTAATTTGGCACCCTAAGAGCAAAGGGTTTGATCAAATTGCAGAGCATGGGACGGTTAAGAAAGGATTGTTGACCTATTTCTGTCTAGATATTATATTTTCCTTGATTGTGGCTAGTTTACTATCTCCATTGATAGGTTTTTTAGCGGATTCATACATCTTGGAAATAGTCGCTTTAGGGTCAGCCATCATTCTAGGGGCTGCTGTGTTTATATTTGTATTACGTTCTGTGGGGCTGTTTATTAATAGTGCTTTATTTTTCGGACTGTATAAGTTGACCCAAGGAAAAGGTACGTGGTCAGATGTAGTCAAAGGATTCATTTATGGAAATATTATTGCTAATGTCTATGGCTCTATTGCAGGGATTATTCTGTTAGTTAGCATAGCCGTATCAACGGATTTGCCAATAGTAGGTGGCGCTAGTTTTGCACTAGGTATTTTAGGGATTGTTATAGCACTTGGCCTTTGGATTTTTATCAGAATATATTCTTAATGTCTCGAATTTTAATGGACACAAAAGGAAAGGTGTTCGTCTTATATATTATTACAGGGATTGTTCTTAGTGTATTAGAATATATGTTAAAAATAACTAAACTGTATTTGTATTTATCTATTTAATCATATATAATAAAGGTAATTAGTTTTTGTAATGAAGGAGGCTATTTTAACAATGGCAAAAGCAAAATTTGAACGTAATAAACCACACGTTAACATTGGTACTATCGGTCACGTTGACCATGGTAAAACTATTTTTAACAGCAAAGCAATCACTAAAGTTCTTGCTGAAAAAGGTCAAGCTGATTTCCAAGATTACAGCATGATCGACAAAGCTCCAGAAGAACGTGAACGCGGTATCACAATCAACACTGCACACGTAGAGTACGAAACAGACACTCGTCACTATGCACACGTTGACTGCCCGTGCCATGCTGACTATGTTAAAAATATGATCACTGGTGCTCGCTCAAATGGACGGCGCTATCCTAGTTGTATCCGGCACTGACGGCCCTATGCCACAAACTCGTGAGCACATCTTGTTAGCTCGCCAAGTTGGTGTACCACTATCGTTGTATTCATGAACAAAAAAAGACATGGTTGACGATGAAGAATTATTAGAATTAGTAGAAATGGAAATCCGTGAATTGCTTTCCAGCCTACGAATTCTCGGCGATGACATCCCAGTTGTTGCGGGTTCTGCATTGAAAGCATTAGAAGGCGACGTCGCATACGTTGAAGCAATCAACGAATTGATGGGCAAAAGTTGACGAGTACATCCCAACTCCAGAACGTGACACAGACAAAAACATTCTTGATGCCTGTGGAAGACGTGTTCACAATCACTGGTCGTGGTACAGTAGCAACTGGCCGTGTAGAACGTGGTCAAATCAACGTTGGTGACGTGGTAGAAATCGTTGGTCTTCAAGAAGAACCATCCAGCACTACAGTTACAGGTCTTGAAATGTTCCGTAAAATCTTGGAATCTGCAGTAGCAGGTGACAATGTAGGGGCACTTCTTCGCGGTATCGACCGTAAAGACATCGAACGTGGTCAAGTATTGGCTAAAACCAGTTCCATCAAACCTCACACTAAATTCAAAGCAGAAGTATACGTGTTGACAAAAGAAGAAGGTGGCCGTCATACTCCATTCTTCTCCAACTACCGTCCACAATTCTACTTCCGTACAACTGACGTAACTGGCGTTATCAACTTACCAGAAGGTACAGAAATGTGTATGCCTGGTGATAACATCACTATGAACATCGAGCTTATCACCCAATCGCTATTGAAGAAGGTTTACGTTTTGCGATCCGCGAAGGTGGACATACAGTAGGCGCTGGTGTTGTTACAGCTATCGAAGAATAATCTAACAGAATCGTAGATTCTAAAACGAAAAAGCGACCGTAAGGTCGCTTTTTGTTCTAATCATCTCTATATGATATACTGTTCACAAAAAGGATGGGATTAGTGTAAGTACGAATTTTGTTGCCGTAGATACAGCATACTTACAGGTATATAAGTATAATGAAATTATAAACTGATAAACTGATAATATTTATCATATATAATGTAAGATATATCGTATATAATGATAGTAGTATTATTACAACTATTACTACTATTAGCAATAGGAGTATAAACGATATCTATCTTATCAAGTATAAAGTTATAAGGAGGTTCTATGAGTACGATTACAACGATGCCCGTTTCTATGGAGGGTCGGCAAGAGGAGCAAAGCAATCTTGGAATCAAACGTCCAAGTTTTTCGTGAATATGCATCAGCGCGAGGACCGCGTGGCGCGTGTAGTAGATTTTGTAGCTCGCCTGAAAGAACTGGACATCCATCCCGCAGAGGGTGAAACAGCGCCGGATATAGGCTGTGGTACTGCTGACTATGCTATGGGCTTAGCACGGAATGGTGTGAAAGTGACCGGTGTAGACTTGTCTACGGGTATGCTCGAAGGGGGCAAGGCCATCAGCGAGAAAGAAGGACTTTCACTAGATTTATGGCTTGGACCATGGTCCGAAGAAGCCCGTCAAGCCTTGGGCTGGGACAAACAATTCGACCTAGTGTACAGCATTTTTGTCCCTATCATGTCCGACACGGCTAATCTGCGTGCTTTGCACAAAGCGAGTCGCAAACACTGTTTGTGCATTATGTTCGCCGATCGGAAGGATGAATATTTAGATGCCATCTATAGCGAGTTATATGGTGTAGAGGGATCTCCGTGGAAGGCTATGTTGCAAGACTGTGTAGATACAGCCCATGACATTGGCAACCATGTACAGGTGACCTACAAAACGGTGGAAGAAGTAGAAACTCTCACAGTAGAAGCCGCTGTGGACTATTTCTGCTTGCGCGTGCACCGCAAAGTAGGGGGTGATTTAGAGACTGTCAAGGACGATATCCGCCAATACTTAGCATCGAAAGCCATAGACGGAACTATTGATAATCACACCACAGATACCATCGCTTGGATATCTTGGGACGTATAAACGTATAAAAAGGTGAAAAGCCATCAACTCGTATGGGGCCGAGTTGATGGCTTTCGTAGCGATATAGGTGCGTATGGGAATACACCTTTGCTACATGGTAAGTAGTTTGAAAGGTCGGAACATATGAGAGTTCATAGTTCCTGTCGAGTATCACATCGACTACTAAAGTATAGCAAAACCCATAGGAATATGTATAATATGAATATTGTTCTACAAGTTATAGCTAACGCCTATACAAATTTGGTTGACACTTTCACCATTTCTGAATGTATCTAAGTGTAAGGACTTGGTACTGAGAAAGGAGCAAAAACACATGAGTACAGTCTTAAAAAGAATTACACTTAGTATTTACAGATGCTAGCAACGAGGAGACAACCATCGTCATCGCATTTCCTAAGGAAGGATTGACAAAAACGGAAATCGAAACGGCAGTGTCGCCTTATGGCAGAAAAAGGATGTCATCCGTGGACGTAAAGATCACCGCTTAACTGACTTTCAACACGCCGCATTAGTAACAACAGAATCTACAATCGTTGAATAAGGAGGAACACAAGTATGGCAAAACACAATGGTTACGAAATTACAATTACAATTTAAAAAGGGCGAAGGCGCTCACAATGTGAAAGTAGCGAATTTTTCCTACATCAATGAAGTGGCCACAGACGATGATGTGAAAGCAGTGGGTCAGGCAGTGGCGAAGTTGTACGCATATCCCTTGGTGGGTGTGGTCCGCAACAACGCCATCCTCATGGAGGCCTAAGATGGACGCCTTGGAAAAAGCGTTACGAATTATTCGCATTGCTGTATGGATTATGAAATGGTGTAAACGATAAGGTAGGATAGGACCTTTAGACAGCGTAGCACTACATAGATTGCAGCAGATTTGAAACACACTACACAAAGTTAATGAATCTATAAGAATGTACCAAGACTTACCGTAGCCACCTTGCTCAGTACAAGCAGGGTGGCTATTGTTATGTGCTAATATAGTATATATTATATATACAAATAAAGAAAAATAAACCTGAATCTCTGCGGATCTGAGATTCAGGTTTTTCGTTGTAAGTCCCTATACTATTCTGAATGCGCCGTGATTACTGCAATTCTTCACGTAATATTGCAATTGCTTGTCGGTATCGTTTGTGTAACCCTTGACGACTCATGCCGTATTCCTTAGCCAAGGTGCTGATGGATTTTCCCTCGTACAAGACTTTCTGTAATAACACAGCGTGAGGTGTATCAATGCGCGTCAAGGCTTGCTCAAGGGCAGCCATTTGCAGTTGATGTAAAGCCTCCTCTTCCGTATTGTCCGCAGAGGGAATCATGACCATCAGATCCGTTTCGTCATCACCATCACTTTGCCAAAATGTTTCGTGATTCCATTGTTTCACACTGCGACGGAATAGATTCATTTCTGCAAAATGAATGCGGGATTTGACAAACCCGACGAAAAAGGGATCGTACTCGCCATGTCATAGGTTTGGATGGCAGTTAAAAACACTTCCCATAACATGGATTCCACATCGTGCTGCATGGAGCGCAGTTGACTGACGTGGGCATACTTCGTAATGAGAGGGACATAGCGTTGGCACAAAAGAATCTTAGCCGATGCATGCCCTGCTTGGACAAGCGCTACTAACTCCTCGTCAGTATAGCCGTCCTCCATACAATCTGGTCGTACTTGTCGTAAATTGTTTGTAATATAAGAATACCCCATTAGTACCTCCTTATATTCGTTAGGACTTACTAACTTTGATACCATAGTAGCGCTTTTTTTAGATCCTGTAAATAGGGCTGAAAGTGGTAAAAACCGTGTAACTTTTTACAGGCCTAGGTAGCCGAAAAACACTAGGGAATATAAGGGATTGTGAAAGTGGATTCAGGGAAAAGTACGCGGAATGGAAGGGTCCATTATTTTTCTAATAACTGGAGCATGGACGAGAATTGTTCCAGTACAATCTCCCGTTGGGCGCCCGCTAGGAGATAATTAGCACAGTATAGATGGAGCGCCACGCGGGCAATGTCATCTAGGATGAGCTGAAAGCGTGAATCGTTGCCTCTACGCAAACGAGGTAGGGAATCGTTCTAACTTGTGATGCGCATTCAGGTGAAAGTCTTTCACAGTAATTAAGGTGCTGTTCGGCAACGATGGATGTTGGGTAAAGTCTGAAAAGGCAAAGGCTAAGTAATTGATATAGCCGTGACGACATGTTTTGACAGACATGGTGGACGGCTTTTCAAATGCGATATAGGAAATAAATAAGTGACAGCTATCCAAAGGGATGGGGGCGTAGCTATGTTCCAGTTCACACTTGGCACTGAGAAAATCGCCACCCGTTCGTGAAAAGAAGGCTTTCATATTTCTGGATAGGTGTGTGATACGTTTTGCGCGTGCTGTCTGCCCAGACAGTAATCGTAGTTGGTGCTAGATTATTGTCGTAAGAGGGAAAGGCACACAGTAAAAATCTGACGGTGTTTCACAAAAGAAGGTAGACCGTCTGTGTCAATTGAACCATGCTCATTGCGTTTCGTACGCATAGACTCCTCCTTAGCAAGTTCAATGCGCTACCTGCCTCAGATCTGGGCTATACATATAGCACAGGTAGCTTTAAAAACATGTAATGACAGATATCTGTTGAAAGAATTATAATTCAAATCGTGAAAAAGTCATTCAAAAATTTATTGGAAAATAAGGGTACATATCAAATTGGCATATAGAGGTGCTTTTGAAATCTCTATATGCGAGTTCTAACTAGAGGTGTATCGAAGGCAGGTGAAAGTGGATATAATAAAGGATTGAGGGGATAGTTGACTGGGGAGGTAGTTGAAAAGGGGCGGGGGAGTGTGGTATAGTATTAAGTGGAAATAGGCAAACGGACTTCGATAGGTATGCTCGCTCGTTGAGTAAGTAGGGTGAAAGTAGAACTCCATTGCGGGGACTGAAACTTAGTAAAATGCTCTCCGCGAAAATCGCGTAAGACTTTAGAATTGTTTCCCATTGCGGGGTCTGAAACATACGATTTAAAATTGTTACTCGGCAGTCAAGCACTTTAGAATTATCTCCCCATTGCGGGGACATCAGAATACCGTTAGCCTTTTGCACAAGTACAGATATCTGTGCGTAAAATGGTACACCGTACCATTTACGTCCCACATGCGGGGTCTGAGATGACAGTATATTTGATCGAGATTTATAAAGGCGGTTAAATCCTTTAAAAAATTGGACTTTAAGTAGGAGTCATATATGAATCCAGAAAGGATTAATTATGAAACGGACAAAAATTTTACTGTTATTAGCTACTGCAATGTGTATTATGTTGTTAGTGGTTGCGGAGAACAAGAGAAATATGATACGACTAAAAATGAAGTTCTTACCCTTATGCAACAAGCAGAATCTATTGAGGTTCCTGATTTACAACCGTTAACAATGGAACAAGCAAATCAAGCCTATGAAGATACAGTAAAAACATGAATCTGTGGATAAGCAAATCCAAGATAAATTAAAATTAATGGAAGAGTATGCTGTAAAAAGAAACTACATTAAATAACGATTTAATAATATTAAAAACGTAATATACAAGAGAAAAAATGATACGTGGAATAGAATAACTACGCAACAAATCTATATAAAGAAAAATGGCGGATGAAAAGTGCGAAATCAACATTAGCCCCTAGATCCATGGCAAGCATACATTAAATCTAAAGGTCAAAAAAATAATGTGTTAGAAAGGTGCAATCATGAAATATTTAAAAATTTTTCAGTCTAGTAGTATTGTCTGTTTGTATGATAGTTTTTGGCTGGCTGTGGTGAAGAAGAAAAAAATATAATACTGCTAAAAAAATGAAGTATTAACATTAATGGATGAAGCCTATAAAGTAGAAATGAAAAAAATCTTGAACCACTTCCGTATAATGAGTTAGATCAAGCTTTATAACGAAGCATTAGAAAAACATAAAGCTGTAGAAAAATAAAATTCAGGGCAAGTTAGAAGAAATGGAAAAAAATTGGCTTCAAAGGAACTTAAATTAAATAATGATTTGATGGAATTGAAAAAAATCAGTTAAAGAGAAAAATGATGAATGGTTAAACATTAATAATAATGCTTTGGCTATTCAAAAAGATGGTTAAAAAACCATCTCCAGGGTGGGGAGAGGATCCTTGGGATACGCTTGTAAAAAAAAGAGCTGAGCAACGGAAATAATAAGTGCTAGAGGTCTAACCGTAAGGTTGGACCTCTTTTTGGTCTTCTTTGCGTTCGCAAGAATAAGGGGATGTACTGTAATAACTTCATCATTGTGTATAGGTAATAAAACGATAAGGCTGGCACTAATCTAGCCGTATGGTTTTGCTTTCATAATAACTATCGGGATTTTTTTATAATTTAGAAAATCATTCATAGAGTATACTAAGTACATAGTTAAGAAAGGTGGTGAAAGTATGGAAGAATTACTCTTGTTGTTATTACTATCCGGCGCTTTGATGACTAATCGGTGCGACCGATCATTGTATAAATTAAAGAAAGGATGTGAGAAGATGTTAGAATTACTTTTACTAGGCGCATTGCTAGCGGACTAATTGTTCGCTAGATTAGTTAGATGAAATGAAAAGAGGTGATACGATGTTAGAATTGTTGGGAGTATTAGTACTAGCTGCATGGTTAGATGACTAGCAACTTGCTATGTTAGTGAGAGAAAAAGAAAGGTGGTGAAAGTATGTTATCTGGAATGCTAGGTGCAGCAGTTGGTATGGTAGTCGGTGTATTCGTAGGAGCGGCAGCCGCCGTGCTCGACGAGTCGGAGTAAGGATAGACCGAACTATCGGGTGTTTTGTAATAGAGGAAGTTAACCGTGGTGTATACTAAGAACACAGTTACGAAAGGTGGTGAGACGATGTTAGGATTGTTGTTACTAGGAGCATTGTTAGCGGACTAATCGTTCGCTAGTGTTAGTTAGATAAGATGAAAGGTGGTGAGAAGATGTTAGGATTATTATTATGGGCATTGTTGGATGACTAGCATAGTGCTAGTATTAGTTAGATAAATGAAAGGAGAGTGAGAGATATGCTATATGGAATAATAGCAAGCTTAGCATGTGCGGTGGCAAGTTTCTTGGATCAAGAACAATAAGAGCAAGTCCTTGATCTGATGAAAGGAGTGTAATGCGTTGTTACGTAATAAACTGAATAGACGAAGATAAAGTACAGCGATTCTGAGAAATGGTCGCTTTTTATGTTCAGGGGAGTTAAGTGGTGAGGCGAGTAAAAAGAAATATTTGATACCTCTATGGGTAGTGACATAAATAATGTAAAAAAATCCTTGAAAGCGCCGTGAAAGTATGGTATAGTACTAAGTAGAAAAAGGCGATAAATGCTTTTATAAAAAAATATTAATAAAATAGCCTATTTTTTTCGAAAAAATTCTAAAGAAAAATCAAAATCAGCGCCGGCCCAGTGACCATGAGGTCTCAGAGATGTTTTTGAAACGTAGCGTTAGCGTTATTTTTCAAAAACTGCGATCTGCGCCAGAAAGTGCATTTTGAGAGGCTTGGTTATGCGGTTTTATTTCTGACATACAGATATCTATGCGTAAACAGTGCACTGCACTATTTACGTCCACCATTGCGGGGACTGAAACATAATTACCTTCACGGTTAATATAATCAAAGTGTGTCTTTTAGAATTACATCCCCATTGCGGGGACTGAAACATAAGTCGTGCACTTCTAAGAATCTACTATTTTTTTATGGTTTCACTTTAGAATTACATCCCCATTGCGGGGACTGAAACATTGTAATTTGTTTATCTGGACTTTCAGCCACACCTTTTAGAATTATCTCCCCATTGCGGGGACTGAAACCTAACGCAATTTCTTGGGAGTCTTCAAAAAGTAGCCTTTAGAATTACTACCCCATTGTGGGGGACTGAAACGCACACAAGTACATTGTAGGATAGTGTTTAACACCCCTTTAGAATTCTTGCCCCATAGCGGAGACATCAAATTAACGTATCTCCAACTTCATACAACAAATCAAAAAGCGCTGATTCCAAGGAATGGTCGCTTTTCTATATATCTATATTTGCAATTGTCATATATCCTACTTATGTTATAGCTTTCACCTATAGATAATAATATGTATCCTGTATAAGGATAAATGTGCGTATATTGTTGACATCAGGCGGACATCCTAGTATACTTAATTCATCGTTAAGTCACAGGTTTTGATGAAAGAGAGGTGGATCGAGTGCCTATACGAGTGGTGAAAGGATTACCGGCTATTGGGAAACTTTCAGAGGAGAATATTTTTCGTCATGGATTCGGAACGGGCAGAGTCACAAGATATTCGACCCCTACATTTGGTGGTTGTGAACTTGATGCCACGGAAGGAAACGACGGAGATTCAACTGCTACGCGCGTTGAGCAATACACCGTTACAAACGAAGGTCACCTTTCTGTACACGGCGTCCTATACGGCGAACAATACGAGTCAAGAGTACTTGGAAACGTTCTATAGGACCTTTGAAGAAATCAAAGATCAATACTTTGATGGCTTTGATTATCACGGGCGCTCCGGTTGAGCAAATGCCATTTGAGGAAGTGAGCTATTGGGATGAGCTTTCAGAGATTATGGAATGGAGCAAAACCCAGTGTGTTCGACCTCTACATTTGTTGGGGGAGCCCAGCGGGGATTTACAAGCACTTCGGTATTCATAAGGAAGATTTTGCCAAAGCAAGTTGTTCGGTGTGTACGAGCAAGAGGTGCAGAATGGTAGCTCATGCTCATGCGTGGTCTAGATGAACGTTTCTATATGCCACATTCACGGCATACGACGGTGAGCGAGCGTGAAATCAACGCTCACCCACAGTTAGAAGTGCTAGCCCGCGCGGACAAGACAGGGTGTTGGTATTGCCAGATCGTATGACAATAAACATATATTCATCTTCGGACATCCGGAATATGATCGAGATACCTTATACCAAGAGTATGATCGGGATAGAAAGTTAGGGCTCGACATTGAGATTCCAGAAAATTACTTCCCCGATGATGACTCGACGAAGGAGCCTATCATTCGATGGCGGTCGGCGTCGACCATATTGTACACAAACTGGTTAAATTATTATGTATACCAAGAAACACCATACGAAGTGAGTGAATTACAATCGAGAGAGATTGTAGAACCATATATACAAGACTGGGTCATTTAATCCTAGTATTTTAGTAGTAAAGTATAAGTAAAGTGAGGATATTAATATGAGCAATTACAAATTTGAAACATTACAATTACACGCAGGTCATACAGTAGATGCAACAGGTTCCCGTGCGGTGCCAATTTACCAAACTACTTCCTATGTATTCAAAGATGCGGAGCAAGCGGCAGGTCGTTTTGCTTTAACTGATGCAGGCCCCTATCTACACACGTTTGGGCAACCCTACGCAAGATGTGTTAGAAAGCCGTGTGGCGCAATTAGAAGGTGGCGCCGGTGCTCTTGCGGTAGCGTCTGGTTCTGCGCGATTACGTACGCCATCCAAAACGTAGCGTCCGCTGGTGACAATATCGTGGCGGCGTCCACATTGTATGGCGGTACATACAACTTGTTCAGCGCTACATTGCCACGTTTCGGTATCACGACAAAATTTGTGAACCCAGACAACTTAGAGGAGTTCAAAGCCGCCATCGACGACAATACGAAAGCGGTATATGTGGAATCCGTTGGTAACCCTGGTGCGAACCTTGTGGACTTAGAGGCCATTGCTGAAATCGCTCACGCACACGGCATCATCGTCATCGTGGACAATACATTCGGCACACCGTACTTGTTCCGTCCTTTCGAACACGGCGCAGACGTGGTGGTGCACTCCGCAACGAAATACTTAGGCGGTCATGGTACAACGATCGCGGGTGTCATCGTTGAAAGTGGCAAGTTTGACTACAAAGCAAGCGGTCGTTACCCTGGATTTGTAGAAGGTGATGTACATTACAATGGTTTAGTATACGGCGACCTTCCAATTCCTTTCACTGTGAAAGTACGCGCTCAATTGTTGCGTGATACTGGAGCGTCCATCACTCCGTTAGCTGCATGGTTGATTATCCAAGGTATCGAAACATTGTCCTTGCGTGTAGAACGCCATGTAGAAAAACACTCGTAAAGTAGTAGAATTCTTGGTGAACCATCCAAAAATCGCTTACGTTAACTACCCAGAATTGCCAAGCAGCCCGTACAAAGCATTGGCTGACAAATACTTCCCGAACGGGGTTGGTGCTGTGTTCACATTCGGTGTGAAAGGTGGCAAAGAAGAAGGTATCAAATTTGTAGATGCTCTTCAAATCTTCTCTAACCTTGCGAACGTAGCAGATGCGAAATCCTTGGTAATCCACCCAACGAGCACAACTCATGCGCAATTGAATGCTGAGGAACAATTGAAAGCAGGCGTAAAACCTGAGCAATTACGTGTATCTATCGGCATCGAGCACATCGATGATATCATCGCTGACTTAGCGCAAGCCTTGGACAAACTGTAAGAGATATACTATATAATATAATACTATATAAGGGAACTCACTTCGGTGGGTTCTCTTTTTGTTCATCTAAGTGATGGGATAACCTATGAGAATAAAAGTGGTGTCAGATATAACAGTGTTGCACGAGAGAGGTAATACTGTTGCTAGATAGATGATGTGGTTATTGGTGAAATATACTACGGTTGTTATAGAGACATAGAGAGATGTAATACTGTTCTTAGGTAGATGTGGTATACTAAACGTATAGCTACATGGGGACGGTATAATGATAGAGCAAAAACTGAGTGGTCATCTGCATAGTAGAATAGACAGCGCATAGTCATCAGCATATTAGAATAAATATCAGCATAGTCTTCTGCATAGTAGAATAGATATCAGCATAGTCATTTGCATAGTAGCATAGACATCTCCATACTAGAATAGACATGGCGTAGTCTTCTGTATAATAGCATAGACGTTGTAGTAAGAAAGGAAATAGACATGAAACGTAATATAAGTGGTAAAAAATGGTGGAAACCCCTTGCCTGTGGCATAGCGATGGTGGCTTTCACAGGGATGGTAGGGATGGCAAGTGACACAACGGTGCAGACGAAGGCGGCTTTCACAGGCGCAGTAGGCATGGAGAAGGATGCAGAGGTGCAGACGAAGGGAACTTTCATCACCCACGGACCGGGCCATTTTCAGCTAGCCCTATCTGAAGGGGTAAAAGATATTCACTGGATTGACAAGGTGTTGCCGACGGATAGTGGGCACATGGTGGGGCTATTGCTTGACCTCGACGAGGGGGCAACATTGATGATTACGAGACGAGATAATGTACCGCCGAAAGGGATTTCACAAGAATCGTGGAATACGACGTGGTATGACAAGCCTATTCAAGGGATGACCGACGAGGAGTACATGGCGATTTGGCGCCGGGAAGATCCTCATGTGTCCGAAAAATATGTGCAGTTGGAAGGGGGCTTGTTATCTCGTGAGGATATGACGGCGGCCCGTTGGGATCGGTCTGTACAAATGACGGCGGACGGCCCTGAAGGTGCGATTTACTCTAGATATGATTATGAAAGATGACCCTACCCATCGCTATGTGATTACCATGGACTATAATGACATTCACAAATATGATTTAGAAACATTGAAACAGTGGATACATGGATTTGGGTACTTGCCTGAACAGAAGGAGAAAGAGTTTGCCACAAAAGGAAAGGACCTATCGCATGCGATCAATCGTGCATTACGATTGGAGGAAGCCTTTGCCTTACCATCGTTGTTGGCGCCAGATGCAGAACTATCTGTAGAGGATGTGAAACGATTAGAAACACTGTACCAACAGGAGCTAGGGAAAGTTATGGACGGACAATCACCGGAATCTATGAATAGTCAGTCGGGGGAACTCATGAAAGGCCAGTCAGGGGAACTCACGAAAAGCCAGTCAGGGGAATTCATGAAAGATCAGCCGCCGGTGCGCACATCGGAAACAGTGCGCATTACCGATACCGGGGCGACGTCCCAGTCTACATGGAATGATGAAAGCCATACAGAGGTAACAGTACAGCGGTCAGGACAAGTGCTATTAGGGCATAAATAAAGGCAAATCTACTCTTGATTTGCGAAAAATGGTGATAGTACATCCATCTGTGATGTATGAAAGTTGAGTGATGATACATGCATCTTTGATGTATGTATTTTGAGTAATGGTAAACTCATCCTTGATGCATAAATTTCACGGACACGTAAAAATTTATACTTGATTTATGAAATTTGACTGTTTATAATACAGGTAGAAAGACTAGTTGAAATATACTAGTTAAACGGCAAAAACGACAGAGGTTGTGGATCGAGAGTAATCGAGGTGTATGGATATGACACAACATGTGAGAGTCAACACATCCGCACTTGGGTATGATGAGTTTTGTGAGTGCTCGGGTAGGAAAATTGCGTGGGTAAGACGGAGTAAGGGCATTTCCCAGAAAGAAATGTCTAAATTGTGTGGCATTAGTCCCAGCTATCTAGCAAAAATTGAGTGTGCTAGGGCTCTTTAGGGACTACGTTGGAAGTGATCTATATTATTTCAAACGACTGCGAGTGGACCTGAAATCTTTGGTGGACCACACGGAAGAAGATTATAAACGAGTAGAAGTCTTTAAGTTAAAGCGCCAAATTACAGATCAACCTGAACAAATTAATTGATAATATAATTATTCTCAAATATAAAATGAGAAGAAATAATTGAGAATATAGCGAGGAGTCTGATAGGGTTATATACAGAACCTCTTAGAAATGATAAATCCTATCAAATAGCTTTATAGTGGGGATGAAGGATACTAAAAACGCATGAATGCTTGTAAAAATAGATAGAAAAATATTCTCTAAGACATTTGACAATCTTAGGAAAAACATGCAATAATGAGAATGTAATAAAGGTAAGTACCTTACTTAAATGATAATCATAAAGTTAGCGAATTTCTATTTTTTTATGGAGGTGTCTCATGCGCGTTATTGGTGATGCATGCATTAAATGTGGTTCTTGTGCTTCTGTTTGTCCAGTAGGAGCAATTGTTGAAGGCGAAGTTAAATACGAAATCAATGAAACTTGCATTGATTGCGGTTCTTGCGAATCCGTTTGCCCAGTAGCAACAATCACAGCTGAATAATTCAAGCAAATAACAAACCCCGTAAACATACGTGTTTACGGGGTTTTCGTTTTCTATTTGCTCTAATTTCATGCGTTTTCGAGCCGGTTGCTCAACTTTACAAATCTTGATGCGGTTCACCATATAAATGACCTAAATTAATGAAAGTAGTGAATCTCTCCATTGCAGGGCAAGTCCCATTTTACTAAGAAGTAAGTTGAATTGTTGTTGTGGAATAACAGTTGAAAGAGTAGATATACTACTTACCATATTTTTGTATCATACATTTATAGTCGTGATAAGGTAAAAATAGACGCAACGTCAAAATGAGCCCCCATAGTGATGTTTCACTACCTTTTGGAGTAGTTAGATGAAAAATAAGAGTTTGCGAGTATGTTTACCTTTTCTCACACGATGATTATACAGTCTATCACCATGAGTACAAATATTTCTATAGGAAACTAATGTATCGAGCATATCATTGAAATTATTGATTAATGTAGATGTTGGCAAAAGAAACTTGAAAGTCAAACTCTGAATGATAATCGTCTAGGATATTTTCTAACACTTTTTCTTGAAGAACAGGGAGAATCGACTTGTAAAAATAGGTTAACTCACCGAAAGTTAGCTTAGTGACTAAGACCCATAAAGGCAAAGATTGATGTTTTGTTAGGTAGTGATAAAAACCAGAATCTTGAGATTTAGAGTTTTTTTGAGTGACTGTTGATAATATTGATATAAGTCTTGTTATGGTGTGCAGATCTGATTTAGAAAAAAATTATTAATATTTAAGTGACTAAATTCAGTTTTATTTTCATCAGAAAAATGATAGGCAAGCTTAGTAGCAAGATTTTTCAGCTTGCAATAGATAGCGAAGTAGCAGGTGACGTAGTTCTCTATCGAAACAATATACTTCATAAATTTGGAAGAATGTTGTACCAGAAATATAATAATCATCACCAGAAGACTGAGTAATAGCTTGATCGAGAAATATATCTTTATATCCATTAATAACGGAGTAGTAATTTTCTCTTGAGAGAATATTTTTAACCTTACTTCCTTCAGCCCTTTTTGATAGAAATATTTCTTTTGCGCATTAAGCGTAGTAAAGAATTAAGAGATGTAAATGGTTTCGCCATAGATAAAACCTCCAAAAACTCGCCAACCCTTGGGTTGACGAGTGGTGTACTCGCTCGTAAGGTCGGTACGTTTTCTCTAATAAAAGTATACTATACGCAAAAGATACCCGTCAATAAGAGTTGTGGTATATGATGCAATCCCTTTCAAGATGATTATAACACAAAACATAAGGATTGGATGAAATATGTATGTTTTTGTGGCAAACTTCTGCTGTAAAGATATTGTATCTCCCTCATAACTGTGGTATACTAATCATATAATTGAAAAAAACTTCGATATAGAAGTGTATCTCAGAAAGGGGTCATATTATGAAAGAAATTTTAGGTTTCCATTTACATCATTGCCCATATTGCGCAAATGCATTCCGTGCTATTGAAGAGTTGCAAGCTGAAACGCCTGCTTTCAAAGACATTAAAATCAATTGGGTAGAAGACCAAGATGCAGCTGAATTATTCAAAAACACATCCATATGAGTACTATCCTAACTTGTGGTTCGATTTAGATAAGCAATATGAAGCGCAACTCGGTGAAAGCTACGAGCAAAACAAAAAGCGTTGATTAAAGCTGTATTTGAAAAAGCGATTCAATAAGAGGTTGAAAGTAGTATAGCTTATTAACTTTCAATGTGAAATACTATATATAGAAAGCAGATACTATGGTATCTGCTTTTGCTATTTATCAGGTGTTATATACCTAGGAGGATATATGTTAAATTTTGTGGCCTTAGATTTTGAAACAGCTAATGAAAGTAAAAATAGCGCCATTTCCTTGGCAGTGGTGACGGTGGAAAAATGGGCGCATTACAAAAGCGTGGGTACAGTTTAATTAAACCGCCGTTCATGCAGTTTGACCAGGGATTTATCGATAAAATTCATGGGATTCAACCTGAAGAGGTTGTTAATAAACCTACCTTTGACCAATTGTGGCCAGCCATTTATAACAACCATTTAAAGGGTAAATTATTAGTCGCCCACAACGCGAAGTTTGATATCGATGTGTTGCGTGCTACATTAGATTATTACAAAATTGAATGGCCAGATCTAGAGTATACTTGCACGGTACGGATTTCTAGAAAAGTATGGCCTGACTTGGTGAATCACAAGTTGAGTACGGTAGGCGGATTTTTAGGTATTACTTTTAATCATCATAACGCATTGGATGATTCCGAATGTGTGCCAAAAATAGCCATTGCGCTGAAAGAAAGACGAAAGGTGTGGATTCTATGAAGGGGTTACTGCATTTGACGGGTTTGAAAAACAGACTCTTTTTATTACGCCAGAACGACGAGCGCAAATGGAACGCCAGACAAAATGGCACACAAGATGCCTTTTTCTAAAGAAAAAAACGTGATAAAAAATCATATTCCTCATTATAGTATGAGTAAAATCACATAACTATTTATTTAATTAAGTATTGAAAAAATGCCAAAATATGAAAGAATAGGAGTATATAAATAAATTCCTTATTATTACTTGAATGACATAGCCAAAGATAGGAGGTATTCCATGTCGGAATTACGATGGAATCCTTTATTGCGGACTTGGACAATGGTGGCTTCAAACCGTAAAGCTCGCCCAACGATGCCAAAGGATTGGTGCCCATTCTGCCCAGGTATTAACAAAAAAGTACCAGCAAATTACGATGTGTTAAAATACGATAACGATTTTCCAGCTCTTACACAAACGCCAGAGGCGCCGTATGAGGATGGCAATGACTTTTACAAAAGCCAAGAAAATTATGGAAAATGCGAAGTTATCTTGTATTCTCCAGAGCATACTGCTAAATTTTTACGAATTATCGGAAGATCATATTGTGAAATTGCTGAACCTCATCAAAGAGCGTCACAATGAACTGGCAAAGGATGAAAAGATTAAATACATCTATCCCTTTGAAAATAAAGGGGAAGCTGTTGGCGTTACGATGCCACATCCTCATGGTCAATTATATGGATATTCCTTTGTGCCACAAAAACTACAAGTTGAGTTAGATAGCGCCAAAGACCATCACGCAGAGCATGGAGAGTGCTTGTTCTGTAACATGAACCAAGTAGAGAAAGAGAAGGATGCTCGTATTGTGGGAGAAAAATGACTCTTTCTTGGCATACATTCCATTCTTTACAGATTATCCGTACGGTGTGTTCGTAGTGCCAAAACGCCACATGAACTACATCACGGATTGCAATGAACAAGAAACGAAAGATCTAGCTCATATGTTGAAAACATTAACAGAAGCCTTTGATCGTCTCTTTGATATGCCGTTCCCATATATGATGGTATATCATCAAAATCCGGTAAATAGCCCTGAATATGCAGGCCATGAAGAATATTATCACTTTAATATTCAATTCTACCCGCCATTCAGAGAGGCCAATAAGATCAAATACTATGCGTCTTCTGAAATGGGAGCATGGGCAGCAGCCAATACGAGTGCTGTTGAAGAAACAGCGCCGGAATTGCGCAAATTATATAGTGAGGTTGAACAATCGAATGAATAAAGAAGAATTACAACAGCGATTCCTGTCCTTCTTTGGGGAAGGTCCAGGGGACGTGTATTGTTACTTTGCTCCAGGTCGTGTCAATGTTATCGGCGAGCATCAAGATTATAATGGTGGACATGTATTTCCAGCTGCGTTGAAAGTGGGTATCTATGGTGCTGTTCGCTTGCGCGAAGATGGCAAAGTGCGCCTTCATTCTGACAACATGGAAAAAACTGTCGTGGTTGATGTGAACGAAGCCTTTGTGTATAACCTAGAACATGACTGGGCCAACTATCCATTGGGCGTGATTCAGTTCTTAAAAGACAAAGGTCACACAGTACCAGGTATGGATATTTATTTCAACGGTAACTTACCAGCAGGGGCAGGCTTATCCTCCTCCGCTTGTATGTTGGATTTAACAGGTTACATGTTGCTATCTGAATTAGGGTTGACACCAATCGACCGCACAGAACTAGCGAAGATGGCTATGCATGTAGAATACCATTTCGTAGGCGTGAAAGTAGGCATCATGGACATGTATGCCATCGCCCATGGTAAAGAAGGTCATGGCGTACTTTTTAGATTGCACAAAAAAATGGAGCGCAAATTAGTTCCATTGAATTGGCATGGATACACATTGATCATCATGAATACGAATAAACAACGAGGTCTCGTAGACTCCAAGTTCAATGAACGTAAAGGAGAATGCGACGCAGCCCATGAGATTATCCGCAAACATAAAGATATATCTGGATTGTCCTTGGCTACGGTAGAAGACCTTGCCTATATTTCTGACGATGTGCTAATGCGCAGAGCTCGTCACGTAGTGACAGAAAACTTGCGGGTATTGGATTTTATGAAAGCCCTAGAAACGGCGGACTTAACAGGTATCGCTCATTGCTTGAATGAATCCCATAGATCTTTGCAAGTTGATTTTTGAAGTAACAGGTAAAGAATTAGATACGATTGTATCTATAGCACGCGCACAAGAGGGTTGTATTGCGTCCCGCATGACGGGCGCAGGTTTTGGCGGTTGTGCCATTGCCCTTGTAAAAGACGAGAATGTTGAAGCTTTTATGAGAGCTATTCCAGAAGAGTACGAGAAACAAATCGGTGTGATCCCTAGTCTATACATTGCAGATATTGGCGATGGGGTGTATTCGCTGTAAAGGAGATAGAATCATGATAAAGCCACAAATTAGCAATGATGAGATTATTTTGAATTTTATAAGGCGTAGTGGGCCAGTTTCTAAGGCCTTGATTGCAAGACAAACCAAAAATAACGCCACCTACAGTGACTAATATTTGTTCGCATTTGATTCGCCAAGGATTGGTTTATGAAGATCGCCAAGAGCGGTCTGCCTTGGGTCGGCCATCGATGCTATTAGACTTTAATCATGACCTTGAAAACGTATCTAATCGTTCATGTGAGAACGCATTCCATCGTGTATTATGTGGCCACCGCAGGTCGCCACATCTTACATCAACAGGAAACATCCATCATTGGATGTTCCTCCGATGAAATTATGCAACATATGTACCGAGGCATGCAGGGATATTTTTCAAGAGTGGAGAGTACAAAATCCATAGTATTGGACTTATCTTGCGAGGACCAGTAGATTCTAGCAAGGGTATCTCCATTTACTCTCCTAATGGCAAGTGGAATAATATTCCTTTCAAATATATTTTGGAAGAACGATTCCATGTGCCGGTGTATGTAGAAAATGATGTTCGTTGTTTATCAACGGGTGAATATTATTTTGGCAATGGTAAAGAAATGGATAACTTAATCGTCCTTAAGTTTAGTTATGGATTGGGTGTATCCTTGATTTATCATGGTGAACTGTATCGCGGATATAATGATAGTGCTGGTGAAATCGGATATGGTGTGATTCGTGTCGATGAAGAAGGTAATGAAGTTCGCTTAGAAGACATTGCATCGGAAACGTCCATTCATACCTATGTGATGGAACAAATGGAGAAGGGCCGATATACATCGGTACAAGATGATCCATTAATTAACTGTAAAAGCCTTTTCGTGTAGAGCCTATTTATGAAGCGGCAGTAGAAGGTGATGAGGTCTGCTTAGAAGCCTTATCCCGTGTAGGACATTACCTAGGGATTGCCATCGCAAATATAGCGAACTTATTCAATCCAGAACGGATTATTTTAAGTAGTGCTATGGGAAATGCCGTAGGCATTATGGACCCAATTTTGCGTAGTGTCTTAGAACGTAATTCCTACAAAGCACACACGATCAATTTAGAATACTCTGGTAATGGATCGTACTACACCTTACTGGGTATGATTGATATTGTGAGTGCAAAACGAGCTCATGTAGCTTGGTTAGAATAGGTACCGCGACTAGATGGTCTAGTCTTATTGGTATAGAGGATATCTTAAAGGAGGATATTATTATGAAACGATCTTGGAAAGCAGCGTTGCTTGCATCAGCAGCAGTAGGTGCACTTGTGTTAGGTGGTTGCGGTAGCGATCAAGGTGCGAGTGGTGACAAACCTCAAGTAGGGGTAGCCATTTACAAATTTGACGATACTTTCATGAGCGGTGTTCGTGCAGAAATTGATAAAGCTGCGAAAGACAAAAGCAAAAGTGGATATCGTTGATAGCCAAAACTCTCAACCAACACAAAACGAAAAGATTGACTTGTTCATTAATAAGAAGTACAAAGCAATCGGTGTTAACGTTGTAGACCGTACAGCAGCAGGCGTTATCATTGATAAAGCAAAAGCAGACAAACATTCCATTAGTATTTTTTTGAACCGTGAACCATTAAAAGAAGATATGGCGAAAATGGGATAAAGTATACTATGTAGGGTGCGAAAGCAGAACAAAGTGGTGAAATGCAAGGTAAAATCTTAGCAGATTACTTCAAAGCGCATCCAGAAGCTTACCATAGCAATGATGGCGTAATCCACTATGTAATGATTACTGGTGAACCAGGTCACCAAGATGCAGTACTTCGTACACAATACTCTGTAGAGTCTCTTAAAAAAAGAAGGTATGAAAGTAGAAGAATTGGCTAGCGACACAGGTATGTGGGATCGCGTAAAAGGTCAAGAAAAAAATGGCGCGTTCTTGAGCCGTTACGGCGACAAAAATCGATGCTGTTATCTGTAACAATGACGACATGGCATTAGGGTGCTATCGAAGCGTTGAAAGCGACGGGCTACTTCACAAATGGCAAATACATTCCAGTAGTAGGCGTTGACGCTACAACTCCAGCAGTTCAAGCGTTGAAAAGATGGCACATTATTGGGTACAGTATTGAACAATGCGAAAAACAAGGTCAAGCAGTATTCAATCTTTCCTACGTGTTAGCAAAAGGCGAAACACCTAATAAAAGATAATGTAGGCTTTGACATTGTAGATGGTAAATATATTTGGGTACCTTACGAAATCGTAACAAAAAGAAAAATGCGGATAAGATTTTTAGGTGACAAATAATAAAAATGCAGTAAGGGGGCATTTGCCCCTTCATTATCTGATTAGCAGGAGGAAAAATGTATGGGCGAGTACATATTAGAAATGCGCCAAATTACGAAGGAATTTCACGGCGTAAAGGCCTTGGATAATGTCACTTTCAAAGTCCGACCGGGCACCGTACATGCTCTGATGGGAGAGAATGGCGCGGGAAAGTCGACTCTTATGAAATGCCTGTTCGGTATTTATAAGCAAGATCAAGGGGATGTTGTGATTGACGGCGAAGTCGTTGATATGACAGATTCCGTAAAGCTCTTGAGTTAGGGAATTTCTATGATTCACCAAGAGTTATACCCTGTATTACAACGAAATGTTATGGAAAACTTGTGGCTAGGCCGTTTTCCAACGAAAAAATTGGCCCTTTCACATTTTGTGGACCATAAAAATGAAAGAAGATACATTAGCTTTTGTTCAAAGGAAATCGATGTAGATATCGATCCAGAACAATTGGCTGAGTGAATTATCTGTTTCTAAACTACAAAATATTGAGATTGCCAAAAGCAGTTTCACATCAAGCACGTATTATTGTAATGGATGAACCGACGTCATCTCTTACTAGCGATGAAGTAGAACATCTATTTAAAATTATTAACTCCTTGCGCAAAAAAGGGGTTGCCATTATTTTATATCTCTCATAAGATGGAAGAAATCCTACGCATATCTGATGAAGTAACGATCATGCGTGATGGTCAATATATAGGAACTTGGCATGCAGATGAGTTGACTACGGACTTAATCATTCAACGAATGGTGAGGCCGTGAAAATGACACAACTGTTCCCGCCGAAAACGAATGTGCCGACGGAAGAAGTACTACGAGTAGAAAACTTAACGTCCATTAACCCACATTCCTTCAAAGATGTAACATTCTCCCTTCGCAAAGGGGAAGTACTCGGCGTGGGTGGCCTTGTAGGGGCACAGCGTACAGAGGTTATCGAAGCCTTGTTTGGTCTTCGTGGTATCGAGTCTGGTAAGATTTACATGCACGATAAAGAAGTGCGTATCCGCCACCCTCGTGATGCGAAGAAATTGGGCATGGCACTATTAACCGAAGAACGCCGAGCTACAGGGATTTTCCGATGCTTACCATTGTGGATAATACGACGATGGCAGCATTATCCAAATATGAAAATAAGTTTAAGCTATTGAATGACGATAAGCGACTAGACGATACGAAAGAAGGGGTTGCTTCCTTGCGAGTAAAAACGCCTTCTACAGATACAAAAATTCAGAGTCTTTCTGGTGGTAACCAACAAAAGGTGCTCATTGCCCGTTGGTTGAATACAAATCCAGAAATCCTATTATTGGATGAGCCGACACGGGGCATCGACGTAGGCGCGAAATATGAAATTTATTCTATTATTAACGAACTAGCTAGCGCCGGTAAAAGTATCATCATGATTTCTTCGGAAATGCCGGAGTTATTAGGTATGAGTGACCGCGTTATGGTTATGAGTAATGGATATATGAGCGGCATTTTAGATGCTCATGAAGCGACTGAAGAAAAAATTATGGAACTAGCAACAGCTGGTTTAGTCTAGGAGGTATCGTATGAGCCAAGGTAAGTTAGGAAAGTTTCTTTCCCAAAATATTATCTATTTGGTACTAGTAGTACTAGTAGCGGCTATTTCCATGTATAGCCCGAACTTTTTATCTGTCTCAAGTTTTCGTGATATTTTAATCCAATCTTCTCCACGTGTCATCATTGCTTTAGGGTCTGCTATGATCCTGATAACGGCGAGGTTGTGACTTGTCCCTGCAGGTCGTGTAGTAGGTTTAACAGCGGTTGTATCTGCATCGTTAACACAGTTGCCAGATTACCCACGTCCGTTCTTTGAACATTTACCTGAATTGCCATTGATTCTACCAATCGTGATTGCTATCGTAGTGGGTGCTATCATCGGTTTAGTATCTGGTGTGATCGTAGCATACTTAAAAATTGTACCGTTCATTTCCACACTAGGTACGATGGTTATTACCTACGGTATTTGTTCCTTGTACTTTGACATGGAGCCAAATAACTCCCAACCAATCGGCGGTTTACGTCCTGAGTTTACACAAATTGGTACAGGTTCTTTGGACCTAGGATTTATGACGATTCCATACATTGTTATTATCGCTGCAGTGATTTCCTTAATCATGTATGTGGTATATAACAAAACGATTCTTGGTAAAAACATGTTTGCTATCGGTGGTAACCCACTAGCGCCTGTTGTATCCGGTATCAACGTAGCCGTTACATTGGTTATCATCTATGTTATCGCCGGTGCTTTATACGGCGTAGGCGGTATCTTAGAAGCAGCCCGTACAGGTGGTGCTACAAACAACTATGGTAACATGTACGAGTTAGATGCCATCGCAGCGTCCGTTGTAGGTGGTGTATCCATCACAGGTGGTATCGGTACAGTACCCGGTATCATCGCGTGTGTTGATCTTTACAGTTATCAACTACGGTTTAACATTCGTTGGTATGGGACCATACTGGCAATTGATTATCAAAGGTTTAATCATTGTTATTGCCGTTGCCTTCGACGTACGTAAATCTATGGCACGCAAATAATTGCATACTGAAATCATTAGCCCTCGGCTTTCACAGAGTTGTGAAAGTCGGGGGTTTTGTGTTACTCTTCGTAGTATTGCATGCATGGTAGGTGTCTATTGATTTGTCTGAAAATGAGGGAGGCTTTCAGAGAATATACTAAATTATATATTGATGTTAAATTTGACAAGTGTTTAAGTGAATATATTATACAACATGAATATAATTAAATAAATTCAATTTGAATAGTCCACAAAAAGGTGTACAATATATTAAAAATATATATGTTTCAAATTATGAAAGATTAGACCTAGCCGAACAAGATGACTAGATCGGAAGATGAGAGGAACAACATGAAGAAACAAAAAGTAGCATTCTATGTGGCAAGTATGTTAGTGTTGGGGAAGTCATATAGTAGGTTATGCTGACGGTGACACGCATACGTATGTGTTGGATGGTGGACAAGTGACGGGGACAGATACCCACGCCATAGCCATTGGCAATCAGTCCAGTGTGAATGGGATGTCTGCCATAGCTATTGGGAATAGTGCAGAGGTCACTAAAGATACAGCCACTGCCATTGGTAAAGAATCAAAAAGCAACTGTAGAAGGTGGCGTTGCTATTGGTGCTAACTCGGTAGCAAATAGAGGACCAAAGTTAGATAACTACATTGGTTATGATCCAATGTTAGATACACATTATAAGCATGGATCTAGTGGAGCGGATAATCCAGACTTACAAGCTTTACGTGATAAAATTCGTCTGGCAAACTATGAAGTTTTGCAGGCAGAACAAGATATAGAACGAGCAAATAACGCCAAAGAGAAAAAAGATCCTAAGGCAGATTCGTTATTAGCGCTGACAACCGAGAAAAAAGCTAAGGCAGATCAAGGGTTAGTGGATGCAGAGGAAGAGTATCGGGTAGCTACGGAAAAAAAGCGAATGAGCTAGGGAATGCGACCATTAGTAGTGCTTGGAATGCCACAGATGGGGCTGTATCTGTAGGTGGCACGAAGAATGGGAAACAACATACTCGCCAAATTACAAATGTGGTCGCTGGCTATGAAGATACGAGATGCTGCCACAGTAGGACAATTACGAGTACTACGCAATCGGTTAGAACAAGAGAAAACACGCTATGTATCTATTAAAACAAGAGATCTTGGCGTAGGTAGCAATGAGTTTAATGATGGTGCCACTGCAGAAGGGGCCATTGCCATAGGACCACGAGCAGAATCGAAAAGTCAAAAACTCCATTGCCATTGGTCGGTATGCAAAAAAATCGGTGAACAGTCAAAGCATACCGTAGCTATTGGATACAATATCGGTCAAACTGGCGCCTATAGTGTTAATATCGGTGAAGAATCAAAAAACGAATGAAAAAGGATGGCACAGCTGTTGGGGTAAGAGCGGCTGCTGGAAAGTCGGCAGTAGCCTTAGGTGCCTCATCTACAGCGGCAGACTGAGAATAGTGTAGCCGTAGGGTCGCACCACGACAGCAGGAGAACGTGCTTTAGGGTGCTGTGGCTGTTGGTGATTCTGCCCATGTATATGGTAGTCAAGCTGTGAGTATTGGTTTTACTGC
Organism: uncultured Veillonella sp.; assembly: GCA_916438745.1. Lineage (GTDB taxonomy): Bacteria > Bacillota > Negativicutes > Veillonellales > Veillonellaceae > F0422. Next base: position 1,629,728 of record CAKAGN010000001.1, on the reverse strand, counting down.
CTATGCCCATGATTTTTGCGACCATTGCTATCGGTGGTAATACGAAAAACTCATGGTAGTGGTGCGATTGCTATTGGTCATGGCAGTAAAGTAGGAACTGAATATAAAGATACCTACGGAGGGCTCAGCATTGGACTTGCCTCACTTACAGTATCTAGAAATGGTGTGGCATTAGGCGCAGGTTCCTATGCAGATCGTGAGGTAGGGGTCTCCTTTGATATGGGCTATGATCCATCCTTGCATGGAAAACATTTTTAAAAAAATATCGCAGATATGAAAGCTCAGATTGAAAAACATCAGGCTGTCATAGTCTGCCAAAGCAGAAGTGACTGCCTTAGAAACGGAATTAGCCAGTCTTGCTACTAGTGATAAAGTCGCGATTCGAACAAAATTAAGACAGGCTAAAAGGTGCCTATGAGGATACAAAAACATTTTTTTACAAAAAATGTGGAAACCTAATGAAAGCGCTGTGTCAGTAGGGGATAGACGATTTACAACTAATAAAACTCGTCAAATTATCAATGTGGTCGCAGGCTATCGAGATACAGATGCGGTGAACGTGGCACAGTTAAAAGCCTTAGAAAAACGCAGTACCATATTGGCTGGTAATGATGTATCTTTTTAATGCGGATGGAACTGTAGCAGATATGACCACAGATACACGTGTGTATACGCCGGGGATAAAGAAATTAAAATCCAAGGCAAGGCACATACGATTTACGGTGAGGCTCCTGAAAATCCACAAACCCATGCCAAAATGGAAACAGCTCCTGACGGTAAAAGTAAGTACGTGGCACCTACTTTATATAGCTCTGACAACTTGATTACCTACAAGGATCCAACAGATTCTATCTTGCGAATTGGTATGCTGAAAGCACCGACTTTCACAGGCATACATTTTGATAACCCTGTGATGAATATTTCCTTAGGTAGCAATGATAAAGGGCAATTGACGTTGACATCGGGTGATAAAGGCGATGGTGCAACGTCTACGACGAGCCCTGTATTGACAGTAGATTCCTTGAAATCTGTGTTGAAAGCAGAATCAGGCATTAAAATTACGGAAAAATCCGAAGGCGACTATGGTAAGACCTATACGTTTAGCTTGAATAAGGATGAGTTGAAAGGTGACCCTGATTTCAAAGGCGATAAAGGTGATCCAGGCGCTAAAGGTGAGAATGGTACAGATGGCAAGTCTGCTTACGAAGTATGGAAAGAATTGCCAGGAAATGGAGAGAAAACAAAAGAACAGTACTTAGCCTCTCTAAAGGGTGAACGTGGCGAAGCTGGTCCACAAGGTATCGCAGGGACCACGTGGTGAGTCTGGTACTACTGTATTGACGACTCCACCGCCAACACCAGTACCGAGCCCAACAGGTCCGGAAGGTAAACACGGAGCAACAGGACCTAAAGGCGATAAAGGCGATCTGGTGTTGCGGGTCCTAAAGGAGATACCGGTAAAATCTGCTTACGAGTACTGGAAAGAAATTAAAGGCAATGAAAAATAAAAACAGAAGATGATTTCCGTAAATCTTTAGAAGGTGGAGCCAAAGAAAATACACGTCATTATGAAGAGCTAGAGCGACAAATAGGCGTTATTGGCAACGATTTACAAGAGTTACGTAAAGAAAGTCGTGAAGGTGATGCATTAGGCGCAGCTTTAGCCGCATTAAAACCAATCCAATACGATCCGCTAGAACCAACACAATTTATGGCTGGTATTGGACATTATAAAAATGCCAATGCCTTAGCTCTTGGTATTGCACATTATACGAAAGAATCTACTATGTTCCATGCTGGTGTGTCCATGGTGCGAGGCGCTACCATGATCAACGGAGGGGCTACTTTCAAATTTGGCAACAGCCCAGAGAAAAAAGCAGTGCCAGAACGTTATCGTAATGGTCCTATTTCCTCTGTACTTGTGTTGCATGATGAAATGGTAGCTATGAAAGAAGCTTACGGCCGTGAGATTACCCTGTTGACACAGGAAAATAACAACCTACGACAAGATATTGCGACATTACAAGAACAAATGCAAGAATTGCGAGCTATGGTTCGTAAATAATATAGGCGTCATTACTACCATGTGCTTATTCATATATGGTAAAGGTAGAGTCATAAATAGTATTAGATACATGCGTTCTTTTGAACAAATATAAAGCCATTAAAAAAGGGTCCTTCGGGACCCTTTTTGATATGCTAACAATAAGAATGGTGGTTTAAAGATTGCTATTGCACCATTAAAAATGGTTGATGGACAAGACGATATACTATCTTGTATTCTAGTATGCTTAATACTAATGGTATAGCAAAAACAACAGAGGCAAGTTGAGCGAACCAACGTGCCTCTGTTGTTGTATAGTTAAGTATGTATGATAGTTGTTAGTTGTTAGTGTTTATTTTTTTATTTGGAGGAGTCTATTCTAAGCGCTCTATTAGAATCTCTGGAAGAATAGCACCTTTGTATTTGTCTTCGATGAATTTTTTGATTTCAGGGCTTTGTAAAGCTTTGATCAATTTTACGATTTCATCACGTTTTTCATCACCTTCACGAACGGATACGATGTTTACGTATGGGGAATCTTTGGATTCTAAGAACAATGCATCTTTTGTTGGGTTCAAGTCAGCACCTAACGCAAAGTTTGTATTGATGACAGAAATTGCGGAATCATCTAATGCACGAGGTAATTGAGCGACCTCTAATTCAACGAATTTCAAATGTTTAGGGTTATCTTTGATGTCTTGTACTGTAGAAGAGATGCTGTTAGGATCGTTTAATGTGATTAAACCAGCTTTGGAAAGCAATAGTAATGCACGACCACCATTTGTTGCATCAGATGGGATAGCTACTTGAGCGCCATCTTGTACTTCTTTCAAATCTTTTACTTTTTAGAGTAAATGCCCATTGGCTCGATGTGTACGGCACCTGCTGTTGCAATGTGAGTACCTTTTTCTTTGTTGAAGTTTTTCTTGGTAAGGAATGTGAGCGAAGAAGTTCGCATCAAGTTCTTTATCATTCAAAGCTACATTTGGTTGTACATAATCGCTAAATTCAACGATTTCTAATTTAATGCCTTCTTTAGCAAGAATTGGTTTTACTTGCTCTAAGATTTCAGCGTGAGGTACTGAGGGAAGCACCAATTTTTTTAATGTTTTTACCTGCATCGGAACCAGTGGAACTAGTGCCAGTGGAACCACAGCCACCTAATAACAAGGCACGCCTAATACAGCCGTAGTCGCTAAACTAAATAATTTCTTCATGTCGTATCTCCTTTTCTTTGTGTACTTACATAGTGAATTTCTACTTGCTTAGTATAACAAGAGTTCCGTTATAAGTAAAATATGTTATATATCTAAGCTGTTATAATTAAAGGCTATATAAGTAAGCCTGTGGCCCTACAAGAAATGATATAGTGTACAGGAGATAGAGGTAAACTTCATGGCCTCGTTTAATTGTACTGGATCTGCATAGGTGTTGAAAATCCTGATGACTTTCATAGCTGGAACTAGTGACAGCAATGCCAACAAGGAGGTCCAAGGGATACTGCCATAGGCCACCCAAAGGACTAGCCATAAGGAGCTAATAAGGAAGAGTCCTCGTAGGAGTTGGATGCCTCTTTCACGGCCTAAAAAGAATAACCAAGGTGCGACGGCCGTGGTTAGCATCGTTCGTAAAGTCCCGCAAATTGTTGGTCATCATGATAGCACCGATTAAGATGGTGGACGGCACCGCAGGATGAGGTAGGTCCAATGCAAGGTGTGGGTCCAAGCGAAGAGGGTAATGCACACGATGGCAAAGCCCATGGCAAGTCCCGATGCGAGTTCACCGAAGGGAGTGCGAGAAATGGGTTTAGGCCCGCCGGAATATAAGATGCTAGTCAGAATGCAGAGCATACCCACCGGGATGTACCACCAAGTGACAGCACTGGCGAGGGCGATGCCTAAGACGAGGGGAAGTATCGTCGTGATGTATCCCCAACGTTTAATTACGGTCGGAGAGATGCCATCGCGGACGATGGAACCACTGTTTCCCGCAAACTTGTGAGATCGAGGCCCGATTTAAAGTCGAAATATTCGTTCCAAATGTTCGCGGCGATTTGAGCGCTTAGGACACATATTAGAATGGACACTGTATAGACCAAGGATAGCCAAAGTGGCTGGATTTGTGAAAATTGAGTAGCTCCCATAGCATGCCCCCTAGCACAACGGGACTGAAAGCAGCCGTTAATGTGCGGGGACGGATTAATGCAAAAAATTGTGACAGATTCATAGTCTATCCTTTCTCATTGAAGTTATATAGTATATGGTATCATTCTAACCTAAATGAAAGATTATGACAAACCATTAGGGGAAAAACAATTGTACATGAAATGTAATAGTAGAGTATAATAGAAGGAGGTAGACCATAGGCATAGTATGATATGATGTAAAAATATTTAGTATACTATAGGGAAAACCTATAAGAACAGGAGTTGCTATGATTACACATGCTCTATTAACAGATATGTATCAATTCACTATGATGCAGGGATTATTTACACAAAACAAACATCGCACTCGTTGCGTATTCGATCGGTTTTATCGCATCAATCCATTCCACGGGGCGTATACGGTAGTGGCAGGCTTAGAAGAAGTGATTCGGTATGTGAAAGAATTACGATTCTCCGCTGACGATATTGACTATTTGCGCCAAACAGGGGTATTCACAGAAGAGTTCTTGACCTATTTAAGTACGTTCCGCTTTACGGGCACTATCTATGCGGCGCCAGAAGGGTCTGTCGTATTCCCCGGGGAAGTGTTACTTCAGTAGAGACAGCCAAAGATGAGGCGATTTTTGTTGGAAACTGCGTTGTCTATGTTTTTGAATCATGAGTCCTTGATTGCTACAAAAGCTCGCCGTATCCGCTCCGTCATTGGTAAAGATGGGGTCGCAGAATTTGGCATGCGCCGCGCCCAAAGGGGTAAGCGCACTGTACAAGGGGCTAGGGCAGCTTTCATTGGCGGATTTGATAGCACTAGCGATGTGTATAGTGCAGCCTTGTATGGAATGCGACCTGTAGGGACCATGGCACACAGTTGGGTCATGAGTTTTCCAAGTGAAATCGATGCATTCCGTGCTTATGCAGAACAATATGAAGATAATTTAGTGTTCTTAGTGGACACCTATAATACATTACATAAGGGGTGCCTGCGACGATCCAAGTGTTCCAAGAAATTCGTGAACGCCGTGGAGGAACAATGCCATCCGTTTATGGTATTCGCTTGGATAGTGGCGATTTAGCATACTTGTCTATCGAGGCACGCAAGATGCTAGATGCGTCGGGATTCCCAGAGGCATTAATTTTTGCTACCAATGATCTAGATGAATATAAAAATTGCGGACTTGAAAACAACAAGGAGCGATGATTACCGCTTGGGGTGTGGGTACTAAATTGATTACTGCCGATGAAACACCTGCCCTAGGTGGGGTGTATAAACTAGCAGGCCAATGGGAAGGGGACACCTTTATGCCGCCTATGAAATTCTCCGATAATGTTGAAAAGGTGACAAACCCTGGCAAGAAAAAGGTATTGCGCCTCATCAATGTACGAAATAACAAGCTCATTGGTGATTTGATTTGCTTAGACCATGAAACGGTGGACACAACACAGGATTATGTGTTTAAAAACCCATTGCACCCATGGAAACAAACAGTGCTGAAAGCAAATACGTTCAGAGTACAAGAATTATTAGTGCCTATCTTCGTGGATGGAGAATTAGTGTATGACGTACCAACCTTGGCACAAGTAAAAGCCTATGGAGAAGAGCAAATTCAATTGCTGTGGCCAGAATTTTTGCGACTTCGCAGAGCCCCAGAGGTGAAAGTCAACATCAGCGAAGAATTGCATCAATTGAAATCTAAATTATTATTGGAAAAAGTAGGGGACCCTAGTTAGGGAAGGAGTTACTATGAATTGGAAATGTGTGATGGCCAGTGTGGCATTAGTAGGGACGATGTGTTCAGGGCATGCGAGCATTGATTACACTAGATGGGCAAGGTAGTGTAGAGTTACCTAGCTATATTTCGGTAGTTAACCATGATGATCTCATTGACGGTAGTTTAAAGCAAGAAGAGGCGATTCGTAAGGTAGGTTCTAATCATTGGCATATAGATGAAACAGAGGCTAAGGTGCTAGATAAAATTGTCAAAGGTGTGGTTCAACGGGGGCAGCGGTATCAGTTACAAGGACGTGATGAACGAGGGTTACATACGGCAGAGTTGGTACACCTTCATATGACAGGTGCGGAAGCGACTGAATTGTGGAAGATAAAATATAAAGGAACAACGATAGCGCCACAATCTGTAGGGAGAAACGTTATATAACAAAATGGTGAAAGAAGTACAAAAATATTGGACTCTACAATGTGGATCTTATGGGTGGAAAACGTATAGAAAAGAATGGGGCAGCATTAGTTCCATTCGTTACAAGTACTAATCCAGAGTTCAGTAGTATTGAGATTATGAAAGCCGTATTACCCCTTGTGAACGTAAGATTTCTTGATGGAGAGATTATGAAATCTGTACACCTACAAGGCGATACAGGATTGTATACCCATGGTAGAGTGCAATTCGATGTAGATGGATTTGTAGTACCTGCGTATATTAGTTTTATAGGAAGGTATGGTCAAGATGGGGTATCTATCACATGGATTACAACGGCTGATACATCGAGAGCCTATTGGAATCCTGTTATCAAGAGTTTGTTAGGTGTGAAGGGAGAATAAGTAGATGAAATTATGGAAGCAAATGGGACTGGCTGTTATAGTGGCCAGTCTTATGATGGGCTATGGACAAGTGTCTGCACAGGTACAGGATACTACCTATGAGAGGGTAGGTAGTATTAGACCAATGCAAGAGGGGGAAGTAGTAGTTCCTTTGAGTGAGTACTTAGCTATGGAGAAAAAGAAAAAACAAGAAAAGAAAAAAACAGGCGAAGAAAAAGCGGCAGAGTTCGTGGCGATGCTAGATCAGAATCCATTAGTTGATTTGCGTCAAACCATAGGACCAGAGATTACCGTTAAGCAATTGTCTTCTTCAAAAGTTAGCAGAGGTAGGAAAAGGATATATGTATGCTAATCTAGGTACAGTGGGTACTACCGTTGCTAAAGTAAAGGACTATACAGGACTGAAGAGCATGAAAGAAGGCCTTAATCTAGGACATTACATGGATGTCTATGAATTGCAAGGTACGGATCAGTATGGGTTAAATACAGCTTGGGTTCTTGTATTTCCCCTTCCTAAAGAATGGGTGATGGCGCCAGAATCATATGGAAAAGAGGGACTTTCACCGGCGGAAATGAATACGTACGCGAATGACATGAATGCCTTATTAAAGTACTTTAAGGTTAATATTGGAGAAGATAAAGACATTGATTATTCTCGTGATACAATTCCAGCGAAGATACAATTACGCAATATGGAACCATTACATACTCTAACAGATACGAAATATGGTACGATGACAACGGCGGGAAATATTACTTATGATATAAAAGGGGTTCAATCGCCTGCCTATTTGCGGATAGCATTAGTGGGAACACCAAACTATTTTACAACGATTGTAATGGGAACTAGTGAAGTGGAAGGAACATTCTTTAAACCATATTTCTTGCAAATGTTACAACATATCCAGTAAGCCTATTTGTCTACAAAAATCGATATGCTCGATTGCCAGCAAGGCTCGCTTGATGGACAACCCTCCGGTGTAACCCGTGAGGGCTTTTCCTTTGCCTAGGACACGATGGCAAGGGATGATGAGGGAGATGGGGTTCGCGCCGACGGCAGAACCGATGGCTTGGGCTCCTTTTTGGGGTGGGTGAGTTGAATACACGCCGGCTTAGTTCGCCATAGGTAAGGGACGTGCTGTAGGGGATGTGTTGTAACTGGGACCAGACTTTTTGTTGGAAGTCAGTTCCCTTGTGGAGCTAAGGGGATGCTGATGGTTGGTGCTTGACCAGAAAAGTATTGGTCTAGCCACTGCACGGTTGCAGTAAGTATCGGTGAAGAGTTACTTTCAACCATAACCGAGGTGTCGCTAAAAGTTATAGACTGGGTGGGAAAGGTGAGTCCCACCAAGGCGCAATCGTTGGCGTATAAGGTGAGGGTGCCCAACGGGCTTTCATAAGTGGTATAACAAATAACCATAGGAATATCCTTTCATCCTAGAGGGAATATAGTACAATAGGTGTATGAAAAAAATAACTACACTAGCTTAGTATAACATGCTATACTATTGTATGTTATATGACATATATGTGAAAGGAGATATTATGAAACAGATTCATACAGAACAAGCGCCAGCAGATTAGGCCCGTACTCTCAAGCCTATGTAGCAAATGGATTCGTATTTATTTCTGGTCAAGGTGGCATCGACCCAGCGAAAGGGGCTCTTGTAGAAGGTGGCGTAGAGGCGCAAACATTGCAAGCTATGAAAAATATCGAAGCTATTTTAAAAGAAGCGGGCACAGATTTTTTTCTAAAGTAGTGAAAAACCACATGTTTTTTAGCAGATATGGACGATTTTGCGAAATTTAATGCCATTTATGCAGAATATTTTACATCTAAACCAGCTCGCAGCTGTGTAGCGGTGAAAACATTACCAGCGAATTTCTTGGTAGAAGTAGAAGTGATTGCCTTAGCTGAATAATAGAGTTTGATCGACCATAGGCTATGGTGATACTTAAAAAGCTGTTACATTATGCGTAATTCTTAATGTGACAGCTTTTTTTGCATATCCAGTATGTGGTATAATGGAAAGGATATATCAGTAGTTTTGTATAGGGTGAAAGTATGAGTCAAAAACCAAAATATGTAAGCACAATAAAAAACGTTACTATACACGAGCGTTGGCGCCACTATATTTGCAGTGGGTGTTCAAGGGTTCATCGTGCCCCATCAATTATTGAGCGATGGGTATTAGTGGTTTGAGCTTGATTATTTATTATGTGACCCAAGGTATCTTGAGCTTGGGTTCCATCAACTTTTTATTAAATATCCCTGTTCTCTATGCGGCATGGCGATGGCTAGGGCGCATGGCATTTAGGGGTGACACTGTTCGGGACTCTCTTTATGTCCATCGCCATCAATCTCCTAGAACCGATGGCTACATTAGGGCTTGACACACAATCCTATCATCGGCGGTATTTTAGGGGGCTATTCTCGGGACTAGGGCCTTGGCATTGTGTATCGTGGAGGCGGTAATACAGGGGGCATCGACCCTATCGCGTTGATCATTCGCAATCGCTTTGGATTACAAATCGGGAGCATCTTGTTTGCCATTAACATGATGATCTTGGTGGCTGGGGCCATTGTGATCAATATCGAAGCGGCTGCGACCACGTTGATTAGCACCTACTTGTCCGCTATGGTAACGAACAAGGTCATCAGTGGATTTAACCAACGAAAAGCAATGTTCATCATTTCCTATAAACCGGTGACGATTTGTAACTTAATCATTGATAAAATTGGTCGTGGCGCAACGATTTTAAATGGGGAAGGGGCATATACGCACCAACCGAAACAAGTGATTTTGGTGGTGGTTAGCTTGTTACAAGTGGCTCGGTTGAAAGCTGCCGTAGAAGCGGAAGATCCAACGGCGTTTATGATTATTACCGATGCGGCAGAAGTCATTGGTACAGGGTTCTCCGCCAAGTCTACGAATGGAGCGGTGGAACGTGTGCTACAAACCTGTGATCCAGAAAAAAGCAGCAGAGGCAGAGCAACAGATTCATGAAGTGCAAATGGCACGCAATGAAATTCCTGTAGACACTACGAAGGAGGAACGATAATATGGCACATCCATTGGCAGGACAACCTGTAAAAACGAGAAGATTTAATACAAGTAGATACGGTGGTGAAAGATTTCTTTCGCATTGTACCGACCTACGACCATGTAGAAGAACGTGTATCCTTTGGTACCTCTGGACACCGTGGGATTGCCTCGAAAGGAACTTTCAACGAATTACATGTAGCGGCCATCGTTCAAGCGATTTGCGATGTTCGCCATGAATTTGGTGCCACTGGTCCTTGCTATATCGGTCAAGACACACATGCCTTTGTCGCAACCCGCTTTGCGGTGGCCATCGAAGTGTTGGTAGGTACAAAGTGCGTACCCGTGTGGATGCCCATCGTGAGTTCAGTGCCGACCCCAAGTGTATCCCGCGCTATCTTGCGCCATAATGCAACGGCTGCAGCACAAGATGTGGCAGATGGTATCATCATTACGCCATCCCATAATCCACCGGAACATGGAGGCATTAAATACAATCCGCCTCATGGTGGCCCAGCGGACACAGCTGTGACAAAGCGCATCGAAGCATTAGCCAATGAATATTTGCAAAAAGGACTTCACAGTATTCAACGATTCTCCTTCCATGATTTAGTGGGTCTCCATGAAAGTGCCCATTGTGGTTGTTGCCATCACGAGGAAGAACAGGAAACATTCACATCTTCTATTACCGTGGCAGAAGCGGGACAGTACTTAGAACCGTATGATTTCAAAATGGCTTATGTGAAAGAATTGCCGCAAATTATCGACATGGCGGCTATCCAAAAAGCCTGTCCAAAGGTGCTAATCAATGCCTTAGGGGGCAGTGGTGGAGCCTATTGGCATGCCATTTCCGAGGAATATAATTTAGGGTTGGACATCATTAACAGCAACTATGACCCTACTTTCAGTTTCATGTCCTATGACCATGATGGAGCGATTCGCATGGATTGTTCCTCTCCCTATGCGATGGCAGAGGTGGCGAATAATTTAGGGGACCATGTACTAGCCATTGGCAATGATCCAGATTATGATCGCCACGGTATTGTGACGAAGGACGGTTTGTTAGCTCCAAACCAATACCTTGTAGTGGCAGCTAAGTACCTCAATGAAACACGCTCTTGGGATGGCAAAGGGGTAGGTAAAACAGCGGTTGTGACGGGCCTGATGGATGCCTATTGCAACGCAACCAATCACCCTGTGTACGAAGTGCCGGTAGGGTTTAAATATTTTGCTCCTCTATTGTTTGATGGACGCATTGGCTTAGGTGCTGAGGAAAGTGCAGGGGCCTCCTTCTTGCAACGAGATGGATCTGTATGGACCACAGATAAAGATGGTATTATCTTAGGCTTGCTAGCCATTGAAATGGTGGCTACTACTGGACAAACGCCGGCTGACCATTATGCAAGTATGACAGCACAATGGGGTACACCTGTGTTCCAACGCATCGATATGCCTTGTACAGCGGAGATTAAAAGTGCTTTAAAAGGAATGAAGCCAAGTGATGTAAGAGCTACTGAATTAGGGGGCAGTTCTATCATAGACATTCGCACAACATCCTTGTTTGAAGAACAACCTATTGATGGTGTGAAGATTGTAACAGATACAGGTTGGTTTGTGGCACGACCATCGGGAACAGAAAACTTATATAAAATGTATGCTGAATCCTACGCAGGCGAAGAGGGATTAGCTCGCTTGATGGAAGATGGAAAAAGCTATTATTGAAAGCTTGGTAGCTCAGTAAAATCGAGTTCTAGTAGACCGCCCTACGTAAGCATCGTGAGTGGTCATACCCTTTGTATCAATAGATATTAGGTAGTCAGGTGTAGGTGTTTACTGTCTCTGTTCTTGTATGTGCTGTGTTTAACTGATATAATTAAGAAGTATGACCTATATAAAATGTGGTTATACAATATATCTAAGTACTAACAATAACCATGTGATCAACAAGAAATACCACATATGGAGGTGGTGGAATGACAGTATATTTATGGGCATTTGTAATCGCTCTTGTAGTGACATATATTTGCACACCCCTAGTGAAACAATTTGCTGTGAAAGTGGGTGCTATTGATAAGCCAGATGCGCGCAAGGTACACCAAGTATCGATTCCTAGATTGGGTGGCCTGGCGATTTATATTGGCTATATGGTATCTTTACTATACAGTGTGAAAGATTTATCCTCTGTGAAAGGATTAATTGTAGGCTCTATTATTCTAGTGGCAGTCGGCATTTGGGATGACATTAAACAAATTGGACCTAAGACAAAGCTGATGGGACAAATTTTGGCGACTCTCATGTTGCCACTTTTTGGGAATGCCGTGCATTTCATCAGTATTGGAGACCATTTATTATATTTAGAATATTTTTGCCATCCCTTTAACCGTATTTTGGATTGTAGGATTTACGAATATCGTCAACTTAATTGATGGATTAGATGGATTGGCTGCAGGAATTTCCCTCATTGCCTGCATTACGATTTGTATCGTTACCTTGCAGATGGGACAAATTGAGTTAGCTTGCATTACCTTGGCATTGGCTGAGGGTCGCATGCGGATTCTTGCGGTATAACTTTAATCCAGCGAAAATTTTTATGGGTGACACAGGCAGTATGCTATTAGGTTACACGATGGCGACTATTTCGGTGATGGGTAGCGTGAAAACAGCAGCTACCGTAGCATTAGTGGTACCTGTTATCGTATTGGGCTTACCCATACTGGACACCTTTATTTGCCATTATTCGTAGACGAATTAATGGACGTCCTGTATTTCAACCGGATAAAGGTCATTTACATCACCGCTTGTTGGCCATGGGATTGACGCAAAAACAAGCCGTCTTGTTGATGTATGCAGTAACAGCCTTATTGGGCTGTGTGTCCATTGTGACAGCCAAAGCAAACTTTGTGATCGGAGTGTTGCTGGTGTTATTTATCTTGTGTGCTTGCATATGGACGGCGACGAAAATTGGGATTATTGCCAAAGACAATGTCGATCGTAAGTGATTCTGGAGAACGCCTTGAGCGCAATGCTCATGGCGTTCTTTTTTAGCAAAGGGAAAGCGTGGCATATTCCTTCTCAAACTGATACAGTGGTTAGGTTTGTTCAGGAACATGCCACGCTTTCTGGCGTTTGTCTGATTTAGGTAGTAGCGCCATTGCGCTTGCGCTAATGGCGTTCTCATAACACATACTCTCTCAGGATGGAGGGTGTGATGTTTGTTCAGGAACATGCCACGTTTTCTGGTGTTTGTCTAATTTAGATGGCAACGCCATTGCGCTTGCGCTTATGGCGTTCTTATAACACATATTCTCTCAGGGGTAGGGGAGGTGTGGTGCATGTTTTGTAGTTTTTACTAGTATGGAAGGCTTGTCCGTGTTACAATAGTGATAACGTAAAGGATTAATAAAGTGATTTAAGAAAACTTGTGAGTGTTACTTTCACAGGGATGATACGCACATGGTATATGTGGGAGGTATTATGGTAAAGGTCATGACTATTTTTCGGGACTCGTCCTGAAGCGATTAAGATGGCTCCGGTGGTGAAGGCTCTTGAGGCTGCGCCAGATATGGAGTCCATTGTTACGGTAACGGCACAGCATCGGGAGATGCTAGATCAGGTGTTGCATTTGTTTTCCATCACTCCTGATTATGATTTGAATATTATGAGCCAAGGGCAGACGTTGTACGATGTGACATGTCGTGCTTTGATGGGGCTACAAGAGGTGCTGAAAGAGGCAAAACCGGATGTGGTGCTTGTTCATGGTGACACGACAACTACCTTTGTAGGGGCCTTGGCGGCATTCTATGAAGGGATTCCAGTGGGCCATGTGGAGGCAGGTTTGCGGACGGGCAATATTTATTCTCCATTCCCAGAGGAGATGAACCGCAAGTTGACGGGGGCCATTGGGACGTACCATTTTGCGCCAACTACGACGTCGGAAGGTAATTTGTTGAAAGAAAATATTAACCCAGACCACTTGTATGTGACAGGAAATACAGTTATCGATGCGCTACAGACAACGGTGAAAGAAGACTATACATTCAAGGAAGAGTTGTTGAACAACATTGACTACGAAAAATCAAAAGGTCATCTTGGTCACAACGCACCGTCGTGAAAACTTGGGAGATCCAATGCGCAATGTGTATGAAGCCATTCGTGATATCATTGGTGAGCATGAAGACGTGGAAGTCATCTTCCCGATGCATCGCAATCCAAAGGTGCGTAGTATTGTGCAAGATGTACTAGGTGATATGGACCGCGTTCATTTGATTGAGCCATTGGAATATGAACCATTTGCGAATTTAATGGCCCGCACGTACTTAATTATGACCGACTCCGGTGGGATTCAAGAGGAAGCTCCATCCTTGGGCAAACCAGTATTAGTACTTCGTGATACTACAGAACGCCCAGAGGCTGTACAAGCAGTGAACGGTGAAATTGGTGGGCACAGATAAAGAATCTGTATACAAAGCAGCCAAAGAGTTGATTACGAATGAAGACATCTATAAAGAGATGTCCAATGCGGTGAATCCTTATGGAGATGGATTGGCATCGGATCGGATTGTGCAAGCATTGCGCCATGAGTTTGATAACACACAAGAAAAACCATCTTCTTTTCGTATAAAGTAATGGATGCATGCGAAAAAGTCATACATTGTTGATACCTACTTTCAATCGCATTAGAATAGTTAGAATCGTGTCATTTCGGGTGGTATAAGGCGATTAGTTTTGATACGTATAAAATATATATATTGTTAAAATTATCCCCAAGAGTGATATAATTTACAATGTTAGGGGTGTAGGAGGTATGTCTATGGGGAAAGAAAAATCAGATCTATGGATGGCTATCTCTAAAGCATCGACTACGGGATTTACCATACTTTGTTCTATCGGTATCTGTATGGGTCTTGGTTATGCCCTTGATCATTACTTGGGCACCAGTCCATGGGGCTTGCTCATAGGTGGTATCGTCGGCGGATTTCTAGGCCTCTACGGTGTCATACGTCAATGTATGTAAGGAGATGTTATGAAAGAATATATAACCTATATCAAAAGTCATTGCCGATGGATACTGTCAGTGGCTATACTAGGTGTAGTCGTGTTATGGATACTGGACTGGTCTCAGCACATCACAGGTTGGCTATGGGGCATGATGACATATGTTGTATATTTCTTGTATTTAGCCTTTCAAACCTACAAGATGAAAGACGCCACCTTAGACGATGTGAAACGTCGAGTTTGGATTGGTGTTATGAGTCGGTTTAGCTTAATCATATTGTTAGTAGGCATAAGCACGCAGATCCCTTCTATTTCCATGAAAGGCGTACTAGGCGGAATCTGTGTATTTGTTCCTATGCAATATGTTGAGTATAGTATGTATGTACGTCAACGTAATAGGGAATCATCTATGTGAAAGGGGGTGGGAATATGGAGTTACATGCGGGGCATCATCATGTTGTTCAATGGATGGGCATATCCTTTAATATGGATACGCTATACATGACGTGGTTAGTGATGGCAATCATTATTGTGGTCACATTATTAGCTACACGGTCACGGGCCATGGTACCACAGGGGATTCAAAATGTGATGGAAAGCGTACTAGAAGGATTGACAGGACAGTTTAAAACGAACCTAGGCAATCAATGGAAGTTTTTAAGCTCCATCCTATTTACGTATTTTCTATTTATTTTGGTGAGTAATGAATTGGGCTTGATTCCAAGTCCGCATATCTTGGCATCGCCAACAAATGACATTAACACCACCTTGGGATTGGCCATTTCCAGCTCGATTCTTGTATGGATTGTAGGTCTGAAAGTGAAAGGTATCGGCTATTTCAAGCATTTTGTACAACCATTTAAATTATTTATCATTATTAATTTAATGGAAGAAATCGCGAAACCGGTCACATTAGCCTTCCGTTTGTTTGGTAACATATTAGCGGGGAAATTCTACTAGAATTATTATATGCATTGGTACCCTATGTACTTCCTATCGTGTGGTTAGCCTTTAGTCTAGCAATCGGTATTATTCAAGCGTTTATTTTTGCCATGCTCGTTACATCTTATTTGGGGATGACAATCGGAGATGGACATTAATGTATTAGGAGGAAATCATAATGGAATTATTATTAGCGAAAGCGTATGTATTGGTTGGTTCTGCCATTGGCGCTGGTTTAGCAATTGGTTTTAGTCGCGATTGGTGCGGGTATTGGTGACGGTCTTGTATCTGGTAAAGCATTAGAAGGTATGACTCGTCAACCAGAACAATCTGGTAAATTGTTCACAAATATGTTAATTTCTGTTGGCTTGATCGAAGCGGGTGCCTATTATCGCAGCAGTTATCGCGATTGTATTAGTGTTCGCAAACCCATTGGTAGACTTACTTAAATAATAGACATTAGCTAAGAGGAGGTATGACCGTTGGTAGATTTAAACGGCACACTCGTACTTCAGATTTTTAAACTTTATCGTGCTAGTGTTGATTTTAGCAAAGTATGCCTATAAACCATTGTTGGAAACGATGGAAGAACGGAAACGCCGCATTGAAAATGATTTGGTGAATGCTGAACAAGCGAGAGCCGAAGCAACATCGATGAAAGCTGAGTATACAGCGCAATTGCAAGAAGCTCGTAAAGAAGCACAGGCGATTATCGAAACGGCGAAACAACAAGCAGAAGCAGAATCACAAGCACAAATCAAAGAGTTACGAGCTCAACTAGTGAAAGAAAAAGAATTGGCCCGCCAAGAAATTGAACGGGAACGAGAAAAAGCAATGCAACAAATCCGCGCAGAAGTGGTGAACTTATCGGTAGAAGTAGCAGCTAAGCTCATTGGAAAAGAGTTTTCCAGTGCTGATAATGTAGCCCTTGTGGAAGATACCATTGCAAAAACTAGATAGTACAACTATAAGGTCGTGATACGATGAGTGTAGAAAGAATTGCAGAAACATATAGCTCCGCTATATTTGAATTAGGACAGGAATCAGGTTTGTTACCACAATTTGATACAGATCTTTCCTATGTGCAAGATTTATTTTTCCACCCATGAGGAATTACGCCAAATCTTAATCAATCCTATGTTAGAAGTGGCAGGGAAAAAGAAGATTCTAGAACAAATCTTTGGAAGCGAAGTGCATCCATTGATCATGAATTTTCTCTACGTTATGGTGGACCGCCGTCGCAGTCCCTACATCATGGAAACAGCCCGCGCTTACGTGAAACGCTCCCGTGAAAGCCGTGGTATCTTGGAAGCGAAAGTGACTGTGATGGAACCACTTTCAGAAGCGATGCGTGAAAAAGTATTGCAAAAATTACAAGACATCACTGGCAAAAGAATGTGTCATCGAAGAACAGGTGGATCCATCCATCTTAGGTGGCATGGTCATTCAAGTGGGGGACACTCGGATTGATGGAAGTATGGCTAGACGATTGGAAGAATTGAAAAAATCATTGCTTAATGCAAGTACCAATAAGATTGGGGTGAATGGTTAATTATGAAAATGACGCCTGAAGAAATTACTGCCATTATTAAACAGCAGATTCAGGACTATAATGTTGAATTAAACGTAGATGATGTAGGAACTGTTCTGGAAGTAGGGGACGGTATTGCGCATATCTACGGTCTTGAAAAAAAGCCATGGTCTGGCGAATTGTTAGAGTTACCCTCATGGCGTATATGGCATGGTACTCAACTTAGAACAAGATAATGTAGGCGCCGTTCTCCCTAGGGTAATGACTCTTGATTAAAGAAGGTGATGAAGTGCGCCGTACAGGCCGCATCATGCGAGGTTCCTGTAGGAGATGGCTTAATTGGTCGTGTTGTGAATGCCCTTGGTCAACCTATCGATGGTAAAGGGGAGATCGTGGCGGAAACACATCGTCCAGTAGAATATCCAGCGCCTGGTATTGCAGATCGTAAATCTGTATTTGAACCAATGCAAACTGGTTTGAAAGCCATTGATGCAATGGTGCCAATTGGTCGTGGTCAACGGGAGTTGATCATCGGTGACCGTGGTACTGGTAAAACAGCGATTGCTATCGATACGATCTTGAACCAAAAAAAGGACAAGATGTTATCTGTATCTATGTAGCAATTGGTCAAAAAGAATCTACTGTAGCTCGTGTTGTACAAAAACTACAAGAAGCAGGAGCTATGGAATATACTATCGTCGTATCTGCAGGGGCATCTGAAGGAGCTCCTATGCAGTACTTAGCACCATATTCTGGGGTAGCTATGGGCGAACATTTCATGTACCAAGGTAAACATGTACTTTGCGTATATGATGATTTAACAAAACAAGTCACCGCATACCGTGCGATGAGTTTGTTGTTACGTCGTCCTCCGTGACGTGAAGCGTACCGTGACGTGTTCTACTTACACTCTCGTTTATTGGAACGGTCTGCGAAAGTCTCTGATGAATTGGGTGGCGGTTCTATTACAGCCTTACCAATTATCGAAACGCAAGCAGGTGACGTATCTGCCTATATCCCAACGAACGTAATCTCCATCACAGATGGACAAATTTTCTTGGGTACAGATATGTTCTACTCTGGCGTTCGTCCAGCAGTTGACGTAGGTTTATCCGTATCTCGTGTAGGTGGTAGTGCGCAAATTAAAGCGATGAAACAAGTAGCTGGTAAATTGCGTTTGGAATTGGCACAATATCGTGAATTAGCGGCTTTTGCGCAGTTCGGTTCCGATTTGGATGCCTCCACAAAAGCACAATTAGATCGTGGTGAACGCTTAACTGAAATGTTGAAGCAACCACAATATTCTCCGTTAAAAGTAGAAGAACAAGTGGTATGTTTATATGCAGGTATTAATGGCTATTTCAAACGATTAGCTGTGCATGATGTACCAGCATTCCAAGATGCCTTATTACACTATGTACATGGTAATTATGCCAATGTATTAGCATCAATTAGAGATACTAAGAAATTAGAAGAAGATACAGAAAAAAACATTGCAACAAGCGATTTTAGAATGTATTGATGTCTTTGGTGCTACTCACGAATTATTACCAGAGGAGGCGTAATCTATGAGTAGTGCACAAGACTTACGCAAGCGTATAAAAAGTGTCACTAATACGCAGACAAATTACAAAAAGCTATGAAGATGGTAGCATCTGCTCGTCTACGTCGTGCACAACAAAAAGCGAAAGGTACTGAACCTTATACAGAACGTCTCCGCCACATGCTGCATCAAAGCATGTCCTCTTTAGATGGGGGCGCAGATTTACCGCTACTAACAGTTCGCCCTGTGAAGAAGGTAGCCTATGTGGTGGTAGGTGCTGATAAAGGTTTGGCTGGTGCCTATACTAGTAATATCATTAAATACGTGCAATCCTTGCTCAAGGATGCGCCAACAGATGCCTATGGTTTATTTACAGTGGGTCGCAAGCCAACGGAATATTTCACAGGCCATGGCTATCCTGTAGTCTCTGAGTTGCAAGGTTTTTCTGATAAACCAGGATTTCATCATGCTCAAGACATTGTGGAACAAGTGAAAAACATGTTCTTGTCTGGTGAGGTAGATGAAGTGGTATTGGTATACACTAAGTTTGTGAACTCCTTATTGCAAGAAGTGACTCATGAGCGCTTATTACCTCTTTCATTAGAGTCCGATACAGCAGAGGCCGGTGAAAGTTTATTCTATCCGGATCAAGGATCTGTATTGGAACAATTGTTGCCAGCCTATGTGGAAAGCACTGTATATAATGCATTGCTACATGGGGCTGCTAGTGAATTAGGGTGCCCGTATGACGGCCATGACATCCGCTACTGATAATGCAGGCGAATTGATTGGTACCTTGCACTTAGAATACAATAAGTTGCGCCAAGCAGGTATTACTAACGAAATTTCTGAAATCGTAGGCGGTGCAAACGCATTGCAATAATAGATAAAGGAGTATCTCGTATATGAGTACAAATATAGGTAAAGTAGTTCAGGTTATTGGACCGGTGGTAGACGTAGTCTTCCCAAAAGGTGAATTGCCTGCTATTTACAACGCAATTACTATTACAAAAAGGCGACGAACAAGCATCTAAGATTGTTGTAGAAGTGATGCAACATTTAGGGGATGACACAGTTCGTTGTGTAGCCATGAGTTCCACCGATGGATTGACTCGTGGTATGGAAGCAGTGGACACAGGTGCCGCTATTTCCGTTCCTGTTGGTGATGGTGTATTAGGTCGTATTTTTCAACGTATTAGGCGAAACAGTAGACCATGATCCAAAGAGAAGTGAAAGTGAATGAACACTGGCCAATTCACCGTGCTGCTCCAAAATTTGATGAATTAGCACCAGAAACTAATATATTAGAAACTGGTATTAAAGTCGTAGACTTAATTGCGCCATACGTAAAAAGGTGGTAAAAATCGGTCTATTTGGCGGTGCCGGTGTAGGTAAAACAGTTCTAATCATGGAATTGATTCATAACATCGCTACAGAACACGGTGGTTACTCCGTATTCGCAGGGCGTTGGTGAACGTACCCGTGAAGGGAATGACCTTTGGAATGAAATGAAAGAGTTCGGCGTATTGTCTAAAAACAGCGCTTGTGTATGGACAGATGAATGAGCCTCCCGGAGCTCGTATGCGCGTAGCTTTTAACAGGTTTGACGATGGCGGAATATTTCCGTGATGTACAACAACAAGACGTGTTGTTATTCGTAGATAATATTTTCCGTTTCATCCAAGTCGGTTCCGAAGTATCTGCCTTTGCTAGGTCGTATGCCATCTGCCGTTGGTTACCAACCAACATTGGCCAATGACGTAGGGGCATTACAAGAACGTATTACATCGACAAAAGAAGGTTCCATTACGTCTGTACAAGCCGTGTATGTACCTGCCGATGACTTGACTGACCCAGCGCCAGCAGCGACATTTGCTCACTTGGATGCTACTACAGTATTGTCTCGTTCCATTGCAGAACTTGGTATTTATCCCAGCCTGTGGATCCATTGATTCCACAAGCCGTATCTTGGATCCATTAGTATTAGGAGAAGAACATTACTCTGTAGCTCGTGGCGTACAAGAAGTACTTCAAAAATACAAAGATTTACAAGATATCATTGCCATCTTAGGTATGGAAGAATTGTCTGAAGCGGATAAATTGACAGTAGCTCGTGCTCGTAAAATTCAACGTTTCTTGAGTCAACCATTCTTCGTAGCCGAAGTATTTACAGGCAGTCCTCGTAAATATGTGCCATTGAAAGAAACATTGCGTGGTTTCCGTGAAATCCTAGAAGGTAAATATGATGACTTACCTGAAAGTGCTTTCTATATGGTGGGAACTATCGATGAAGCTGTTGCCAAAGGAAGGGACATGTTAGGGAAAGGAGAATAATCTATGAGTACCATGCATGTAACAATTATTACTCCCTGATGAAACAGTGTTTTCTGGAGACGCAACTATGGTGGTAGGAAAAAGCTCTCGATGGAGAGTTTGGTATCCAACCACATCATATGCCCTTAGTGAGCGCTTTGGCGCCAGGGGCGATCTGCATTGACCATGATGGCAAGCGTGAAGAGTTTATCCTTCCCGGGGATTCCTAGAAGTGGAAAAATAACTCTGTGTATATCACGACAGCCTCTTGTGAACGTGCTTAATTACATATCGAAGAGATAGAGGGTTGTACCGAACTACCGTAGTAGTGTTGGTACAACCCTTTATGGTTACTTCTGTAATGAGGTTAAGAAAAATTTGTATTCTTCGTAACGCCTCTTGAATAGTTTCTTTAGAAGACGCATAGGAACAGCGAATACGGTTAGCACCGCAAAGCGCCGAAAAGCAGACCCCGGTACAACAGCTACATGTTGTTGTTCTAGCAATTGTTCGCAGAAATCTTCATCGGATAAACCTGTTTGAGAAAATATCGGGGAACACATAGAAAGCGCCTTCTGGTACGGCAATCGATAGGCCCATGTCTTGGAATCCTTTCACGATCATGTCACGTCGTTCTAGGTAATCTTGTCGCATAGCGATAACGGAGTCATCACATTCGTTTAGGGCAACGATGGCAGCGTGTTGTACTGGAGTAGCAGGTGCAACGATGCTGTATTGATGTAGTTTAATACAAGCTGTAATAAACTCAGAAGGTGCACATAGGAAACCAATGCGAAGACCTGTCATAGCATAGGACTTGGAGAAACCGTTTAAGATGATGGTCCGTTCTTTCATGCCTGGCAAGGATGCCATAGATACATGGTCCTTGTGGTAGGTGAGCTCCGAGTAAATTTCATCAGAGATGACTATTAGGTCATGGGCTTTCGCGAACTCGGCGATAGGCACTAAATCTTCATAGTCCATGATGGCGCCCGTAGGATTGCTTGGGTAGCACATCAAAATAGCCTTTGTTTTGTCCGTCACAAGTTTCTCTAACTCTTGTACACGCAGTTTGAAACCGTCTTCTAAATGCGTCGGTACAGGTACAGCCTTACCGCCACACATGTGAACTTCTGCTTGGTGTGCCACATAGGATGGATTTGGGATAAGTACTTCATCACCTTCGTTCAAGAGAGCACGTAAGGACAAATCGATGGCCTCACTAGCACCGATGGTGAGCATCATTTCATCTGTGCCGTATTGTAAGTGGTAACGGCGGTTATACCAATTGCTAATAGCCTTGCGTAGTGGCAAGATACCTGCATTGGGGGAGTAGTTTGTTTCCCCTCGTTCCACACTGGCTACCAGTGCATCTAGCACAGGTTGAGGAGGTATGTAATCGGGTTCCCCCACGCAGAGGGAGATGACATCATCCATAGCCATTGCTTTTTCCCAAAATTTACGAATCCCAGAAGGGGGTAATGTTTGTGTCATAGTTGAAAGATAATTGTTCCAGTTCATAGATAGTCCTTTCACCTAGTAGAATGATAAAGTAAATAATAGTAACAGTGTACCACATTCTTAGAAAAGAACCTAGTCGATTATAGGTTCTTTTTTATTGCATATAGTGTATAATTGTAGGGTATGGCATAGCATTTCATGAGAACTTATGTCATACTATAAGAATAGAGAAAAATAGATTCTCTAGGAACTGTTGCATGGTAATGAGTGTAACAGACTTTCACATAGATACTCACAAGATAGAATAGATACAGTTGTAATGATGGGAAAGGAGTTACTGATGGAAACATTTTTCCGTAACCTACGCATTGCATGTTCCCACCTACGAAGAGGCGAAGCATGTGGCTTGGTCTATACAGGTGGAGCAAACTATTGAATTTCCTTACGAATTATTAGATGAAAGCGACCCTCGCCGTCACATGGTGGGACAGTTGCTTTTTTTGGAAGAAAAAGAAGATTATTTTTGGGCGAAAAATCGCCTCATCCTGTGGAGACATCGGGATTGGAAGTGACACAGTTTTTAAATGTAGTCTTTGGGAACTCGTCGTTGCAACCACACATTTGGGTGGTGGACATAGAGTTATGCCCAAGTTTAGTGGATGCCTTTCAAGGCCCCTAAATTTGGCTTAGCGGGCATTCGAGAGCTATGCCAAACCCCGACTCGTCCCATGATTCAAGCGGTCATTAAACCGATGGGAACGCCGAACGAAGAATTGGCTCGCATGTGTCACGCCTATACGATGGGCGGTGCGGATATGATTAAGGATGACCATGGATTGACGAATCAATCTTTTTCTCCTTTCAAAGATCGGGTGTCACGTTGTGCTCATGCGGTGCAAGAGGCGAATACTAAGAGCTACCATCATACCCTCTATGCACCAATGTATCGGGGGATGGTACAGACGTACTAGAGCGGGCTCATTATGCGAAAGAAGTGGGTGCTACGGCTCTCATGGTAGCGCCGTCCTTAATCGGCTTTGGTTGGCTCCATCGATTGGCCACGGATGATTCTTTGAATTTGCCACTGATCGTGCATCCATCGATGATGGGTGGATTCACGTTGCCGGGCACATCGGGCATTGCTCCTACCATTTGGATGGGCTTGTTGCCACGTATTTTCGGCGGTGATATGAATATTTTCGTATCCTATGGCGGACGATTTACGTTTAAAACCAGACTTATGCCGTCAAATTTGCGATAGTAATCGAGGAACCTTGGCATCGATTAAACCATCATGTCCATCACCGGGGGTGGTGTGACGGAAGCTCGTTTACCTGAATTGGTGAGCATTTACGGTAAGGATACGATGTTCCTAGTAGGGGGCGATATGTTCCGTCGAGGACCAGATTTAACGGAGAATATGAAAAGCTTTCATAGATGTATTAGAAAGAAGCTAGGAGACAATGACATTGCAAGAAAAAGAATTAGAAGTTCATGTCGTAGCTAGCGGTAGTAAAGGGAATTGCACCATCATACGCAGTTCTCACAGTGCAGTGATTATTGATGCAGGCATTAGTTGTCGCGTGATTACCAAGGCTTTGCAGGATTTGGAAATACCGAAACATATGGTGGAAGGCATCGTCATTACCCATGAACATTCGGACCATATTGCGGGGGTTCCACAAATGATTAAGCAAATGGGCTTGCCCATTTTGACAAGACCGAAAACAGCACAGCGTCTCATGGATAAGTTCAGCTTGCCGGCAGAATGCTTTTGCGGGCTAGGGTTGGAAAGAAGTGAACCTAGGCGACTTGATACTAGAGCCCTTTTCCACTAGCCATGATGCGGTGGATCCCATGGGGATTACCCGCTATAAAGGGCACACAAAGGCACCTTATTGACGGACACAGGCATGGTATCTAAAGAGATGCTAGAGCATTTGCACGACACAGATTTATTGGTATTAGAAGCCAATTATGATGAACAGATGCTGGTCTACGGGCCCTATTCGCCAGAATTAAAGCGTCGTGTGAAAGGCAATGCAGGTCATTTGTCGAATGTGACGGCTATGAAAGTGTTGTCAGCCCTGAGACGGCCTAAGGATATGGAAGTGGTCTTTGCCCATCGGTCGGAGCAAAATAATTCGCTCCACTTGGTAGAGCAATTATCCAATCGCTTGCTAACTTGGTGCGAAGAACGAGGGAACTAGGCTTTTCGCCCAACATGGAGATCCGAAGGAATATACGTCCATCGGTGGTAATCGGTAATATCCATAGTGCCACTGTGGCATGTAGTGAACGTCTTAGGAGATAGTATAGTATGAAATTTTCTATCTATTGTATAGGAAAGTTAAAAAGAACCCTATTTACGAGAAGGGGTAGCGGAATTTGTAAAGCGATTGCAACCCTATGGGGGTGTGACGATTACAGAACTGTCGGAAAGTAAATTAGAGATAAACCCAGCCCATCAGATAAGCAAAAAGCACTCTATGATGAGGGGCAACGGTTATTGAAATATTGTAATCCCCAATCCTTTGTGGTGCTCCTCGATGTATATGGAAAAACAGATGAGTTCCGAGGATTTGGCAAAGCGGATTAGCGAATTAGAAGTACAAGGTCATAGCGAGATGGTGTTTTTCATAGGTGGCGCATTTGGGGTGTCTGAAGAACTACGACAGCGGGCCAAACTGAAATTGTCCATCAGCCCCATGACTTTCACCCATCAAATGGTGCGCCTTGTGCTAGTAGAACAATTATATAGAGCTTGTAAGATTAATCGAAATGAACCATATCATTGGTAGGAAAGGAGATATGCATGGCAAATGCAATTGAAAAAAAGGCATTACCTATGTGTCGGCAGATATACAGGAATTATCGTTAGAGGATCCTGAATTTGTGGGGCGTTATACAACAGAGTTAACAGAGGGAAAAGAAGATATTCTTGCTATTCAAAGAGAAATACAAACATTGGTACAAGGATATGAAGCACTCTTTGTCGAATTAGAAAAGAAAGGGCAATTAGAACTCTTAGAAGAACGTCGTCATATGGTTAGGGGATGGCATACGAGAGTATACGAATGTAACAGATACCATTTGTACAGTCTTAGACATGCATATAGAAATGGCAAATATGATTCAACAGATGGAAACAGCTGGCGGTAATCCTGCATATTTACTGCATCGAAAGCAAGAATTGTTGGAGCAAAATGTGGAATTGAATAAGATTTTTGACCGTGTAGATTATTACATTTCTACTGTGGTGGACATGCTTTCAAAAAGAAACGGAACTTGCAACAGCAGTGTTAGAGGGCTCGAGTGGTGTATCGGAAGAAGAAACGGTGCATATGTTATTCTTGCATCAAACGGCACTAAGCTCTTGCGTGGAAATTAATAAGGCCCTTGTAGAACGATTACAATTGATGGTGCCACGTTTAGAAGGTTTGCGCGAAGATGTGATGAAAGTGCAAGTTCATTCCGTCGCAAACGATGTAGAAGAACGGAGAAAACGTCTGCAAGAAATGCGTCAACAAGCAAAAGTGGAAGATGTAACAGATTATGCGGACCTAGAAGGTCAGTATCGTCACAATTATGATGAAGAAGGCAACCACATCGGTACCGAAGAAGGTGGCGATGGAGGGAACCGCAAAAGCTTAACGGCTATCTTGGTAGTAACAGCGATAGTGATTGCTATCTTCGCTGCATATGTATATATGAAATAGGAGGAACCGACTATGACATTACAAGAAATTATGAACAAATATCCGATTACAGTAGGAAAAGATGAACAAATTACGAATGTAGCTAAATTGATGGTGAAACATAATTTAACTGCTGTAGCAGTAGTAGATGATGAAAAACAAATTGATCGGCATTGTATCGGAAGGTGACTTATTGTATAAAAAGTACGACCTCATGCACCGCACTATATCAATATTCTAGGGGCTAACATCTACTATGGTGGCATCGGCGAATACGACGGACAGTTCAAAAACTGATGGCCACTCATGTGGAAGAAATTATGAGCACTGAAGTTATTACAGCCTATGCAGATGCAGAAGTAGAAGTAACGGTAGGGGCTATGGTAGAAAAACATTTGAAAAACTTACCAGTCGTAGATGATGCGTATCATTTAATCGGTATGGTGAGCCGTCACGATATCATGAAACTTATCGCTGAAGAACAAGGTAAATAGTGTAAATAATTGCACTATTGGCTAGTTTGTGATAATATTAAAAATGCAATATTAAAACTTATAATTTGGGTGATGTATACCCTAAGGAGGAAATATTTTTCATGAAAGCAACTGTAAATCCTGTAGATCAACACAAAGTGTCTATTACTATTGAGATCCCAGCACAAGACGTTAAAAAGGTTTTGAAGAAGCGGTAAAACGCATTGCAAAAACAAGTTAACATCCCCGGTTTCCGTAAAGGCAAAAGCGCCACGCAAAATTTTAGAAATGAACTACGGTAAAGAAGCTATCGCTGAAGAAGCATTTGAAGTGTTGGCAGGTCGTGCTTACACAGAAGCACTTCGTGAAAAACGCAATCATTCCTGTAAGCGAACCAGAAATCGAACGCGAACAATTTGAAGAAGGTAAAGACTTGATCTTCAAAGCTACAGTAGTAAAACAACCAGAAGTTACATTAGGTGACTACAAAGGCTTAGAAGTAGAAAAAAACAAGATGCCACAATCACTGATGAACAAGTGGAAGAGCAATTGAACAATATCCGTAACCAACAAGCTAAAATGGTAGCAGCTCCAGAAGACGCTACTGTACAAAAACGATGACTTTGCAACAATCGACTTCAAAGGTTTCGTTGATGGCGAAGCATTTGATGGTGTGAAGGTAAATCCTACCCATTACAAATCGGTTCTGGCAGCTTTATCCCTGGTTTCGAAGAACAATTAATCGGTCACAAAGTCGGCGAAGATGTAACTGTAACAGTATCCTTCCCAGAAGACTACTTCGTAGCAGAATTAGCTGGTAAAGAAGCAAAATTTGAATGCCATATTCATGACATTAAACGCAAAGAATTACCAGAAATCACTGATGAATTTGTTCGTTCTGTATCTGTAGGTCAAGGTAAAAACTGAACCAGCTTACAATACAGCAGAAGAATTCGTAGCTGACCTTCGGAAACGTATGGAAGACGATGCAGCACGCCGTGCCATCGACACTTACAATGCAGGTTTAGTAGAATTAGCTGTGAAAAAAATGCAACAGTAGATATTCCCTGAAGTCATGATTGAAGACCGCGCTGACCAAATGGTTCAAGAATTAGCGATGAACCTTGAAGGCCGTGGCTTGAAATTAGAAGACTACTTGAAATTCTCCAACAAAACTATCGAAGCATTGCGTGAAGAAAAATAAAAGTAGCAGCTGACTGAAAAATGTTCGCGCTGACTTAGTATTAGATGAAATCGCAAAAAGCAGAAAAACGTTCAAGTAACTCCAGAAGACATGAACTATGAAATCTTTGCTATGTCCCAACAATTCGGTGCTGATCCAAAAGAAGTATACGATATCATTGTAAAAAGAAGGTCGTGTATCTATGTTAGCTAGCTCTGTAGCACGCAAAAAGCAGCTCGTTTCATCATTGAACATGCTAAAGGTGCTGAAAAAGCTGAATAATTGCTAACGCGGTACATGTATAAGAGGTGAAAGATGTCTATGTATGTGCCAATCGTAGTGGAGCAAACTGGACGTGGTGAGCGTTCCTACGATATTTATTCTCGTTTATTAAAAGATCGAATTATTTTATTGAGTGGCCCTATTGATGATACAGTGGCGAATAGTATTGTAGCGCAATTGTTATTTTTGGAATCGGAAGATCCAGATAAAGACATTCACTTATATATTAATAGCCCTGGTGGTGTGGTGACTGCAGGTATGGCGATTTACGATACAATGCAGTACATTAAACCAGATGTATCTACCATCTGTGTAGGTTCTGCAGCTAGTATGGGTTCCTTGTTGTTAACAGCAGGGGCACCAGGTAAACGCTATGCGTTACCACATTCACGCATCATGATTCACCAACCATTAGGTGGTGTACAAGGGCAAGCTTCTGAAATCGAAATTCATGCTCGTGAGATTTTGCGTTTGCGAGAAGAATTAAATGGTGTGTTGGCTCATCATACAGGTCAGCCTATAGATGTGATTGCAAAAGATACAGATCGTGATAATTTCATGTCTGCTCAAGATGCAAAAAGACTATGGATTGATCGATGAAGTGTTGACTCGTCCATCCAAAACTAGCAAATAAGGAGGCACGAGCTTGAATAAAGATGATAAAGAAAGACGCTGTAATTTTTGCGGTCGAGCAGAAACAGAAGTAGATAAATTAATAGCTGGTCCTAATGTGTTCATCTGTAATGAATGCATCGATGTATGTCAACATATTATTGATGAAGACAGAGTCGAAGAGGATCTAGAAACATTTGATTTACAAGAAATTCCTACACCGAAAGAAATCAAAGCTCATCTTGATCAATATGTCATTGGTCAAGATGATGCTAAAGTTTCCTTGTCCGTAGCCGTGTACAACCACTATAAACGGTTGCAACACGACAATGTGGTGGATGATGTAGAATTACAAAAATCCAATGTATTGTTCATCGGACCTACAGGTAGCGGTAAAACATTGTTAGCTCAAACACTGGCAAAAATGTTACAAGTGCCATTTGCAATGGCTGATGCCACAAGTCTAACAGAAGCTCGGATACGTGGGGAAGACGTGGAAAATATTCTTCTCAAACTCATCCAAGCGGCGGATAATGATATCGAGTTAGCACAACGAGGCATCATCTATGTGGATGAAATCGATAAGATTGCTCGAAAATCCGAGAATCCTTCCATCACTCGTGATGTATCAGGGGAAAGGTGTTCAACAAAGCATTACTAAAAAAATCCTTGAAGGAACAGTTGCATCTGTACCACCGCAAGGAGGCAGAAAACATCCAAATCAAGAGATGTTACAAATTGATACAACCAACATTTTTATTTATATGTGGCGGTGCTTTCGATGGCATGGATAAAGTGATTTCGAAACGTACAGCTACAAAAAAACATTAGGCTTTGGTGCAGATATCCAAAAGAAAGAGGAAAAAGATGTTGCCTCTATCTTGAAAGAAGTCGTACCAGAAGACTTACAAAAAAATTCAGGGTTAATTCCTGAATTTATTGGACGATTGCCAGTGATGGTTACGCTCAGCCCACTCGATGAAGAGGCATTGATTAAAAATTTTGACAGAACCTAGAAATGCATTGACAAAAACAATATGAAAAAAATGCTGTCCTTGGATGATGTGAAAATTAGTGTTTGAAACAGAGGCTCTCCATGAAATTGCAAAAGAAGCGTTAGAACGCAATACTGGAGCGCCGGGGGCTTACGGGCGATCATCGAAAAAGTTATGAAACGCGTTATGTTCGAAGTACCTTCGATGACAGATGTCAAAGAATGTATTGTAACAGCCAAAGCGGTTCGTGGCGAAGAAGAGCCAATACTCAACAAATGAGTCCTCGCTGAAGCAATCTGATAGTACAGGCAAAGAAACTCATTTCAACAGGGGAATGAGTTTCTTTTTTTAAATATAGTAACGGGAGGTTCAATGGAAACTAAACCGATGACATTACCGATGGTTCCCCTTCGTGGAATGGTCGTATTCCCCAAAGTAGTAACACAATTAGATATTGGTCGTACCACATCTGTGCAAGCTGTAAAAACAGCGATGGAGCGGGATCATTACTTAGTGGTAGCTACGCAAAAAGACGAAAAGTATCGAAACTCCTACATTGGACGAATTAGGACAAGTTGGGACGATTGTTAAAATAAATCAAATCTCTGCGCCTACCGGGCGGAGTTGTGCGCATTCTGGTAGAAGGCATTACTCGTGTACAAGTGGATGAAATTATCGCTACGGAACCATGCTACGAAGTAAATGTAACAATGTTGAATCCGGTTCATGAAGAGCCTATGGAAGAAGAAGCATACCGCCGTATTTTGCAAACTAAATTTGCGAAATGGGTGGAAGTGACAAAACCAGTCACCGATGAAGGGCTTGACCACGTGTTAAACAGTGAAAGTGCCGACGAATTGGCAGACCAAGTGGCACATGTATTGCCGATCAATACACGAGTGCGGCAAAAGTCTTCTGGATGAATTATCTGTCAACCGCCGACTCAATATGGTAGTAGGTATCATCAATACAGAACTACAAATTAATGATATGGAAAACTCCATTAATAACCAAGTACGTGCATCAGATGGAAAAAGCGCAAAAGAATACTTCTTGCGTGAAAAAATCCGTATTATCCACGACGAACTAGGGCGACAAAATGGATCCTGACCAAGAGGCAGATGAACTACGTGAACAATTGCGAGCTTTGGAATTATCCGAAGAGATTCACAATCGCATCGATAAAGAAATCACTCGCTACAGCCGTATGCCACAGATGATGCCAGAATCCAATATTCTTCGCAACTACATTGAGTGGTTATTGCAATTGCCTTGGAATACCTTATCCGAAGATCGTTTGGATTTAAAAAGAAGCGATGGACGTTCTAGAAGGTGATCACTATGGATTAGAAAAAAGTGAAGAAAACGCATTCTAGAATTTCTGGCAGTGCGCAAGTTGTCCGGCAAACAAGGTGGCTCTATTTTATGCTTAGTGGGCCCTCCAGTGGGTAGGTAAAACCTCCTTGGCTAGCTCCATTGCGAAAGCGATGAACCGTGAGTTTATCCGCGCTTCCTTGGGTGGTGTTCGGGATGAGGCTGAAATTAGAGGTCATCGTCGTACCTATGTAGGGGCATTGCCCGGTCGTATGATCCAAGGCCTAAAGAATGCAGGTACTCGTAATCCTGTGTTCCTACTTGATGAAATTGACAAACTAGCCTCTGACTACAAAGGGGATCCATCTTCTGCGTTGTTAGAAGTCTTAGATCCTGAACAAAATAGTACATTCAGTGACCATTACATTGAAATTCCATTCGATTTTTTTCTGATGTATTCTGGATTACTACGGCCAATGTACCGAGTCATATTCCAGGACCATTGCGCGATCGTATGGAAATAATCGAACTCAGCAGCTATACGCAAGAAGAAAAACTAGAAATTGCGAAACGTTATTTAGTGCCGAAACAGAGTGGAAAAACATGGCTTGCAAGGTCAAGGTGTGAAGCTTTCAGATGCGGTGTTAAAAACGTGTCATTTCAGAATATACACGTGAAGCAGGCGTGCGTACCTTGGAAAAAACTATCGCTAAAATCTGCCGAAAATTAGCTTACGCCGTGGTGACGGAAGGTGAAAAAGCGCCGAAAGTGACAGTGAAGAATTTAGAAGACTACTTGGGTACTCCTATTTTCCTAGAAGAAAGCTAGAGAAAAAACAAGCGCAAGTAGGCTTGGTATATGGTCTTGCTTGGACATCTGTGGGCGGTGTTGTATTGCCATGCGAAGCCACAACGATGGCAGGGGGTTGGCAAGTTGAATCTTACAGGTAGTTTGGGCAAAGTGATGCAAGAGTCTGGTCAAGCACTATGTCCTACATTCGTCATCGCCAAAAAGGAATTGGGCTTGCCGGAAAAATTCCACAAAGAATTAGATATTCACGTGCACTTGCCAGAAGGGGCGACACCAAAAGATGGTCCATCCGCAGGGATTACGATGACCTTGGCTATTGTATCTGCATTAACGGGCAAAAAAGTGCGCTCTGATATTGCTATGACAGGGGAAATTACCTTGCGTGGTCGCGTTCTTCCTATCGGGGGCTTGAAAGAAAAGTTACTAGCGACCCTTCGTTATGGTGTGAAAGAAGTATTAATTCCTGAAGGCAACAAAAAGACATTCAAGAATTGCCAGACATTGTGAAAGAAGGCTTGCTCATTACGCCAGTAAAAACGATGGAAGAAGTATTAGAAAAGGCATTGCTATGAAAAAGAAACCAGCAGTAAAGCGCCATCCAAAAGCCAGTGTATACAAGAAAAGAGCCCACAGGTCCTCGCATCATTGCAGCTGAAGTATACGGCCTCGGCGGTGAAAGCGGACCAATACCCAGAAGGTGATACCATTGAGATTGCCTTCTTGGGGCGCTCCAATGGGTAAATCCTCTTTGATTAACTCTTTGTGCAATCATCGAGGATTGGCTCTTGTGAGTGGTACACCAGGAAAAACAAAAACGATCAATTTCTTTACCATCGAATCCAAAGAGGATTTACCTGATGATATGGAACGTCGTTTCCATTGGTTCTTAGTGGACTTACCAGGTTATGGATATGCCAAAACAGGTGGCTCTAATACGAATATTTGGTCTTCTTTCATTGCCAATTATATTCTGCAAAAGTGAACGGATGATGCTGTTATGCTTGCTCATCGATGGCCGTCATCCGGAACTGTCTATCGATCAAGAGGCCTTTGATTGGTTGCAATCCCATGGGGTGCCTCTACAAATCGTGGTGACAAAAAGCAGATAAATTGAAAAATGAATGAGCGCCAAAAAGCAATTGCGCCTAATCGAGGAACGATATCCCACAGGATATCCACCGATTTTATATAGTTCTTTGAAAGCATACAGGCCGAGAGCGCTTTAATGTCTCGCATTAACGCAGTATTATTGGGGAAGAGGAATGAGTATTCTTACAAATGCACAAATGAAACTACGAGTTTCTAAAGATTTATCGGGTGTAGAAGAATATTTGCAAAGCCTCCTTAACAACGGGGGCAGAAGATTTCAACGCACTTATTCGCCCTCTTTCAGCAGGTGGTGGCAAACGGTTGCGGGCGCAATTATGTTTATTGATTGCCCCTAGCCGGTGATTCCAAAACAAGAAGATCGCATTCGTATGGCGAGGAGCCATTGAAAATGTTACATCTAGCCACATTGATTCACGATGATGTACTAGACCAAGCGGAAGTGCGCCGTGGGGTGGAATCCATCCATTGCAGTAAAAGGCAATAGGTGGCCATCCTCAGCGGTGATTACTTGTTTGCCAAAGCCTTTTCCATCGTCGCAGAAGTGGGCTCTATTCCATGCTTAACTATTTTTTCTGAAATTATCACAGCCTTAGTAGAAGGCGAATTTATGCAAATGGAAGATGTGTACCGCTTAGATCAAGGCACGGATCGGTACTTGTTGAAAACACAAAAGAAAACGGCGGATTTCATCGAAGGTTGTTTGGCAATAGGGTGGCATTCTAGGGCGGTTGGTCAGAAGAGCATATTCAATTGTTGCGTCAATATGGTCATGGTTTAGGTATGGCATTCCAAATTACGGACGATGTGATGGATTATCGGGAACAAACAGTGACTACTGGTAAACCAGTGGGCAAAGATGTGAAAAGAAGGCATTTTGACCTATCCATTATTGTCTGTTGTAACGGATGAGACTCGTTCCACCCTAGAAGATATGATTACAGATATCAAAGGCGGAGCCGATACGAAAACATTACTAGACTATGTGACATCCTTAGGCGGTATCGACCAAGCTTTGGCATTAGAGGCGCAATATCGTAAAGAGGCAGAAGAGGCATTACGGAAATTGCCGTCTTTCAAAGGAAAAGATATTTTAGAAACAGTTCTTGAAAAGTTAGCTACCCGCAAGGTGTAATATGAAACCATTTCAAGCAAAAGATATTGAGATAACGGCGAAACGGCCTTCATTGAATAGTGTCATAGCACAAAAAAGCGTCTTGCTCAACAACAACGGGAGCAAGACGCCTTATTACATGGAGATACCTATACAGAGACAGAGGCGAAACTCATGGAAGAAGCAGCCTCTATGTCTGTGGTAGACCATTTGAGCGAACTCCGTGTACGCCTAGTCATTTCTGTGATTGCCATCATCGTAGGGGCGTTGGTGGCGTACTATTTTGTGGAAGATATCATCCAAGTGCTAGTGGCGCCGGCAGGTAAATTGTATTACACAAAACCGACGGAAGCCTTCTTTACGTACATGAAGATTTCTCTTGTGTCAGGGGCGATCCTATCGAGCCCGATTTGGTTCTATCAACTATGGGCGTTTATCATTCCCCGCCTTTGTCCAAAAACGGAGCGGAAAGCGACGTTCCTCATCGTGCCTACAGCGGTTACTTTATTTGTAGTAGTGCGTTTTATTTTCCTATTACTTAGTACTCTCCCTATGGCCATACAATTTTTCATCGGCTTTGGGACGGATGAACTGCAACCTTTATTTTCCATCGGTCAATACATCGATTTTGTGGTAGCTTTCATTATTCCCTTTGGGATTACCTTTGAATTGCCCCTATTATTGGTGGCATTAGGTGTATTAGGCATTATCACATCGGAGTGGCTACGACGCTATAGAAAAAGTATTTATTTTGGTGGCTTTCATCGTGGGCAGCAGCATTTCACCGACACCGGACATGCTGTCACAGACTATGATTGCCGGTCCTATGATTTTACTCTATGAAATTAGTTATGGAATTTTTGCGGTATATTGTGAAAGTATGACATAAAAAGTTCATGATATCTTCATATAGAGTTAGTATACTAGGGGAGTATATTTTAAAAATCAGAAAAAGGGTGGCAAATGAAGCAAAAACTTATCATACTTTGTATGTTTTGGCGTCCCTATTGAGTACGGTAACAGGCATCTGGGTTTGGTATGATCGTGATCAGACTGCTAAGGAGACATGGAGCAGTCCGATGTGGACATAGAAGAACCCATAACGATTAAAAAAAGATTCCCGTAGACCCTATAAAAATTACACCTAACCTAACAGCAAAAACCGGGAGACAATGATTCCGGAGATGCTCTGTTAGTCGATATGAATGGAGCTGTTAATGTATATCGTACCCAAAGATCCCTACGGCACAAATTAAAGGGATTACCTTCCAAGATCAAGATGGAAAGTTCCGCTATGAAGTAGCCGGTGTTTCCTCTGAAGCAGAACATAGTGTAGTCATTGATGGTGCTACAGGACAAGTCCTGAGCAGTGATGTGAGTGCTACAGATCCAACGATGAAAGAGCGAGCTACCATTGACTTGGGGGATATTATTACTCCTGAGGAGGCAGAGCGAGTGGTGGTAGCCATGCTTGGCAATCGGGCGGAAGTGTTGGGATGGGAACTACAAACAGAAGGACATGTGTCCCGATACCGCATGACATTAGATGTGAATGGTGAAACTATGTATGTCACCATTGATGCGAACTCAAGCCAAATTATAGAAGTCGTCAAAGAACAATAAGGGGCTGTCACAAAATAGCCCACTAATACAATAGAGGAAAGTTGAACAAAAAGCATCAACTTTTCTCTATTTTTTTATATGTTTAATCAGCAATAAGGACCCTGTTAGCGTTTTTTGTATGCTTATAAGTTATTCGTACCAATGAGCAAAGGGTCAGTGATACCGTTGTCGAGAAAGGCTTGTTCACGGTCACGACAGGTACCACAAGTATGGCACGGAGTGTCGCCGCCTTCATAGCAGGGACCAAGTAAGATGGTAGGGGCACCCCTAAGCGAAGGCCTTCTTGAACGACTTGAGATTTATTCATGTCATTTAAGGGGGCATAGAGGCGCACTTTGTTGTAGGATCCGATGTAGATAGCTTCATGCATGTGATGGTTAAAGTCTGGCCGACAATCTGGATACGCATTGCCTGCTGCATCGTCTGCATGAGCACCGATATAGATGGCTACTTCTTCATTAGGGTAGAGGCTGAGAGCTAGGCTGGCAGCCATGGATAAAATCAAGCCATTGCGAAATGGCACATAGGTGGAGACAGACCCTGTTTCAGCAATCTGTTCGCCATAGGTGCGGTGATCGATACTTTCAGTAGAAGAAGATAACAAGGACGAATTGGAGTAGGACATGACCTGCGTCAAATCTAGTTCATAGTGGGGAACATGGTAATAATCGGCGATGGCCTTGGCACAGTGTAATTCTTTTTGTGTTTCTGACCATACCAGATGGAGAGGGCGCTCACATTGTCGGCACCGACAGCGTCGATAGCCATAGCAAGGCAAGTGGTGGAGTCTACACCGCCACTGGATAATACTAATGCTTTCATAGGGAACCTTTCGTGTTGTAAAAATTTTATAAGAGAGTACTGACATGGACCACATGATGTACTATAATAGTAAAGATAAGATTGTTTTTAAAGGAGTTACTATGCGTTTACGTAGAAAACCATGGATTGATGAAGCAATCCTTGCATATGATAAGTATACTGTACTAGAGAATCACGAAGTTTTCAAGGGAAAAATGGAGAGAAAGTTTCGAGGATCCAACGAAGCCTCTATATATGGAATTGGGGACGGGAAAAGGTAAATTCATTGCCGGCATGTGTGAAGCTCATCCAGAGGCGAATTTTGTGGGTTTTGAAGTACAAATCGGGGTCCTATACTATGCATGCAAAAATTATATGAACAACAAGCAGACAATGGAAAAAGTGAGCTTGTTCGACATTGCGGTATCGAAGAAGTAGTCGCACCGGGCGAGGTAGACCGTTTTTACATTAATTTCTGCGATCCATGGCCAAAGGCGAAAACATGCGAAGCGCAGATTGACGTACCATACATTTTTAGACCGCTATGCGCGCCTCTTAAAAAGAGGATGGAGAAATCCATTTCAAAAACAGATAATGAAGGATTATTTATGTTCTCCTTAGAAGAATTTGAAAAATTCTGGGTGGACGTTGAAGAATGTAAGTTATGATTTACATAGCACGGATACGCCGAATGTGCGTACAGAATATGAAGAAAAGTTCAGCGCCAAAGGGCAACCGATTTTTCCGCTTAGAGGCGATTAAGCCAGCTAAAGGAAGTGATACAAACCATGCCGGAGAATAATAGTCAAGGCGAGTCCGGGCCTAGTGGAGCGCATTCGTAGGTTCTATAACCGCATGGTCAAGCATGATGGGCAAGGTATCTTGATCCCTCTTTTTGGGATTATTCTCATCGGCTTTTTAAATGGGTACAGCGTGACCTATACGAAGGTATTATCGGAGGCCACGATTGGATGCCATTCCTACTATCCATTCTTAAACAGTTGACGTTTCTTGCCATAGGCACGGTGGTAGCCATTATATTCTATCATCTCGATTATCGAAAGTGGACAACAGCAAAGTGGCAGTTCATTATGTTGGCGACTATCGTAGGTTTGTTATTTGTGGTATATACAAACGTCGCGAGGCCATGATGCGAATGGTGCGCAACGATGGATTGGATTGCCTATGGGCCTTACCATACAGCCTTCTGGAATTTGCTAAATTAGGAGCCATCATTTGGGCACTTATACCTTGGATTCACATGTGAAAAAACATGGGGAATTCTATTTGCTAGAGCGCTACGATTGGAGCCAAAGTGAATGGATTCATAATCGATGGGTGCGCAAGATAAAGTCCTATTTTTGGGAAACGAGCCAATGGTAAGTGGGGGAACAAGTTCAAGAAATTGTCCTTGCTCTAAAGTATTTATACCGCGGGTCTTTATCGTACCGGGTATCTATTCAGTGATGACCTTGCTTCAACCAGATATGGGGACAGCAGTAATTATATTCTGGTTTCCCGTGCTGATGACATTGCTAGTAGGCTATCACAAGGGGCATCGAAAGTATTTATATGGTTTAATGGGCTTAGGCGTTATCGTCGCGTGCCTATTGATTTATTTTTCTACCTATCGGTGGAAACGTATACAGCCCTATTACGATCCATGGTCAGATATCACTGTGAATGGCTATCAAGTGACGCAAAGTATCTTGAGCCTGCTACAGGGTGGTTTCTGGGGTGAAGGATTTACGAAGGGGATTTCTAAATACAATTACTTACCAGAAGCGCATACAGACTTTCGCCTTCTCTATTTTTGCTCAAGAATTTGGCTTTCTGGGGTGTTAGTCGTAATCGCTTTATTCCTATGGTTTACG
The DNA here is from genome assembly GCA_916438745.1 of uncultured Veillonella sp. GTDB lineage: Bacteria > Bacillota > Negativicutes > Veillonellales > Veillonellaceae > F0422. Next base: position 1,591,248 of record CAKAGN010000001.1, on the reverse strand, counting down.
AAATATGCCCTATCCATTGCTAGACATTCTAGAGACTTTCTAGGTCAAATATTGGCATCAGGGCTAACCTTTTTATCACAGGTCAGGCATTTTTTTAATATGGCTATGGTGGCAGGTTTATTACCCTGTAACGGGCGTTCCATTACCGTTTATCAGTTATGGGGGCTCCTCGCTAGTGACGAACTTTGCAGTGATAGGCATATTATTAAATATAGCGCGTCGTAATGAATATGCACGCAAACAAATTGGGACGAACCGTGACTTACAATCCATCGGTGAGGAGACACGGCATCGTTTCAAACCTAGGTCTTAATGTTTTAAGTGTGATTCACACAGAAAGAGATGCACGATGAAAGATTTTATTGATGTTCACGAGCGCCCTTCTTTCGCTAAGTTAGTACCACTTAGCTTTCAGCATTTATTTGCTATGTTCGGGGCCACTGTACTAGTACCATTTTTATTGAAAGTAGATCCAGCTACGTCCTTATTCATGAATGGTATCGGCACGATTTTATACGTATTAATTTGTCAAGGAAAGATTCCTTCCTACTTAGGGTCTAGCTTTGCCTTCATCGGCCCAGTAGGTGCCGTAGTGGCATCGGGCATGACCTATGGCGCAGCGCAAGGTGGCTTTATTGCCTTTGGTGTGTCTTTCATGTTATTAGCATTACTCGTAAAATTCATCGGTATTAAATGGATCGATGTGTTATTCCCACCAGCAGCAATGGGTGCTATTGTTGCCGTTATCGGTTTGGAAGTAGCTCCTGTAGCGATGGGTATGGCGGTATCATTGGAGATCAATGGCAAAGCTTGGGCATGACTCATGAGCAAGCATTATTCTTGTCTATTTTCTCCTTGTCTGTCACAATTTTGGGAACTGTGTTGTTCCGTGGATTCCTTTGCTGTAATCCCAGTGTTGATCGGTGTTGTATCAGGTTACATAGCAGCATGCGATTATGGGCGTAGTAGACTTCACAAGCGTAGCCAATGCACCTTGGTTTTGCCCTTCCACATTTCTATGAACCAGAGTTTAATATCAATGCAATCTTGATGATTATGCCAGCTCTATTCGTAGTATTTGCAGAGCATGTAGGTCATATAGTGGTAACAAGCAATATCATCGGTCGTGATTTGATGAAAGACCCAGGATTGAGCCGCTCCTTGTTTGCAGATGGTTTATCCAATGTGTTGTCCGGTTTATTCGGTGCTACACCAAATACGACATACGGTGAAAACATCGGCGTTATGGCTATCACTCGCGTATTCAGTACATTCGTTATCGGGGCGCCGCAGTTCTTGCCATTGCCTTCTCTTTCATCGGTAAAGTAGCTGCCTTGATCCATGCTATCCCAGTACCAGTTATGGGCGGTGTGAGCATCTTGTTGTTCGGTATCATCGCTGCTTCTGGCTTGCGTATGTTAGTAGAACGTAAAGTAGACTATACAAAATCTTCTAACTTGATTCTAACATCTGTAGTATTAGTAGTCGGTTTGAGCGGTGCGAAATTAGCCATCGGACCTGTAGTATTACAAGGCATGGGATTGGCTACCGTCACAGCGATCTTGTTGAGCGTGATTTTTTTGCGATCTTCCGTAAAACAGGATTAGGGAATGCGGAGCTCAAAGAGGAGCATTAAGAAAGAACGGCACAGGCTGATGCCGAGCTTATGTCACATTCTTATTGTGATAAGTAGATAAAGGAAAGAGAGCGATATACTCCTCCACAAACTGATACAGTGGTTAGGTTTGTTCCGGAGTATATCGCTCTCTTTTGCGTAGATGATACTTGAGAGTACATGAATGTGACATAAGCTAACAGCCTACAAGCATGTGGCGGTCTTAGGGGGGATGCTCGTGGATGAAAGAACACGATATATACCGACCCGAACTGATACAGTGGTTAGGTTTGCTCTGGAATATATCGTGTTCTTTTTGTGTATGTGTTATTTGGGATAATAATGGACCGCCACATACTTTCGATGCATACCGTTGCTTCCTGTAGCATGGCGTTCTTAGAGGGAGATGCTCGGTGGGGGAAATGAAAAAAGTCGCTACCGATTTGGTAACAGCTTGTTGTGGCGGGAGAGGGTGGGATTCGAACCCACGGCCCCTTGCGGAGTCACTGGTTTTCAAGACCAGCTCCTTAAACCACTCGGACACCTCTCCATGTATAAAACTATAATATAGTCTATCATTGTGGGCGCTGATTTGTCAATAAAGGAATATATAGGTTAAAAATAATAACAAATAGGATAGTTTTTATTTTTAGTCTAATAAGAAGATAAGAGCTATTATTAAGTAACTTTTTAGGAGGGGAAGATGGAAAAATAACTGTTTAGAATATAAGTCGGATATTCCTCAAAAAGTGAATAAATTAAAAGGCAGAAATTGTATCTTTTCTAAATTCAGATGGTGGGACTATTTTACTTGGTGTTGATGATGATGGTAAAAATAAATAATGTTGATAGAAAATATAAAGAATGGGAAGAGCTAATTAGTAATTGGATATTTTCTGCATTTTTATCCTAGTGTTGTTGATTTAATTGAAGTAAAAATAGATACATTATTTTCTATACATATTAAGAAAGGAACTAGTAAACCATATTATTTTTAAAAGATGGAGATGGGTTTAATGCTAAAGGGGTCTATATTAGAGTTGGTAGCACTAAAAGAATGGCAAATTACGAAGAAATACAAAGAATGATGATAGCTAGTAAGGCGCAAGAATATGAAAAATTAGTGTCCGATAATCAAGAACTAACTTTTGAATATGTAACATCGAAACTTAAAGAAAAAGGAATAGATTTTTAATTTACATGGTTTATCTTTGTTGAATATAGAGGGAAAAATATAATAATGCAGATGTTATTATTAAGTGACCAAAAATCCGACTATTAGTAAATTTGCTATGTTCCAAGGTAAAGATGTATCTGTGTTTTTGGATAAAAAGAATTTAAAGGATCTATAGTAAAACAATTAGAGGAATTGTTATACTATACAAATCTTTCTAATAAGAAAAATAATTATAACAGGTAAGGCACAAAGAGATGAATATGATGATTTTCCGAGAAGAGCTTTAAGAGAAGTAATATGTAATTGTTTTTTGTCATAGAGATTATTTTCTTAGTGGTGATATAAAAGTTGAATATTATGATGATAAAGTAATGATTTTTTTCTCCGTGGTCATTACCTAATGGCTTAACAGTAGATGATATTAAGGCGGGCATGACGGCAAAAAAAGAAATCAAATTATTGTAAATGCTTTTTGATAAGGTGGATCTAATAGAAAAATTACGCTTCGGGAGTAAGAAGAATTTTTAAGGCTTATGAGGGATTTGATAAAATACCAGAATATAATGTTTCCGAGAATAAAGTGATAGTAACTTTATATAATAGAAACTATATTGAAGATGTCCCAAAGGATGTCCCAAAGGATGTCCCAAAGGATGTCCCAAAGGATGCTCTCAACAAGCTAAAACTTAATGAGAGACGGTTAATGATTGTAGAATTGATAAAAAGAACCCTAAATATACAATTAAAGAAATGAGTACTTTATTGAATGTATCTGATAAAAACAATAAAAAGAGATATTGATGCATTGAAAAAGGAGGAAGGATTTATAGAGAAGGAAGTCTTTCTGATGGTAGCTGGATTGTAAGATAATAATCTTCTTCAAGATGGGATAAGTATTTCAGGGTATATCCAACTTTAATTTGCCTACTTAGAGTATTTATTATAAAATATAAGTATAAAAAAGGAATTTTCAAGTGTATGTCGAATACTACTAGTATATGGTATGAACACATGCATAGTAGCACAGTGACGTTATGGAGGAGGTCTTACTATGGTGGAATATAAAAAAATAATTGTTCCTGCTGATGGTTCGGAAAATGGTAAACGCGCGTTGGAGCATGCGTTAGCGATTGTAAAGCGCAATGATGCGGAATTGATTTTTGGTTCATGTTGCCAATATTGTATCGGCGATTTCTAATTTTGACCAAACTCCAATTAGTGGCGGTTATGTATCAGAGCAAATTGCAGAGGATATGGAAGAAACTGGCAAAAATCTTAAGTGAAGTAGCGGAAGATGTGCCAGCAGATATGAAAGTAAAATGCGTCTTTGAAGTAGGATCTCCGGGACCTGCTGTGTTAGCGGTAGCTAAAAAGTATGATGCAGATTTAATTGTTATGGGGAGCCGTGGATTAGGACCATTGAAAGGTTTATTTATGGGTAGCGTAAGTAGCTATGTGACTAGCCATTCCACATGTCCGGTATTGATTGTTAAATAAAAAGGATACAAGGCTTTGTTCTAGGAGCAAAGCCTTTTTTTCATGGAGAAGGTGTATGAAAGTAAAAACATATACGGTGGTTACACAATGAGCTAGAACAGTGGCGACAGGAGGGGCTCATTTCAGAAGAACAAAGTCATCAACTACAAGCCAAGTATGGCTTTATTCCGCAAGAGGGACCATCTTGGACACGTTTGATCACCGTCGTAGGTGGGGCAGACCCTCATTTTGCTGGGCATCATTTTGCTCTTTGCGGGGTATTGGTATGGATTTTCTCCGAATGGTCGCTTTGACTGGTCCTTGGGGATTCTTTCGCTAGCTATTGCTATTGTGGGTGGTGGCGTGTGGAAAGCCAAGCCAGCCTAGCGTAGTGGCAGAGGCTATTACCGTTATCTATATGGCGGTACTCACAACGGTGACCTTGTTGGTGGCGGACACCTATTATACGGGGGAGTACATCGGTTTATACGTGCTCATCATTCTTTGCTGTTCCTTGCCAATCATTTATATCTTGGACTCGGCATTGGGCATGATATTGTATTTAATCGGCGTCTTAGGTTGGAGTTTTTCCAATCATGCCTTAAGTGCCCGGGTAGGTCCTGTGGCAGTAGGGGGCTTGTTGCTCCCGGCCGTGCCCTATTATATCCGTCGCTTTGGGCGACATCAACAATTACAAGATCCTTTGCTAGTACCCGTATCGTGGACGTTCATAGGAGCTATCTTTGGAGAAGTATTTTTCACCCTTTCTACCTATGAACCGCAAATGAACTTGTTCTTCATCAGCGTTCTTGGGGCTGTGACCTATGCATTAGGCACGCTGGAACAAAAGATTACCTTATTGGCGCTCCCTTGTAAGGGGGTTGGCGCCATTGCCTTGCTGTATACCCTTGTGGAAGGAACGTACATCGGTACTTGATTCGCATTGGTGAAAGTACCATGGCATGGTGGCTTTGGCTCTGCATGATATTGAGTTTAGGGGTAGCTTTACTGTTACTCAGACGATTGATCGCGATGAAACGGATTGAAGCCTGTATTGGCATGATTCCTTTCATTATTTTTTTGGGTGTTACATCTTAGTCATCTCTGGAGTGACACCTGATTGTGACATCCATATTATTTAATGCCTATATCTTAGTGGCCGCATTGGGGACTTTCATACGAGGCACAATGATTAAAAAAGTGAGCCTCTTAAACGGTGCCATTGTGACCTTGATTGCCATGTTTGGAGCGCGGTTCTTTGACCCTAGTTTTACCTTTGTAGAACGGGGCGTATCCTTTGTGGTTTTGGGTATTATCGTGCTAGCTATCAATGCCTTGTACTTGTGGCGGAAACGGACGCAGCGGAACAAATTGAATCAACGAGTTCGTCAAGCTCGTCGCTATGTACAGGATGGAAGCGATACGTCCACACTACTAAGGTCGACAGAAAGTACGGACGAAACTACTCCAGAAAATGCCTTAGGACATGTAGCAGAAGATGCGGTACAGAACGGCATGGATCGTGCGGGTGAAGACCTAATGGAAAGAGTAGGGAGTACACAAGTAGCGCCAGAACATGAGGCGCGTACAGCAAGGAGGGAGAACATATGATACGATATCAAAAATGGATTTTCTTTGCCCTTGCTGCCATCGTTGCTATAGTGAGTCAAGTTTACATTCAGCAACGATATACGACCTTGTTACAAGGGGGCACGGAATACCAGTGGCCGGTGAAAGTCAACCGTCATATTGGCTGGGTGCCGTCAGACTATTTAGAGGTAGAATTTTTAGGTTCCTATGCTAACTGGGAAGGCTCAACCACACCAGAAGTAGGGCAAGAAGTCTATGTAGTGGTGTCTCCGAAGGCGACCGGTGTCTTGCAAGTCACTAGCGCTACAGACACACAGCCGACCGATGACGAATACATCCGAGTGAATGTGAAAAAGTTCGACCATGGAGTGGTGGAGTTTTCCATTCCTTTCAATCGGGTGAAAGTAGATCTCAACAAAGTGGATAGTAAAATTCTATACCAATTATCGAGGAACCTTGATTGGAACCTTGAAATTACGTGATGGCTATGGCGTCGTTACCGGTGTCTCATGCCAAGGGTGTACCATTGGAATTGGCTACACCGGAGAGTGTGGTGGATCAAGAAAAAGATTCTCGCATACTTTTTAGAAAAAATAGGTGATACAGAACAGGAAAAAGATGATATAATAGTAATACCGAATTCTAATTAGATTGGTTAAATACTACTATTTGATAGCGAGGTTAAGATGGAAACAAATCAACAAGAGTTGGAAACACAATTGTTAGCTGAACTATTTAAGGTCCTAGGGTGATCCAACGCGGTTGCGTATTGTTAGACATCTGCTTCAGAAGGAAATGTGTGTAACTGAAATTGCAGATGCTATGGATATGGGACAATCAGCTATATCTCATCAGTTACGTGTGTTGCGTCAAGCAAGACTAGTAACATTCAGAAAAGAAGGAAAAAAACAGCTTGGTATCGATTGAATGACGACCATGTGATCGTATTAATCCGTCAAGGATTGGAACACGTGTGTCATCAATAACCAACGATGAATGCAAGGGTTGTGTGCAACCCTTTTTGCATGTAAAAGGGGCTGTAACAAAATAGTTTTACAAACAAAATAGAGGAAAGTTGATCAAAAAACTATCAACTTTCCTCTATTTTTTTATATTTTTAATAGGCAAAAAGGGTCCCGAAGGACCCTTTTCATTGGTATAATGTAATTATGAACAAAACCTAATACCAATGCATATAATTATACTCAAATTGGCGAGACCTCGCCAACTAGTTTTTACCATTGGATTATGGCATTTTGATCAAAGAAACAGCGCCTCTAGAGTTTTTATGCTTGTATGAGAGAACAGGGTATCGCATAGTTTTTTTATGTAGTGTTATTGATTTAGACAATTGTCTGCTATACAGTTAGATAGCAGACATAGAATGTACCTGTATACGTTAATCTGTTTACTATATCAAGCGAATTGACACACCAAAGTGTTAGCTATAAGGGGAATACATAGTATGCCAATAAAATGGCTAGGGGGCATAGTAAAGGAGGAAAGAACTGTGGTGGCTAGTACAATTTGTGTAGCCAGTTCTGGATTGTTGTTCATTTCCACTGCCATGAGGGCTGTGTTTACCGCGGATGGCACGGAGTAGGCGATGATGATACTCTGCAAAAGAATGGCGCTTAATGGTATGTAGTACATCGTTACTGGGAGCACTACAATGAGTGCCAAGAGAGGGCCTGCGATGAGGCGCAAGAAGGATGTAATCATAACGTCTTTTTTTAGGAAGTTCCAAGGTGTACGGTTTAACTGCACTCCTAGGGTCAGCATAGCGACTCCGACAAAGCAACGACCGAAGATGTCTAGAGGCCCCCAGATGATGGTTTGCGTCAAATCGATGGGACTATAGTAATGTGCCAAAAATAGAAATAGGCACGCAATACATAATCGGAATGTGCAAAATGGTGCGCAAGGACTCAGCCGTGCTCAATTGCCCTTTTCCGCCTTGGTAGAAACCGAGGGAGTTACAGAATATGGTTTGGATAATGAAAGTAGCTATAATGGCGATGACTCCGTCATGCAAGTACGGCGTAGCTCCATCGATAACATAGGGCTCATTGGCAAAGACGAAGGTACCCAGAGCCACCCCTAGATTGCCGATATTGGAGAACATCACCGCATTGCGGACGATTTCTGTTTTTTTCCTAAATTGTAGCCTTGCCATTTTGCGACAATGCCCGCTAGGGGCAGAATTGGCGAATAAGATGATGAGAGCACAGCCGAAAAATTTCGAAACTTTCACGGGTCAAATCGGTGACGTAAAAAGGATTTCAAAAATATAGGCGGGCAAAAAAATAGATAAAAAGTTCAGCTTGCTCAAGGTTCGTAAGTCGAGGTGGAACCGACGGTCCAAGAGAACCCCCATGAGGGTAAGCAACAAATGGGGACAATGTCTGGTGAGAATGATATGAAGAAATAAATCCATAGGTCTAACCTCCTTAGGTTGTATAGTTGTCATCTTTATTGTATCACATGTATGGAAAATCATTTTATTATTATTTTATCTGGGGTATAATGGACCTATGTAGTAAGCTTCAATTGTATATTATTTGTTAAAGGGAGGATATCATTATGAAGCGTAATTGGTTAGTAGGTTTACTTATGGCAGGTGTGTTAGCATTAGCTGGATGCGGTGGAGAACAAGGGGGGACGATGTCTACAGCACCATCTACGAATGAAACTATCACTGTATCTGCAATGCTAGTATGCAAGGGGCGTTGGAAGAATTAAAAGCGGACTATGTGAAAAACACAATTTAAAAACCAGAACAGGTAAATATTGTGTATGCGGGATCTGGCACATTACGTCAACAAATCGAAGAGGGTGCACCATCTAGCATTTTCATTTCTGCAAACAAAAAGAATATGGACCAATTGAACGAAAAAGGCTTGATGGATAATATTCGTCCATTCGTAGCCAACACATTAGTAATGATCGTACCAAAAGGAAAAGAAGCAGTTACATTGGACAATATTACGAATGCAAAACGCGTAGCTATTGGTACTATAGAAACAGTTCCAGCTGGTAAATACGCGAAAGAATCCTTTAACAAAAAGCGAATTTATGGGATGCTGTAGAACCTAATGTTGTATTTGCAAAAGACGTAAAAGCAGTAGGCGCATACATTGCGGAAGGCGCAGACTGATGTAGGATTTGTGTACAAAACAGATGCGTTGGCATTGAAAGATAAAGTAGACATTTCTGCTACAGTAGATGCTAAATTACATGCACCGATTGAGTACCCTATCGGCATTGTGAAAAAGAACCAAAAATAAATTAACAGAAGATTTCTATGCGTTCTTAACAAGTAAAGAGGCTAGCGAAGTATTAGCTAAATGGGGCTTTGCTGAACCCGACGAAACAATGATAGCTTTACAGTTATCCGTAGAAGTGGCGTTCATCGCCTTATTGATCAACATGGTCATCGGTCTTAGCCTAAATTATGTGATGAAACACTATGCCTTTCCGGGGAAAATCCTTGATCGATTCCTTCTTTACATTGCCTTTGGTATTACCGCCAGTGGTATTAGGCTTTGTGTTGCTCATTATATTTTCTCCAGGCAATGCCTTTGGGGCGTGGTTAGAGGCTCACGGTATTCGAGTGGTGTTCTCTAAGCTAGGCGCCATTATTGCATCCGCCGTGGTCAGCTTTCCCCTCTTCTATCAGTCCGTACGAACAGCGCTAGCGACTATCGATCGAGATATGGAAGACGTAGCGCGAACCTTGGGGGCCTCCTGAGTTTCGAGTGTTCTGGACCATTTCCTTGCCTTTAGCATGGAAAGGGATCATCAGCGGGTCCATCCTATGTTTTGCTCGTGGCTTAGGTGAATTTGGTGCCACCATATTGATTGCCGGTAACATTCCGGGCGTGACGAGGACCATGCCACTGGCTATTTATTCCTTAGTGGAGTTTGGAGATTACAGTGGGGCCTTTGAACTGGTAGTGTATATTTGTATCTTAACATTGGGGCTTGTGTGGGCCATTCAAAGGTCTCACCAAGGGTTCCCTCTTCTCGAATCGGTAAGGAGGTACTATGATTTCCTTTTGATATTGTGATAGAACGAGGAACTTTTTACGGTGAAAGCCCAAGGAACCTTTGCGAGAAGGGATTACCACACTGATGGGCCCTTCTGGAAGTGGAAAAATCTACCTTTTTGAAAGCCTTATGTGGTCTGTTGACACCGAAAAACAGGTAGGATTACAGCCAATGATGTAGTATGGTTCGAAAAGGGAAGGGTCATGCCTACCCAAGACCGTCACATCGGCTATATGCCACAAGGCAATATTGTATTTCCTCATATGACGGTGGAGGAAAATATCCGGTACAGTAAACAAGGCTCTCCAGAGTTATTCGATCATATTGTGGATCGCTTGGGGTTAATACCACATTTGAAAAAGAAAGCAAAAGGCTTGTCTGGGGGAGAACAACAACGGGTTGCCTTAGGGCGAGCACTGTACTCCAAGCCAGTGTTACTCATCCTAGACGAACCGCTCACTGCGTTAGATGTGAACTTGAGGTCACAATTGCAACAAGACTTAGTGGATATCATCTCTGAGTGGGGCATCCCTTGCTTATGGGTCACTCATAGTGAGGAAGAAGCAGAGCAGTAGGTAATCATCGACTATTGTGTCGTGATGGGGTGATTGCAGAAGAGGTGTAAGGAGATAGAGGAGTGTTGATATACATACATCAGCATTCCTCTATAGTATTTTTCGGGTAAATTCGTTTATTTCTTTACAGTAACGGCTCATATGAAGTATAATACTACTGATTATGACTATTTTTAACATACTTAGGCATAGTCAAAAGAACTGTCGAAACAATGAAAAAGGAGGAACCAAATTCGTACAGGCGAATAGCGCAAGCGCTGGGAAGAGACAGCTTTCACAGCGGACGAGGTAGAGGAGTATCGAAATTCAGCGGATGCCTCTCGGCTAGCTTCAGTCGCAGAAGTAGAGCAAAAACACCAAGGTAACTAGGTGCACAAAAGGCTACTTTCAGAAGCAATAGAAATGAATTAATCAAGGAGGTACATACCATGTGTGGTATCGTAGGATATATTGGATTTGAAAATGCAGAGATTTTTATGCTGGAAGGTTTGGAGAAATTAGAATACCGCGGATATGATTCTGCAGGGATTGCCGTAGTGGGCGAAAACAATGTGATTAAAGTGCAAAAGAAAGTGGGTCGTTTGGCGAATTTGGAAGCTGTAGTGAAAAGCAGATCCTAACCAAGGCCATATCGGTATCGGTCATACTCGTTGGGCAACGCATGGTCGTCCAAGCGATATGAATGCGCATCCGCATACAAGTACAGATGGCAAATTTGCCGTAGTACACAATGGTATCATTGAAAAACTACATGCCATTGAAAGAAGAATTATTGGCTAAAAGGTGTTGAATTTACATCGGAAACAGATACAGAAGTAGTGGCTCACTTATTGAGCGATATGTACGATGGCAATTTTGAAAGTACCGTTCGTCGCATGTTAGAACGCATTGAAGGGTCTTACTCTTTAGTAATGGTTTGTGCCGATGAACCAAATAAAAATCATTGCTACGAAAAAAAGATAATCCATTGGTAGTGGGCTTGGGAAAAGGTGAAAACTTCATCGCCTCTGATATCCCAGCTATCATTCAACGCACTCGTGAAACATACATCATCAACGACAACGAAGTTGTTATCGTCACACCAGATAGCGTATCCATTACAGACCGTGCAGGCCAACCAGTACAAAAAGATATCTATCATGTGACATGGAATGCAGAAGCGGCTGAAAAAGGCGGCTATGAACATTTCATGTTGAAAGAAATTTACGAACAACCAAAAGCGATTCGTGATACGTTGAGTGGACGTATCAATAAAGATGCTACAGAAGTGGTGTATGATGAATTAAACTGGACACCAGATATGGTGAAAGGTATCAAACGCATCTTGATCACAGCGTGCGGTACGGCGTACCATGCAGGGTTAGTAGCGAAATACTACATCGAGCAATTGGCGCGCATTCCAGTAGAAGTAGACATCGCGTCCGAATACTCGCTACCGTACACCATTAACAGATGAAGATACCTTGTGCATCGTCATCAGCCAATCTGGTGAAACTAGCGATACATTATCTGCTTTTGAAAGAAGCAAAAACGCTTAGGGGCTAAATCCTTGGGTATCACTAACGTAGTAGGCTCCGCCGTATCTCGTGAAGCGGATCAAGTAATCTACACTTGGGCAGGCCCTGAAATTGCTGTAGCCTCCACAAAAGCGTACACTACACAATTAGTAGCTCTATTGTTATTAGCGGTGTACTTAGGTCAATTAAATGGTCGCATCGATGAAGCGGTGAAACATGAAATTTTGACAAACTTGCAAGAATTGCCTACCTTGACCCATGAAATCTTTTGAAAATGTAGACGAAATCAAAAGCCTTTTGCGAACCATTACGGTTATAAAGAAGATGCGTTCTTCTTAGGCCGTTTAATCGACTCATGCAGTAGCGATGGAAGGGTCTTTGAAATTGAAAGAAATTTCTTACATCCATGCAGAAGCCTATGCAGGTGGCGAGTTGAAACATGGTACGTTGGCATTGATCGAAGAAGGTATTCCTGTAATTGCTTTGGCAACACAAGAGTCTGTCCGTGAAAAATGATGAGCAACATCAAAGAAGTAAAAAGCTCGTGATGCCATCGTTATCGGCGTAGGGTATGAAAGGCGACGAAGAGTTGGCGAAATATGTTGACCATACTATTTTCGTGCCAAAAACTGATGCTTTCACAGTGCCTATCTTAGCTGTTGTGCCATTGCAATTGTTATCATATTATGCAGCCATCACTCGCGGTGCAGACGTAGATAAACCAAGAAACTTGGCGAAATCCGTAACCGTAGAATAGGAGATACTATGTCCGTTATTTTTTCCGGAATCCAACCGAGCGGTGAGTTGACCATTGGGAATTACCTTGGGGCTCTTCGCAATTTCTTGACATTCCAAGATGACCATGAATGTTTTTACTGTATCGTGAACCAACATGCGATTACAGTGCCACAAGATCCAAAGGACTTAATCCACAATACGCGAAGCCTTGCTGCTTTATACTTGGCAGTAGGCTTAGACCCTAATAAAGTAACCTTGTTCGTGCAATCTGAAGTGCCTGCTCATGCGCAGTTGGGTTGGATTTTAACAACCCTAAGCTCCATCGGCGAGCTAGAGCGCATGACTCAGTACAAAGATAAATCGGCGAAACAAGGGGAAACGATCCCAGCCGGTTTGTTGACATACCCACCATTGATGGCGATGGATATTTTGTTATACCAAACCAACTATGTGCCGGTAGGAGATGACCAACGTCAACATATCGAGTTAACTCGTGACTTTGGCGCAACGTTTCAATTTCAAATATGGCGAAGTATTCGCTATGCCGGAAATTAAAACTACCGTAGGTGGCGCTCGTGTCATGTCCTTGCAAGATCCAACAAAGAAAATGAGTAAGTCCGATGATAACAATTGGGCGACAATCCGCTTGTTGGATACGCCAGATGTAGTGGTGAAAAAGATTAAAAAGCCGCCACTGACTCTGAGGGCGTCGTGCGCTATGACAAAGAAAAACAGCCAGCATCTCCAACTTGATGGGCATTTACAATGCCTTAACAGGAGATTCCTTCGAGGCTATTGAAAGCATGTATGCTGGCAAAAATTATGGGACTTTCAAAGGTGACATTGCAGACCTATTAGTAGGAGCGTTGACACCTATCCATGAACGGTATGCAGAATTAATCTCCAGCCCTGAGCTAGATACGATTTTGACAGAAGGTGCTGAAAAAAAGGCTGCCTCCGTGGCGAATGTAACACTAGCTCGTGTAGAAGAAGCCATGGGCTTGCGACGTAGTAATGAGAAAGATGTAATGAGATGCCCTTGGGTATTTCATTACATCTTTTTAATCATGGGGACCTATGATGAGGCCAAAATGTTGTAAACGAGGGAGACAGGGAGTTTACAATATATGTAACTGAGTTTGAAATATATGTAATTAGAGTTTAAATATATGTAATTCCTGTAGATTGCCCTGTGCTTGTGTAGACGATAGCGGACAAGGCAGATGGGGGTTGTCTATGTTTGGGAGAAGAACTATGAAACGTGAAGAATTAGAAGAGATATTCCCGTGCGGAACGATCCAAGAAGAACTGCATAATTCGACCGTCATGGTATGGGGCTTTCAGTCGGGTTTATGCACCGTTGCGGTGTGGGGCATCTATCGTGGCGTACTCATCTACCGAGAACTGGGCACAGGTCTTAACATGTGGTTTGTACTAGCGGTGTTAGTATCGGGATATGCATTGATGCGCATGTACCAACAGGACGATGTAGAGGTGTACATTGCCACCGAAGGGATTATCCTACGGCAGGTGCCCATGACGGTGAAAAGAACGGATGGAACGATTTTTCACGCCTGACCTGTATCTAACCTTTGTCCACTATCAGGGGCATCATGGGCTTAGGCGAAGATTGGAAAAACATTGTACGTCCAAACAGAAACAGGGAGGGATTTATCTAGTGCCTATTGGCTTTGCAATATTTGAGTCACGAAGATAAGATGAAAGAGCTAGCAGATTGGGACGGAATAAAGAAAGTCGTTGAAAGGAGAAACTTTAGGTATGAATGATAATTTTAATTACTGGGTCAATCAATACCACGACACGGATACAGAAGTGTATAGAGAAATTCTTTTTCTGAAATGATCGAGAGCAAACACAAAGGTGATGAAACACGATTTACTGTATTGGCTAAATTGCATCAACGGCTCTATGAAGCTACCACAGAAGATGAAGTGGTTATAATTAAACAAGAATTTCATGCATTGGGGTGAAGGCGGGAATATCAAATTTACATTGCTGTTGCTTTCATCTGATCTTATTAGTCGGATAGTAGTCAAGTTGATCGTACACACAAAAGGAACCTCTTAGCACATGCCTAGGTGGTTCTTTTTGCTTTGCAACACTCACTGTTAGAAGTACGTAGCACTGTTAGGGAATTTTCTAGGAGAAACTGCTTTCATAAAGAAATGTATTTATATTAGGGTAGGGGATATCTACCGACCTATCGTGCAATTGTGGTATAATTTGTGTAAGAATGAAAGCGAGGCAGTGTATGCGTATTAAATCATTCGACGAACTGACTATTCAAGATAATTTTATCTTTCAAAAGGTCATGTTAAAAAAACCGATTTGTAAGGCTGTGTTGGAACGACTGTTAGATATTTCAATTAAAGATATCGTTTACATTCAGGAGGAGAAAAACTCTAGATGTAAGCTTGGAAACAAAAAAAGTGTCCGCTTAGATGTGTATGTGAACGATGATAAAGGGGGACTGTGTTCAACATCGAGATGCAAACCAGCAAGGATATGGAAGAACTGGTAAAACGGACTCGTTTTTACCAAAGTATTTTGGATATGTATCACTTACAAAAGGGGCAGAAGTACATGACTTTGAATGATTCGTATATCATTTTTATTTGTACATTTCCCGTATTCAGTGGCAATCGGCATAAGTATACTTTCAAGAACATTTGTATGGAAGAACATGATATTCTGCTGAACGACGGGGCGACGAAGTTATTTTTGAGTACGAAGGGTACAAAAGAACGACATTTCGAAACCGTTGCAACGGTTCTTGGACTATGTAGATGGACATGCTGCATCGGATGATTTACTAAGAGATATTGAAAGCGCCGTAGATGAGGCAAAACATTGTGAGGCTTGGAGGGAGGAATATTCAATGCTATCAATGGATCATTATACATATTGGAAAGAAGGCGTGGCTGAGGGAGAGCAGAAGGTCGGGCAGAAGGTCTAGCAGAAGGCCGAGTAGAAGGTAAAAGCTGAGGTAGTAGCTCAAATGCTACGAGAAAAACTATCTCTAGAGATGATTGCCAAGCTTACCAATTTAACCCTAGATGAAATTAAGAAAATTGGTAAAGCACACGCATTGATGTAATGCAGATAGATACAGAAAAATAAGCGATATGCCTAGTAGATGACTAGTCGTATCGCTTTTTTTGTTAGGGCTGAACTATCGGGGATTTTGTAATTTGTGAAATCAATGATGAGGTATACTAAGTAAACAGTCCGGGACAGATATACTGAGTACATAGTTAAGAAAGGTGGTGAAAGTATGGAAGAATTACTCTTGTTGTTATTACTATCCGGCGCGTTTGATGACTAATCGGTGCGACCGATCATTGTATGAATTAAAAAGAAAGGATGTGAGGGAATGTTAGGGGTGCTTTTTACTAGGGCGCATTGCTAGCGGACTAATAGTTCGCTAGGTTAGTTAGATGAAAGGAAAGGTGGTGAAAATATGTTATATGATGCATTAGATGTCGCATCTTCGGCGGTTCGTAAAAGTAGTCGGTACACTATTCGAAATGCTTGTAGCTGGTATTGTAGATGGTATACGTTTGACAGAAAGAAAGTAAGTCGAACTATCGGGTATTTTGTAATGTAGAAAGTTAACTGTGAGGTATACTAAGTATACAGTTAAGAAAGGTGGTGAGAAGATGTTAGGATTGTTATTACTAGGAGTATTATTGGCGGACTAATGGTTCGCTAGGTTAGTTAGATAAGATGAAAGGTGGTGAGAAGATGTTAGGATTATTATTACTAGGAGCATTGTTGGCGGACTAATAGTTCGCTAGGGTTAGTTAGATGAAAAGAAAGGTGGTGAGAAAAATGTTAGAATTACTATTATGGGCATTATTGGATGACTAGCAGTTTGCTAGGTTAGTGAGATAGGATGAAAGGAGAAAAAAATAGATGTTATGTAATAAACTAAATCAACGAAGGTAAGAGGCAGTGATTCCTAGGAGTGGCTGCTTTTTTATATGCGCTAATTATGGCTAAGTGAGGAAAGAGAAGTACTTGCCAGATCTTGGTAGGATGTTATAATTTATGGTAAAAATCCTTGAAAGTACTGTGAAAGTATGGTATAGTACTAAGTAGAAACAGGCGGCAAATGTTTTTGTAAAAATGTTTATAAAAGTAGCCTATTTTCTGAAAAAATTCTAAAGAAAATCAAAAAGATCGTCGGCCTTGTGGTTGTGCGGTTTGTAGCATTTTTTGAAATGCGATGTTACGTCAAGATTCAAGATAGGCGGAGATCGTCGGAAAGTGCATTTTTGAGAGGCTTGGTTATGCGGTTTCTAAGGGGTGCCCTTTAGAATTATCTCCCCATTGCGGGGACTGAAACCATGATGAGATGAGCTTTAAAACTGTTACTTTGTCTTTAGAATTATCTCCCCATTGCGGGGACTGAAACAATATCTAGCACTGCTTTTAATTCGGCTCGACACCTTTAGAATTATCTCCCCATTGCGGGGACTGAAACAATTTCATATTCACCATCTTTGAATTTGCCGTGCTTTAGAATTATCTCCCCATTGCGGGGACTGAAACTATGAAGAATGAGTTCTTATTTAGCCGAGCATTATTCTTTAGAATTATCTCCCCATTGCGGGGACTGAAACCTTGGAAAGGAACTATGGATTTAAAAAATCCATACCTTTAGAATTATCTCCCCATTGCGGGGACTGAAACTCGGTGTATCAAATAATAACATCTGGATCTTTCTTTAGAATTATCTCCCCATTGCGGGGACTGAAACTTTTCTTTCGATTGTTCTTTTCGTAATGAACATCGACTTTAGAATTATCTCCCCATTGCGGGGACTGAAAGGATAACTTCCCTAAAGCTACCGTCCCAACTTTTGTCTTTAGAATTATCTCCCCATTGCGGGGACTGAAACTCTTCTTTATATCCTCTATCTAAACAAGTTTTTACCTTTAGAATTATCTCCCCATTGCGGGGACAGCAAAATTACACTATCCTATCCCCAAGGTCCAGATATCTATGCATAAACAGTGCACAGCACTGTTTATGCCCGACCAATGCTGGGGATCTTAAATTTACATTGCTTTTGCTTTCATCTGATCTTATTAGTCGGATAGTAGTTAGGTTGATCGTACACACAAAAGGAACCTCTTAGCACATGCCTAGGTGGTTCTTTTTTGCTTTGCAACACTCACTGTTAGAAGTACGTAGCACTATTAGGAAATTTTGTAGGAGAATCTACTTTCACCTAGAAGAGTATCTATATTAGGGTAGGGATATCTACCGACCTATCGTGCAATTGTGGTATAATTTGTGTAAGAATGAAAGCGAGGCAGTGTATGCGTATTAAATCATTCGACGAACTGACTATTCAAGATAATTTTATCTTTCAAAAGGTCATGTTAAAAAAACCGATTTGTAAAGCTGTGTTGGAACGACTGTTAGATATTTCAATTAAAGATATCGTTTACATTCAGGAGGAGAAAACTCTAGATGTAAGCTTGGAAACAAAAAGTGTCCGCTTAGATGTGTATGTGAACGATGATAAGGGGACTGTGTTCAACATCGAGATGCAAACCAAAGCAAGGATATGGAAGAACTGGTAAAACGGACTCGTTTTTTTACCAAAGTATTTTGGATATGTATCACTTACAAAAGGGGCAGAAGTACATGACTTTGAATGATTCGTATATCATTTTTTTATTTTGTACATTTCCCGTATTCAGTGGCAATCGGCATAAGTATACTTTCAAGAACATTTGTATGGAAGAACATGATATTCTGCTGAACGACGGGGCGACGAAGTTATTTTTGAGTACGAAGGGTACAAAGAACGACATTTCGAAACCGTTGCAACGGTTCTTGGACTATGTAGATGGACATGCTCGCATCGGACGATTTACTAAGAGATATTGAAAGCGCCGTAGATGAGGCAAAACATTGTGAGACTTGGAGGGAGGAATATTCAATGCTATCAATGGATCATTATACATATTGGAAAGAAGGCGTGGCTGAGGGTCGAGCAGAAGTGAAAGCTGAGGTAGTAGTTCAAATGCTACGAGAAAAATTATCTCTAGAAATGATTGCCAAAGCTTTACCAATTTAACCCTAGATGAAATTAAGAAAATTGGTAAAGCACAGCATTGATGTAATGCAGATAGATACAGAAAGAAATAAGCGATATGCCTAGTAGATGACTAGTCGTATCGCTTTTTTTGTTAGGGCTGAACTATCGGGACTTTTATAATTTAGAAAATTAATCATAGGGTATACTAAGTACACAGTTAAGAAAGGTGGTGAAAGTATGGAAGAATTACTCTTATTGTTATTACTATCCGGCGCGCTTGATGACTAATCGGTGCGACCGATCATTGTATGAATTAAAGAAAGGA
Organism: uncultured Veillonella sp.; assembly: GCA_916438745.1. Classification (GTDB taxonomy): domain Bacteria; phylum Bacillota; class Negativicutes; order Veillonellales; family Veillonellaceae; genus F0422. Next base: position 1,572,109 of record CAKAGN010000001.1, on the reverse strand, counting down.
TGTGAGAAAATGTTAGGCTTACTTTTACTAGGCGCATTACTAGCGGACTAATCGTTCGCTCGGTTTAGTTAGAAAAATGAAAGGTGGTGAGAGAATGTTAGATATACTAGATATATTGTTAGCGGACATATGGTTTGCTAATGCAGGGGTTAATCAGAAGAAAGGAGAGAGAAGGGATATGTTGAATATAGTATTAGCAGGCGTCTTATCGCATGAGCAATAAGACAATCATTTTAATTTGTTGAAAGGTGGTGAAAGTATGTTGTACGAAGCATTAGGCGCTGCAGCTTCCGTAGCTGGTGCAGTGGTCGGTGTACTAGTCGGTGCATTTGTAGCCGGTGTAGAAGCTGGCCTAGACTACTCTGAAGAGGAGTAAGTCGAACTATCGGGTGTTTTTGTAATGTAAGAATTTAACTGTGAGGTATACTAAGTACACAGTTCCGAAAGGTGGTGAGAAGATGTTAGGGATTATTATTACTAGGAGCATTGTTAGCGGACTAATCATTCGCTAGTGTAAGTTAGATAAAATGAAAGGTGGTGAAAATATGTTAGGATTGTTGTTACTAGGAGCATTGTTGGCGGACTAATAGTTCGCTAGTGTTGGTTAGATAAGATGAAAGGTGGTGAGAAGATGTTAGGATTGTTATTACTAGGCGCATTATTAGCGGACTAATAGTTCGCTAGTGTTAATTAGATGAAATGAAAGGTGGTGAGAAGATGTTAGAATTATTATTACTAGCAGCATTATTGGCGGACTAATAGTTCGCTAGGTTAGTTAGATGAAAAGAAAGGTGGTGAGAAGATGTTAGGATTATTATTACTAGGAGCGTTGTTAGCGGACTAATAGTTCGCTAGGTTAGTTAGAAAAAATGAAAGGAGTGTGAGAGATATGCTATATGGAATACTAGCAAGCTTAGCATGTGCAGAGGCAGGGTTCTTGGCGCAGGAGCAATAGGTGCTGAGGCTTGATCTGATGAAAAGAGTGTGTAATACGTTGTTGCATAATGAACTGAATAGAGGCAGATAAGACACAGCGATTCTGAGGAATGGCTGCTTTTTTTTATGTTCTGCACAGCAATTAGGGTGATGAAGAGGATAAAGAGAAATATTTGATATCTCTATGGGGAGAATAAATTATGTAAAAATCCTTGAAAGTACTAGAAAAAGTATGGTATAGTACTAAGTAGAAAAGGGTGGCAAATGTTTTTTTATAAAAAACGTTTATAAAGTAGCCTGTTTTCTGAAAAAATTCTAAAGAGAATCAAAAATCTCAGCCGGCCCAGTGGCCATGCGGTCTCAGAGGTGTTTTTTTGAAATGTATCGTCAGCATTATTTTTTTCAAAAACTGCGATTTCAGCCGGAAAGTGCATTTTGAGAGGCTTGGTTATACGGTTTCTAAGGGGTGCCCTTTAGAATTATCTCCCCATTGCGGGGACTGAAACTCGCCATATTCTTGTAGACTTTCAAAAAGACTAGATACAGTTTCCTTTAGAATTATCTCCCATTGCGGGGACTGAAACTTCTAAATTTAATTCGCTACCTTTAGCTTTGTAACTCCTTTAGAATTATCTCCCCATTGCGGGGACTGAACCCCATAAATTGAGTCATAAATTCTTGTACTTTTCATTCTTTAAAAATTACTATCCCATTACAGCGACATTAATCCAACAACCAAATTCTCAAATCAACCGGCACATCCCGTATGCCCGCATACGGATCTGCCGGTTTTTTTATGTCTTTCACGGGGAGGGAACAGCGTTATAGGACAAAAATAGCGTTACAGGATAAAAATGAGTTGGTTTTTAATAGCAATGAGTCTAGTGTTTAACTAGGTTTATTGATTTTTAATGTTGTTAAAAATCTGGGATAGGTTAAAATGCGCTAGTAATAGGTTCGAGACCTCTCCTTGGACGATAACGCTATAGATCTATTCCCCTCGCTACCCTATACCCCTAGACCGATTACATCTCTTTATAACGTTTTGTATATTTTTTTCAAAAAAATTAATATTTTATCTCTTTACATCTTTTAGCGAACTAAAGTATAATGTACTCATGAATTAGAGATTACATAACTATAGAGAGGAGAATGTATTATGAATTGGTTACAAAAGTGTTCTAAAACGGTATTAGCGGCGGCGAGTGCATTGGTGATTGTTGCGTTAGTGGCAGGTTGTGGGGCGTCTACGAAGCGGGCGAACACAGAGGTGCCTAAGAAGATTGTCATTGGTCTAGATGACAATTTCCCACCCTATGGGATTTAAGGATGAAAAAGGGGAGTTAGTTGGGTTTGATATTGATTTAGCAAAAAGAAGTGGCAAAAACGCATTGGTACTGAGGTGGAGTTCAAGTCCATCGACTGGGATAGCAAGGAAGCGGAGTTGAAATCGAAACGTATTGACGTGTTGTGGAATGGCTTGACCATTACGAAGGAACGGGAGCGTAATATTTTGTTCTCTAAACCATATCTTCGTGGGGACCAAATTATCGCTGTGAAATCGGATGCTCGGTATTGCTGATAAAGCGCAACTTGACGGCAAGCGGGTAGGTGTTCAATCTGGTTCGACTGGTTTAGAAGCGGTGAAGAATGATCCGCAATCTAAAAAAACTTTAAAGAAATCAAAGAATATGGTGATTATGTAAACGCTTTCATGGACCTTGAATTAGGACGCATCGATGCAATCGTGGTGGATGAAATGGTAGGCCGTTATTTAATCGGCAAAAAGGTAACAATGTATTCACCGTAGCCACAGGCTCCTTCGCTAGTGAAAAAGTAGGCGTAGGTATGCGCAAGGACGAGGAAGCATTGAAAGCAAAAAGTTGACGCCGCGTTACAAGAAGTGATGAATGATGGTACGGCTGATAAATTGGCGCAAAAATGGTTTGGCAGTACATCTATCTTGACGAAAGAGGAGTATAAATAAACATGGACGTACTGGAGTATATTTTACAGATAGCCCCGGCCATTGCAGGCGGGTTCCAAGTGACCTTGTCCTTGTTCTTCATCGTCATCATCTTGTCAGTGCCAGGGGGATTGCTCTTGGCGCTGCTCCGATTGAGCACAAACCGAGTGGTGACGGCCATCGTAGATGCTTACGTGTACGTGATGCGTGGCACGCCGTTGATGCTACAAATTTTGCTCATCTATTACGGCTTGCCATTCATGATCGACGGCTTTGAACTCACAGATATGACGGCGTCGGTGCTGTCCTTTGTGTTAAATTACATCGCCTACTTGTGTGAAATTTTCCGCAGTGGCATTCAATCCATTCCAAAAGGGCAGTACGAAGGGGCGAAGGTATTGGGCTTTACCTATGTGCAGACGATGTACAAGATCATTCTGCCCTGCAGGTCATCAAGCGCGTGTTGCCACCATTGGCGAATGAAACGATTACACTACTGAAAGATACCTCTCTGGTGTATGTCTTAGCTATGAATGATATCTTGCGCATTACACGAAGCATTGTACAACGTGATTTTGACATTACAGCTTTCATCGTAGTCGGCATATTCTACTTGGCCATGACATTTGTGTTGACGAAACTGTATCAATATTTAGAACGCCGCATGGCGATTTACGAAGATTAGGAGGGAACCATGGCTTTTATAGACATGTTACATATTGAAAAGAGCTTTGACTCGGTGTCGGTCTTGCAAGACGTGTCACTATCCATGGAACGTGGCGAAGTGGTGTCCATTATCGGTCCCTCTGGATCGGGGAAATCCACCTTTCTTCGTTGCTTGGGACAACTAGAAACCATACAAAAAGGGACTATCAGGGTCGATGGGGCGACCTTGGTGGACACGCCGGTGAACACAGGCGTGGCGGTCTATGTTGAGAAAGAGGAACAGCAACAAATCTTGCTAAAAATGGGGATGGTATTCCAATCGTTCAACCTATTCCCGCACATGACAGTGCTAGAAAATATCATGGTAGCACCTCGCATGGTGAAAGCTATGAAAGACGAAGACATTCTGCCCATCGCACAGTCCTTACTAGAAAAAAAGTAGGCCTTTGGGATAAACGAGACGTATATCCAAGCACCTTGTCAGGGGGACAAAAAACAACGGGTAGCCATCGCCAGAGCCTTGGCAATGAAACCAGAAATCATGCTCTTCGATGAACCCACCTCCGCCTTGGATCCAGAGTTCACCAGCGAAGTATTGCGGACCATCAAAGAACTAGCCGAAGAAGATATGACCATGATCATCGTCACCCATGAAATGGCATTCGCCAGAGAAGTAGCAGACAGAGTCATCTTCATGGCAGACGGCAAAAATCCAAGAAGAAGGAACACCAGAACAAGTCTTCGGGAACCCACAAAACCCAAGAACACAAGCGTTCCTAAACTCGATGTTAAGAGTTTAATATTTAAGACATACAAGATAGAATACGACATACCAAATACAAACAGTATCACACAGTTTGCACTTGGCATGTCGCATACGTATATTTGCCTACTAAGGATATCACGGACACTGGGCCCCCTGAGGATCCCCCTCACATGCCGATTATCATACACAATCGCCGACGAAGGCATGGAATTTGCTGTGTGCCTTTGACTGATACATCGATGCCGTTAGATGTGTGAATGTGAGTAGGTCGCTGTTTATCATACCATGAATAAAGTTTATAAGAATCGGGGCACCCCCGATCAAACTTTTACGTAGGACAGTTTGGCGGGGGGTGCTCTCATCTTATGCATAATTTGGATGCCTACCACGACCACAAAAACGCTAGCTATCAGTCAAAGGTACACATAAATTGCCAATCCCCCTAAGATTGTGTATAATAATAGGTATGTATAATCCGACTTTGGTAAGAAAAGAGGAATGGCGATGCGAATTGATGGTCGTGGGCTACAAGAGATACGCCCGGTGAAGATAACTAGACATTACACAGCCTATGCTGAAGGGTCTGTGCTCATTGAATGTGGCAATACAAAAAGTGCTTTGTACGGCTAGCGTTGAGGATCGTGTTCCTCGCTTTTGAAAAGGCACTGGTACGGGCTGGGTAACAGCGGAATATTCTTTGTTGCCACGGGCTACGCACACTCGTGTGCCAAGAGAGGCAGCGAAGGGCAAGCAAACAGGTCGAACTGTGGAAATCCAGCGATTGATCGGCCGTGCTTTGCGCTCCGTAGTGGACCTAGAGGCCTTAGGGGAAGTGTCCATTACCATCGACTGCGATGTATTGCAAGCTGATGGGGGCACTCGGACTGCCTCCATCACAGGGGCCTTCGTAGCCTTGGTGGATGCCATTCACTCCCTATATGACGGCTATGGTAAGTTCCCTATTACAGATTACTTGGCGGCTATTTCCATGGGCATTGGCGATAATGGCCCTATGCTGGACTTGTGCTACGAAGAAGATAGTGCTGCCGTTGTGGATATGAACGTGGTGTGCACTGGCAAAGGTCAATTAGTTGAGGTACAAGGGACCGGCGAACATGGGACTTTCACACGGGATGAATTGAACGAGTTACTAGATCTTGGTGAAAGTGGCACAAAAGAATTGATGCGGTACAACGAGAAGCCCTAGGAGAAGTGGGCGACTTAGTGGGTCGTGAGAACCCACCGAAAGCAGTGGTATTGGCGACCCGAAATAAAGGAAAAATTCGCGAGTTTACCGTAGCCTTTGAAGAATTAGGCTTTACTGTGTGGACCATCGATGAGATCGTGGATATTGTGGAACCAGAGGAAACAGGCTCTACGTTCCTAGAAAATGCAGAGATGAAAGCCCTCTATTATGCAGAGGCTTTGCGGTTTGCCATGTGTGGCAGATGATTCTGGATTAGAGGTGGATGCCTTGGGCGGTGCACCAGGGGTACTTTCAGCACGCTATGCGGGAGACCATGGCAACGACGAGGCGAATAACCAACGATTGGTAGAGGAACTAGCAGAGGTGCCCGCAGAAGAACGGACTGCACGCTACCAATGTGCCCTTGTGTGGGCAACGCCTGCAGGGCAAGTGGTGAGCGCCACCGGATCTTGTGAAGGTCGCATTCAATTGACACCGATGGGAAAAGGTGGATTCGGTTATGATCCATACTTTTACATTCCTAAATTAAAAACAACGATGGCCAATATTTCTATGGAACAAAAAGCAGGCTATCAGCCATCGTGGAAAAGGCGTTACGAGCGCTAGTGGAGCAATTGCGAAACACCATAATTAAGTAATTTAGTAAAAAGTAAAAATTTTTATATCGAAACTCTTGAATATATGGGAGTAATTAGATATAATAATGGTAGGTATTATAAGGAAGGCAGATATTAAGTTATGGATACATCTGTAAAATCAAATAAAATGAAACTCTATGGGTTTAACAATTTAACGAAAACCTTGAGTTTTAATATTTATGATATTTGTTATACGCGTACAGAAGAAGAAAAACGCCAATATATTGAATACATTGACGAAGTTTATAATGCACAGCGCCTGACTGATATTTTTAACAGAGGTTTCACATATTATCGGGGCCAATGTTCTGAATGTGGCAAAGCAAGACTATGATCCACAAGGGGCAAGCGTAACCATTCTGATTTCGGAAGAACCTGTTGACAAGGTGGATAAAGATGATGTAGTCATGCATCTGGACAAATCGCACTTGACGGTTCATACCTACCCTGAAAAGTCATCCAGACAATGGAGTAAGTACATTCCGTGCAGACATTGACGTGTCCACATGTGGTCAAATCTCTCCGCTCAACGCATTGAACTATCTCATTGATAGCTTTGATTCCGATATCATTAGCTTAGATTACAGAGTGCGTGGATTCACTCGCGATATTCATGGTAAAAAAATTATTCATGGACCATCGTATGAACTCCATCCAAAAATTACATCAATTCTAAAACTCGTAATCTTTACAATATGATCGATGTGAATGTGTATCAAGAAAAATATTTTCCATACCAAAATGATGCTGAAAGAGTACGACATTAATAATTATTTGTTTGGTATTACCGAAGAAGATTTGACGCTGAAAGAGCGTAAACATATCAACCAACAACTCAAACAAGAGATGGCTGAAATCTTTTACGGTAGAAACTTACCATCATTGAAAAATCTAGGAGGTTTTACCATGGACGTAAAACAAGAGGCAATTGAAAAACGCTTGGAACTAAAAAGGTTTCTTACAAACTGGAACAAAAATATGAATTAAAAAGATGCTCATGACTTGACAGTGGCATACACTCCGTGTGTAGTTGAGCCATGCCTTCACATCAAAGAAGATGAAGACAAATCCTTCGACTTAACATGTCGTTCTAATATGGTAGCTGTTGTATCCGACGGTACTCGTGTATTGGGTTTAGGCGATATCGGTGCGACGCAGCTGATTCCAGTAATGGAAGGTAAATCCTTGTTGTTCAAACGTTTCGGTAATGTAGATTGCATTCCTTTGGTTATCGATACAAAAGATCCAGACGTGTTGATTAACACTGTGAAATTAGTACAAAAAAACTTCGCCGGCATTAACTTAGAAGATATTTCTTCCCCTAAATGTTACGAAATCGAAAAATCGCTTGAAAAAAAGAGTTGGAAATCCCAGTATTCCATGATGACCAACATGGTACAGCTATTGCTTGCTTGGCGGTGTAAAAGCGACTCTTCGTTTTGTGAAAAAAAGACTTGTCTAAAGTAAAAAAATCGTTGTAAACGGTGTCGTGCGACAGGGTGCGAACATCGCTCGTCTTTTATATTTAGCGGGCGCTCGTGACATTACATTAATGGTAAGCTCCGGCGTATTGAACAAAGACTACAAACGTCTTGATTCCTTGCAAGCTGAGTTGATTAAAACATTGGGTCAAGAGACAAAAACTGGCAACTTGGCGGAAATCGCTAAAGGTGCTGACGTATTGTTAGGGGTATCTGCAGCAGGGGCTTTCACAAAAGAAATTTTAGAAAGTTTAGCTGACGATGCGATCGTATTTGCTATGGCTAACCCAGTGCCAGAAGTGATGTACGAAGAAGCGAAAGCACCTGGCGTACGTGTCATGGGGACAGGTCGTAGCGATGCGCCGAACCAAATTAACAACGTTAACGTGTTCCCCGGTATCTTCCGTGGTGCCATCGACGTACAAGCACGTGAAATCAACGATGAAATGAAATTGGCAGCAGCTGATGCATTAGCTGCTCTTGTGACTGATGAAGAGTTAGCAGAAGACTACGTAGTAGCCAATGCATTCGACAAACGCGTTCCATTGGCAGTGGCGAAAGCTGTAGCTGAAACAGCTATTAAAACTGGTGTAGCACGTAAAACTGAAGTGCCTTATTAATCGGTAAGGATTTGATAGAGACTAGGGTTAGACATACCCTGAGGGTAGGCTAGCCTAGTCTTTTTGTTATCTATGTTGCGATGCTATGCATTGCGATGTTACTAGTCCTTTGGCGGAACCCGTGATGTAGGGAAACAACAACTGTATGGACTCATATATATTTTTAGCATCCTGTGACGAATCATATGCAAAAACTAGTGGTTACATGGTACAATATGAGTACAGATGTGTGGAAGCAAGGAGGTATATGTATGCTTATGTTTATGCAAGTGCAACAGCCCACCACAGTGGAAGAGGCGCACGCACTCATGGTCAAGCAAAAGATGGCACCCCTATTAGCGGTGGTTCTCGGACAAGATTAGGAAACAGGAAATGGCCCATGGTCATTGATTTGTCTGCCTTTAGGTCTTCGATACATTACAGAAGAAGAAACAGAGTTTCGCATCGGTGCCATGGCAACACAGCGCGATGTGGAGGTCTATGAACCATTCCAAACCTTTTGCGGGGGCGTACTCCCACAATCGGTGGTAGATATATTAGGCGTTCAGTTCCGCTCCATGGCAACCATGGGGGGATCGGTGGCGGCGCGATTCGGCTTTTCCGACATTCTCCCAGCCTTGTTAGCATTACAAGCAGAGGTGAAAGTCTTTGAAGGGGACGTATGTCCGTAGAGGACTATTTGTCCTATGGAAAGCGCGATTTGTTATTGGAAATCATCATCCCTAAACATGAGGCGGGTGTAGCTATTGAAGCATTGCGTAAATCTACGTCGGACTTTCCCTTTTTAACGGAGTCGCTCGTTTCGATGAAAGTGGTTACTCCGTCTTCATTGGTGGCCGTCCAGAAAAACCGATTCGTGCGAAAGGGTGTTGCGAAATTTTTAAATGCAAAGGGCATGGACGGATTAGAAGAGGCCATAGAGTCCATCGTAGAAGATGTATCCTTTCAAACAAACTCCCATGCTAGTGCAGAGTATCGCCTAGATATGGCAAAAAAATATGGTAAGACGATTAGTCAAAGAGGTGACACAATGGAAATAGCAATTCAAGTGAATGGCGTGAAGCGTAATATTGTGATTGAAACCGATGAAATGCTATTGGAAACATTGCGTAAATTAGGTTTTTATAGCGTTCGTTGTGGTCACGATACAACGAATTGCGGTCTTTGTACTGTGTGGGTAGACGGAGACCCTATTTTTGTCATGTGCGTATCCTACTTTCAGAGTTACAGGTCACGAGATTACTACCTTGGAAGGGGTCGCTGAGGAAGCGAGCCTTTTGGCGGATTGTCTCGCAGAAGAGGGCGCCGATCAATGTGGATATTGTACAACAGGCATGATGATGAGCGCTATCGCTTTGGGTCGTAAACATCCACAGGCGACGGACGACGAAATTCGCCATTATTTGAACAACAATCTATGTCGTTGTACCGGCTATGAATCGCATATGCGAGGCATCCGAAAAATACTTAGGAGGCATCAAAGGATGAAACATTTAGGTAAAAGCTACAAAAAACGAGATGCCGCCACGATTTTTGAGCGGAAAAGCTACCTATACGGAAGACTTTATTCCACCTAATGCCTCTGTATCAAGGTGTTGCGCAGTCCTCATGCATTCGCTAAAATCCTAGATATCAACATTGAGGCGACCATGAAAGTGCACGGTGTAGAAGCGATTTACACGTATAAAGACGTGCCGAAAACTCGGTTTACCCTAGCGGGACAAAGCTATCCGGAACCATCTCCGTACGATATGTTAATTCTAGACCAAATCGTCCGCTATGTAGGGGATGAGGTGGCGCTAGTGGTGGCAGTCGATGAGCGCACTGCTTTGAAAGCGATGCCTCTCATCAAGGTGAAATACGAAATCTATGACCCTGTCTTGAGACATTCATACAGCCATCGATAATCCGAGCGTAGTCCATCCAGAAGAGGACTTGTTCTATCACTTTCCAATGGGGAGACCCGAAGCGAAACATCGCTTGCTCATATAGTCACGTAGTAGGGTGACTTAGAAGGGGAATTGGCGAAGTGCGACTATGTGGTGGAAGAATCCTACTTTGACCAAGCCACCTTGCAGTCCGCCATGGAAACGTTTAGAACCTTTGCCACGATTGACCAATTCAATCGCCTTGTGTTGACCAGTTCTACGCAAGTGCCATTCCATATCCGTCGTCATGCAAACTATGGGCTTTGGGCATTTCTGCATCTCAAATTCGGGTGGTGAAACCTCGTATCGGCGGTGGATTTGGTTCGAAACAAACAGGCTGTACCGAGCTGTTCCGCAGCCTTTGTGACATGGACATTAAAGAAACCATCCTACCTTGTTTACGATCGCCATGAAGCCAATAACTGCTCTACTAGTCGTCATGCTAGGGGACTGGAAAGTGCGCATCGGGGCTACAAAAAGATGGTATCATTCAAGTCATCGACATGGTGGCTGTGTCCGATGCCGGCGCTTATGGTAGTCATGCGTTTACAACGTTCACCGCGAGGGAGCATAAATCCTTGCCACTGTACAATAAGACGAAAGCCATCCGCTATGAATCCAATATGGTGTACACCAACCATATGGCTGGGGGTGCTTTCCGTGGGTATGGTGCGACGGAAGCCCTGTGGCCATTGGAGTGCGCTATTACGAAATTGGCGAAGAAAATGGGGATAGACGAAATTGAATTGCGCTTGAAAAAAACTTAATCAACGTAGGAGAAACGGCGCAATCTTTCCATCCGGGAGAAATCTTAGAATCTGGCTTATTGCGTGAAGCTGTGCAAAAAGCGAAAGATATGTCGAATTGGGACCAGCTGTCCTAAATCTTGGAAAATTGACGATAGATACGTAGGGGGCCCGGGCGTGGCATTTGCCTTCCAAAGGGTCTGGCGTAGCCAACGTAGACTGCGCTACTGTGGAAATTCGCCTTCTCGATGATGGGACATACATGTTGTTCACAGGCTCTACTGACATGGGCCAAGGGTCGAATACGGTGTTGGCGCAAATTGCCCGCGAAACATTGGGATGCCCGATGGAAATGATGGGCGTCTACGAAGCAGATACAGACGTGGTGCCCTTCGATCCGGGCTCCTATGCATCGAGTACGACTTATGTAACGGGAACGGCGACGAAGCTTTCGCCGAAGATTTGAAAAACGAAGATAGTACAGGAATTTGCCCGTCGGTTAGACGTAGAGGAATCCTTGTTGACCTTTGACGGAGAAAAGGTGTGGACTGAGGACGGTACGAAAACAATGACTACCGCTGAATTGGCGCCATTGCTCGTGTCCGGTGCACAGGGACAACAGCTCATCGGCGTTGCCACGTGGGGTAGCGAAACATCGCCACCGCCTTTCATGGTGGGCATTGCAGAGGTGAAAGTAGATCTCGAAACAGGCAAGGTCATTCCTCAAGAATACTATGGTGTTGTCGATTGCGGTACCATTGTGAATCGCAACTTGGCACAGGGTACAAGCCGAAGGCGGTATCGTACAAGGTATTGGCATGGCCCTCTATGAAGAGGTTCGATACTCTTCTCGTGGCGTTTTAGAAACGAATAACTTTATGCATTATAAAATTCCAAGTCGCTTAGACACAGGTAATATTCATGTAGGCTTTGTGGAATCCTATGAACCATCTGGTGCATACGGCATTAAATCCATTGGGGAAGTGGTGATTAATACATCGTCCCCGAGCGATTCAAGGGGCTATCTTTAACGCTACTGGCGCAGAGGTAACGAGCTTGCCAATGATTCCAGAACGTGTATATACAGCGATGAAAAAAACGACAAGTCTCTAAGTAAAAAGGAGTACCATGAAAACAGATGCAGTGCATTGGGAACGATTTGTCCGACTAGGGATTATTTCTGTAGTCGGCGCCGGGTGGATAAGACGACCGTCGTGTCTAGGCTAGCGGAACAAGGACTTGTGAAAAGGTATTCCTGTGATGGTCACCACAACCACTAAGATGGGATCACAACAAGTGGCTCCACAGGGAACCTTGGTATGGAGATGACTACGAGCAGGGAGCGCGGTATGTATTAAACCGTATGGAATCAGGTCGCATCGGTGCTTGGTTCCAGTCCTTGGCAGGTCATAAAGTGGTGGGACTTTCACCAGAAGTACTAGATAGATTACAAGAGGACCATCCGGACTGGATGATTCTGTCCGAGGCAGATGGGGCGAAAAAGAAATGGTTGAAAGCGCCAGAACTTCACGAACCTGTCATCTCTCAAGAGACGGTGATGACCATCGGTGTGTTGAACTTGCAAATCTTGGGAAAAACCACTGGAAGACACCTATGTCCATCGATTACATAAGGTGGCAGAGGTAATGGGACTTTCAGAAGGTGATATCATCACGCCAGGCCATGTAGCACGCCTATTAGCCCATGATCAGGGGATGTTCCAATATGCAAGAGGGGAACGGGTTCTGTTTTGCACGGGCTATGACCAAGCAGAGGGGGCCCTCGTGGACGAGTTGCTTGCGGAGTTGAAGGAGTTCCCTTTCCTCTATGTGGTGCTCGCCGATGGATACAGAGATACATGTTACATACGAGAGGTGCGATCATGGCAATCGGTTGTGTACTATTAGGAGCAGGTCAGTCTAAACGGATGGGACGACCGAAACAATGGATGACCGTCGGAGGGGTATCATTGATCGAGATTGCTCTTCGCAATTACAGTGGTCTCAACCCTTTGGCGGTAGTTGTTGACCCTCGAATGGGGCTAGACATTGATCCTAGAGCGAGGAGTGGCTATTGCCCCCGCCATGGGAGTAGAGGACTTGGTTCTAGGTCGGGGCTATACCTGTTCCCAATGAACAGCCTGAACTGGGACAAGGGACGTCCATTCGTTTGGGGGTGGAAGCTTTACTAGGTTGGGAAGCGGAACAGGGTACTCGTTTAACAGGGATTCTCTGCGGTGTCATCGACCAGACTTTTGTTAGATCCAACAGTGATAGAGGAGCTGTGTGATACTTTCACCGGCATAGGCTCAGAAAAGGCGATTGTACAGCCCTTCTATGGACCCCAGAAAGAGGTGGGCAACCCCGTTCTATTTGGTCGTCATTGGGCACAAGCGCTGTGTCGCATTGAGGGAGACCAAGGGGCCGAATCATTCTGAAAGGCGACGGGAAGCCTTATAGCGACATCTATGGCTCGATCGAGAACGACCAATCCATAGTGGAAGTGATATAGATACCAAGGAAGACTATGAACGTATCGTAGGTAAAGGAGAAGCATATGAAACCAATTGTTCTCATACGTAGTGGTGGCGATATCGCATCGGGAGCGATTTATCGTTTGTGGCGCGCAGGTTATCGGGTAGTGGTGAATGAAATTGCCATTCCTACCATGATTCGCCGAGAAGTGTCGTACGGCAATGCGGTGCACCGAGGAGAAATGATTTTGGAACGATTGCGCTCACGTCATGTTACGGTATCTGAGGTACCGTCCTTGCTAGCCACAAGAGAAGCCATACCCGTGGTGACAGAACCTTATGAAACGGTGCTCGCCACCTTGCAACCGACCATCGTGGTCGATGCGATCTTGGCGAAACGCAATATAGGGACAACGAAGAGCGATGCAGCCTTGGTCATTGGCTGTGGTCCTGGATTTGTAGCGGGCAAAGATGTACATGTGGTGGTAGAAACTATGCGTGGACATACCTTGGGACGTTGCATTTATGAAGGGAGTGCCTTACCGAATACGGGTATACCGGGCAATGTAGGCGACTACACCCATGAGCGGGTTATGCATGCCCCAGAGGAAGGTCTATTTGTGGCGAAATGTCATATTGGGGACTCCCTTGAAGCGGGCGCCATCATTGGCTATGTAGGGGATACCCTTTTACGGGCGAAGATTACAGGTATCTTGCGAGGCGTGTTGGCATCGGGGATTCTTGTGCCGAAAGGATGCAAACTAGCGGATATCGACGCGCGATGCGAAGAAAGACATTGTATCACGATTTCAGATAAAGCATTAGCTGTGGGAGGCGGTGTGGTGGAAGCCATTACAGCTTGGGGAATATGAACAGATAAAGGAGTAATATGTTGAATCTAATCGATGTAGTACAAGAGCGAATGACAAACGATGAGCAATCCTTGATCGTCACCATATTATCGGGGGAGCGACAAGGAGATAAGGTCATGTACGATGGGTCTGGAGATGTGGTATACGGCACCGGTATCGAAGGATTCACTATGCCTACGAAATTAGAGACGCAGTTATTCACTGTGGAAGATATGGAGTGTTTCCTACAACCGGTGGAAAAAGATCCAGAAATCTTAATCTTAGGTGCTGGTCACGTCAGTCGCTGCGTAGCAGATCAATTCTTGTTTATCGGCTGTGGTGTCACCGTCGTAGATGATCGACCAGAATACTTAGAGCCCCATTATTTTGATGAACGAGTTCATTTAATCCATCTACCATTTGAAGAATTACAAAGCAAGGTATCCCTATCTGCTTATACGGGCATTATCGTGGTTACTAGAGCCCATGAGTTCGACAGTCTTTGCTTGCATCAAGTACGACACGTATTGCCTACCTATGTAGGGGTCATGGGCAGTCATAAACGCATCTATCACGCTTTTGAAGTGTTGAAAGCAGAAGGATGGACAGAGGAAGAACTGGCTATGGTCTACGCTCCTATCGGTCTCGACCTAGGAGCACAAACACCAGAAGAAATTGCCCTCTCCATTGTGGCAGAATATTTGGCAGTGCAACGACATAAACAAGGTAGTTTTTATCGAATACGAGGTACACCCATGAAGTATGAGTTTGTTGAGTATTTACAACAACATAAGCAAGAAACATTAGCAGTCACCACCATTTTGCAGACTCATGGATCTACGCCACGCAAGGCGGGGACTACCATGATCGTCCATGCAGACGGCAGTATATTTGGCACCATTGGGGGCGGTCGAGCAGAAAACGAAATTCGCCTCAGCGCAGTGGATGCACTGCAAAAACAAGAACGATTCCGTCGCATCTATGTAGACTTAAACGATGATGTAGCTGTCAAAGAAGGCATGGTGTGCGGTGGCAATATGGATGTACTCATCGAAACATACTCGGTATAACCCATTCGTTTACTAGAAAAAAATACCAATATAGGATACAATAAAAGGGTATAGGCACAAGCCTGTACCCTCATTTGTATTAGAAAGGATAGGACCAATTCTATGTTGTTTCAATTACAAACTACATTAGAAACGTTGCGATTCCTAGATATCGTGGATATTCTATTTGTAGCCACTCTATTTTATTACTTATATCGACTCGTAAAAAATACAAGAGCTTTGGGCCTATTAAAAGGGTTACTGGTTCTTTTACTGTTTAATATCCTAGCCCATTTCATGGGACTTCATGTGATTAGTTGGATGATGCAACAGAGTGTGGCAGTCCTTATGATAGCCTTGCCGATCGTGTTCCAACCGGAACTACGCCGTATTTTGGAACAATTAGGCAGCGGCACAGGGTTCTTTTCCTCTCGCACGAAAGTGTCCAAAGAGGAATTGACATCCATTGTGAAAGAAGTCATCATTGCCTGTCGTAGCATGTCGCGCCGTAAAAATCGGAGCCCTCATGGTCTTCGAACGGAAGATGAAACTAGACGTATTGTCTATGCAAGGCACACGGATTGACGGTTTAGTAACTAGTGAATTGTTGATGAATTTATTCTATCCGAAATCTCCACTTCACGATGGAGCTGTTATCATTCGGAACGGTAGAATTGAAACGGCGGCAAGCTTATTGCCAGTGAGCCAAAATCGAGACGTTAGCAAAGAACTAGGCACGCGCCATCGCTCTGCCCTGGGACAAAGTGAAGAGAGCGATGCCTTGGTGGTCGTGGTCAGCGAGGAAACAGGACAAATCTCCTATGCCTTAGGGCGGACAAATTCACCATGACGTATCAGAAGATACGTTGCGCACTATTATGTTATCATTGTTAGAGCCAACACCAAGTGCGGTGAGCTCCTTACTTAAAATTAAGCGAGGTGAACCGAAATGATGCATTGGATATCTGGACTCAAACATAATTGGGGAACAAAACTATTGTGCTTATTCTGTGCCATTGGCATGTGGGTCTACGTGATGAAGGACCAAAAACCCAGTCATCGAAAATGACCTACACCGTGCCCGTACAAGTACAGAACTTGGATCAAAATTATTTGGTGGAAGGTGTGCCGAGCGAAGTGCGTGTTCACTTACGAGGACCGCGCAATGCCATCTTTGACATTAATCCATCCGTACTGAAAGCCTATGTGAACATGAAAGATGCTCGTGTAGGTCAGGAAAATGTAGCCATTAATTTCACGGCCCCTACGGGGACTTTCATCGACAGCATGACCCCAGAAAACGTCACTGTCACAGTGGACGAATACATGGTGAAAGAATTGCAAGTACAAGTGCAACCATTGGGGACCGTGCCCAACGATATCGCTATCAAAGAATCTAAAATTATGCCAACTAGTGTGACGATTTCCGGACCGGCACACATGGTGAGCAAAGCGGCCTATGCTGTGATTCGTATCAACCTCGATAAACACCGTGAAAGTTTCACGGAAGTAGGAGATATCCTAGCTGTGGACGGTGCAGGCAATGTGGTGGAAGGTGTGACGATTACACCAAAAGCGGCGCAAATCCAATACGAATTAGAACGGATTCGGATGGAGAAAAAAGTGCCAGTGCAACCAAACCTAGTGGGCTCAGTACCAGTGGGTTATACGGTGAAACGTGTGGTAGTAGAGCCAAAAAGAGTTGACTATTATCGGGAAAGAATCGCCGCTTAATGGTGTGGATGGGGTGAAAACGATCGACATCCCAGTTCATGGAGCGACTAGCAGTTTTACCGGTGGCTATAGCTTAGTCTTGCCAGAAGGTGTGACGACGACCACAGAGCGGGTAGTGGTGAAAGTAGAAATTGAACCGCAATTGTAGGGAGAGTGTGATGTTACGTATTATAAATTTTCGAATCCCTGTACAAGATGCGGACCGATTAGAAGAATTATTGATAAAAATATACCCCTTGCGGGATCAAATTCGAGCTATCCATGTAGTGCGTCGCTCCGTGGATGGCAGAAAGAAACCGCATATTACCTTTGTATATACTTTATTCCTAGAAGTGGCTAATGAAGGGCCATTGGCTAAAAAATTGAGCCGCTTCAAAGATATTTCCATCATGGAACCAGAACTACCAGAACCGATTGTGCAAGGCGGGGAGCCTATGCAACATCGTCCTATCGTGGTAGGATTTGGACCAGCAGGGGATGCTGGGTCGCCTTTTACTTGGCCCGTGAAGGGTATCTCCCTATCGTCTTAGAACGGGGTCAAGATGTGGACCAACGTACTTTGGACGTAGAACAATTTTTGGAAAGAGGGCATCTTTAAACCAGAATCGAATGTACAATTTGGCGAAGGCGGAGCGGGCACATTTTCGGATGGTAAATTGACCACTCGTGTAACGCATCCAAGATTGCACGAGATTGCTACGTATTTCGTAGAATTTGGGGCCCCAGAGGAAATCCTCTATAAACATAAACCTCATGTGGGAACCGATATTTTTGCGCCACATGGTGAAAGCCATGCGCCAGCAAATCATTGCTTGGGGCGGTGAAGTCCGCTTCGGTGCCCAAGTGACAGATATAGAAGTACAAGATCAGGTGGTGACCGGCATTGTCATCAATGATACAGAACGAATCCCAGCGGATATCGTCATGCTCGGCGTAGGCCATAGTGCACGGGATACGTATCGCATGCTCTATGATCGAGGGGTGCAGATGGAAGGCAAATCCTTTGCTATCGGCGTTCGCATTGAACATGAACAAGATGTGATCGATACCTCACAATATGGTGTGCACCCAGAAGATATTGGCTTAGGTGCGGCGGAATATTCCTTGGTATACCATGATAAAGCGGCAGACCGCTCTTGCTATAGCTTCTGCATGTGCCCAGGGGGACAAGTGGTGGCCAGTGCTTCCGAAACAGGGGGTGTTGTAACAAATGGCATGAGCTTGTATGCTCGTGACAGCGGTATCGCCAATAGTGCCTTGGTAGTTACAGTAGGTCCTCAAGATTTTGGAACTCATCCATTAGCTGGGGTGGACTTTCAGCGACAATGGGAAGAACGAGCTTTCATCGTGGGTGGCAGTAATTACCATGCACCGATTCAAACGGTGGGTCATTTCTTGGGCCGTACGAACACGAATGATGTACAGCGTGAGGCCTACAGCTATGAACCAGGTGTGACACCAGCAGATATGCGGGAATGCTTACCGGAGTATGTGACGAATACATTGGCAGATGCACTGCCTTATTTTGGTCGTCGCATCCAAGGCTTTGATGCGGACCATGTATGTATGACCGGTGTAGAAACACGGACATCATCACCGCTTCGCATCCTGCGAGATGAACAGCGCCTATCTTGCTCTACTAAGGGAATCTATCCTATCGGTGAAGGGGCAGGTTATGCAGGCGGCATTATGAGTGCTGCCTTAGATGGTGCAGAAACAGCGATTATGATTATGAATAGATACAGTCCTTTGAAAGGAGAGAGCCATGAGTAGATTATTTGGTACCGATGGGGTACGTGGCTTAGTCAATGAATTTTTAACGCCAGAATTGGCTTACCATTTGGGCCGTGCAGCGGCTTCCTATTTTGGTCAATCTATGGAGCGACCTACCTTTTTAATTGGTCGTGATACACGTATTTCTGGGGGCATGCTTGAGAATGCTTTGGCATCCGGTATTTGTGCCGTCGGTGGGGACGTTATCATTTTAGGCGAGGCGCCGACACCTGCCATTGCTTACTTAGTGCGCCAAAAAGGCTGTACCGCAGGCGTGGTGATCTCTGCATCCCACAATCCGTATCCAGATAATGGCATCAAATTCTTTGATGGTAACGGATTTAAGTTGCCAGATGCTGTAGAAGATGAAATTGAAAAACTATGTACTGAAAGTGCTGATGATTGCTTGCCACGTCCCACAGATGGAGATATTGGGCGCATTACGTATCACCAAGAATGGGTGAACGAATATGTGGCATTCGTCGTGTCCACGAGTGATGCTTTAACAGGACTGAAAGTTGTCTATGACGGCGCTCATGGAGCGGCGTCCTATGTGGGCCCTGAAATCCTTCGCCAATTGGGCGCTGATGTAGTGGCTATCAATGTAGAACCAACGGGTACGAACATCAACGATAATGCAGTGGTCTACTCATTTAGAAGGATTGCAAGAGGCGGTGCTTCGTGAAGGGGCACAAGTGGGGATTGCCAATGATGGTGATGCAGATCGTTGCTTGATGGTGGATGAAAAAGGTCAAGTATTAGACGGTGACCAAATCATGTTGCTCTGTGGCTTGCATTTGAAAGAACAAGGTAAACTAAAAAGACAATATGATCGTAGGCACTGTGATGAGTAATATCGGATTTCACAAAGCTACCAAAGAATTGGGCATGCAAACGTCGAGCACAGCTGTAGGGGATCGGTATGTATTAGAAAAAATGCTAGCTGACGGCTATTCTATTGGCGGTGAGCAATCGGGGCATGTCATTTTCCTTGACTATAACAGTACAGGAGACGGACTATTAACGGCGGTGCAAACCTTGTCGATTATGAAAGAAAAAGGAAAAATCCTTGTCTGAATTGGCGGGACTAATGACGAAATATCCGCAATTGCTCTGGTGAATGTACGAGTGCTTACGAAAGCGAGTTGGGAAAAGCAATTCATCTATCCAAGATGCGATCAGTGAAGCGGAAAGAGAGTTAAATGGCAATGGCCGTATCTTGGTGCGTCCATCCGGCACAGAACCATTGATTCGGGTTATGGCAGAAGGTCCAGACCAAGACCAATTGGATGAACTATGTAACCGCATTGGCGATGTGATCCGCATCGAACAAGGAGAGGCATAATGTTTCGTTTAATCACTGATGAAGAGACCTACGACCAAGGGACTTGGAATGATGTAGAGACGGTGTTACAACAAATTGTGGCAGATGAACGTGTGTTCTTCACTTTGTTTTGGGATATACCGAAAGAAAAACTGCCACTTTGTACAAGCCATTATGGATGAAGACCATCCAGACAAATTAAATTTGGAAATTGCCCTGTCGAAAGATGGTCATAATTATATGTATGTGAAGAAGGATGTGACCATATCATGGTGTATGGATACATTACAAACTATGTATGTGCAAAGTCATTTACCAGATATGAGCGTGTGGGGAGTATGTAGGCGCCTTTCCACAGGGGTAGACTATAAAAGAGGAAAGTTGATACAATCGTATCAACTTTCCTTTTTATGTATTTATAGATATTTATTTAGCAATCGGTGCTTGTAATAGTTCGTTGGTGGTATCCATACCTACTGGTACAGGGCTGACCAAGAATAAGCAAAGCACGATGAGTACGGTAAGGCCGATGATTAACCAAGAGAACTTACCAGATTTTGTAAACTCGTAAGATCCGAACATGCGAAGTCCAAAGGCACAGCCGACTGCCGCAATCAAAAGAGGCGATGGAGAATTGGTTTTCAATGACGAATAATGTCATAGTACCGACAAAAGGCTCCTACTACAGTAATCATAGGCACCATTTTTATCAAATGGAGAGGAGAAACTGCGACGCATGCCATGAATATAAGAAGAAATCTCTAAGCCGAATAAGCCTAACAATAGAGAGAAGGAAGGCCAGATAGCAGTCCAAGATTGTTTGAATGCATAGCGGTTAACCCCTGCATAGTAGGCAAACCAAGTGAGTCCTAACATAGCAATCCCTACGAATAGGAAGAACCAGTTTTCAGGAATATAACGGTAATTCAACACGCCAATGATCGTCCATAAAACAGCGATAGTAGAAGAAATACCAAGCTGTTTTAATGTGGGTTGCTCTGCTTTAGGCAAGCGTTTGTACAAAGAGGCCCCTAGTTCTAGAATAAAGAAGGCAATAAAGAGCCCAATCGATAGATGTGGAGATACAAGACTTAACCCAAAGGATACTACGAGAGGGATAACCAATTTCCAACCAGGGAAGAATGTTAACTCTTTAAAAATCTAAGCGCACATCTTGTGTTTCCAAAGGTGAATGTGTTGTATAGAGTAAAAAGTTAACATAAAGGATACGACCTCTATGGGACTAGCGCCCCAATACAATAGGGTTGGGACCACTAAGAAGGAAATGGCAATCCCCGTATACCGAGAGATAAGCGCTGCGATAATACCAATTAAGAAATAGGGCAGCAAAGCGATGATATATTCCATGATACACTCCTTTTAAAATGACATATACTTTCTTTTAGTATACGTTACTTTTCTAGTCCTAGCAAGGATAGGAGTGAGCAGATTTGTTCTTTTTCTTAGCATCTTTGATAATACGCCGTATCGTTTCTGGGTGGCAAGCATACCGAGTAGCGATGTCTGCTACGGATAAACGCTCTGTTAGATGTAAGGATTGGATATCATAGGTGCAATCTCGAATGCGCCGTGCTTTTGCGATACACACCGTTGCGAATTAGCATATTTCGGATGGTGTGATACTTGGTGTGGTATGTCTCAGCCAATACTTGCAGAGGTGTTCCCTGTTGATAGGCGACTATGATGGCATACATGGGTAACTCTTCCTTGTTGCCCCGCAAAGTAATACCTCGTTCACGTAATCGAGAGGCAATGGTAGAGGGCTTCACTTGGTAGATGTGTGAAATTTGTGTAGTAGATAGACCATTTCTTGTATAGAGGTGGCAAATGTCGTCGATGGGTAATAGAATGCGTTTGGTACTGTTTCGCAAGGGATATGATTCATTTGCAAGAGGTGGATAATCGTGGAAGGAGACACGTGAAGTTCTTTGGCAATAGCCATGCGTCGGATCCTTTTTCATAGTCTTCTAGGATATGCGTAATGGGGAGCGCAGGGGGCGTTGGTGCTTTCACAGTGGGGCGCACCTGCCATTGGCGAAGACGATTGTAAATTGTTCGAGGTGATACTTGGTACTGCTCAGCCAATGCAGTGACGGACTTGCCCTCGGCGTAGTCATGAAGGAGGGCCTCCTTAGGAATAGCAATGTGTTTTGAGTGAGTCCCTATATGATAATCGTGTAAGCGCCGGCAAATCGTGCTTTGACTGCAATGGAACTGATGGGCAATGTCTTTGGTAGTGAGACCTTGGTGTACATATAAATGATAAAGAACTTCGTAAGGGATGGGGATAGTGTATTGTTTTCGATGTTCCTTCATAATGACCTCCTCTAAGAATAGTTTGTACTTTCAGTATGCAAAACAAAATAGAACTTGTCCACTCACTGTTAGGAGTAGGTAGCACTGAGGGGAAATTTTTCAGAACTGTGAAAGAAAGATACTGTATAGATAGGCGATATATCGTGTATAATAGTAAGGTCAGTATATGTTAAGGAGATACCTATGAAAGATATGATTCACTATATAGCGATGCTACCGGCCATCGCCATTGCTATATCAATATTTAACTACGCGCAAGCGAAGATGGCCATTCGATTAGGCGATTTGACACCGAGACAGTGGGGACGGGATACTATTAATCCTTTTTGCACACTTGGATCTGTTAGGTGTGCTCGGTGATGCTCATTGCCGCGTGGGATGGAGTAAGCCCATTCCTTTTTCTCCCTATAATTTTAAAAAAACCCCCGGACCGCGATGGTGCAAATTGCCTTAGCCGGATTGGGTGCCAATATTTTGGTGGCATTCCTTGCCTATATAGGCATGTCCGTAGCTATGCAAATGGGGACGATCAGTACGGGATTGCAGATGGTCATGTCCTACATCGTGACGTTGAGCATCGGCTTTGGGGGTCTTTAACATGTTGCCAGTGCCGGGATTTATCGGGTTCTACGTAGTCTTGCAGTATTTACCGTTAGCATGGCGGGAGAAACTCTTGGGGGCTCAGCTATGGTTCTTTATCGGCATTTTGGTATTGGGCCAATTTGGATTCTTAGGTGCCATCATACGACCTGTGTTCGCGGTCATATTAGGCTTGTTTGAAAGTATCGTCCAACTTGTTTTTGTAATGGGAATGATTCTCTATAATGATATAAAGTACTAAAGAAGGGTCCATTATAGCAATAATTCATAATTGAAAAATAATGATTGCTAGTAGTTCTCAAACCGTGTAGAATATAGGTATTATAGTATTATATTTCATATAGGAGGGTATCCAAATGAAAAAAAGTAAGTTAGCAATTCTTGCATTAGCATTAGTAGGAGCAGTTTCTGTGGGCGCAAACGCTTCTGCACATGGTGTATGGTTTGCAGAACGTATTGATCAACCAACATTAGTATTAGGTGAAGGTCCTGTAGATAATGCATACGAACCATCCATGGTAAAAAAGCTTTTGAAGCTTATGACGTAGCTTACAATCCAATGGACTTGAAAGTGATTCCTCATGAACACAATGTAACTATCGAAAAAAATGAAATGTTAGGCACAACAGCAACTACATTTGACTATGGTTACTTTACAAAAAGATAAAGACGGCAAAATGCATAAAGCTATGATGAAAGATGTACCAAATGCGGTAAAAATCTACTCATGCAGTAAAATACAATGTAAACTACTGGAATACAGCAGTAAAACCTGAACGTTTGAATATGCCAATCGAAATCGTTCCAAGTGTTAACCCATTGACATTGCGTAAAGGCGACACTTATGAAATCCAAGTGTTCAAAGATGGCATGCCTTATGCTAACGCTCCATTGATTAAAGACGTTCTCAACGACTTGACTAATGAAAGCCAAGCTGACGCTCAAGGTAAAGCAATGGTTACAGTAGTCGCTAACGGCGTGAACGTAGTAGGCGTAGAAGTAGCATTTCCAACTGAAACAAAAGGGGAACAAACTAAATACTTCTCTAGCTTGTCCTTCACAATTCAACCAGAGTAGACGTCTCTTTAGCGTTGCTATGAAAAACTTGCGGCACGCATTGAGTGATTAAATGAACGAGCGCGACACATTCCTCCGCAAACTGATACAGTGGTTAGGTTTGCTCCGGAATATGTCGCGCCTCGTTTTTGCGTTTGTATAATTCAGTCAATATAGGTGCCACAAGTTTTCTACTCATCACGACGTTCCTTTGGGGATGGGAACATGTTGCTCGTTTTTTTGTGTTTTTCAGAATGTAGTAAAAAAAGAACACTGCGATATGTCTACGTGAGACTGCGTTCCTTAGTGGAAATTTGCAACGAAATATAAACGATTTGCCAAATTTTGTGGTATAATGAAATTAAAGAGTCATTAACGTGTTGTTGGGCTCATCTCTTCCTATTATGGGAGGAGGTGGATTCTATGAAATTTTTGGAAAAAGTTACTTTTTATTGGTAAAATTTTTAAAAATTAATTATAGATATTTATCGTTTCTTTTAATTAGAAATGACAAAGCCTAACGTAAAAAGATAAGTGTTGGTAGCACTTATACACGTTAGGCTTATCATCTTTTATTGTTCTTGAGATGAGCCTAACGCCGTTCACACGTTGATGGCTCTTCTTTTTACATGTATATTCTAGCACACTTCGAGAAAAAAATACTACTCTTTGGAGAATGAAGAGCACGGTATATCTCTCTCAAAAATGTATGAGATATTATTTCTTTAGGAGTAAGCCAGAGGGCTTCTCTTTATCTTTCCAAAATAGTAAGGCACCTATGGCATTGACTATGTAGAATATGTATTTTCCAACGTTGGCAAAATTGCCTTGGGTGAAAGCTTTCAATAACTGTACCATATTATAGATCATCCAGAATGGCCATTGTGTGTCTAATTTTAGAGCGTTAAAAAAGTTCGCAATGAGTGAGAAAGCAAATACGATAGTGGTTAGGATAGATAAAAAGTTCATATGGCCGCTTAAAAGCCTATATAATTGGCAACGCCTGAAATTGTGAAAGCAATAATGGTGATGATTCCGAGAACTAATCGTTTTTTGCGAAGGATTCATTGTATTAGGAATACCTTCGTGGAAGCTTCCCATTTTTTTGATAGCAAAGGTATAGATAATGAAAGTAACAGGATAGGTAATGATAGTCGCCTTGTTTCCTAAAATAAAATCGATGGCACCGGATAGAATAGTATTCACAATGCCGAGATAATTTCCCCATTTGTTGAGTCGCCCTGTAAATCGTGTAGACAACATAGAAATGCCAACGTTGATGACAGAAATAAGTCCAAAGGGAACGAGAGCAGTCCAAGGGCCCCAATCTACAAATTTTTTTCAAGACGTGAGTTAAGGTAACCAGCAGAGATGGCAATCCCTACGACGAGAACGACACCTAGGAGATCAAACCACTTGGAAGTAGCAAATTGTTTTAAATACTGTTTCATAAAGGTATCCTTTCTATGAGAATATAATCTATCATAAATATGCTGTGCTTAGATACACTAGGCATAATAGAAGAATTAGATTTTCTTCTGTGAAAAAGAATTAGTATTTGCTTTATGACATATATGATTTTTACCATATGTCCAATTATAACATTATCAATAGGAATATCTCAAATAGTATAGAAAATAAAAGTCCCTCTATTAGGGAGTTAAAGAGGGAGAATCTCTTCCAATTTGAAGTGGTCGGAATGGAGACTGAAAAACCATTTCTATTGCAGAGGAAACTGTGAAAAAGACGTCTCTTGTTTCGCTATGACATATTGTAGCGTTCTAGTAGGCTGATATGGCGAAAACGAGCAACATATTTCTTCTCAAACTGATCCTACGGTAGGTTTGTTCAGGAACATGTTGCTCGTTTTGTGCTTGCGAGAATGTAGTAAAAAAAGAACGCTACGATATGTCTACGTGAGACAGCGTTCCTTTGGGGAAATTACATCATTAGTAGGGAATCTCAAGGTATTCTAGTAAGCGTTTGATGGTGTCTTGTCCATCGTAACAGGTGTCGATGAGGTAGCTCTGGTTCACGTAAAAATTCTGTTAAACCACGGTAGTAAAAATATTTCTTTCTATCTTCGATAATAAAGGGGATTAGGTTATGTTTTAGGCATTCTTTTTAAAAGCGATGAGTCTGCCAACTCGACCGTTTCCATCTTGAAAGGGGTGGATGCGTTCGAAGCGGAAATGAAATTCCACGATGTCTTCAAATGAAATATGTGTTTTATTGGCATACCATGTTAGTAAGTTTTGCATATCGCTTGCTACTTGGTCAGGTTTTGAGGTTTCTATGCCACCGACTACATTCGGTCGTGTTTTTGTAGTTTCTACATTGAACCAAGAAAAGTCTTTCGTCTTTTTGTGTTATGTTTTAATAGATAGTGAAGATGTTTGATGTTTTCTTCTGAGAGAAGATCTTCTGCGATATCAATGCAGTAATCGATGGCTCTGAAGTGGTTGACGGTTTCGATAATATCATCAACGGACAGACTTTCATCTCCGTGGATCGTGTTCGTTTCAAAGATATGTCTAGTTTGCTCTTCGTTCAACTTACTGCCTTCTATGGTTGGAGTTATAGGTCATGCGTACTTGGAGTTCATGGTAAAGTCCACCAGAGATTCCATGCTCTTTTTCTTCTCGCAATTGCTTAAGGATAGGGTTGTCAGACTCTAGTGTGTAGAGATCTGTTGGGGAACAAGAAAAGTACTCACATAACTTGCGTATGACTGAGGGTGAAAGTTTTTCCCCTTTAGAAATTTTTGCGATAGTTCTTGAAGATATGTGAAGTAATTGCGTCAAGTGAGATTTGTGTAGGTTATGCTCTTGTAATAGGCGGAGTAATCCTTGATAATTATACATATGGCACCTCTTTCATCTTTACTTATCATATAAAAAAATAGGGTAAAAAGTAAAGATATACGTCTAATAAGTAAAGAATATGATAAATATAGTAAATACAGTCTTTCTTGATAAAAAAATAAGTTAAAAAATCTCAAAAAGTAATTGACAAATATCTAGTCAGAAAATATACTTAAAGTAAGTTAAAACCTATTTATGAGTAGGGTTTAAAACCTACGAGTATAGTGGTTTTAAAAAGCGAAGTAAAAGTAGAATATGTTTTCATGTTATTGACGGTTGGCCTATGTAGGCCCCTAGGAGGTTCATTATGAGTAAAGATGTGGAAAACAAAAATACCCATGACCATAGCCATGGCGAACATCATCACCATCATGATCATGACAATCATCATGACCATTGCCATTGTGGCGGTCACCATCACGATCACGACCATGATCACAGTCATTGCAAAAGCACTACCAACGGATAAATGGGTGCCACACACTCATGAACCGGGCGTGCCTCATGAACATGGTGTAAATGACTACATGAAAGCCGTTGCTGAATATCGAAAAACATGGCCTACCAAACAAGATGTTATCGAACAAACACCAGATCCTGCTGTGCGCGAAATGATTCTTCGTATGGAGCAAATCGGTTGTGATACGGTATTTGACCGCTTTGATAAACAACAACCACAATGTACATTTGGTATTGTCGGTATATGTTGTCGTATCTGTTTCATGGGCCCATGTAAAATTACACCTAAGAGCCCTCGTGGTGTTTGTGGTGCCGATGCTGACCTCATCGTAGCTCGTAATATGACACGTGTCTTTCGCGGGTGGTTTGACTCAACATGGTGCACATGCTCGTGAAATTTTGATCTCTTTGAAAGTCACGCTAATGACCAATTGGACCTTCCAATTTTAGGGGAAGAAAAAATCCGTACTGTATGTAAGGCTTTCAACATCCCTGAAGAAGGTCGTTCTTTAAAAGAAGTAGCTAATGATTTAGCAGATGTATTACTCGAAGATTTGAGCCGTGCATTGCCGGTGAATATAAAACAATTACAGCGTTGGCTCCTGCAGAGCGTCGCGAAGTTTGGAAAAACTTGGATATTTTGCCTGTTTCCGCATACAATGAAGCCTTTGATGCATATCATCGTACAACCGTAGGTACAGATGGCGACTGGGAAAGCAACATGAAACAATTCTTGCGTTGTGGTCTTGCTTTCACATTTACTGGTGTAGTGGCGGCAGATATCGCTACTGATGCATTATTCGGTCAAGGCGGTCGCCGTACATCCAAAGTTAATATTGGTGCTTTGAAAAAAGGTTATGTTAATATAGCTGTTCATGGTCACTTACCAACATTGGTTTCTCAAATTTGTACAATTGGTGCGTCCGAAGAATATTTAGAAAAAGCAAAAGCTATCGGTGCTAAAGGTATCCAATTCTACGGTATTTGCTGCTCTGGCTTATCCAGTATGTACCGTTATGAAAATGTTATTCCATTGTGTAATGCTATCGGTGCTGAGCTTGTACTTGGTACCGGTGCTCTTGATTGCTGGGTAGCTGACGTTCAAGACGTGTATCCTGCTATCATGGACGTAGCACGTTGCTTTAACACAAAAGTTATTACTACATCTGATGCAGCTCGTTTGCCAGGTGCTGAGCATATCGGTTACGATCATCACCATACTAACTTGTCTGAGACAAAAGAATTGGCGCGCAAAATTTTGGATCGTGCTCTTGAAGCGCATGAATTGCGTAAAGGTATGCCTGTATTCATTCCACCATACGAAATCACAGCAGAAGTTGGCTTCTCTCCAGAATCTACTGTTAAACATTATGGTTCCTTCAAACCATTGGCAGAGGCTTTAAAATCTGGCAAAGTTCGTGGTATCGTTAACGTAGTAGGTTGTTCTAACCCTCGCGTTATCTATGAAAAAGGCAACTGTAGATATCGTTGATACACTTATTAAAAAAATGGCTGTATCATCTTAACAAACGGTTGTGCATCCTTCCCATTGATGAAACTTGGTTACTGTAATACAGATGCTATTAAAAAATGTAGCCCTGCATTGCAAGAGTTTTTGGGCGATGATCAACCACCAGTATGGCATGTGGGTGAATGTGTAGATAATGCGCGTTCCTCTGGTATCTTCGGCGGTATTGCTGCAGAACTTGGCCTTAACTCACCTCAATTGCCATTTGCTATGTCTAGCCCTGAATGGTCTAACGAAAAAGGTATCGATGCATCCCTTGGCTTCCGCTTGATGGGGGATTAACTCTTACCACTGTGTTGAGCCACCCTACACAAGGCTCTGATGCTGTAACAAAATGGTTGAAAGAAGACACTAAACATACATTAGGCTCTGTTATGTATGTAAATACTGATCCCGCTAAAGTAGCTGAGAAAAATCTTAGCAGATATGGATGAAAAACAGCGTCGCTTTAGGTTGGGCTGAAGTAAAAATAGTTTATCTTTTTGATAAATTATATTTTGTAGTTAAGTATAAAAACACGCTCTATAGATCTTGTAGTTATTATAACGGTTTCTATATTAAATGTTGGGGCTACTCATATAAGAGTAGCCACCAACATTTTTCAATAAAAAGGAAAAATACTACCTGTACCTACGTATTTTTAGTGTGGAATCTCAGGTATTTTTAGTAGGCCTTTTATCCATCTGTTCGTGACTCAAGATACATACAAAACCATGTTCCTCATGGTATAATACGATACGATACAAGGAGGGCCTATGACGATACGAGATAGGATTATTGCCTACTGGAAAGGGCGGAGCGGTGATTTTGGAGCGCGCGCATGAAGGAATTACAATCGAATCTAGCGCCACGATGGTTGCGAGAGATTACTCCTCACATTAAGGACACTGGTCAACGGATTTTAGATTTGGGCACGGGTACAGGCTTTTTTGCTTTTTTACTAGCCCAAAAGGGTTATTCGGTGACCGGCATTGATTTGACGGAAGACATGATTGCGGTGGCGAAGGAGCAAGCGTTGGTATTGCAGGACTCATTACAAGGTTCGGTGGACTTTCACTGTATGGATGCCATGCAATTGGAATATGCAGATGCGTCCTTTGATGTAATCCTAGCGAGGAATCTGACGTGGACCTTGCCTGATGTGGAAAGTGCCTACAAGGAATGGTATCGTGTGTTGGCGCCGAAAGGGGTGCTCATCAATATTGATGGCGATTATGGAGTGGAACTGAAAGTGCCCGTTGTGGCGAATCACCACATTCACGAAACCGTGTCCCCCCGAACCATGGAGGAGTGCCTAGCGATTACAGAAGAACTGTCCATCAGTCGCATGGATCGCCCCCATTGGGATGTGCACATGATCCGCAAGGCAGGCTTTTTCCCGCGTGTATTTAGATATGGCTGTGAGCAGTCGTATGTATGATGTAGAAGATGAATTATACAATCCAGTGCCACTCTTTTCCATTGTGGCGAGGAAATAAGGAGCAATTATGCAAACATTTGAGACTTTCAATGTAACAGAGAAGAATAAATTTGGTATGGCGTCAGCCCCTAGCGATGACTGATTTTACAAAGTGTTTTGAATCAGTTCTATTTCTATTTGGTCAAACGGGTGTGGGTAAAACGCATTTGTTGAAAGCTATGGAACAAGAGGCTGTGAAAGGAAATCCTAACCTACGTGTACGCTATGTGACGGGTGCGCAGTTCATGAAAGAATACAACGACAGCGTGACCTATGGTGAAGTAGCGGATTATATGGAAGAATATTGCAAACTGCACTTGCTCTTAGTGGACGATGTGCAGGATATCGTGTATAGCGATGACGAAGGGGCAAAGAAAATGTTTATGCGCCTCGTGCTAGGGCATGAAAGCAAAAGCTCGTCGCATGGCAGTGACCTTTGATGAAAGTTTTGACTCTGAAGACCGTTCGAATGACTTGCAAAAACGAATTGACAGACGGTGTTGTGGCGTTTATCGAATAAGAGAGCCCGGAATTAGGGGATACTATGCCGAACGTATATAACCCATGAAAAGAGCCGGATTTCAAAGTGTAGAAATCACTTTCAATATCTGTTATACTTGAGAAGAAGAGTTTTCTATTGAGCGAGTGCTCAGGAGAGGAGAAAGTATAATGGCTATTTCAGAAGAAGTACGGCAACGATTTGCGGGAGAGTTTGAAAAGTTCCAAGCAGGGATTGAAGGTTTCTTTAAGAAAGAAATTGCCCCAAAAGATTTCAAAGGTATTGGTGGAGGATTCGGTAGTTATGCAGAACGAGGATTTGAAAGTGCTATGTTGCGGCTACGTTTCTTTGGATCTCGCATTCTTCCGTATCAAATGAAATTTTTAGTGAATGCAGTAAGCAAATACGATTTGAAACATGTGCATTTTACAACAGGTCAATGTATCCAGTTCCACAACTTACAAGGGGAACAAATTCTAGAATTATACAAAGAATGTTTCGAGCATGATATTTACAATCGTGGCACAGGTGGAGATAACTTGCGTAATGTAACGGCTAGTCCATTGCATGGCGTACATCCTGCAGAGCCATTTGCAGTAACTCCATACTTGCAAGCTGTCAGTGAATATGCAGTGTCCTTAATCGGCACATTGGCATTGCCACGTAAATATAAAATTGGTTTCTCTGTGGTAGACAATGAGGGCCATGCGAACTATAAAGATTTAGGGTTCTTGGCAAAAGAAAAACGGAACCTTTGACGTCTATGCTGGTGGCGGTATTGGCGGTGGATCTGCCTTTGGTGTCCTAGTGGACGAAGATGTGAACCCCGCAGAGGTATTGCACCACGTAGAAGGTATGTTACATTTATATCATGAATTAGGTGATTTTAAATCTCGTGGAAAAGCGCGTTCTCGATTCATTGCGCAACGCTTAGGGGCTGAGGAGTTCCGCAAAGCGTACCATGAATATTTGGAAAAAAATCTAAAGCGGCGCATGACTTAACATTGTCTGTGGCACCATATGAAGTGAAAAAAAGCGGGTACTACAACACCTACTACACCATTGGCAGAGCCACAAAAACAAGAAGGCTTTGTACTACGTTCAATACAAACCATTGGTAGGTACGCCACCAATCGATGTATTCGTGAAATTATTTGATTATGTAGGCGGTTTAGAGAAAAGCAGAAATCCGTATTTGCGGTGATGAATCTGTGTATATCGTGAACTTAACTGGGGAAGAAGCAGACGCAGTGGCGATGATTATCGCTGATACGCATGCGAAAAATAACTTCGAGCATACTGTATCCTGTGTAGGCGCTACGATTTGCCAAATCGGTTTCCAAGATTCTTCTGGACTTGTAAAAGTGGTAAAAGATACCGTAGAATCTGAAGGATTATCTACAGATCGCTTGCCACAAATCCACGTATCTGGTTGCCCATCTTCCTGCGGTACGCATCAAGTGGGAACCCTTGGTTTCCATGGATTTACGAAAGTAGTGGATGGGAAGCCTCAACCAGCTTTCAAAGTATTCATCAACGGTAATGGCACATTGAAGGTCCTCGTATGTCCGATGAAGTAGGGGTTTTAACAGTAGCAGATATTCCTAACTTCTTCATCGATCTTGTGAAAGTGCTAGACACAGCAGGGACAAAAATTTCGATACTTGGATTGTAGAACAACCAGAGGCGTTCGAAGCAGTACTTGCTAAGTATCTATAGTATAAAAAAACGTTCTTACTGCGGTAGACTTGCCGTGGTAGGAACGTTTTATTTTTCATCATGGATAGAATGCGGGGAGAATAGTAGGGACGAATTCATGTCTAGGCAACCAGTCTCTGCGGACGCACTAAGTCCATGCTTGCGAAACATAGGGTGGTGATTGTATTGAAGAATTACGATAGATACTGTATAATGAAAGAGATATCTCAAGAATGAGAATGGAAATTGCGTGTCCTCTGGGCAGGTCAGTTTTGTTCATAAAGTGGTATATATAGGAGAGTCAAAATGAAAAAGTACACTAGCTTTAGTAGGTGCCATGGCTTTTGCAACAACCTTTGCAGTAGCACCGCAAGCACATGCTGAAATCAATGAATATTCAAATTTGAATGACAAAACTGTAGTGGTGCGTCAACCAGGTCAATCCATGGTATTATCCATGCGTGAAGTGGCGGGCATCTTTGTGGGCCGTTATGTGAAAGCGACGGTGAGCTCCATTACATTGGATCCATCTAAAGGGAATTACCAATATGTGGTGGTAGGATACACGCCAAAGCAAAAAAATCACCATCGATGTTGACGTAATCACTGGTAAAGTGGTACGTGAATTCCGTTCTAGCAAAGCGAAGGACGTGGCATCCAAAGTGTTCAATCCATTGAAAGTGATTGCGCCGAAACAAGCAGAGATGGCAGCTCGTGCGTTAGTAGGAGAAGGTTCCATTACGAAAGGCTGGGAAATTAAAGCGGAGAATAATGAAGTCATGTACATTGTTCGTACGCAAGCAACAGATGAAAAAGGAATATAGTGTAAAAGTAGATGCTGTCACAGGGTCAAGCTCTTGAAAAAAAGGGGAACCTATCGACTGGGCTAAAAATAAAAAGCAGATCGTTTGCGCAATGATGGGGTAGGTAAACCGTTCACATTACAAGAAGAACCACAAGATGACGAGTCAGATCCTACTAAAACACTAAAATAGGTGAAGTATGACATATAACAATATTATATTCAATATTGAAGGCAATGTGGCGACCATTACCTTCAATCGTCCAGAAGTGCAAAATGGCTTTAATGTACCTATGTGCCAAGAAATTCTAGATGCTATCCAAGTGGTGGCGGACACAGATGAGGCTCGTGTATTGGTATTTAAAGCTGAGGGGAAAGTCTTTTCCGTAGGGGGAGACCTTGCAGAGATGAAGCGGGCTGTGGAAGAAGATGACACCGAGTCCCTCTTTGAGATTACTCACTTGGTGATGCAGATTTCTTTAGCTATGAAACATTTGCCGAAACCTGTGGTGATGTGCACCGATGGTGCCGTGGCAGGGGCCGCTTTCAATATGGTGTTGGCAGCGGATATGTGCGTAGCCTCTACGAATAGCCGTTTTATTCAAGCCTTCGTCAATGTGGGCTTGGCACCTGATGCAGGTGGTATGTACTTGTTAAGTCGTGCTGTCGGTATTAACCGTGCTATGCAATTGGCGATGACGGGCGAGGCAGTGACGGCAGAAAAAGGCAAGGAATATGGTTTCGTATACAAAGTGTGCGAACCGGAAATTCTGGAGCGCACTACGAATCGTTTGGTGCAACGCTTGGCGAAAAGGGCCAGTTAACTCTTTCCGTGCTATGAAGCAAATGATGTGGGCTAGTTTCTTCACAAACTTTGAGGAATATGCGGAATTAGAAGTGAAAATCCAAAAATTCCTTGGGCGAAACAGAAGACTTCCGAGAAGGTATTCGTGCTTTTGCGGAAGGTAGACGTCCTAAATTTCAATAAGAAAAACATGTTGAGGAGGCCGTGATGGCTTTCTCAACATGTTTGTTTTATGAGGAGTATATTGTTCTTGTAGCAGAAATATGGATGGAGGGCGAGGTTGTGTTCAAAAGGGGAAGATTATTTGCTAGCAGTGATAGTGAGAGCCTGTGCTAACGGCGATGTAAGAGAACATGGTAATAGAGATAGGCATAAAAAGGACCCTTCCAGAGAAGAGTCCTCATATATGTGATTAGCGGTCGCCGTTAAAGATAGAGTTTTTAACGATAACGTAGTCCACTTTTTTTGATCGCTTGTAGTGTAGTACCACCGCGTAGGAGATAGAAGATTGTAAATCTTGTTCCATTTCAATCAATGTATCAAAGATACTGCCTTTGGATTGGATGGTGATTTTTTTACCTTCTACGTTTTTGCGTTCCCTTTTTGGTGCTCAGAAGCGCTACCGAAGTATTCTTTGTATGTGACACCATCGATTGTCACTTCTTTACCTGGAGATTCGATGTGACCAGCGAATAGAGAACCGATCATGACGAAGGAAGCGCCGAAGCGAATGGATTTTTGCAATGTCACCATGGTCGCGGATACCGCCGTCAGCAATGATAGGTTTTGTAGCCGCTTTCGCACACCAACGAACAGCGGATAATTGCCAACCACCAGTACCGAAGCCAGTTTTTAATTTCGTAATACATACTTTACCAGGTCCGATACCTCACTTTAGTAGCATCAGCGCCAGACATTTTCAAGTTCACGAACTGCCTCTGGAGTGCCTACGTTACCGGCGATAACGAAGCTTTCAGGAAGTTCACGTTTAATGTGTTGAATCATGTCGATAACGCTGTTGGAATGACCGTGAGCGATGTCGATTGTAATATATTCTGGGCAAAGGTTTGCTGCTTTTAATTTGTTAACGAATTCAAATTCCTCTGGTTTGACACCAATGGAAATAGATGCAAATAAACCTGCCTCATGCATGTCTTTTACAAAGTCCAAACGTTTTTCAGGTTGGAAGCGGTGCATAATGTAGAAATAGTTTCCGCCGCTAATTGTTTTGCTAATTTTTTTCATCGATGATGGTTTGCATATTAGCTGGTACAATTGGTAAACGGAATGTGCGATTTCCAAGCTTTACTGTTGTGTCACATTCGCTACGGCTAGATACGATACACTTGTTCGGTATCAATTGCACGTCTTCATAATCGAAAATGTTGGTAGTATTGATCATTATTTGTTGCCCCCTAAATAGACATAATTAGGATTAAGACATAATCCTTATCTATTATACATAAGAGAATACATCTTGGCAACAGGTGGAGACGAACTTTCATAGACGGTAACTAGGATTTTACAAGGGTCGAGAAAAATACGGTTTTGTGAAAATTAGTATAGATAATAATTGCTATTAAATGATACAATAAAAATGAACTATACAGTTTCATGTAGTTACATTTTTCTATAGACGTGTTGCCAAAGGAGATACATATGAGTACTAGTAGCACAACAAAAACAAAAATGATTGTAGAAGGTGGATTGGTCATTGCTATGGCGCAAATCCTAAGCGTCTACGTAATCTACCAAATGCCACAAGGGGGCGCTGTGAAAGCAGCTAATTTAGTACCTCTATTGATTTACGCGTACCGCTGGGGAGGCCGTGCTGGCATGTTGACAGGCGTTGCTTACGGGGTGGTGCATTTCTTATTAGGTTTTTAAATTTTCCATTCATTATATGAGTATTATTTTAGATTATATCTTGGCCTATGGGGCGATCGGTTTGGCTGGTTTCTTTGGTGATTCCGGTACTGTGAAAGCCTTCTTTGGTGCCATTTATGCGATTTTTAACACGCTTTGCCATGTCGGCTATTAGTGGCGTAGTTGTATTTGGTTCCTATGCACCAGAAGGGCAAAAGTCCTGGATGTACTCCTTGGCCTATAATGCGACCTATATGCTACCGGATATGATTATTAATCTAGTGGTGCTCAGCTTATTATACGTACCTGTGATGCGGGGATTGCGTAAAGTGAGTGCCGTACATAAGTAATTGGGGAGAGATTCATGATTTCTGAATTAGGGATTATTATTTTTAGCGGTGGTCTGAGCACCCTGCATGGGCTCAGATAAGACGAGGATTGCCTTGGGGTAGCACTACTCTCTTAGGAGAAATGCTCCGCAAGGCGGTCCCTCCCAGAATGTGGTGAAATTTTAGTATCCATTAACTGAGACCTAGAAGAATCGGAGTTACATATTATTGAAGAGGCCAGATCCTTTGGGCGAGACATTCAATTAGTGCCAGATACAGTGTCTATGAAAGGACCTCTTAGCGGATTAGAGGCGGCCTTCACAGTGGGCACACGGGACGCCTATATCGTGGTGTCAGCAGACATGCCGTGGTTTGACTTTCACTGGGTCGCCATCGTGGGAAGTGCATATCGATAGTTTCCTACAAGGCGAATTATTGGCCATGGTGCCCTATGTGGGATTGCAAGAGTATGAGCCACTAGCGGCAATCTACAAACGGTCTGTCCTAACCCAAGTGCAAGAAGCCTTAGAGGGCGAAGATGTATCTATGCATGGTGTATTGGATAAGATTCCTTTCATGGACATGGATATGATCGAAGAGGCAGAGTTGTACCAAAATGTAAACACTCGCTTGTCCTATAAATTGGCGAAGGCAAAAGCTATCAATCGTGACCGATCCGTGCCGATTGTAACGGTCAGTGCGTGCCAATCCAAGTCAGGAAAAAAACGACGGTGGTAGCGGGCCTCATTCAGGCACTTTCACAGAAAGGCGTCGTAGTGGGCATGGTGAAAAGTGACGGTCATGGATTTAGCATGGACAAAGAAGGTACGGACACATGGAAAGCGAGCCAAGCCGGCGCCAAAGCGGTAGCCATTGCCGGCCCTAATGGGTATGCTATGGTGGTCCATCAGGAACGCATGGAGCGTCAACAGCAATTGATTCGCTTAGCCAACGAAATGCCTGTGGACTTGGTAATCTTAGAAAGTCGTAGTCATGGAGTAGCGCCGATTATCGAAGTAGTCCGTGCAGACCATGAAGATAGTCGATTGACGCAATTGGAAGACATTGTAGCGGTGGTGACGGATATCGAGGAACCATTGGAAGGAAATACATTGTGCGAGCAATTTAGCTTTAGCGAGGAAGACATGGAACGTTTGGCGGATTGGGTATTGAAGGAGTTGTTATGATGCAAGTGTTAACAGTAGACGAAGCCATACACGCATTGCAAGAGCCCTTAGTTCGGGCGAACTATCGCCTACCAGTAGAGTCGGTGGACATTGATGGTGCCTATGGACGGGTGTTAGCAAACACGGTACAGGCCCAATTAGCCTATCCCCATTTAGACGATCCGCTATGGATGGTATCGCTGTAGCCTTTCAAGAGGGGACCGAGGTGTATCGCATCGTAACGAGTATCGGGGCAGGAGAAACCTTTCAAGGCACTTTAGCGCCAGGGGAAGGGATTCGCATTATGACCGGTGCCATGGTACCAGATTCGGCAGATGTGGTAGTTGTGAAAGAAGTCCTCACGTGGCTGTCGGATACAGAGGTGAAAGTCCCAAATAACATCCAAGTGGGACAACACATTCTCTTACCGGGCGAAGATATACAAATAGGGCAGGAGCTAGTTCCTGCAAACACTGTCTTAGAAGCAACGCAAGTAGGTCTTCTCGCAGGACAGGGTGTTAGCGCCGTGTCTGTGTATCGTAAACCTCGAGTCATCGTCCTGACGACGGGACGAGAAGTCACAGATCCTCATGAGGCATTGCCAGTGGGGAGTATTTATAATTCGAATCGCTATTTACTGGAAGGTGCTTTGTGCGCCTTGGGAGTAGAGGTGGTTTCCCTTTGTCATCTGTCGGATGCGCCAGAGGCATTAGAAGAGAATATAGCTTTTGCTACGTCGTACGGTGGTCTCAGAAGGGCCAGTGGATATGATCATTAGCACCGGTGGCGTATCTGTAGGTGATTTTGATACGATGCCAGCTTTGTACGAAGCATTGGGTGCCACTACCTTATATCGTCGTTTACAAATGCGCCCTGGAACGGCCTCCTTTGGGGGAGTGATTGTGAATGGGGAACAACGGACTTGGTGCATGGGCTTGTCGGGGAAT
Source organism: uncultured Veillonella sp. (assembly GCA_916438745.1). Classification (GTDB taxonomy): domain Bacteria; phylum Bacillota; class Negativicutes; order Veillonellales; family Veillonellaceae; genus F0422. Next base: position 1,533,536 of record CAKAGN010000001.1, on the reverse strand, counting down.
CCAACGGCGACGATGAACCAATTTTTATTTACTCGTAGCCCCTCTATTGCGTGCCCTTGGAGGACATGGGGATGGTCATGGTTGGATGACCTGTCACATGGGGGAAGAAATCGATAAAAAAACATCCTTTAGATCGATACATACAAGGACGGATTGCCTACGAAGATGGAAAAATGTTGGTTTTATCCAAACTTGGGTATGACTTCAGGGAGGTATATTAAGTTTGGCAATAGCGAATGGTCTTGTTAAAATCGATAAGAACAGTGACCCTATTACACGAGGTGCACTTGTAAAGGTCCTACCTTTTTCAATATGATTGAGAATAAACTAGCAAAAAAATATGAATAATTACCCTTATTTTATAAGAACTAATCTTGTATAAATCGAAAAAGATTTGCTATAATGATTCTATAGAATTTTTATAAGTAAGGTCTACAAAGAGACACACCGTACACGTACCCTGTGCCTCTTTTTTTGTATACCTTGCAAAGGGTAGTGTTATGAAAAAGGAGATTCTATGGCAGTATTAAAAAGACTAGACTTTATCTGGTTGGATCGTCATTGGTCTACTAGCGGGCGTGCTAGTGGGCACAGTAGCACCAGATTTTGCAAAACAGTTAAAACCATTGGGCGACGTATTTATTCGTATGATTAAGATGATCGTTGTACCATTGATTTTTAGTTCCCTTGTAATGGGTATCGCTGGTACTGGCGACTTTAAAAAATTAGGCCGCCTAGGTGGTAAAGCGATTTTATGGTTTGAAATTGCCACAACGATTGCTCTATTTGTTGGTTTATTCGTGGTTAATGTATTTGAACCAGGTGTAGGTGTCAACTTAACCGCTACAGGCAATGCAGTAGATATTGCTAATAAAGCAGCGGCAAAAGGGGAGATGGATCACATTCAAATGTTGGTCAACATTATTCCTACGAACATCGTAGATGCTATGGCCCGTGGTGATATGTTACAAATCATCTTCTTTAGCTGTATGTTTGCCATTGCAGCAGCAAGTATTGGTAAAGAAGGGAAACAAATTGTTGAACTTTCCAAAGACTTGGCGCACATCATGTTCAAAGTAACGCACTATGTCATGTATGTGTCCCCTATCGGTATCTTTGGTGCCATTGCGTACACAGTGGGTAACTTTGGCTTAGGTATGTTAGTGCCATTGATGAAACTTGTGTTCACATTATACGGTGGTTTGGCATTCTTCTTGGTACTCGTCATTGCTATCGGTTCTTTCTTTACAAAGGTAAACTTGTTCAAACTTGGTAAAGTGTTGAAAGAGCCAATCGTGTTGGCATTCTCTACTCTTTGCGTCCGAAGCGGCATTGCCAATTGCTATGGAGAAATTGAAAAAAGTTGGTATTCCTAACCAAGTTGTTAGTTTTGTATTGCCTCTTGGATATACGTTCAACCTAGACGGATCAACATTGTATTCTTCACTAGCAGTTGTATTTATCTCTCAAGTATATGGTGTGCCATTCCCATTGGAACAACAATTGTTGATGGTCTTAACATTGATGTTGTCCACGAAGGGGATTGCAGCCGTACCAGGGGCATCCTTGATCGTTATCGCCGGCACAGCAGCTGCCTTTGGCTTGCCTGTAGAAGGTTTGGCGTTAATCCTTGGGGTAGACCGTATCCTAGATATGGCTCGTACTGTATGTAACTTGTCTGGTAACTGTTTAGCGGCGACTATCGTAGGTCGTTGGGAAAATGAAGTCTCTGCAGAACGCTTAACAGAGTTAATTGAAAACCCATTGACTGACGAAGAAGTAGATGCGATGGAGCAAGCTAGCTTTTGAACACGTAGGGGAACAACAGGCATAAGTCCTATAGATATTCAGGCTCTTTGTCAAATGTGGGGGCTACCCATAAAAAAACTCAGCACTGGCTATTTAACTAGCTAGTGCTGTTTTTCTTACATAGAAGGTAAACGACTGTTTAGATGACTAGCATCTGAACAGTCGTTTTTGTATCCCGCCTATGGAGATGATACGATGAACGGGGAAGTATGCATAGAAAAAATACCATGTGTATCTCGAAGATAGACATGGTATTTGTAGATATAGTTCTTTAGGCCATCTGTAGGGAAGAGTAGAGGAGAAGACCTAAAGAGACAGCTGAAGGATGCATATGTATGTGCGACTACTATAGAGGTAGCATTGGTAGAGGTAGTTGTAGTCGCATGCATATTTAACAGGCCCTATAAAGGAGTTGAGGAGTTTGTCATATGCGTACATCACTTCAAAAGAAAGAGTTTTTAAAAGTTTTGCTACTCTTTAAGTGTAGTATAAACTAGGAACGTCAAGGAATGTCAAATATAACAAACTTTTATTGTATCAATGGATAAGATTTGCTATAATTCATTCTATAGAATTTTTAGAGTAGGTTCTGAAAGAGACATTCTGTACTTGTACACCATCGCCTCTTTTTATATGACCTGAGTAAGTATTGGTATGTAAAAAAGGAGATTCTATGACATGGTAAAGAAAAATTGGTTTATCAGGTTGGATTGGCATCGGCCTCTTGGCGAGTGTCATCGTAGGTGCTATAGCACCGGATTTTTGCGAAAACAGTTGAAACCATTAGGTGACGTGTTTATTCGCATGATCAAAATGATCGTTGTGCCCTTGATTTTTCAGCTCTCTCATCATGGGGATTGCGGGCACTGGAGATTTCAAAAAAATTAGGTCGTTTAGGCGGGAAAGCAATTTTTATGGTTTGAAATAGCTACGACACTGGCATTATTCATCGCTCTCTTTGCCGTTAACGTTGCGGAACCGAGGGGGTAGGCGTCAATTTGGCGACCACAAGTGGTGCCACAGATATCGTTAACAAAGCGGCATCAAAACAAATGGACCACGTACAAATGTTGGTCAACATCATTCCTACGAATATCATAGATGCTATGGCTCGTGGAGATATGTTGCAAATTATCTTCTTCAGTTGCTTATTTGCCATTGCCATGACGAGCATGGGGAAAGAGGGTAAACAAATCGTCGATTTATCGAAGAGCATTACCCATATCATGTTCCAAGTGACGCATTATGTGATGTATATTTCACCAATCGGTATTTTCGGTGCCATTGCCTACACAGTAGGGGCCTTCGGCTTAGAAATGCTCATTCCGCTGTTGAAAATTAGTCCTTACTTTATATCTGCTTTGATTGTATTCTTAGCACTTATTCTTGGCATTGCCTCTGCATTTACAAAGGTAAAACTTATTTAAGTTATTCCTTGCTTTGAAAGAACCAACTATCTTGGCTTTCACCACAGCGACCTCTGAAGCGCGTTACCAATTGCCATGGAAAAAGTTGAAAAAAAGTAGGGATTCCAAACCATATCGTAAGTTTCGTATTGCCACTAGGGCTATACATTTAACCTAGATGGATCTACGTTGTACTCTGCGTTGACAGTAGTATTCATTGCGCAAGTGTACGGTGTACCATTCCCATTAGAACAGCAAATCTTGATGATGATTACCTTGATGTTGTCCACAAAAGGGATTGCTGGCGTACCGGGTGGTTCTTTAATCGTCGTAGCGACTACAAGTCTTGCCTTTGGTCTTCCAGTAGAAGGGTTAGCTCTTATTTTTAGGGGTTGACCGTGTATTGGATATGGGTCGTACCGTATGTAACTTGTTAGGTAACTGTATTGCAGCTGCTCTAGTAGGTCGTTGGGAAAAGGAAATCTCCGCAGAAGACTTAACGCGATTGATCGATAATCCGTTGACGGATGAAGAAGTAGCCGCTATGGAGCAAAAACACTTAGAAACTATGGAGAAAGCCCACGCATAATATGTAATGAATCACATGTATAACATATAGCGGATGCCACAGGCATCCTACATAATATTAGATAAAACACCCTATGACATCTCTATGAGATAGGATAGGGGTGTTTTTTATAGGGATTTTACAAAGGCACAGCTCACAGCACTTTTGGATAGAATCGACTGCTTTCTATGACTAGTTATAGGAAATGAAAGTACTTTCAGTGCAATTATTAATAGACGAAATATAGGAAATCGTTGTATCATATTTCTAATAGACATTTTCTTTACTACAGTACTAGTAAAAAGGAATAGAAGTTCTGGTGCGGTGGGAAAGAAATGTTAAACCAATGGAATGCTTCATGTGAGTACATGCTGATGGATAGGGAGGATTACTATGTTAAGTGATATTGAAATTGCCCAACAGGCAGAGATGAAACCGATTGTGGAGATTGCGAAACAATGCAATCTAACAGAAGATGAATTAGAATTATATGGAAAATATAAAGCAAAAAGTGTCCTTTGATGCGATGGATCGCCTACAGGACAAGCCAGATGGAAAAGCTGGTGTTGGTGACGGCGATTACCCCAACTCCCGACTGGGGAAGGCAAGTCTACCACTACTATCGGGTTGACACAAGCCTTACAGCAAATCGGAGTGAACAGCATTGCTGTACTCCGTGAGCCATCTTTGGGCCCCGTATTCGGCGTGAAAGGTGGCGTCTCTGGTGGTGGTTATGCCCAAGTCGTTCCGATGGAAGATATTAACCTTCATTTTACGGGAGATATGCATGCCATTACAGCGGCAAATAATTTCTTGGCTGGCTATGATTGACAATCATATTTTTCCAAGGCAATGCGTTACAAATCGATGTGCGTCGCATCAGCCGGAAACGTGTGCTGAGACATGAATGACCGTGCTTTGCGCAACGTGGTCCTGGTATCGGTGGGCCTATGGTGGCGTGCCAAGGGAAGACCATTTCATGATTACCGTTGCCTCTGAAATTATGGCTATTTTGTGCTTAGCTCGTGATTTGGAAGATTTGAAAGAACGGTTCGGTCGCATCGTAATCGGTACGAATTTATCTGGAGAGCCTGTATTTGTACATCAATTAGGATGCGAAGGGGCGATGGCATTGTTGATGAAAGATGCAATCAAACCGAATTTAGTGCAAACCTTAGAACATACACCAGTGTTAATCCATGGTGGTCCATTTGCCAATATCGCTCATGGTTGTAACTCCATTATTGCCACGAAACTAGGCTTGAAGCTAGGGGATGTAGTGATTACAGAAGCAGGCTTTGGCGCCGATTTAGGGCGGAAAAAAATTCCTTCACATCAAATGTCATTATGGGGACATCTTCCCTGATGCGGTGGTTATCGTAGCAACTATCCGTGCCTTAAAAATGCACGGCAGGGTACCAAAAATCTGAACTGACGAAAAGAACATGTGAAAGCCGTAGAACAAGGCTTTTGTGAATTTAGGGAAACAAATTGCCAATATGCGTGCCTTTGGTTTACCAGTGTTGGTGAGCATTAACAAATTTGCTACCGATACGCCAGCTGAAATCGATGCTTTATTACAACTTTGCGACCATTATGGCGTAGATGTGAGCCTCAATGAATGTTGGGAAAAAAAGGCGGTGCCGGCGGTATCGATATGGCACGACAAGTCATGGGCATGCTAGAGGGTACAGATATTCAGCCTACAGCTCTATACGATGTAAAAGACAGTATCCCTAATAAATTAACTGCCATTGTGAAAGAAATCTATGGTGGTAAGGGCGTGGAATTTACTAGCGCAGCGAAGAAACAAATTGACCAATTGGAAGAGTGGGGCTTAGCAGACTTACCAGTATGTGTGGCAAAAACGCAATATTCCTTGAGCGATAATCCAGAATTATTAGGGGCACCAACGGACTTCACAATTACTGTACAAGATGTGCGTATCGCTAATGGAGCTGGATTTATTGTGTGTCAAACAAGTAATATTATGGTCATGCCAGGGACTACCAAAACAACCGGCGGCATTGGCTATGGATGTGACTAGCGACGGTACTATTCAAGGATTGTTTTAGGAGGAATCATGGAATTACATAGTGTATCCGTATTGAAATTTATTCAAGACTTAGGGTCCAGTGCACCGGCGCCAGGTGGCGGTAGCGTTGCAGCTATGAATGGTGCCACAGCAGCGGCTTTACTGGAAATGGTGGCCAACTTAACCCTTGGAAATACAAAAATACGAAGCTGTACACGAAGAGATGCGAGGGTATTCAAGAGGCCATGTGTGCTGTGAAAGAAGAATTTGTGCACTACATTAATGAAGATAGTGCTGCATTTATGGAGTTGATGGATTCTTTCAAATTACCAAAAGATACAGAGGAAGAAAAAACACATCGTAAAGAGGAGATTCAACGCACTACGAAACAAGCGGCATTGGTACCTTTTTGAAATCGGTAAACTAGCGTATTCCTTGTTGTCAGTGGCAGAAACTGTTATCCTTAGAGGCAATGTGAACGCTATTACCGATGGCATGATTGCTGTTATTAATGCGAGAGCGACTATAAAAAGTGCTTTCTTAAATGTAAAAATCAACCTTGGGTCAATTCAAGATGCGGAGTTTGTGAAACAGTTGGCGGATGCTATGGACGAGATGGAGTCCGGTTTAGATGCAGAGGAACAACGATTAGTGAGCCTTGCTAAACTATAACAGGGATGACCGTAGAATGAAGGTAAGCATATGGGGATAGAAATTCATTTATTAGGAACACCGCGCATACAAGTAGATGGGAAGGACGTATTTTTTGCGTATGGGAAAATACAGGCTTTAATTTACTACATGGTGGTGAAAGGCGTAGCCCTTCGAGATGAAATCAGTGGTTTATTGTGGCCTGAAAAAAATCCGAAGTGAGCGCTAGAAAAAAATTTAAGAAATGCCATTTATGAGGCAAAAAAATTATTGGGCAATGATGTCTTTATTTCGCCCAGAAATGCGGTGCTCCAGTGGAATCCGACGGCCCATATCTATGTGGATGTGCATCAGTTTCAACGCAATCCGAAACAATATATGGATGTGTACAAAGGGGAGTTCTTGCAAGGCTTTTATGTGAAAGATGCAGATGCCTACGAAGAGTGGTATTTAGGGGAGCGAAGTCGTCTGAAATCCCTCTATATGAATGCCGTGTATGCATTGGTGGATGCAGGTATTGCAGATAAAAACATGACCTGTGTAGAGCGTTACATTCCCGTTTTATTATCCTATGATCCGTACAATGAGGAGCGATTTAGCGCCATTTTGGAACTGATGATGAGCCAAGGCTTTACCACGCTGGGAAAACAGCTGTACCATCAACTGAAATGTATCTATACGGACGATTTAGAAGAAAGTGTGCCAGATTGTCTGCGAGAAGCTATGCATTTGCCTAACACGCCGAAACAAGAGGCCGTAGATTTTGTGGAGCATTCACTGCTAAAAGGTCGTGACAAAGAGGCAGGAGAGGTGCAAAAAGTATTTGCATTACTTTTGAGGACACTCCAAAAAGCTTTGCGCATTGTAGGTGATGCGGGCAGTGGAAAAACGAGTCTTGTGAATTACATCAAGGATAAGGTGCACCCTATGCGTTGCATCTTGGAAAGCCAATGTTATGAAGAAGAACAGGGGCTTGCTGTTGCATGCTTGGATTCCTGTGATTCGGAAGATCCTAGAAGAAATTGAATTACAGGGCCTAGAGGGGATAGAACTACGTCGTATCTATGAAATTTTCCCTCAATTGGACTGCCGTATGGCACGAGATTTGGGCTTTTTAGAAGTGAAAGAAGCGTTGCCCTTCGATGTAGTCTACCAAGCTGTATCTACATTGTTATTGCAAGTGTCGGAAGAGATACCGTTGACCCTTATTTTTGAAGATATCCAATGGATGGACTCGTTAAGTTTTTTTCCCTTACTGAGTTTGTTGTTGCTACATCATAGCTCAAAGCGATTGATGATGATTGTTACCGATGTGGAGAACATACAATCTATGCCGACTTCGCACCTTGCAGAGCTTGGAAAAGCAAAAAGCGTTAATATGTATCGCCTTGTTACCACTTTCAGAAGAGGACATGAAGACATGGATTTTACAACGGGAACCGACATTGCAAGATTCCGAAGTTGTGAAGCAATTGGTGGAAGTGAGCTGAGGCAATTTGTTAGTCTTAACAGAGAGTCTGCAATTGTGGAAAGAATATGGATCTATTTATGGTCTCACAAAAAGACATGGAGCTTTTTGTATAGCAAAAATGTGATTCCTTGTCGGAACAAGAACGAAAACTGGTGGACTTTATTAGCCTATCCTACAACGAAGCACCGTTGGGCATTCTGGAACAATATATGGGGCTTGACAAGTTGCGCTTGTTAGCCTTGTTAGAAGGGGTAGAAGGAAAAGGCTTTATTGATTACCGCACCCAAAGTGGAGAAGTGCAGTATTTCTTGCGACAATATAAATGTAAAGAATACTTGCGAGAACAGCTGGCCATCGATAGGCGTCAAATTTTACATGCCTATTTAGGCGAGGCTTGGGAAAAACGGTTGACTCACTCCAAGGAAGATATGATTCGGTACAAGCAATTGGAATTTCATTTCCGTGAGGCGGGGCAATATCAAAAGGCTGTGATGTACAAATTAAAAGCTTTTATGCATTATTTGAACTTTAACAAAGATGCCTCTCCTGAGCTAGGTGTGGGGGAATTATCGTCTGTCTACGCTGGGTATTTCATGGGAGAAGCCACGGGCAAAGCCTTGCAAGAGATTGAGGACGACTTGGCCTATGTGTACAAATTATACGGGGAAGTGCCAGAGGTGCGAGCCTTGGAACTGCCTTATTTGTACGGGGCTGGTAAATACCATATGAGCGTAGGCGATCACGAGCGCGGTGTGCGATACTTTCAAGAATTGCTAGATGAAAGTACCCTCCAAGACGCATCGAACTACCAATTAAAGGCCTATAAAGAGCTCATTTATTATCATTTGCAAATGCGCCATATCTTGGAAATTCATCAGTATACAACGAAGGCTCTGGCATTGGCGGAGCAGTATCATTTCAAAAAGGAAATTGGGATTATACTGCGTTTGAAAGCATTGGCTTTCATCATGGAAGGGGAAGCGACACAGGCGATACCTCTATTGGAAGAATCCATTCGCTTGTTCTCGGTGACCCAAACGGTGGCTCGTCGCTATGCTATCAATATTGCTGCAGCCTATAATTATTTAGGGGATATTGAAAGAAGTCGAGTCAATTTAGAGGGGGCCCTCGCTATGTATGAGAAAGCCCTTACCTATTGTGATAAAGGAGAACTATATAGTTCTTGGATTGTCTTTGCTACCAATGCGGGCATGACGGCCTTTGCCTTACAGCGGTATGAGTTAGCGTCGGAGTACTTTCATAAGTCCTATGAATTGTGTTTGCAATATACGATTAGTCGAAGGCGGCCTACTATTGAAGCTTATTTGGCTATATTGGCGCAACAACAAAAAAACAGACAGAGGAAGCCCTTGGGTATTTGGAATCGGCTCGCACCCATGCGATGGCAACCACACACAACCAAGAGATGGGGCGTTTGCATTGGGCCATTGCGTTTATCAAAAGGAAACTATTCCAATGAGGACATAGAGACAGCGTTTCCAGAAAAATTTGGACACCTATGGTACAATAGCATTGCAACAATTAGAGGGCTATGGAGATGTATGGGAACGAACGTACCTTGAGCAGTTGCTCCAAGCCTAGTAAGTACAAAAAGAAGGAGATCCTAGATGGATATTATAATGAATCCTATCGTCTTATCGGTGATTGCTATGTCAATCCTGTGTTTGCTACGATTCAATGTATTATTATCGGTTATCGTCGCCTCCTTGGTGGCAGGCCCTAGCAGGGGGGATGACGGTAACCACCACCATCGAATCCTTAATCGGTGGTATGGGTGGTAACTCGGAAACGGCTTTTAGCTATATTTTATTGGGGGCTTTGGCCATTGTCATAGGTCGCTCAGGACTTGCTACGGTGGTGACGAAGAAGATTACCAACATTGTGGGCACAAAGAAAGTGGCATTTACCTTGCTCATCGCCTTTGTATCTTGTTTTTCACAGAACTTAATTCCTGTGCATATTGCATTCATTCCGATCTTGATTCCCCCTTTGTTGGTGGTTATGAATCGTATGAAATTGGATCGTCGGGCCGTGGCTTGTGCCTTAACATTTGGTCTGAAAGCGCCCTATGTGTCGCTACCAGTTGGATTCGGTTTATTGTTTATGACGATTATAAAAAGACCAAATGGTAGCTAATGGAGTGAATGTGTCTATCTCGGACATTGCTTCCGTTATGTGGATCGGTGGGGTATCCATGATTGTGGGATTACTCCTTGCTATTGCGTACTATAGTCGAAAACCGTGAGTATGAAGATATTGCGGTGGTGCAAGACGAATCTACGGAACATACAACACGTATGACGGCGGATTGTTGGAAAAGGATTAGCGAGGGGCGCGGTGGCATTTGTGGCGCAACTGTACTTTAAGTCCTTGCCGATTGGTGCTTTGTCTGGATTAGCTGTATTCTTTGCAACGGGCCTCATCAAATGGTCCAAAAATGGATGAGGATGTAGATGGCGGTATTCGCATGATGGGAACCATCGCCTTTGTGATGTTGATTGCGGCAGGCTATGCGAATGTACTACGTGAAACGAACTCTGTGGAACAGTTAGTAAATGCTACAGTGTCTATTATTGATTCTAAGTTAATAGGGGCTATCGTAATGCTTGTCGTAGGATTGCTCATTACCATGGGTATTGGTACATCCTTTGGTACCATTCCAGTTATCGCATCTATTTACATTCCTATGGGATTGCATTTAGGGTTCTCCGTGCCAGCCATCATCTTATTGATCGGTATAGCCGCTGCCTTAGGTGATGCGGGATCCCCTGCATCAGATTCTACATTAGGACCAACATCGGGACTCAATGCAGACGGACAACATAATCATATATGGGATACCTGCGTGCCCACATTTATATTCTATGACATTACATTGCTTGTGGGTGGTGTCGTAGGGGCGTTGGTGTTATAAAGTAAAAGGACTGCAGTAATATGTAGAGATACATTTTACTACAGTCCTTTATCGTATGGAACTATATTGAAATGATTGTGTTTCTATTACAGATTAAGCGGAGTAAAGAATTGAGCGATGTAAATAATAATTAGCTAAATAAGGCTATAAAGAAACATCCAACTACGATGAGTACTATAATTAAAATAATTAAGGAAAAAACAAATATACCAATAGATTCAAATAACATAAATAGGGCATCGATGAAAGCGATAAGATTAGATAGGAAGAGTTTAAACATTGGGAATACTCCCCGGGGATGCGATCATTTATTAAGAAATCAAGTAAGTGGGGTCAAAATGGGGTCAACTTGAAAAAGCTTAGTCAATTAATTTTAGTGTTACAAAACAAAAGAACCGCACTATTGTGCGGTTCTAACTGTGGTGGAACACCAGGGGTTCGAACCCTGGACCCTCTGATTAAGAGTCTTTATAGTGAGAATTAGGGAATGGCTTAAAACCGCTATTTTATGGGGTTTGTACTTCGGATAACTCCCTATAATTCTCTATATTTTCTAAAAAAGTGGGGTCAAGCTGGGGTCAAAATTTGTGATTACAGAAATCAAAATATAGCAGCGAGTTTCTCTTTACATCGGCTTCCATGACTGGGGTAAGGTGCGAATATATATCCATCGTCATTTGGTATGATGAATGCCCTAGCCTCATTTGTATGACTTTAAAATTCACCCCAGCTTCAATTAACAGGGTGGCATGCGTATGACGTGTGCCATGCATCGAGAATCCTTCGACTCCGATTGCCTTGGCGAACCTACGGCAGTGCTTGCTCACCTTTTGCGGATTCCGTGCACCACCTCGCTTACCCGGAAATACAAGATTATGATCTTCCCAGTGCAAGGTTTGAAGTCGTCGTTTGCTCACGTTCACCTTATGTTGCTTGAGTTCTGCCATCGTCGCTGGATCCATAGAGATGGTGCGCTTAGATGACTTGTTCTTGGTGCTAGCAACGACCGTAGTCTTATCCTCGATGTTGAGCACGGTTTGACTAACTGAGATGGTTCCTACTTTAAAATCTACATCGGACCACCTAAGCCCCAGCAGCTCCGATCGCCGTAAGCCACTTGTGAATGCCACACGGAATATAGTATGTAGCTCCGCATCGGCGATAACATTTAGGAATTGGTCTACCTGCTCCTTGGATAGGGTTACCATTTCACGTACCTTCTGTGCCTTTGGTTTCTTTACAAAGTCCGCCACATTCTTAGTGATGAGTTCTTCTTCCACGGCGAGCTTTAACATCATCCTTAGCACCGTGATGGCGTAGGATTGTGTGCGAGCGGACTTATCACACAGGGTTCGCAGTAGGGCCCTTACATTAAGTGTAGTAATGGCATCGAGATGCAGATTGCCTAAGTAGGGTAGTATATACGTATTAAGCACATATTTGTAGCTAGCATGCGTTGATGCTGCGACAGTCGACTCCTTGATACGCAGCCATTCCTCGGACCATTGGTAGAGCGTAAGCCCTGCGGTGTAATTGATTGCACAGGTGAGTTTATTGATGTGTTCTTCCATTGCCTTTGTGGCGACCTTCTTGGTACTGCCGTAGAAATAATGGCGCTTGCCGTTTATCGTGGTCGATACTTTGTAGCGACCGTCTTTTCTTTAGCCATAAAAAATAGCTCCTTTCGTGGTCAAAACACGAGGAGCATGCTATAATAGTATTGGTTGTGGTGCACGCTCCTTGTGTGTACTATGTCCCCCATTCCTTTGGCGAGGAGTGGGGGATTTTTTTTATTTATTGTTCTTGAGGTGGTTCTCCGTATAAGCGAACCATTCCTGATTTTGTTACTAACCAAATGCGTTTTGATTGGCGAGCCTCTACTCCGATATGAAAGCGTGCAGGGCTTGCCGTTACGACTAATACAAAGCTTGGCGAAGTGAATCTGTAGTTTTCCCCAAGCTTCTGCGGCTTCTTCAAGTGTTAATACTTCATCTAAAGCGTTCATTATTTTTTCATCCTTCCCATGATAAAACCCCAAACAGCATAGAACAAAGCAACTTCAATCATATGCTTGTTCCAGTCAAAAATAAAAGTCATGGTAATTGCCAGTACAATCATTGGTAAATATCGTTTCATTGTATCTCTCCTTTGTGGTATAATAGATACAGGTTGGGAGGCTTTTCGCCTCCGCCTGTACTTAAGTCCCTATTTCTTAGATTTCTTGGTCGATTTCTTCTTAGGGGCTTTTTCTTTTTGCTATCGTAGTGCAAGTAAATCATTACTAGCAGTCCGATGAGCCACTCTATATCATTCTTATCAAAGTTCATTATTTCACCTCCTCTCTATACTCATATTATACCGCATATACGGTATATAGTCAAGTGAAAAGAAGTGAAAAATAGGTTAATACGAGCAAATTTTCTTGACGATTTTCAACATAAATTCATAGAAATTAGATGTATTCAAAGATCAATTTGTGGTTGTGGTGCACGCTCCTATTGTGTACTGTTCCCCCATTCCATCGGAGTGGGGGATTTTTTTATTTGATTTTTGGGGGTCAATAAAAATCGAGGGGCTATCGAGTTAAAGGCTTAATTGCTTTTAATCAACCTTAAAGCTAACTCTAATTCTGCATTAGACAATTTTAGAAGTGTATCAAGTATGTCTTGCAGTAGGTCGGTATCTTCAACCTTTTTTGTAAACTCAGAGACTGTAGTACGTTTTTTATAAGGACTTGAAGGGCTATTGAAGTATCCATCCTCTAAACAAGCGTAAGCGTCTACTAGGTTTATTTCATTATTGTTTTAAGTAAAAGCCATGAAGCTTCGCTTATTTGATCAGTATTTAATTGATCGTATTTCCATAATACAAAAATTATATGCCCTTTTGTTATCTGGAATTGAAATATAATCCATCATAAATGATAGTATGTCTACCCTGATTCCTAAAACCTCACACAGTTTTGTCATGTTATTTATTCCCGCACCGAGCGACTTGTTTATCATGGAACCGCGGTAGAGTAGGGGATATTTGCACGTGTTGCGCACCCTCTTAAACTGAGCCCACTAAGTCGGAGCTTTAGTTGTAGATATTTGCTTATGTAAGATTGCTTTTATGTCGTTTAATATATCATTTTTGTTATCCATTTTATTACCTCCTTACATACATAATATAACATAAGTGACAATATTTCAATCATTTTTAACGGAAAAAAACTCAAAATATTAACGAAAAAGTGTTTACAAAAGAATTTCTTTTTGTGTTATCATCTTGTTGTGGTCGAAATAACGACCAACTATAATTGAGTGGAGAAAGGAGTTAATTATGTTTTATCCTAATTTTTAATGCTGAGTTGGCAAGGAAAGGGTGGTCTTTATTTAAGCTATCCGCCGAAAACTGGCATTCCTTATAATACTTTTACGGTCAAAAAGTAAAAAGGGGTGACAAACTTTTTCTATTCAGGAGGCCCATGCAATAAAGCAGGGGCTTTGGGTGTATCTATCCCGTTAGATGAGTTATTTTTACCCTGAATAGGTCGAAATATCGGTCATTCAATCTATATTAAAGGAGAACCACAACCATGAACACACAAACACGAGATGCGACGTTCGGATTCAAACGAACTAAGGGCAACCTGTATTTCTTAATCGATGAGGTAGGGGCTAAAATGCGGGAAGATTTGGACGAGTTTCTAAACGCTAGGGGCTCGCAAACCGAACTTCACGACTAGAAGAGGTAGTATTCCCAGTGAATATGATGGTTGGAGAAATGGCAAGTGCTTTTTACCAAGGCGGGCTATTCAATCGGACGAAATCAACTATTTTCAGAAACTCCGTGAAGACGGTTTCCTAATCGATTACGGCATTTCACGAAACCTACCTACAAAGCGGAGCCGTGATGCGAAGTTGATTACCGTGAAAGAAACGCCGATTGAGACGTACTGCGAGCACTAAAATTCAGTACACACCGCTTATCACACCTACGGGGCAAATGTTCTTTTACTACTTATACGTGAGGAGAAATCACTGATGGAGGTAACGAGATGAGCAAAGAAAAAGAGCCCCTACAAGAGGCTCATCACAAAAAGTGACAAACAGAAATATATAGAATTGCAACAGATATCCCTAAATTTTGTTGATGATTTAGAACGCAATAGAGTAGGGCTTTCGCAGTCAGATGCAAAAAAACACTATTAGAGCTAATTCAGATTGAAATCAAATATAGGTATAGGATGTCTTAAAAAGCCGGGAATCCAATCTTTGGCTTCCTTTAGAACTCTATAGGCTTGTTTCATCGTGGAATTATTCTCTAGGTATAACATACCGTCCATAGTTAAATGACACCCGCATAGTTTAAAGTCTGGGATTTCATTCCCCATACATTCTATAAATGCAATGCCATCTATATAACCTGATTCGTAAAGACTTTTCAAAATAACGCATAGTCGTTTATAAGATATTCCAATTTTTTCCAAGTCAAACGTTTCATTGGGTGGAATATCATTTTCAAATGCGATGTCTATAGACATAAGAACTTTATAAATAGCGGTTGAGTAGTTCATATAATCACCCCCTTTCAAGGTTGATTATAGCACAAGATGTAAGGAGGAATCATTAATGCTACCAGAGTTAACATCAAAGCAAAACGAGTATTTGGAGGGGCTATACCTTAAAAGCTCTTGATGCGACCTGAAGAATGCTACGCGCTGGCGATTGTTACTGAACTTCTAAAATACAAGGAACAATACGAGGCGGCTATGGTCATCGCTCAATTGTTGTATGAGCTTGGCGACTTCGATGAAGACCCTCGCTACCACGAAATGTAGGAGGTAGTGATGGAGAAAAAACGGCAAGGGATGATATACCGTGGCAATACAGTAATAGGAATCGTTGAATTGCCATTTAGTGCTAACCCGGAACAACATTGTCAGAATGTAAGGAGCGAAGAAATTGAACAAAAATATGCATCACATTACAGGAAGCGGCAGACTTAGCATCTGTGTCCTACGATCAAATGCAAGCATGGTCCGAGGAGTACGACTTCCCAAGCATGAAAAATAGGCGCAAAAAGGTAAGAGTTTAGTGCACTTAGAGTCGCTCAACGAGTGGCTTAGGAATAAGTGCCTAATGAGACAAGGAGTAAGGTAAAACGTATGACTGAGAAAAACAAAAGTTAGAATACACAATTTAAAAATCATCTATAAAAAGAGACTTTATATATATCGTGGGTGTGCATTCAAATTGGAATGGCTACAGGGAATCACCATGTTTATATTGGAAAAAGTATTTGAGTAAAGGAGAGCTAATGGCAAGAAAAAATAGGAATGCATCGAAGCGACACAAAGTCGTGGCGATTGTAGATCCAGAGTTGCAAAACATTCTACAAAAGCATGCGCAGGAAGAGAAGAAAAAGCACGAAGTACTGCAAGCAAAAGATGACTTGTATTCGATACAGCGAGAGTTGGCGGAAGAAAAGCGCAAGCAGGCGGAAATTTTTGACGGCGAGGAAGATTGGCAGTCCTTGCGACGTAAATTGAACGAACAGAAGCGCCAACGCAATGAGTGGGAACACATCAGCGGTGAAGCGGTCAAACTGTCAACGATATTCACGGTATGCGCTACAGTACTAGCGCTAATAGTAATGAGCCTGATCCTACTATGGACGGGCAGATAAGGAGGAAATAATGGACTTTTACGATTACGCAGAGCAAACGCTACGAGCTGACCTTAAGACGGCGTTAAAGTACATGTACGAATACGGCGGCACGGACATGGAGATGTACGATTTTTATGCGCAGGGTGCCTATAGGACGCTTAAAGAATTATCAATGATGATTCCAATCGATGAGTTCGCAGTGCTTAAGAAACAATACTACTGTGCGATTTATGACGGAGAGTGGAACGATGAAACGACGGAAGAAAACTAAACGAGTCATCTATTGGGACAGAGTGGCAGCAGTAGCTGTCATGCCGATTCTTGCAGTGACATTAATCCGCGCAGCATTTCTACGAATATCGTAGAGTACGAAGAACGCGAGGTTATCGTCAAAAAGCGGTGACACGATGTGGTCTATCGCTAAGGATGCCGTAGGTGAGACGGAAGATGTACGGCAAGTTATCTACCAGATGATGAAAGATAACAACTTACCGGACGCTAACATTCATCCCGGTATGAAGTTGAAAGTGAGGGCGATCAAAATGACAGAGCATGAAAAAACTGTACAACGTCTACAAGGAATTTGGTGGAGTGACTAATGAAGAAGTAATGGACTTGTTAGAGTGGACCAACGATAAGGTCCGCAATATGAAGCGGAAATTAAAGGTGAAGGGTTTCATCGATTATGACTACGGCAAGGATGTAGAGATTCTCAAACCGTATCGCGAAGAGGTGGATAATCCGGTTACATTCAAAGGGGAAATCTACCGTGAAATGCTAGAGGTTTACATGGACGACTTCCGGAGCCAAGATACTTTCAAAGACCGCTTATTAGTGGGCCAAGAAATTCGCATGATCCTCAAGCACATTTAAAGGAGGTGAGAGCATTGCAGGATTGTAACCCTGAAACGGGCACTAAAAAGAGCCCTCGGCGCGACTAACACCGAAAGGCTCAATCACAAGTTTTCCAAATAAAGTATATCACGTTTTAAAGCCGAAAGGAAAGAGCACCATGATCGAATTAAAAATCACAGTTAACGATGCAGCAGATTTGACGAAAAGAATTAACAGCGGTATATGAGAAAGTCGTAGGCGAGCCTATGGCCAATGTGTACCCAGAAGCGAAAGCTGTAGAAGTTAAGAAAGAAGCAAAAGCCACTAAGAAAGTAGAACCCTAAGACGAAGGCAAAAGCAGAGGAAGTGCCTAAGCAAGAAGAATTAGCGACCGACGTACCTAGCGTTGAAGATGTACGTGCGGCGGTTAAAGATGCCCGCGGTACAAAAGAGGATAAGCAAGAGCTTAAGGCGTTCCCGGAAAGCATTAAACTCGACAAAGTATCCAATGCTAATGATGACCAACGGTTAGCGATTATGGACTGGGTGAAATCTCGTGCCTAAGAAACACGCCCTACTAGGGGCATCCAGTAGCGCTAGGTGGCTAGTATGCTCGCCTAGCGCAAGACTTGAAGCGCAGTTCCCTGATGAGCAGTCACCCTATGCTGCCGAAGGCTCACAGGCGCACGATCTAGCGGAGTCAATCCTACGCCATAAATTAGAAGACCAAAAAGCACCGACTGAGGGCAATCATAATAACGAGATGCTTGAAGCAGTTAATAAGTATGTAGATATTTGTGAAGAAAAAGTCAACGAGGCAAAAGCCCGTTCCGTCGATGCGGAAATACTTATAGAGGCTCGCTTAGACTTTTCCCGCTGGGTGCCGGAAGGATTCGGTACGGGGGATATGGTTATCGTGTCCGATGGAGTATTAGAGGTTATTGATTTGAAGTTCGGTAAAGGCGTACCAGTAAGCGCCGTAGGCAATACGCAGATGCGACTCTACGCATTGGGTGCTTATGATACGTTTGAACTTCTGTACGATGTGCATACCGTACGTATGACGATCGTGCAACCTCGGCTTGATAGTGTATCTACAGAAGAACTCCCTATCGAGGAGCTACTCGCATGGGGCGACGAGATTATCCCTAAAGCGCAAGCGGCATGGGAAGGTAGTGGAGACTGTACACCGTGCGATTACTGTAACTTTTGTAAAGCTCGACATCAGTGTAGAGCGCTAGCTGATGCATGCCTTGCACCATTCTACAAGCATGGCGGAAAGCTAAACCGACTACTTACGGATGATGAGGGTGGCGGAGTTAATCGGCATGAAGGACCTCATTACGAAATGGATTAAGGGCGTATACGATTATGCATACGATAAAGCCGTGAGCGGCGAGAAAAGAATGGAAAGGCTACAAACTGGTGGAAGGGACATCACGCCGTACTATCGTAGACCCGGAAAGCGCATGAAAAGTGCTCCTTGCTAATGGCTATAAAGAAGAAGATATCTTTAAGCCTAAAAGAGCTTGAGGGTATTACGAACTTACAAAAAGTACTGGGCAAGAAAGGTGTAGCAGAATATCTTGAGTCTTTCATCGATAAGCCACCGGGGAAACCAACGCTCGTTCCCGAATCGGACAAACGTCCAAAGCAATTACTAATAACACAGTTAATGTCGATGATTTCGACGATGATATTTAATAAGGAGATTACAACAATGGCAAAAGTATCTACAGGAATCGTGAGATTATCTTACGCAAATATCGCAGAACCTAAGAAGAATCCGGATGGCAAAGCGAAGTATAGTGCTCAAATCATCATTGATAAGAGCGATACGAAAACAATTAAACGATTAGAAGTCGCTATCGCAGAATTAAAAATCCGATCCTAAAGCCGTCGCGAAAAATGGAAGGCAAGACTAACTACATTAAATTAAACTTACGTGATGGTGATATTGACGATGCGGTAGCAGATCAACAAGAAACCTATGCAGGCAAATATTTCATCAATACAAATAGTGACAAGCAACCTGTATGCTATACACGAGATAAGGTTAAAATGGATTCCTTCGACATAGAGGGATGAAATCTACAGCGGTGTATTCGTTCAAGCACAACTCGGCGTGTTTGTCTACAATTTCAATGGAAAAACGTGGAGTAGGGTTCGCTCTTAACGGACTTCGTAAAGTCAAAGATGGCCCACGACTTGGCGGAATGACCGTCAATGTTAACGATTTTGACGATGATTTAGGAGACGACCCGGACGAGGACGACATTATTTAAGTAGGAGGTAGCTATGGAGTTGAGCATTGATCTAGAGACGTACAGCGAATGCCCTATCAATTATGGGGCGCAACGATACGTCGATGACGATTCCTTTGAAATACTCCTGTTTGCCTACTCATTCGATGGTGAACCCGTTGAGGTCGTTGATATGACAAGGCAGCAATTACCGGACAAGGTGGTTGCTGCTTTGTACAATCCGGAGATTACTAAAACTGCGTTCAATGCGGCCTTTGAGATGCTGTGCCTGAAGAAATACTTCCCTGATGCGGATTTCAGGAATTGGGAGTGCACTTCAGTGCTTGCCTTATATTGTAGTTTGCCCGCAGGACTGGATAACGTCGCGAAAGCGCTTAAATTACCGGTAGAAAAGGATAGCCGTGGTAAAAGGCTTATTAAGTTTTTTTCAATACCTAGAACGCCTACTGATGACGATGACAGAACGCGCAACATGCCTAGCGATGCGCCGGATAAGTGGGCGGAGTTCATCGAATATTGCCGGCAAGACGTTGTTGTTGAGCAGACAATCCGAAGGAAACTGTTACGACTCAAGCCGCCTGCGATTGAGCACGAGTACTGGCTACTCGATCAAGAAATCAACTGGAGGGGTGTAAAAGTCGACATGGAACTCGTTGATGCGGCGCTTGCCCGCAATGATGAACTTGTAACGACTGCCACGCAGTCATCGCTACTACTAACTGGCCTAGAGAATCCTAACAGTCCGATGCGGCTCAAGGACTGGCTAAGTGAGCGCCTTGGGCGTGAATGTGAAACGTTGCGTAAGGAAGATGTCAATGCACTGCTCGCAGAGGATATCCCTAGTGACGTGCGAACGGTCCTTGAGAATCGCCAAGTGCTTGTAACTCCTCTATCAAGAAGTACTTAGCTATGAAGAATGCACGGTGCTCCGACGGTCGCATCCACGGAATGCTACAGTTCTACGGCGCTATGCGCAGTGGTCGTTGGGCAGGTCGTATCGTGCAATTACAGAACCTACCGAGGAACTATCTATCGGACTTAGACACGGCGCGGGAAGTGCTGAAAAGTCGGAGATGTGGAAATGCTAGATATTCTATATGGCAATCCAGGTGACGTGATTAAGCAACTCATAAGAACGGCACTCATCGCAGAACAGGGACACCGATTCATTGTAGCGGATTTCAGTGCGATCGAAGCGAGGGTCATCGCTTGGCTCGCTGGAGAAATGGCGCCAAGAGGTATTCGCAAGTGGTGGCGACATCTACTGCGCATCTGCATCCAGTATGTTTCACGTACCGGTTGAAAAGCACGGCGTCAACGGCCATCTCCGTCAGAAAGGCAAAGTCGCTGAACTTGCCTTTAGGCTATGGCGGTGGAGTCAGGGGCTGTAAAAGCGATGGACACTACGGAGAGATTCCAGAAGACGAATTGCCGGGGATTATCTCGGCATGGCGAAGTGCAAGCCCTCGCATCGTCAGATTCTGGAACGATGCAGACAGAGCGGCGAAACACGTCGTGCAAACAGGGGAGACAGTAAAGGTACGGCAGGGAATAAAAGTTCTTTAAATCAAAAGGATTTATGTTTGTCGAACTGCCATCTGGTCGTAGGCTTGCCTACGCTAGACCTAGAATGGGAACGAACCGATTTGGATCGCCATCCATTGAGTATGACGGCGTGAACCAGATGAAAAACACGTGGGGTAGAGTCGAGACATACGGCGGTGAGTCGGTGGAGAACATCGTGCAAGCGGTGGCAAGAGACTGCTTAGCATCTGCTATGCTTAGACTTTCAAAAGCCGGGTACAAAATAGTAGCCCACATCCACGATGAGGTGGTTATTGAGGCGCCTATCGGAGTAGGTAGCCTAGATGAAGTAATTAGTATTATGTGTGAACAAGAGCCCACGGAACGAGGGTCTTATATTAGATCCTGCTGGGTTTGAGAACCCATATTACATGAAGGATTAGGAGGATTAACCATGATAACAAAAAAACGCAAATTGAACAACAAAAACACGCTATCGAGGGTCTATATGAAAAAGTAATGGAAGCTCCAGATAGCGAACGCAAAACACAAGCCGTAGCTTACTGCGAAGGCTGCATTGCAGCTTGCTCGCTAGCCTTGCAAGTGATGAACGGAACGATGGCTTCTGCTGAAAACAGAAAAAGGCGAAAGCTGATGAGTCTGCAGAAGAGAAAGTAGTCGAAAACGTAGAGGAAAAACCAAAACGTAAATCGGCTAAAAAGAAAAAGGAAGAACCAGTTAAAGTGGTGGAACCAGAAGTTGAAGTTGAAGAAGAGGACGACGATTTAGACGATTTAGACGATTTGTTATAGGTGGGATATGAAAACCTTATTTAGATTACAAGTAGATAAGCTCTACGACGTGATTCGGCGTCAACAAATCGGTGATACTTCGCCCGCAATCTACCACCACGTGGACTGCGGGCAGTCCTTCAACTGCTTGTGGCCGATGAAATATAGGGGGATGAACTATGCGCCCGATTCTTCGTATGCTGATAAGTTTTATTGCCCGCATTGCGGTAAACTACTCAACATGAATAGGTTATACGTTGCGGATGCCTACGGAACGCAGTCAGTTCCAACGAGTATGGATCTATCCATTATTGACCGTGGACATATTCTCGATGTGAAATTCGAGTATTCCTACATCATGGTTGACTCTGATTATCTTATTATGAGGGTTGGCCAAAAGCCACGTGTAATTGATGTAATCCGTTTCGACTTTAGGAAACGCAAGGTGTTTTTAGTGCAAAAGCGGCGAACCGCGTCAGATATAGTTAATGAACTAGAGTGCGAGGTGAACGAGTTTCACCTATACCCATTACCAATACGATGGCTTGTAGCCAATGATAATTGTAGGCTCTATGAGCACAGACCTAAGTTCAAAGAATTTGGTAGGGTTCTGAAAGAGGCATTCTTTCAAAAGTTATCCAAGAAAGTAGGCTATAAAGGTGAAGTCGTTCCGATCAGGAGTGCAACTAACAGAGACCGCAGGATCCCTAGTGAATTTATTACACAGTTTAGCTTGGAAGATGGTAGCGCCAGATGGGCCCTGCCATCAATCAAAAAAACTAAAGGCGCAGTACCAAGATTATTCAGCCCATTTCATGAATGGCAAGAACAATGTAAATGCCTTTTACCGAGAACTTGCAAAAGGACTGCCGTTCGTTGATGCGCTAGTTCAAGGGCATCAATTACCGAATATGCGATGGGTCCGTAGATTATTGACTGAGTCGCCTTTCCTTTACGCACAACTGATTCATACGGCAGATATGCTATTCCTAACGATGGACTATAAGAAAGCGCTCATTGATTGGATTACGGAGACAACTAAAACGAATGACTTCCACTTATGGACACTCTCCCGTATTCGAACTGAAAGAGACCCATTAGCGAAATTCACGCGAACCTTGTGCCATAACTGGGGAGACGAAAAGCTTTGCTATTCTTCAAATCTGCCAAGAGCTATGGCGACTTGCGAGATACAGCGAATATGTACCACGAATTATCCAGAGAAAAGAAAAAAAGCGACTATGGACCAGTAAGGTTCAAGTAAAAGATTTGCACGACACAGTGATGCGCATGTTAGACTTCGAAAAGCACGAAAACCTACCGGTGCGACAAAACTGACCAACATAAAAGGTTAGAAGATACCTGCGATGGCTTATCTTTCGTACCAGTAGGCTCAACGCATGAAATGATAGCAATAGGGGCACGAACTCAAGAACTGTGTTGGCACGTATATAAAACAAGTGAAACGTGCGGAATGTGCAATCGTTGGCGTTTATAAGAACCATAAGCCGGTGGCTTGTATTGAAGTAAAACCTGCAGACGGGAGATTTAAAGTAATAGCACAAGCCAAAATCATAAACAACAAGGCGGTGCGAGAAGACTCGACCATCAATCAAGCAGTCCTTGCTTGGATGCAAGATAGACAGCTAACAGCAGGGCGCATATATGCGTGATATTGCAACGGGAGGAGCGACGTAGATGGACAATAACATAATCATTGCGATTGGCCATAGTCGCACATCTCTCAAATGGAAATCGGAGAAGATGACTTGGCAAGATCTCGCTACGCGGTTAGCATCGCCTACTGTTACCAATGAGACCGTGGCAGAATATGCGAAGATGTCAAAAACTGCGCAGGGGCAAGCAAAAAAGGACGTAGAGTGGTTTCATTGCGACTATATCCCTAAAAACGGTCGCCGTGTTCGCGGAGCGGTGAAGGAGCAGTATTTAATTACACTAGATGCCGATAGCCCATCTGAAGACTTCTTATTTGACCTTGATATGAGTTTGGGTGGAAAGGAGTACGTATTGTACTCGACCCATAGCCACACTAAAAGAAACTCCACGTTACCGCATCATTGTTCCTGTGGATCGAGCGATGTCGCCTGATGAGTTCCAAGCGGTATCACGGCGTATGGCTGATGACATTGGCATCGAAATGTTCGATAGCTCCACCCACCAAGCGGAGCGCCTTATGTACTGGCCATCATGCCCAAAAGACGCAGAATACGTATACCAACACGGTGAGGGCGACCTCGTTAGTGTGGATGCGTACCTTGCGACCTACCATGATTGGAGAGATACTAGCTTTTGGCCAATATCCGAGAAAGAATCTGCAGTTAGATTATCGGATGCACATAAGCGGGAAACCCGCTTGAGAAAAAGGGTCTACTCGGTGCATTCTGCAGATGCTACTCTATCACGGAAGCCATTGCCAAGTTCTTACCGGATGTTTACACTCCCACACAAGTGGAAGGTCGATACACGTATGTCTGCCGGTAGCACGGTAGGCGGTTTAGTTATCTACGATAATGACACGTTCGCCTACTCGAACCATGCTACAGACCCAGTAGGCGGTAAGTCGGTGAATGCCTTCGACTTAGTGCGGCTCCATAAGTTCGGAGACCTAGACAAGAACGATACTCTTAAAATCACCGAACAGCCAAGTTACAGAGCCATGATAGAGTTTGCCAATGAGGACGGTGCCGCCGCCATCTTGCTCGATAAAAGAACGGATGCGGGACATGGACTTTGACGACATCGAGGAAGAAGATGTAGATTTTCTATCGAAGTTAAAAGCGGACCAAGCAAGGCATTCCAGAGTCAGATGTGTATAACTGCCTTGTCATACTAAAGCACGATCCAGAGCTCAAGGGCAAGGTAGGATTAGATGAGTTCGCGCACCGTTTGACAGTCTTGAGGGATTTGCCGTGGAGAACGAAAAATAGTTCTTTATTCTGGACAGACACAGACGACGCGTGCCTTAGGAACTACTTTGCCACAAAAATTTTTGTATTAAAAGGCAAAGGAATTATTGACGATGCACTGCAAGAAGTGACCCAAGAGAATAAATTTCATCCAGTACGTGATTACCGCACAGCATCAAATGGGATGGAGAATGTAGAGTCGATGAACTATTCATTAAATATTTAGGGGCAGAAGATACGCCCCTATGTTCGAGCAGCTACGTGTAAATGGTTATGCGGCGCAGTGGCTAGAGTCATGCACCCTGGTATTAAGTTCGATACTGCTATCGTGCTATATGGATCGCAAGGGCTTGGTAAGTCTTTGATTTTAGAAAAACTAGGCAAGGGTTGGTTTAATAACTCATTAGTCGACATTAAGACTAAAGACACTATGGAACAGATACAAGGCTCGTGGGTGATAGAACTAGGAGAGCTAGCTCCTACTTTCAAGAACGAAAACGAAATTGTTAAGGCTTTTATAAGCCGTGCATCGGATCGTTTCCGTTCCCCTTACGGCAGGCGCACCGAAGAATATCCTCGCCAGTGCGTCTTCGCAGGGTCGACTAACAACTTGATGTTCTTAAAAGACAGAACAGGGAACCGTCGCTTTTGGCCAATCACTGGTGATAAGGATAGAAAGACGGCGAACTCGTGGGATATTACGGACGAAGAAATCGACCAAATTTGGGCGGAGGCGTTCTATTATTGGTCTGAGGGTGAAGCCTTAGTGCTTGAGGGCGCCGTTGCAGAAGAAGCGATGCGTGTGCAAATGTCGCATACTGAAGGTGGCGAGCTCATGGGGCTGATTGAAGAGTATTTGAGTATGCGGTTGCCTGTGGATTGGGAATCCTATGAACTCCATGAGAGGCGGGAATACATCCGTGAATACGATGAGACCGAGGCCAGTGGATTCCAATTGCGGGAACGTGTGTGCCCTCTGGAGATATGGTGTGAACTATTAGAGGGGGATCGGAAGAATTTATTAAATGCTAAAGCCCGTGAAATAACGGACGTATTACAAGCGATTCCAGGTTGGATTCCTTACACGAATGGTACAGGAAAGGTGCGGTTTGGTAAGCTATACGGTCCCCAAAGAGCGTTTATCCGTGAGGAGTGTAATTGAGAATAAGAGGGTGTGTCCGCGTGTCCGGTTATACGAACGTATAAATGTTTGGAAGAATAAACATACCTCTATATACATGAGCGAACGTTGATATATAGAAATAATTGGACACGCTAGACACAATTGGACACACCACCGGACACACATATGAAGTGTTGGTAATACTAGAGTTATGGGCTACTGTAACCGATGTGTCCAATTATTTACATTAAATAAAATAATAAAAAAATAGGAGTATATATATACACGTAAAAAACGCAAATACGCGTATATATATAGGCTGAAAAATCGGACACATTGGACACGCTAAGCCGTTGAGCCCAGTAATACCAACGGTTTGCAGGTGTGTACAATTATTTTAGAGCGAGGTTTTAAGGAGTGAGAATGGAAGATGGAAAAAGATTTAGAGCGCTGGCTTGGGCAGGAACTGAAAAAACTAGGGTGCATATATATGAAGTTTATTTCACCCGGAAATGATGGTGTGCCAGATCGGATTGTTGTACTCCCTGGAGGCGACGTGGTATTTGTAGAACTAAAAATCAGAAACGGGTAGACTCTCACACACGCAGGCATTCCAGTTAGAAAAGGGTCTGCAGACAGAAAGCGCCTTGGTGTTTCTCATATCTAATAAAATAGAGGCGCGTGATTTATTAATGTTAGCGGAGTTGAAGTACGATGTATTTTGCACCCCATGAGTACCAGAGAATCGCGATTGAGCGCGTCATGGAGAACACGCATTACGGCTTATTACTAGATATGGGATTAGGCAAGACCATTTCCACTTTATACGCGATTGAACAACTCATGTACGATTCGTTTGAGGTGCAAAAGGTGCTAATCATTGCCCCCAAGAAAGTCGCTGAATCGACGTGGGCGCGGAGGCGAGGAAATGGAACCAAACAAAACATCTACGAGTGGCATCGATATTGGGTAGTGCTAACGATCGAATAAATG
This sequence comes from uncultured Veillonella sp., assembly GCA_916438745.1. Classification (GTDB taxonomy): domain Bacteria; phylum Bacillota; class Negativicutes; order Veillonellales; family Veillonellaceae; genus F0422. The sequence continues at coordinate 1,506,550 of CAKAGN010000001.1, read as the reverse complement.
CGGTTGAAAGCGAAGCCGATATTTATGTGATGAACCGTGAGAATGTGCAGTGGCTATATGAGTATTTGAAAAAGAAGCAGTTCCCATTCGATATGCTGGTCATAGATGAGAGTTCATCGTTCAAGAATCCGCAAGCCAAACGATTCAAAGCGATGCGTAAGATGAGGCCTTTATTTAAGCGCATCGTCATTCTAACGGGTACACCAGCGCCGAATACACTCATGGATCTATGGGCGCAGATGTACCTATTGGACGGTGGAGAACGGTTAGGCAAGACTATCACAGAATATAGAACGAGGTATTTTAGACCAGATAAGACAAACGGACATATCGTGTATAGTTACCGATTGCAACAGGGGGCTGACGAAACGATATACAGTAAAAATACAGGACATCTGTATGAGCTTGAAAGCTAAAGACTATTTGAACTTACCTGATCGATTGGATAACGTGATAACGATTGAACTCACTGATAAGGAACGGGAGCTGTACCGCGAAATGGAGCGTACGCACATCCTTACATTAGTTGACGAGGAAATAAGCGCACTCAATGCGGCAGCTGTAGCTAATAAGTTACTGCAAATGGCAAACGGTGCAATCTACAACGAGGACGGTGATGCCATCGTGATACACCGCCAAAAGATTGAGCGACTAAAAGAACTGGTAGAAGTGAACGATGGGAAACCAATCCTTGTATTTTATAACTTCAAGCACGACTTGGAGTCAATCAAGGAAGCATTCCCTAAATCGGTAGAACTAAAGACGGATGCAGATGTAGAAGAATGGAATATGGGTAATATACAAATGCTATTAGCACACCCAGCAAGCGCAGGGTATGGGCTAAATCTACAAACAGGAGGGCATATCGTCGTATGGTACGGACTCACGTGGAGCCTTGAACAGTACCAACAAGCGAACGCACGGCTACATCGACAAGGGCAACAAGAGCCAGTTATCGTTCACCACTTAGTAGCAAAAAGATACTATGGATGAACAAGTGATGCGAGCGCTTGAAAGAAAAGAAGTCGGACAGGATGCCTTATTAGAGGCAATTAAATATCGGAAGGAGTTATACGATGCGTGAAAGTGTTGAGAAAAAACGCAGAAGTGTTGAGTAACGAAGTAATAGATATGGTGAACAGTCCGCCGCACTACAAATTGAATGGACTGGACATCGAAAGTGTAGACGTGATTAGGGCAGTACTAACTGCCGAAGAGTTTCGCGGATGGTGTAAAGGAAATGCAATTAAGTACTTGATGCGACTAGGCAAGAAGGATAAGGAAATCCAAGATGCGAGAAAAATCTATTAAATTTTTTTGGAGTGGTTAGTGAAGGAGCTAGAGTAGTGGCAATTAAATATCTAAATAGCTTAAATAAGAGGCGACTGCTTATGCTATGTTGCATGTCAATTGAGTGCCGGGAGATGGTTGAATCGTTCAAATTAACTGGTGAGGCTAAACGTAAAGCCAACACGATGGCGACATTTGCGGAAGGGTTAATAGAAGATATACGCATACATTTAGATGAAGAGCAACAAAAACAAGCAAGACGAGCAGCTACGCATTATAGCGTGACGGCTGTGCAAACAGTTCCCTACTCAAAAGAAGAGGATAAGCAGAACGAGGAATACCTACGGATTATCGTTGACCATGCACTCGGCGGATCCTGCACAAACTGTACTAGGGAAGATTTTTAAAAGCACTGCGACTTACGAGCAGACATTCATTCACGCATCCGTGCCAGTGTACGATGAGTGTACGATGAGTTTACTGATGATTGTCCATATCGCATCAAGGAATGAGGTGATGTATTGATTTCAAGAAAAAGAGCGAACGGCAGTGCCGGAGGAATTGGCAAGGCTTAGGCAAATAGCTAGTGAGCTGAAACGAATTGAATACCAGTTGGCGCAGATAGAGTCGAGTCTAGGGCATATTAGGCGCCGTACGATACGATAAGGAACCTATCATGGGTGGAATTAAGCATGACCATTCTGACACGATTGCAAAGGCGCTTGACATCCGAGAGGAATACGCAAGGAAGTGTGACGAGCTTTTAGGGTACGAGATGAGGTGATTACTAAAAATCGAAAGCTTACCCAAGCAAGCACATAGATCCATTCTTTCAAGTCGATATATCTATAACCTGTCGTGGAAAGAGATACTATCGAATCATGTCAAATATTCGTGGGGGCATGTAAAAACGATTACATAGGGAAGCATTGGAAGAATATTGTAAATTGGCAAAAAGATGAGCCATAACGAGCCTAAAATTTTAAAAAAATGAGCCATAACGTGCCTATTGACTGTGTTATAATAGTATTGTCAAAAAAGGTTAAATTCCTCCTTTACATGAGACAGCTATATACTGAAACGACCGCCTGAGTGATTGGGCGGTTTTTTCATAGGCGCCTATGAGCGCCTTTTTTAATTAGAAGAAAGGTGGTGAGCATATGACAGATGTACATTGCGATAGAAAGCAGTGCCTAAATAATTGTAAAGGATGGTGCAAAGCAAAAGCGATTCATATTGATGGTGTATGCCGATCATATGCTTCACCTTCTTCAGTTATGAATGGTAGACATCAAAGAACGGTACGCACGAATGGACGAAAAAACAGGCGCAGATAAGCACGTATTAAAAGTAGTTAGGAGGTGAGATAGTGGGCGCGTTACATAATAAGAAACACGAAAAATTTTGTACTGAATATGTGAAAGATATGAATGCGACACAAGCCGCTATTAGAGCCGGCTACTCTGAAAAAACAGCAAGGTCACAAGGCAGTACCTTATTAACAAATCCAAACATTAAACAGAGAGTTGCAGAATTACGAGATGCTTACTTAGATGAAAATATTATGACGGCAAAAACAGGTTGAGTACGAATTGACTAAAATCGCCCCGGGGCTCTCAAATGAAAAGCAGGGGTTGTTATCGAGGGGCACAGGGGGAGGGTATTCCAAGCTCGAATTATCGATAAAGTCGCCAGATGAGAAATCAAGGCTTAAAAGCGCTAGAGTTAATGGCTAAACGCCATAGGATTTTGAGTGGAGATACAACAATAGATGTACAGCCTGTAATCATTATGGGTGGTGATAAGATTGCTGACTAATACCGTGTATCTGCCTGATATCGTAGGAAAGGGCTATGGCGACTTTTGGCGATTTAAGGGGCGGTATAAAGTGGTAAAAGGTAGCCGTGCTAGTAAGAAGTCCTCTACACAATCGCTGAAGGTTATCACAGAAATCGTGGAGAATCCACATATTAATTGGCTCGTAGTGCGTAAAGTAGAGCGAACGCTTCGTGATAGTCGCTTTGCCCAATTAAAATGGGCTATACGTAGATTGCAGTTAGATAGGTATTTCAAATGCTCTACCTCTCCTTTAGAAATCACCTATGTGCCGACTGGGCAAAAGATATTATTTCGAGGATTAGATGATCCGCTAAAAAGTAACATCTATTACGGTTGATGTGGGATCCTTATGTAGATTATGGGTAGAAGAAGCCTTTGAGATAACATCTGAGGAAGCATTCGATAGATTGGATGAATCCATTCGTGGGCGATTGCCAGAAGGAATGTATCATCAAGTAGTACTCACCTTTAACCCCCGGTCGGATAAACATTGGTTGAAAAAGAGATTCTTTGATGCAGATAGCCCCAATATATTAGCAATTACAACGAACTATTTATGCAATGAGTTCCTTTCAGAGTCCGACCTTATTTTATTTGAGGAAATGAAGAAGAATCCTAGACGATACCGCACTCGTCGGGTCTTGGAGAATGGGGGCATAGTAGAAGGGCTAGTATTCGATAATTGGGAAGAGCGAGTATTCGATGTAGAAGAGATAACGAAACGGCCGAGCGTAAAGTCTGCATTTGGTATGGATTTTGGGTATGTCAATGACCCTAGTACATTATTTTGCGGGTCTGGTGGATACGGTAGCCCGTGAAATATATGTATTCGATGAGATGTACCAAAAAGGGATGAGTAATGAGGATATTATAGAAAAGGTTACCGGAATGGGATATGCCAAGGAACGGATACGTGCAGATCATGCTGAACCTAAATCTATTGCCTATTTGCGTAAGCATGGTCTTAGGAATATACGGGGCGCAAAGAAAGGACCTGATTCTATTCGTGCTGGTATATCTTTAATACAAGATTATAAGATTATCATTCATCCTAGATGTGTGAACTTCTTAACAGAGATAAACAGTTACACTTGGGATGTAGATAAATTCGATAATCGAATCAACAAGCCTATTGATGACTTTAACCATCTAATGGATGCCATGCGATATGCAATGGAAGAGTTCGACGGTCGTAAGGGTGTTAGATTGATGACATATTAGGAGGTGAGAGATTGGAAATAGAACAAATTAAACAGCTAATTAAAAAGCACACGTTGCAACACGATGAAGTAGTTTCCAAAATGGAAATAGCTGATAGATATTATTTAGTACAAAACGATATCTTGCGGAAGAAAGATAAACCCAAAGACGTAGAAGAAGCGAAACGATCAGGCGAAGCCTATAATCCGATGCATCAAGCGGATAATAGAATCGCCTATTCTTTTTACCCGTTATTAGTGGACCAAAAAACAGCGTATATGTTTACTGCCCCACCTATTTTTGATGTGAAAGATGATAGATTAAATACAATTATCACTGACACACTAGGTGATAGCTATGAAAAAGAAATGCAAAGACCTATGCGTGAAAGCAACCAATGGTGGAATTGCGTGGGTGCATTATTGGATAGATGATGAAGAGGGCCTTCAATGGGCGGTACTTCCTGCCGTAGAAATCATACCTATATGGAATCGACGCATTAATACTAAATTAGAAGGGGTGCTGCGAGTCTATATTGACAGGAATGAAGAAGGGGAAAGCATTACCGTATATGAGTACTGGAATGATAAGGAAGTACAAGCTTATTCAATTCCTAATGGTGGTAACTTAGAGGTTTTAGGAGAGCATGCACTATTCACAATGGTTGATCCTAGTGGCGTAGAGTCTGATGTAGCGACTATACCGCACGCCATGGGTAAGGTGCCTTTCATCTCCGTTTGCCAATAATGCGAATCAAACAAGCGACCTTGCTCGTATTAAATCTCTTATAGATACTTACGATAAAACGTATAGCGGTTTCCTGAATGATTTGGAAGACGTGCAAGAGGTTATCTATGTACTCACGAATTATGGAGGGGAAAACCTAACAGAGTTCTTGGAAGGTATGAAGAAGTATAAAGCGATTCAAATGGATTCCACAGGACCCGATGATAGGTCTGGTATTTCTACGTTGACTATAGATATTCCAGTAGAAGCACGAAAGGAACTGCTTAGTATCACTCGTAAAGCTATTTTTGACATGGGGCAAGGGGTAGACCCACAGCAACAAGGATTAGATGGCACTAGCGGTGAGGCTATGAAGTTCTTATATACTTTGCTAGAACTAAAAGCAGGCATGATGGAAACAGAGTTTCAGCTTGGCTTTAATGAGTTAGTGCGTGCTATTTGTAGGCTACATGGAAATGATAAGGTAGCAATTACTCAAACATGGACTAGAACCTCCGTCAAGAATGATGGAGATTTAGTAGCTATGTGCTCACAGTCAATGGGGATTGTATCTAAACGTACCATATTGGCGCATCATCCGTTTGTAGAAGATATAAACGAAGAACTTGAACAATTGAAAGCTGAGGAAGCAGAAACAAACAATGGTATCTATGATGATTGGCATTCAGAAACACACAACCATGACCCTATAGACGGGCATAATAGTGATGACTCTGAAGAGTAATCATCATTTATATATTTATCTCTTAGTCGTGGCAGGTAACCACGGTAAAAACCGGAAAAGGAGTATACACAATGACGATACAAGAATTACTACAAAGATAGGCGTTACAGACGATAACATCGCAAGTGCAACGCAACATGTAAATGAGTTTTTGGACGGTCAATATGTGACAAAATCACGTTTTAATGAGGTCAACGTGGAAAAGAAAACCTTAGAAGAGGCTGTTAAAGAACGAGATAAGCAGTTGAAGTCTTTAAAAGATAGCGAAGGTAATGTAGATGATTTGAAGGAGCAAATAAAGAAGCTACAAGCAGATAATAAAAGTCTGCGACTTTAAAAAGCGGAGGCTGATATGAAAGCGTTGCGATTATCTACAGCTATTAAATTAGCTATTGGCGATACTGCTCAAGATGTGGACCTAGTAGCAAACTTGGTAGATACATCAAAACTTATCTTATCTGATGATGGCAAAGTGACTGGTTTAGATGAACAGATAAAAGGTGCTAAAAACCGAAAAATCGTTTTTATTTAAAACCCTGATGGAGACCCTAAATATAAATACGAACCTAAACAAGGTGAGGGTACTCCTAAAAACAACCCGTTTAGTCAAGAGCATTTCAATCTAACTAAACAGGCAGAATTATTTACTAAAGACCCTGTGAAAGCTAAGCAGTTAGCAAGTGAAGCAGGTGTCGAGATTAATTTTAACCATGGGAGGTAACTAATGGGAACAACTTTACAAGACATCATTAATCCTACGCCGTTTTTGCGAATTATGTTGTCAATCGTACGGCTCAATTATCTGCGATTTTTCCAATCTGGAATTATCACTCGTGATTCTCGCTTTGACAAATTGGCAAGCGAACCTGCACAAGTGCATAATATGCCGTTCTTCAATGACTTAACTGGAGATTCTGAAGATGTAGTGGAAGGGCAAGACTTAACAGCAGATAAAATTACATCTAACCAAGATACATCTACCACTATTCGTCGTGCTAAAATGTGGAGCTCTACTGACTTAGCTGCACAATTGGCAGGTACAGACCCAATGAAAGCGATTGGCGATTTGGCGGCAGGATTTTTGGGGCACGAGACCATCAAAAAGAGTTGTTGAACATCCTTGATGGCGTTTTCGCTTCTACTAGCATGTCAGATCATGTACTTGATATTTCTGTGAAAGAAGGTAAAGCAGGAAACTTCTCAGGCGAGGCTTTCATTGACGCAATGCAACTCATGGGAGATGCACGAAACTCTTTGACTGCGGTGGTGATGCATTCTGCGACTAAATCTTACTTGGATAAATTAAATTTAATCCAAACCATTCGTCAATCTGATGCATTATCCTTCGATACATACATGGGCCGTCGTGTTATCGTAGATGATGGTTGCCCTGTTGAAACAGATAAATACACAACGTATTTATTTGGTGAGGGGGCGATTGCCTATGGTGTAGGTAGCCCAGTGGGTTTAAAAACAAGCGGCAGTTGATCGTGACGAAAAGAAAGGCTCTGGTATTGATTACTTAATCATGCGTAAAGCGTTTATTATGCATCCACGTGGAGTAGCATGGCAAAACAAATCCCGTGCACATGCGGAGTCTGTATCTCGTACAGAGTTAAAAGATGCTAAAAACTGGAAGCGTGTATACGAGCCTCAAAACAGATTCGCATCGTTAAATTCGTGCATAAATTAGGTTAGGACTATGGGTGCTGATTCATATTGGGCAAGGCGTAGCATCGAGCGAGAGAATGAATGGAATACAAAGAGCCGTGAAACGATCGAAAAAGAGCTGGCATCCCAATATGAGAGGTCAGCGATACGCATCCGTGGGAATATAGAAAAGTTGTATGGCAAGTTTGCTAGGGGATAACGGATTAAGCAAGGAAGAGGCTAGAAAGCTAATTACTGGCATAGAATATAGGGACTTGGCGAAAAGATATTGAAGAGTATGTGAAGGAATATAAAGAAACAGGCAATCCAAAGACATTACTAGAACTCAATACTCTTGCTATGAGGTCCCGTATATCTAGGCTAGATAAGCTGTATAGTGAAACACTCATTGAGCTAGATAAGCTAGGGTCAGCATGCAGATAAAGCGGTAACAAAAGTTCTTGAAAGAGGCGTATAAAGACAATCGCTTACATTCTGCGTATGAACTCGCCAAACGTGGCAATGGGCCCTGCAAGTCGCGGTAGATAGTAAACGTATACAAGATGTGTTAAGAACGCCTTGAGCGGTAAAAAAACTATAGCGAACGGATATGGAAGAACTCTGATAAGCTCGCCAAAAACAATACAAGATACTATTGTGAATGGCGTGCATCGGGGAGTATCCGTTAATACACTAGCCAAAGAAGTACAAAAACGAATGGAAGTAGGCAAAAGCGATGCGGTTCGATTGGTTCGGACGGAACTCAACTATATTCATAATCAAGCTACTCTTGACTCATTACGAGAGGCTAAGATGGGGTATTTTCAATTTATTGCAACCCCCGGATAAGCGAACATCGTCTATATGTCGAAATCACGATAATAATGTATACCCTTTGGATGAAGCAGAGGTAGGCAGTAATGTGCTGCCTTTACATCCTAGGTGCCGTTCTACTATAGCTGGGGCATTAGGACCTAAAAAGGGAACCAGTGGATCACGTACGGTGAAGGTAGAGCCTTCAAAAAGAGGAGATACAGTAAAATATACTAAAGTCCCACGAAATATGGCGTATGACGATTGGAAAGCGGTGTATGTAGATAAATCTAAGACGTTTGATGAGTGGAAGCTAGGCATGCCTATACAATCAAAGAAACGGATAGAAAGGATCTTAGAACATGATGCAAGATATTATGAAGGTCTAAATATAGCAGATAATCACAAAGGCTTAAGCAAGAATGAACTGATGAGATTAAATTATATTCCTCCTTCGTTTGACTTCATAAAAATGCTAGCAAAAGAAAGAGGAATAGAGTATACTAAACCTATAGACCCTTATCATTCGGATGATGGCAAGCCTATTTGGCCGCCTAATGATGGAGGTGTTGGAGCAGACTAAAATCATTGACTTACCGGTTGGAACAAAAATTGATAGACTTGGAAAAGAGTCGGGTCGATATACTTCCCCTGTAGGAACTCCGCTTACAAAAAGAGCTATGGATGATTTGCACACTAAAATGCCTTTGGAATATCATGTGTATAAGGTTATTAGACCTATCAAGGCGAGTGAATCATTAATCTCACCGTGGTTTTCTAAACCAGGTAGAGGAATTCAATATAAGTTTGAAATGTCTATTGGGGAGTTGCTTCAAGAAGGCTATATAGAGGAGATGTATGCAGATGAAGATTGGCGACCTACGAAAGGTTTTAGATAATCTTGGCATAGATGAATATGAGTATTTTATCTTGGATCATGGAAAAGGGCCTTGGGCGGAAGTATATGTGTCTATAGATTTTAATGGGAAACACTTCAACGTCTCTGTAATAGAGCGTGGTACGACTGTTAAAGTTGATACGTTTGTTCGCGAAGAGGATGCCTGTGATAAATTCTTGGAATTTATGCAGTACAATAAAAAAATAAAGCAGTATTTAATGACTAATAAAACTATCGATTAAGCACTCTACATAGGGTGCTTTTTTAGTACCCAAAAGGAGGTGGGACATGGGAAATGTGAAATACATAAGCTATGAAGAGGCGGTGCAGTGTATTACAGATACTGCTAATCGAATGTTATTTATGGTGGATACTACAGCACATGAAAAAAAGCCTAGATCCGATTGGGTTATTTGCAGAAAAGTTCGTATTAGATTGTATGGACTATTGCCATCGAACAGATTTCCCTCGTTCTTTGGTCTATACTGGTGCTGAATTTGCCGTTAAGTATAGCAAGGATACATTGAACCAATCACAAGGTCCGTTGAAGTCCTTAAAAGAAAATGATGTAGAGTTTACATGGGCGGTATCAGATATGTCACCGATTGGGTGTATTAGTGAACAGGATTTCAATTCTATCAAGCCTAAGTTAAACTTATATCGTAAGGTGGTATGGTCTAATGGCTAACACATATAGTGCGTTACTTGCTCAGTATATGTACAAGGATAGGTGTACGATTGCTAGGCAAGTAGAAACAACCGACGATATAGGAGCCGATATATATGAGATGAAAGACATCTATACGGAGGTACCTTGTAAACTAGGACAAACAGGACAAAGTAGTATGAATGGACAGTCTACAGATAGGGCGTTTATGATCCAAGACCATTTGCGACTATCCTTGCCTATTGAGTATGATGTAAAAGAGAATGACATCATTACAATTCAGCATAAAGGACAGACCTTTGTTATGCGCTCGGATACTCCATTCAAGTATATGTCACATCAAGAGATAGCATTATTTAGGATTAGTGAGGCGTAGTATGGGAGTAACGATTAATGGCTTTGATAGGCTAAACTCAAAATGGAAACGAATACTTGCGAAGTATCCAAATCATAGGGATACGTTGTTGGCACAACAAGCAGAATTACTCATCAACGACGTGAAGATGAAAACGCCTGTTGATACGGGTACACTTCGTAATGCATGGAAACGTACACCTGTTAATGAAGGATCTGTAGAAGTGTACAACAATACAGAGTATGCGAACCATGTAGAGTATGGTCATCGTACACCGAAGGGCGGTTTCGTGAGAGGCCGCAAAATGCTACATCGGTCTATGGTAGGGTTTAAAAGTAAATTTCTTCACAACACCAGAATGATTATGAGGAACCTACTAAATGATTAGATTGAGGCACATACAGAAGGCTCTGGTAGAGCTTTTAAAAAGTAAATATCCAACGTATAAGGTATATTTCGACAATGTGGAAAAGTCGAATGTGCCTTATTTTTATGTGGAAATGTTTTGTGCATACTGGGATAGGGAGACGACACCTATTTTGATAGAACGGTACAAATTGATATCACATTTAGGACGATGGAGGATAAGCAAGGTAGAATCAAGCGGTCAGAACTATACGATATGTCGGATAGCTTGGAGTGCTTAATTAGACCAGGGTTCATAGTTGATGATAGATATATTACTATCAATGACTTTGAACACACATTTATGGATGAGGTATTGCACTTTATCTTTAATTTAGAGTTTACAGATGCCTTTACTAATGAAGAGATTGGTCTAGTACAAGGTGAGGTAGCTCAAACATTATCATTGCATTTAAATGGTATGGATTTAAAGGAGATTGAATATGGCAAATGAAACAGAAAAAGTTCGGCTTACCGCAAGTCTTAATTGACTTTAAAACGAAAGGTGTAACAGCTATTAAACGGTCAGCACGTGGCGTTGTAGTTCTGATTTTAAAATGTGAAACAACAGACGTGAGTAACAAATATCGTATCTCAGATATTTCTGAAATTCCTAATAAGGTTTTTGATGAAGCGACTACAGACTTGATTAAGAAGTGTTTAGACGGAACTCCATTACGAGTATTGGTATATACATTGCCAAAAAGAAAGTGTAGTAGGAGCGCAAAAATACACAAGCTACATTGTTAAAAGCAATTAAAACATATCAGATATAACTATATTGCAAAGACCTACAGGTACGGAACAAGACCAAGCAAGATTTAGCGTCTTATGTAAAAGCGGAGCGTAATAATGCTCGAAAAACAGCAAAAGCTGTTGTTGCTAATGTGGCGGCAGATCATAAAGGTATTATTAATTTCTGCGCAGATGAAATTAAGGTACGCAAAGGGAAAGATTCGAGTGGTATTCCTACGTATAAAACATACAGTACTATTGAATATACAGCGCGTATTGCTGGCATTCTTGCTGGTCTTCCGCTAGACCGTTCTGCAACGTACTTTAAATTGACAGAGGTAGAATCTGTAAAAGTATTTGAAGATTTGACTGACCGCATTGATCGTGGAGAGTTACATTTGTTTGATGAAGAAGATGGCGAAGGCGTTAAAATTGCGCGTGCTTGTAACTCGTTACAAACTTTCACTACGGATGAAGGTCAAGAGTTCCGCAAAATTAAAATTATGGAAGGCGTGGATATGGTAACAGATGATATCCGAGATACCTTCAAAAAATACTATGTTGGTAAATACATCAATGATTACAACCATAAAATGCTATTTATTTCGGCTATCCTAGTATACTTTGGCCAATTACAAGGTAATGTATTAGATAATCGAGCAGGTAACACTGTAGATATTGATGAGCAGTTCCAAAAAGACTATGCCATCATTAAAGGTGAAGATGTGTCAAACATGACTACTATGCAAATTCGTGAGTACAATACTGGTTCTGAAATTGGATTAGCGTGCAAGATTAAATTTGTTGATGCAATGGAAGATTTAAAAAATCAGCTTTACGATGTAGAAGGGAGGTAGAAATATATGGCTAGAGCAAGAGAAGATGTAAAAATACAGAGGTCGACGCCGTTGGAATGGATCCCACGGCAAAGTGTGGCTAGATGGTGAGTTAGTATTTGAAATTGAATCTTTCGAGTGTACTGTAGAGGCACAACGTGAAGATGTAATTATCGGTAATTCTGTTGATTCTAAAAACTACTGCATTAAAAGGCGAAGGTACGATGAAAGTTAAGAATGTCATCAATCGTAACTTCCGCAAATTACATGAAGCATGGTGTGCAGGGCATGATCCTCGCTCCGTGATTACAGGGTTGTTAGATGATCCCGATGCCCCAGATGGGCAAAAAGAACGTATTACCATTGACAATGTATGGTTTACGAAAGTTACTCCATTACATTTTGAAAAAGGGCAAGGTAGTAGAAACAGATATTCCATTTGGGTTTACTCCTGAAGATTTACAATACATTGAGTCTATTGATTAGTAGAAAGGAATTATAAACATGGCAGTATCTATTAGTGATTTAATTGCAAAACGTGAAGAGATTAAAGAGCGCAAGGCTCAAAAAAATGACTATTATGACTTCTATTGGTGAAGTTATTGCAAAAAAGCCCACGGCAAACCTTATGGCAGAGGCTTTAGGGGTTGGACGAAAATGGTGATGAGTATTTGGTATATAACTGCATCGGGGAACCGAATTTAAAGGATAAGGATTTACAGGATGCTTATGATTGTCATGAGCCAATCGACATTGTGAACAAACTGTTTGACTTCGGTGAAATCAAAGCGATTTCAACTATATTAATTAATGCGGTTGGCATGGGCAAGCAGCCTTGACCACGCCATTTTAGATGAAATAAAAAGTAATAGAAGAAGACTGGGAGGCGGCTACGGTCACTATCTAGTGTTGAAAGGGCATACTTTCGAATACTTTTTAACCTATCTATGGCAGAAAAGGTGATGTGCTATGTAGGAATGAAACAAAGAACGAGAAGATCAGGTAAATGTCGCTAAACTTGCATTAAGGGAGGTATTCGGTGGCTGATAGAGAAAAATTGGACGTTGTAATATCACTTGATGACAAGGGATTTACAGACGGGATAAAGGATGTTAAAAATTCCACAGATGGGTTATCTAAAGCAACAAAAAGATTTAGTCCCAGCATTATCCTCTGTGGAAAGAGGTATGGGATCAGCGTCAGGTGCTACCCAAGGAATCAGTAATAAAATCAAAGAGGCTAGCGGTACATTAGAGAAATTTAAACGTGCAAAGAAAAAGATACTATTGTTAAACTTCGAGCTAAGGATGAGGCTAGCCCTACCGTTAAAAAGATAAAAGATGAGCTGAACAAATTTAAAGGTAAGGTATACACGGCAACCGTAAATGTGAAGCAGAATTTATCTGGCGCACCGGCAAAGCGATGGATAAAGTCAGTGGAGCTATGTTTGGCGCAACTGCACAAATGGCGTGCATGGCAGGTATAGGGTTTGGTATAGTTGATGCTGTAAAAAGGGTATGCAGATTTTGAAGAAGAGATGTCCGCGGTAAAAGCAATCTCCGGAGCTACTGGCGATGAGTTTAATCAGCTCAAAGAGAAAGCGATTCAAATGGGTGCGGATACAAAGTACAGTGCTTTAGAGTCCGCTCAAGCATTCCGATACATGGGTATGGCTGGTTGGAAGACCGGGGAGATGATAGACGGTATTGCCGGTATTATGAACTTAGCTGCAGCATCTGGTGAAGATTTAGCTATGACTGCTGATATTGTGACAGATAGTTTATCTGCCTTTGGGTTACAGGCGAAGGATTCTTCGATGTTTGCCGATGTATTATCGGCGGCTGCCACAAGTTCTAACACTAATGTTGCATTAATGGGGCAAACCTTTAAATATGCAGCTCCAGTGGCAGGCGCTTTGGGGTATTCTATCCAAGACGTAGCCATTGCGGTAGGCTTGATGGCTAATCAAGGTATCAAAGGTAGTGAATCTGGTACGGCATTACGATCTATGATGACCCGTATGGTAAAAACCTACAAAAGAATCAGCGGCTGCGATGCAGACTCTAGGATTAAACATTGTGGATGCCAATGGCAAGATGAGACCATTCCGAGATATTATGAAAGATATCCGCACAGGAATGAGTAAGTTGACACCAGAAAGCAAGGCATCTGTTGCGACTATGTTAGCCGGGCAAGAAGCTATGTCTGGGTTATTAGCTTTTGGTTAATTCCTCAGATGCAGATTTTGATAAGTTGGTCGGTGCGATTGATAACTCTAATGGTGCAAGCACAAAACATGGCCAACATTAGAATGGATAACCTAAAAGGTGACTTGGAACAACTATCAGGAGATTGGGACTCCTTCACTACCAAAATCATGGGCGGAGGCATCGGTGGTTTTCGTGAGATTGTACAAGGTATCGATAACTGGTTCGCCGGCTTTGCTGAGAATGTAGAAACAAATGGGCTCAATGTTAAATCTATTATTGACGGCATTACATCTGCTATTAAAGAGTTAGTAGGGCAAACCGTAAAAATGGAGGGACTACCTTCATTTTATCTGGAATTGCATTAGCGGTAGCCGGGTGTAGGAGCTTTTAAATTCGGGAAAAAAATAAAGAACCTATTTAAAAAAGGGAAAGGTGGCTCATCAGGTGGCGGAGATGAAACTGTTGGTGAAATGATAGTGAACGCTCTACATGTTACTTTTAAATGCAGCAAAAACTTTTACCCGGAGTAGGTGATGGTGATTTACCAGAATTGCCGGGAGGTAAAGGTGGTGGCGGAGGGAATCGTCCTCCGAAGAATCGTCCCTAATTGGTCGCAATAATCCTCCACCTCCTTCAGGTGGTGGTAGAGTTCGTAGGTATGGCCGAAAGGCGTGGGACTCTCACGAAGAACCTAGGGCAGAGGTATGGGCAAGGGTTTAGGTAGGCTTGGAAAAGGCTTAATGAAAGTCGGAGGCAAGGCTGCCATTCCCTTATCCTTGGCTATGGGGGCCTATGATATCGCTACTTCTGATAATAAAGGAAAAGCTGCAAGTGGTATGGCCGGTAGTCTAGCAGGTGGCTTAGCTGGAGCTAAACTAGGCGCTATGGGCGGAGCGACTATAGGTTCTATTATTCCCGGTGTTGGTACAGCAGTAGGTGGTGCACTTGGAGGATTGCTTGGTGGTATCGGTGGAGCTATATTTGGAGAAGAGTTAGGCAATAGTATTTATGAGGGAATTACAAATAATCTTGAAGGATTAAAGCAATGGTTCTCTGATACATGGAATAGTATTGTCGAAACTTGTGCGCCTGTTATTAATACAATAGTGGGGGTTTTTGGCTTTATCCACGACGGTATTGTCGCTCTATTTGCTCCGGTAGCTCAGTGGTTTGATGCGACCGTGTGGCAACCTGTTAAAAGTCTTGCCCAAACGGCTATGGATGGCGTTAAGGAGATATTTAGTGCGGTTTGGGAAGGTATTAAAGGTATATGGAATGGAGTAGCTGGGTGGTTCGATGAGAATGTATGGAGCCCATTAAAAGCAAAGGCTAGTGAGGCCTTAAACTTTATTGGAAAAAGGTATTAATGCACTCAACAACGAGGCGCCCAATCCACAGGACTACAAATAGGCAGAAATGCTACAGGTAGTAATTATTTTAGCGGTGGTTGGACAGAAATCAATGAGCGTGGTGGTGAGATCGTTGACTTACCTAGTGGCTCAAGAATCTATCCACATGCAACGACACAAAAAATGCTAGCTGAACAATTTGGCAAAGACTAGCCAAGGTGGAAATAATTATTCCATTAGTGGCAATACATTTGTGGTACGTGAAGAGGCTGACATTGATAGAATCGCTCATTCATTATTCTCTATGATATCTTCGGCAGAAAGTAACTATGGAGGTGTGTAATGTCTAAATTTGTTGCTGGGATAGGTACGGCGTTATCGTACCTATCTTTTTATTATGGGTAAAGATGGAAACAATTACCCCTACCATCATCTTGTCACAAGGTGAAGAAAGGTTAGTGTTGCCTGTAACACCCACCAAATATGATGTTGGAGTAGAGCAGGCAACAAATCAGTAGATATCACGCAACTTGGAGAGATACTATTATTCGGAAATCCTAAGTTAAAAACACTTTCATTTGATAGCTTCTTTCCGAGCGAAAGAGTATCCGTTTGTTGTAGGAGATAAAAGAAAACCGGCAGAGTTAGTCGCATTAATTGAGAAATGGATGCGCTCAAAGAAACCGATACGGGTCATCACATCTGATGGCCCTATTAATTTAATGATGGCTATTATGTCCTTTCCTTGGAAGAAACAAGAAAATACAGGGGACTTATATTACACATTAAGTCTTAGGAGTATCCAAATGCTAATACATCCGAGGTAAGCGATGAAACAAAAAGCGGTAGATGATGTAACAGGTCTTAAAGATAGGCCGAAGACAGAAACAAAAACCGACAACAGCAACTCTTTTAATAAACACTCAGATATCTTAGATGCAGAAAAAAGCATATGGTGATTACAAGCATTATGAACGGATTATACAGTCAAATGATCTGAAGAATTTGGCGATTAATAATCTTAGTCAGCTTAGAAAGCTGATGGTGAAATAATGATTATAAAACACATAGGGTTGAAGACGGTAAAAGACGAAAAAACGGGTAAAGATACATCTGTGCCTGTGGAAAATGATATTACGCATTTAGTCAATACCATTACGTGGTCTGGCTCAAGAATACAGGCCGCCAGAAAAATTAGAGTTTACTTACACACAAGAGCCGAGAGACCCAAATTTTTCCTGTATATGTAATGAGTATAGGGAAACGGTAAAGGCGTATTCCGAAGATGGGGATATTCAATTTGTAGGTAACATTTATACTACAGAGCGCAAAACATCTGCATCAACGATTACGGTGACATGTTACGATAATCTATTTGTGTTGAGCAAATCTAAAACTACTAGGAAGTTTACCAATATGACGGCCGAGGATATTACCAAGGCTGTATGTAAGGAAATGGGGATTAAGGTAGGTAATTTGGCTGAAACGAAAGAAAAAAATTACTTTTATTGCTAACAATAAATCGGGATATCAGATTATTCTTACGGCCTATACAGAAGCTTCCAAGAAAACGGGCAAGAAGTACCAATCTATGATGGAAGGAGACGAACTGGACATTATAGAAAAAGGTTCTTTAATTGAGGGGTTAGTGATAGACCAATACAGGAATATTACAGACTCATCTTATAAAGAGAGTATAGAAAATATGGTTAATAAAGTGATGGTTACTGATGACAAAGGTAACTTTATTCGTTATGAAAGTAACGATGACCATATTAGAAGATATTCAATGATACAGGCCGTTTACAAAGAGAGTAAGAATAAGAATACGCAAGAAGAGGTTAAAGATATATTCAAAGGTCCAGAACGTAGTGGTACCATTGATTGTTTAGGTGATTACGACGCATTGTCTTCTTATTCTATTGAAATACGTGATGTGATAACCCAATTAAGTGGTAAGTTTTGGATTAAAAGTGATACCCACACATTTCAGGAGGGCAACACTCTATGAAGTTGGAGATAGAGTTTGAAAATATTATGACCGAAGAAAAAGTGGATCATTCCTTAGAAGAAAAGGAAGCTAAACGAAAAGAGCGTGAAGCTAAAAAAGCTGAAAAAGGCGACTCGAGGGAAAGGTCGACGGTCAACAAGGAAACAAACTAAAAAGAAAGGTAGAGATACACTATGTACAATGATATACCAAGTGCAGCGCATTCCATGGCAAAGGTAGTAGATACTATTCATGGAATTGCAAAAGGCGAACAACCTATGGGAATGCGTATAGGTGTTGTTACCTCTCCATACCCTAACCTTGTAGTCAGGGTTGATAATATCGATATTACCAATGAGCAGATTTTATATTAATGATTACTGGAAACCAGATCATTATAGGGAAGCAAAAGGGCATCTCATAAGTGAAACACAGCCTCGCTCCGGAGGAGGTGGATATGCTGAGTTCGCTAGCCACACCCATGCAATCCATAACGATTATACAGATACTATCATTATGACAGATACTCTTCGAGTAGGTGATGAGGTAACTGTATTTCCAGTGTATGGGCAAGAAGAGCAATTATATTACATTGGGCAGAAAGTGGTGAAATTATGAGTGCGGAGTTCCCTTTTGTAGGTGGCTTAACCATACAAGAAAGAGAGCAAGAATTACCGTTATTTGTTGAATATGATTGGGATTTTGAACACAATACTTTCAAACATGATAGCCTCGGCAATCGAATTAAGGTGAGTGCGGATGATGCGCTAAAGGTTTGGGTGTATAAAACCTTAATGACAGAACGCAATCAGTATTTAGCATATTCTAATCGCTGTGGAATAGAACTCAAGCCGTTTATTGGTAAGGTAATGAGTGTAGGTGAGCGATATAGCGAATTGAAACGAGTTATTATTGAGTGCTTAATGGTCAATCCGTATATAAAATCTGTTGATGGTGTTGAATTTGAGGAAATTCACGACAAAGTAGAATGCCATATCACTCTGACGACAATATATGGAGGTTTAAATATTAATGTTTAAAAATACCTAATTCAGATGAAATATTAAAGGGAACTACAAAAATCAATGTGCATCTCCATTTAGTAAAATTTGAGGGTACATCTCGAGTACGATGTATTTTCATCCAATGCTATTGAGTTTATGAAAACCTATGTAGAGCTAGGGAGTTATATAAGGTGGCTTTTGGTGATACGGGCCTATGGAGATTTTTAACTCGGAAAGCATCGGATAGTGGAGTGGTACGAAAAAGAAGCTACAAAAAGCTGTCGGCTATGTTACTGTAAAAGGCAATGGGGAACTCCCAAAAGGGAGCCAATTTGCGACGCAAACAGGTGTACTATTTGAAACTTTAGATACTGTGGCTGTAGATAAAGTGGCGACTGTAAAAGTGGAGGCTGCTATACCTGGTGTTATTGGTAATGTAACGGCACAAGCTATCTCAGTAATACCTATGTCGATACCGCATATTGAGTGTATCAAATGCAGAGCCTATGCAAGATGGGTTTGAAGCTGAGACAGATGAAGAACTTAGAACGAGGTATCTTAATCATGTGCGAAACCCTGGCACATCGGGCAATATTAACCATTATTATGAGTGGGCGATGTCAGTAGCTGGCGTTGGTGGAGCTAAAGTCATTCCTACATGGAATGGTGCAGGCACTGTAAAAGTGATTGTTGTAGATACCGAATATAAAAGTCGCATCCACTGAGATTGTTACGAAAGTACAGACCTATATAGATAAGGTACGCCCAATGGGTGCCGTGGTTGCTGTAAAAACGGTAGAGCCTACAACGATAAATATATCAATTCATCCAGAAGGGGCGTTTAATCTAGATGTATTTAAAGAGTTAGTGAAAGCTTATTTCATCGACTTAGAGCAACAAATTATAAAAGGGGGCCAGATGGTCAAGTTGTCATTGCCTAAAATCGGTAGCTTAGCACTAGATGCAGGAGCTATAGATTATACGAGGGTCACGTAGTAAATGGTCGTGCGGAATCTGTTACATTACGGGTAGATCAACTGGCAGTATTAGGTGAGGTGCAAGCTGTATGATCTTTTAATTTATTGAGAACCTATAAAGTAGATGTCTTGCGCTATTTGCCTAAATTCTTGAGCAAAGACAGTACTTTTTAAAGGGGCGCAAGATTCCTTGAGCGAAGAACATGAGAAACAACGGCTACTTGTTATTGATATATGTAAGCAGTTATTCGTTGAAAGTGCTACATGAGACTGGATAATTGGGAGAGAGTATATGGATTACACAATAAGCACTTACCAACAGGCCAACGACGTAATCTATTGCTTGTTAAAATGCAAGGTGCCCAAACGATTACTGAAGAAAAGTTACAAGAGATTGTAAATCTAGTATATCCACCGAAGAATGCGGTGGTAAAAAGAAAAATACAGGGCCTAATACATTTAAGGTTATCGTTGATACGATAGATGCACTTGATGAAATTCGGAGAGTTGTTGAGGCATATAAGCCAGCACATTTATCGTATTTACTTAGCCATGCTTTTACTAGTAAAGGCCCTATGATGATTAGTGGAGCGGTGTCGCAAATTGAACGTATTCATATTATGTCAGCAAAAGATCTGATAGAACAATTATAACAAGAGGACCCTATAGGTAAACTTGTTGGGGCAATCGCTATCAGAAGTCGGTTACAGTTTTAAAGGAGGGAAGCAGTGAGTAATTATAATAAGATAGTCACAACATTGGCGGGCAGTAACATGCTTGTAGAATCTATTAACCAAAAAGGCCTTTAATTTTTACAAGAGTGGCCTTTAGGAGACGGTACAGTATCAGATAACGAAAGTATTGAGCTGTTGACTGACCTTAAGCACAAAATATGCGATAACGGAGTTGAGTCCGTTAAGAAAAAAAGGAAATGGGGGAAATTGATGTAGTGGCTACTATTTCTAATAGTCGATTAACCACAGGATTCTATGCTCGTGAATTAGGGGTATTTGCAAAAGGTCGGTGAGAATGGAACAGAAAAATTGTTTGCCTATACTAATGCAGGAGCACAGGCAAGTTATACTACAGCAGTCACATCATTAGATGAAAAGTTAATTACGATTACATCTCTATGTAGGTAATGCCGAGAATGTAACCATTAATTTGAACAGTCAAATGTATGTAACAAAAAGATATGTTAGATAGCCTTAAGGGCGCAGTTGAAGGAAAAGTTGATACATATAAATCTGATGTTGATAATAAGATAGTCGCTAGCAAATCTACTATAGAGGGGTTATTAAACGCACATAAAGCAGATACAACGGCACATGGCTTGAGAAATACGCGGTGGCTCGCCCTTACCTAATGGTATTAGAAACTGGAACGATTTAACAGCTCCGTGAATTTACGAAGGAAATGCCAGTAATTTTGGATGGCCCAATGCGCCATCTCAAACAAAGGTTTATCCGTATGGTCAAATACAAGTCCATAAAACGGATGGAAATGTAATAATCCAAGAGTTTTACTCCTATGGACAAGGCAAGCCTTGCAAAAGAGCGAGCCGAACATTTTACAACGCTTGGTCAAGTTGGCAATACTACAATGATTGGGATAACAGCATCACGGAAGTAACAAAAAGCGACAACTGGCATTAATGTGAAAAAGGGCGACGGTACCGCAGAGTTGCTACAACTCTTGACATCTAATAAGGCGGATACTAACACTGCCCTTGCACCTACACTAGCTGTAGTTAAGGCGCTTATCGGGGACGTAAATATTGACGTTCCTAGCATTTTGAAAGCAAAAGGAGTTCGCTACGACTTCACCAATGAAAATGCTTGGTACATCTGCTTTGGTGAAGCTTTTGGAGGTTTAATTCTCCAAGGGGGATATGAGTCGATGAATATAACGAATCGCGCTCACGATAAGCGATACACCTATCCGATCACCCTATACCATTAGGCCTATTGTAATTTGTATGCAACGTGACCACAGGAACGGTTGATGCGGACGATTGGGCAACAAGTGGCACTTATAACGTGACTAAAACACAGTTTACGTACCTAAGTGCCCAAAATCAAACAATGGGATTCCAGTGGTCGGGCTATTGGGAAATAAGTCCAAGGGGAACTAATACTGTAGTTACTGAGCAACCGACTTTCTGTTACATTTGTCATTCAATCGAAAAATATTAGTATGTAAACGCATCGTTCAAGGAATATAGAACTAATCCTCAAGGAATTAACGGGGCGTCAATTTATACAGATGTTTACGGAAAACTAGAAACATTTTCATCACGGCTGACGTAGATAGTGGTAGCGAGACCGGAAGACTATAAAGGTTTGGTGGGTAGCTAGCTGGATTAGCCAAACAACCAAGGGGAAAGAGTTTTAATGTGTACAATGCTAGAGTTAATAAAATACACTTTCCAATTTCCTTTAAATCTGCTAGACATGTTTCAATTACTTCAGGAGGAGACAGTACATCTAACATACTACAAGCACTATATCAAAATAGGAGATTTTAACAATGATTCGTTTACTTGTTATGCAGATGATACAAGAGTAAATATTGCTCATTGGTTTGCGACTAGGATTGTAGTTATCCAAGGGGGAATTGCCACCACAGGCAGATTTTAATGGAGACTACAGCAATGTACCATCGCAACCTTTGCGCTTCGTTTTAAAAAGTATTAGCCATTGTTGGCAATTTGTACACGGAAGATTCGGAAGAAGCGAGGCAAATTATGACGATAATATAGAAGAGTTAACTATAAGTTCTGTAAAATTTAGACATTTTAAGCATACGTACATAGTTATTGGCGTTTAAATTCCAACCGCAATATAAGAATGCCTATAGAATTTAAATTTAACCTCATTATTTGTGGAACTATTGTCATCGTCAAAAATTATTTGTGCTACCATCATGACCAAGCGAATTATAAGTGCCCACTACCGTTAAAATTTGTTAAATTTATAGGGCGAATCTTCCGATGGCACCCCATGCCCTATCTCCCGTTGAGTCTGCTGTTTTTCCCTGGCGATTTAAGTAGGCGAATTGCCTTACGCAGTTGACATAATGACTTATGCGTATAAACGCCATCGGTAACATTACCGGCGGCGTGACCAAGCAGTAAGCGCTTGGCGTTGTAATTGGCCCCCTCATTATCGAGTCGCGTAGCGAAGGTGTGGCGACAGTCATGGGTTGTGTGCTTAGCATTAATGGCACGCATTGCCTTATTAAATTCTCTACTAAGTGATGAATAGGTACGGCATTCATGAATTACGTGAATAGTATTGAGCCTACGCTCGATGATAGGCCATATACGATCGTGAATAGGAATTGTGCGGATGCCTGATTTCGTCTTGGCTGATGTGATTTTAATCGTACGTTGCTTGCGGTTAATATCACGAGCCTTTAGGTTGATGAGTTCGAAGCCCTCATTCCGGTGTAAAGTAAAATCAATGGAATATCATGCAATGGGGATTCTAACCGCCATAAGCGGTTGATGGCTTGAGTGGTGAATGGTTTGTGTGGTCGCACTGGTTTATTGTGACCAAGGTTCAAAAACTTTGCATAGTTGGTGGCGCACCAGCCGTTAATTATGGCATAGTCGAATAACTGGCTAATCAAGGTTCGAACCTTCTTACATGAACTATAGGACAGTCCAGTACTTAGCATGTGGTCAATGATTGACTGTAATTGTAAATAGGTGATGTCGTGCATTGCTACATCATGAATGCTAACCAGGTGCGCAAATGCAGAACCGTAGTTGTTAAGGGTGTTAGTGCTAACACTCTTAGCATGCGACGGGAGCCACATGCCGTAGACTTCCTGGAGTGTAAGTGATTGGCGAGATTGTTGTAGCGCATCCACCGCTTCATCGTAGGTGGCATAATAGCCAACCACGGAATAAACAACATAAGGGCGCTTGCATGCACCTTTTACTTTTTGTATGAGCTTCATTGTATACCTCCACATAATAAAAAAGCTCTCATCATTTGACGAGAGCGGAGAATGTGATATAATAAGGTTACAAACAAGAAGAACCCGATGTGTGCAGGCGTTAGGTTCATCTTAAAATTGGATAGTTTATGATGACCCTAACGTGTAAGCGCTAGGGTCGTTGTATTATCAGAAACTATTTAAGCAACTGTAATACGGCAACTACTAAAGTAAGAATGGAAATGATTAGTTGAATCTTTTCATAATTACGCATAGTATCACCACCTTTCGGTGATGAACCTAACTCACATCGAGTTCTTAGAACAATTATAACATACTAGGCACCTCAAGGGTGCTTTTTATGCAATTTTTGCCTTAGAAAGGAGAACAAATATGGAAAAATCAATATTTATTTATTTTTAGATGATAATGGAACAAGAATCACATCCCTATTAGTCGGTGTGCATGCTGAATCAGAAGAAGCATGCCTTGAGCTTGCCAAGAAAGAGTATCCTGATCATAAGTATGTGACAGGTGGTGACGATATGCAAAGTCAGTTTGTAGACTATAAATGTTACATCGATGGAAAGTTCATTGACTACGTTCCCGAAGTTATTGAGCCTTCTAAGAAAGACAAAAATCGAAGCCTTGAAAGAAAGAGGCGGAGATTGCACGTGAAAAGTTAAAAGAAGTATTCTTGACTAAAGCAAATGAAAGGGCTTGCCAACTGATGACATCAAGGATAAATTCAAACAAATTGATGTTGACTTAATCAAGAAAATCAAGGAATTGAAATAGGAGGTATTTGCTATGCATGAGAAATATTGTGAATGGTGCGGAAGTGTACTTTTAGAAAATGATCGTTGCCCTGTAGAAGATTGCGTGCAAAATGTATTGTTAGATGCATTACATGATGCAGAGCAAGAAGAAGGTAAGAAAGATGACAATTCAAACGCATAATATTTTTAATGGAGCAGGGTGTGCCTTGCTCCTTCTTGTTAGAGTATAACAAGGAAGTCACAGCTGATAACCTATTTGCAGTGGTTAGGGGTAACAGTCGGGCGATGATGAATACATTGCTAAGTTTGAGATTGTTAAGGTGGAGAATGTAAGTGATGATGCGGTTACTACATTCAAATTGACGTTGAATGACGATATTCCTCAAGGTCGTTATGTATACGATGTGTTTGTGTATGATGCAAACAACAAGCCGAAATCTAAAAATTTTAAAGGGCCATGTATTGGTTAAAGGTAGCGTATCAGATAGGGGGCGATTAAATGGATGATGTTGTAAGGGTTATTGGTGGTGAAGAGCACGATGTCGTCAAAGTCGCTGACTATTCGGGATCAGGTGGCATTGGTCCTCGTGGGCCTAAAGGTGATAAAGGCGACAAAGGCGACAAAGGCGAGAAAGGCCCTCAAGGCATTCAAGGCGAACGTGGGCCAGCGGGACCAATGGGTCCAGTAGGGCCTAAAGGAGACACTGGCGAGCGAGGTGCACAAGGTGAACGAGGGCCTAAGGGTGATGATGGTCAGCAAGGGACACAAGGACCGATTGGCTTGACTGGTCCCAAAAGGTGAACAAGGTGACGTAGGCCCAAGAGGTCCGCAAGGGTTAGATGGTGCTCAAGGCCCTAGAGGGTTGCAAGGCATCCAAGGTGACGTGGGTCCTAGAGGTCCACAGGGGCCACAGGGCGAACAAGGACCACCAGGTCCACCGCGCTAATGCAACGCCACAAACCTTGACATTCGTTGACGGCCGATTGTCAATCAGCAACGGCAATACGGTAACAATTCCATTGTCAGCTAGTGCTAGTCCCTCAAATGTGGGGGCCTCGATAAAAACACATGATATCATTTGGGGTATAGCGATACCTGGGGATGGTGGCGGTGAAAGGGGATACTTGGAATGGTCCCCAAGCGTCGGGATTGGAAAGATACATTTAGATTTTAAAATGACTCAACCTAGTGGACTAGGTGGGATCATTTGCAGACTGCCCAATGAGTCACCCGTACCAGTACGATTTTTAGAAGTAGCCGTTAATTCGAACCTTAATAGCGTATATATAGAACCCGGAACTAGAGATATAAAAAGCTTGGGGCGTCGAAGGGAACAATCGACGATATATCGTAGATATCGTAGGATTTTGGCGGATGCCTTAAAATGAAATACGGAATTTTAATAATTAGAACTATCAAGAAAGGCTAACGCATGAACTATGGATTACTTGAAATTGTGACACTCATTAGTGGGGTGTTCGCAATCGCTAAGATGGTCGTGTGGTTGTACGACTCGAAAGTGAGCACAGAACGTGAGATGGAATTGCAAAAGGTCAAGAACGATTTCCTACTCAAGCAAGACGAATTACAAAAGCGCCTTGAAATTCAAGGGGCGACGGCGGAAAAATACCGTGAAGATGAATACACAGGCCATGCAACACTTGACCGAGAGTATCAGCGATCTCAAGGAAACGATTAAGGATACGCAAGAAAAATGGTGTTTTTGACAAAAAGAGCAGGCTACAATAAAAAGCATCGGTGAAGTCAGCTCACTATAGAATTGATGAATTAAAGGGAGCGAGGATGTGACAATCGAATTAAACAAAATTGTAATGATAAATAAGGCTAATGGTATATTTCAAAAACATCCCAAGAATGGCTTTTATATGAGCGTGGCCAACATATGAGATTGAGATTTTATGACAAAAAACAAGAATTAATTAACAAGGCTAAGGATATATTCCAAAACATCCGAATTGCCAACATTCGCCCTACGGGGGTGTTGGCTACACGGCTACTAGTGCTAGTTATGCTAGTGCCAATAATGCTGGTAGTCGTGGAATATGTGCTTGCATTCACTAAAGGGCATGTATCGGATGACATGGGAAAGCTCATCTCGGTGGGCGTTAATATTATCGACTACATATTCACCCCTAGCGTGTTAACAGCCCTCGTAGGGTTCTTGGCGCTATGGGTGGACAAAGATGGGGACGGAGTCCCTGATTCATTAGAAAAGGAGGATAAACGATGAAAAAAGGGTTTGATATCTCAGCATGGCAAGAGAAGGAAAGCGGAATACCTTATTATGATGAGTATCGTATGCGACAAGCTAAAGACGAAGGCAATGAATTCGTAATTATCAAATTGGGCGAAAACTATACTGTTGATGAGTTCTTCGAGCAACACATTACCGCTGCACTAATGCAGAATTAGAAGTAGGGTGTACTATTTCAGCCATGCTTATGATGAGGCAACTGCTAGCCAAGAAGCGGACTGGGTGATCAATACTCTAAATAGCTATGGGTATGCAGATTATCACTTGAAAGCCGGTATTTGGTACGATTATGAGGAGCACAGACAATTACGAAATATGATTAATGCAGGGCGTTGACTGACCAAGGTATGACTAATTGTATGAGCGTTTTTATTAATAGATTATGGAGAGTTGGATTTGCAAATGTAGGAATCTATAGCGGTTATTCCTTATTGTGGGACGAAACCTACGCCTATAGCCAAATGCCTAGCGTTCCTGTATGGTGCGCACAATATGGCTCCAGTGAATGTGATTATCCAAATATTAAAATATGGCAATACTCCGATTGTGGAGTTGTTGCAGGCTTAGAAGTCGATGTAAATTATATGTATTAAGAGGTAGGCTAATGTATGAAACAATTAAGAATTACATTAATCGCTATTCTTGGGTTTGGTATCTTCTTATGGCAGGCATTGCACGCTTATGTCATCGGATTATCTACGGTGGAGGTAACGACTCCGACTATAACCGTACCATTGAACACACGGAACGAGTTAAAAGAGAACAACGGGAAAGCTTTTGAACTTAATAAGGACCTCACGGATTCCGTTGAGCGAAGCACAAGCCTTAACCGTGAAGCAAGCGAGCGAATTGACAGAGCTCAAGAATATCAACGTCAAGCAATCACAAGAATTGATGAGAGCGCAAAACGAATTGACGAAGCGGCGAGAATCCTTGAGCGAAATGCAGAGCTCATTGAACAAGTTGAGCAAAGACATCAAACACAATCAGCAAACGGAAAAACGACTACACCGCCAACGAAACACGTGGGCGCTGATTAGTGGCTTACTGATTGTTGGTTTAGTTGTAAAAATAAAATTTCATATACTAATAAAGCCTATCAACCACTGATATATCAGTATTGATAGGCTTTTTATTAATAAAATACTTGCAAATAACACGAAACCGTGTTATAATATATACATAGGGAAGGAGGTGAAACCGTTGAAACGGTATAGGAAGAAAATAAAAAAGTGGCTACCAATTATAACAGCGCTTATCCAACTAGCGATTGCGGTAATAGAACTGTTAAATAGATAACCACAGGGGCTCGAAAGAGCCCCACATCTTCCATACTATTATATCAATGGAACGCATATGATTTTCAAGGTTGACTTTAATAATTAGTGTAATAGCATTTGTACTATCTGTTTACACGTTAATCATCGTATTAGAGTGCTGTAATGAAATTAGAAGATGTAATGACTACACAAGAAGTCGGAGAACGTTGGGGGATTCCTGCGGACTCTATCAAACAATGTTGTTTAAAGCGGTATGCTAACAAGCAGTTTACCGATGAGGAATGTCGCAAGTCGGGTAAATCATGGTTAGTCACAGTAGATGGTATGTCAAGGCTATATGGAGAAGAGAAGCGTAAGTGATTTGGAAATAATATTAATACAATAGTAAGGAATAAAAAAATAATGCACGCAGTTTTACAAATTAGCTAAAAATAGCTAGCTGTGAACTGCGTGCATTTTTCAAGAAATCAAGTAAGTCAGGGGTCAAGCGGGGTCAAAATGGGGTCAACTTGAAAAAGTTAGGTCAATCAATTTTAGTGCTACAAAACAAAAGAACCGCACGGCTGTACGGTTCTAGCTGTGAGTGGAACACCGTGGGTTCGAACCCCGGACCCTCTGATTAAGAGTCAGATGCTCTGCCGACTGAGCTAGTGTTCCATAAGATTTGTGAAGCTATGGTTTCATTATAGACCTATCATTCAAATTTGTAAACGAAAAATTTATAATTCACATAGGTAACTACTTGCTATTTAAGATGTTCTATGTAATAATGAGAGGTCAGGAATTGCCTGGCTTTTTAGATTGCATTTGACATAGGCTCCCACATGTGTAGTCTATATTAGTATGTTTATGATGTAATAGCCGTCTAGGCACATAAAGAGAGGTGTAAACTGATGCGTAACGCAGTAACTATGGCTTGTACTGAATGCAAGCAACGTAACTATCAGACAAACAAAAAAACAAAAACAACCCAGATCGTATTGAAATGAACAAATTCTGCAAATTCTGTGGTAAACACGTTACACCGTGAAACAAAATAATTATTAATTATTTGTTAACGTGAGGATGTGATATCATGGCAGTATCCAATTCAAAAGCTCAAACGCAACAAAACAACAACGGCAAATTCGTCCGTGAAGTTCGTTCTGAGCTGAAGAAAGTAGTCTGGCCTACACGTAAAGAACTTGTGAATTATACAATTGCTGTGTTTGTAGCGGTATTATTAATTTCTGCTATTATCGGTGTTGTTGACGCAGTGTTCGCAGAACTTTTCAAATTATTGAAAAAGCGCTGTAAGGTAGGAGGCCTTTTAGATGGGAACAGATAAAAAGTGGTATGTATTACATACTTATTCAGGCTACGAAAATAAAGTAAAAACCACTTTGGAGTTGAAAGTTCAAGCTATGGGAATGGAAGATGTGATTTCTAGCATTTTAATTCCGATGGAAGATGAAATCGACGAAAAAGATGGTGTAAAAAAAGTAGTAAAACGCAAAAGTCTTCCCGAGGCTATGTGCTAGTTGAAATGGAAGTGAACGATGAATCGTGGTACGTGGTGCGTAATACACCGTGTGTAACAGGGTTTCGTAGGTTCTGCCACTAAACCGGTACCACTATCTGATTCTGAAGTAGTCTACATCTTAAAAGTCCCAAGGACTTGATCAAGAACCAACACGGAATCTTGATGTTGAAGTAGGAGAAACTGTTCGAATTATATCCGGTGCCTTTGAAGACAGAACAGGCGTTATTACTGAAATCAATCACGAACATTCTAAATTACGTTTAAAATGTAGAAATGTTTAATCGTGAAACCCTAGTAGAGGTAGAATATTCTCAAGTTGAGAAAAATTCTTTAATATATACTATAACTCTAAACTTTTAGGCTACTGGGAGGTTGCTAGTGGGAGGGGCAATTTCGCTCCGTTACCACCACATTTTGACGCAAGGAGGTGTAATCACCATGGCTAAAAAAAGTTAGTAAAGTTGTGAAATTACAGTGCGAGGCTGGTAAAGCGAGTCCAGCGCCACTGATTGGTCCAGCCTTTTGGGTCAAGCAGAGTGTTGATCATGCGGGTTTCGTTAAAGAATTTAACGAAAGAACAGCTCAACAAGTCGGGTCTTATCATCCCAGTTGTTATTACTGTATACGAAGATAGAAGCTTCACTTTCATCACAAAAACTCACCAAACTGCAGTTTTATTGAAAAAGCAAAGCAGTATCCCAAAAGGATCTGGAGTACCCTAACCGTGATAAAGTAGCTAAAGTTGGTCGCGATAAAGTTCGTGAAATCGCTGAACTTAAAAATGCCTGACCTAAATGCTAACACTGTAGAGCAAGCTATGCGTATGGTAGAAGGTACTGCACGCAAAGATGGGCATTGAAATCGTTGATTAATTAGCGTACGGTATGTGACTCACATATCGGTGGGAGGGACATCCCGTTACACCACATAAGGAGGAATAAAAATGGCAAAAAGTAGGTAAGAAATATGCTGAAGCAGTAAAACTTATCGAAGCAGATAAATTCTACGAACCAGTAGAAGGTATTGAATTAGTTAAGAAAACTGCCACTGCAAAATTCGACGAAACAATCGAAATCGCTTTCAATTTGAACGTCGATCCTAAATACGCTGATCAACAAGTTCGTGGTGCCGTTGTATTACCACATGGTACAGGTAAAACTCAACGCGTACTGTATTTGCGAAAGGCGACAAAATTAAAGAAGCTGAGGATGCTGGCGCAGATATCGTTGGTTCCGAAGAATTAGTAGCAAAAGTACAAGGTGGTTTCAGCGACTTCGACGTTGTTGTAGCTACTCCTGACATGATGGGGCCAAGTTGGTCGTTTAGGTAAAATTTTAGGGTCCTAAAGGTTTAATGCCAAACCCCTAAAGTTGGGTACTGTAACACCTGACGTAGCTCGTGCTGTTAGCGAAATTAAAGGTGTAAAATCGAATACCGTACAGATAAAGTCGGTATCATTGCTTGTCCTATCGGTAAAGCATCTTCGATGATGCGAAATTACTTGACAATTTCCGTACAATCGTTGATACTATTGTTAAAGCTAAACCTGCGTAGCAACTAAAGGTCAATACATTAAAAACTGTGACACTTAGCTCCACTATGGGTCCCGGCGTTCCTATGAACGTGTTTAAATTAACAAGCACCAACAAGGAACAATAATTATATATGTTCTCTTAGCTGTAGACGGTCGCATCATCTGATTTAATGAGGAAACCTCGTCCCGCTGAGGCTGAATCCAATCTATTATGGAATGACTCTCGACCTCAACGTCTTCGTTGGAGGTCGTTTTTACGCTAAGATAGTACATAGAAAAATCACCAAAAATCTACAAGGAGGTATTCTAATGGCTGTCACTCAACAAAACCAAGCAGTTGTAGCTCAAATGAAAGAAACTCTTTCTGAAGCGAAAGGTGCTGTATTAGTTGGTTATAGCGGTTTGACTGTTGCTCAAGTAACAGATCTTCGTCGTAAATTCTTGGCTGAAGGTGTGGAATACAAAGTAATTAAAAATACTTTGACTCGCATCGCTGCTAACGAATTAGGTTACGAAGCTTTCTCTGAGCATTTAGAAGGTCCTACTGCATTAGCAACTTCTAGCACAGACGCTGTAGCTCAGCTCGTATTCTTGAAAACTTCATTAAAGACACAAAAACTGAAGCTTTAACTGTTAAAGCAGGTATTGTGGAAGGTGAAGTTTTGACTGCTCCAAAAGTACAAGAAATTGCAAACTTGCCGAACCGCGAAGGTATGCTTTCCATGCTTCTTTCCGTGCTTCAAGCTCCAGTTCGCAATGTAGCGTACGCAGTAAAAGCTGTTGCGGAAGCAAAGACGAAACTGTTGCATAATAGCAACACAATTAACTAAGATAACATATATCAAAAATGGAGGATATCAATCATGGCATTGAACATCGAAAAACATCGTTGCTGAATTAGAAACTGCAACTATTTTTAGAACTTAACGATCTTGTAAAAGTCAATCGAAGACAAATTCGGCGTAACTGTCACGCCCTGTAGCTGTAGCTCAGCCGGTGTCGCTACTGGTGGCGCTGAAGCTAAACCGAATTCGACGTAATTTTAAAGATGCGCTTCCAAAATCAACGTAATCAAAGTTGTACGTGAAGCTACTGGTTTAGGCTTAAAAGAAGCCAGCTATCGTTGACGGCGCTCCTGCCGCTGTTAAAGAAGGCGTAGCTACTGCTGACGCTGAAGCTTTAAAAGCTAAATTAGAAGAAGTCGGCGCTAGTTGAATTGAAATAATTGATTCGTTAGTCATGAGCCCCTTGAACATTCGTGTTGAGGGGCTTTTATGTTATAATACAATCATTAGATGTAATTCTGAGATGTAGAAAATTAGAGGAGGAAATGGTTATGATTATAGTATTGAATGTAGTTTGGTTTATTGTCGCATTTCTTGTTGTTGGATTTTCTTTAGATTCATGTTTTGAAGGTCCATTTAGATATAAGTATTATGGTGGTATTTTAATTCAGTATTGTATACTTGCGATGATGCTATTGATACCGGCTAACATTGCTCATAGAAAAGGCAAATCTTTTAGTTTATTTTATATTTATGGAATATTGTTATGGATAGTTGCTATTATACATTCTATTATGATGTCTTCTGATAAGGTTAAGGCAGATCCAGACAAATATAAGTCCCTGCCCGTATTGTGGAGAAACAGTACTTAAAGTTGCTACAAAAATGTAAACATTGTCATGAACAAATTTAGATTGAAAATGAAAAGCATAGAGAACTAGTAAGTTTAAAGGTAGCTTATATAACAAAAATGATGAATGACGGGCAAATTAGCCTGTCTTTTTATATTAAAAACCTTCGATATATGGTATACTTAATAAAATGATATAATCACAGAATCTATTGTGAAGACTGTAGGATACAAGCGCTATTGCATGGACGTACTGTACTCTTTGGATAGGTATTTTATATATAATGCTAATAATGTTAATTAAGTAGAGGTATATTATGAAAATTATTATATCCCCTAGTAAAACAAAAAGATATAAAAAGGCACTCCTAGTGGACCTATGTTTGCATCACATATGACAGAACAAATTGTGAAACACATGCAAGGTGCATCAAAAGAAGGTCTAGGGAAGGCTTTAAAAATAAAAGATACAGTCTTAGATGAAGTATATGGTTTTTATCAAAATTATGACAAAGAAGTAGAAGGGATGGCAGCTGCTCAGTTATGATGGGTTGTCATTTAAAAATTTTGACTATGAAGGTTTATCTGACACAGGCAAAGCATTTGCTAATACTCATGTATGGATTGGATCTGCCTTGTATGGTTTAGTAGCTCCTAATAGTGGTATCAAAGGGTATCGGCTAGATTTAATTGATCCTGTATTGAAAGCAGAAAAACGAACCTCTATGCATGGTGGCAACCTTTTGATTGATGCCGCAGTGGCTGAGGAAGATAGGATTCTAAACCTAGCTTCAAGGAATATTCTAATGGATTAACCATCCGAAGATGGTGACCGTAGAGTTTTTAGAACGTCGTAATGGTGTATGGAACAATTAGGTACTTCATCGAAACAGATGCGTGGCTCTTTGGCACATTATATCTGTGAACATCAAGTGATGGAACTTTACAGTTACCAAAAAGAATTAAAAGGATTTGTATTGGATCCATTGCCTACAGCTATAGATGGGTCAATTACCATTGCCTATCGTGAAGGAAATGATAGGTATTACATGTGTTTTAACAGAGGAATTATGACAGTAGATAGTATTTTACAAAAAGACCTTGTCGGCGACGAGTGGTTAACTTTGAAGAGGAATTGCGTTTTCTCATGACCAGTACTGATGAGGAAGAATTACAAAAATATATAAAAAGCCTACGAGGTAAAAGTCATGTAGATAAGGCAGCCTATTATCGTGGATTGATTGAGTTTTCCAATCGTTGTATCAAAAACTGTTTATATTGTGGTATTCGCCATGAAAAACAGTAAAACGGAGCGCTTTGATATGTCCCGTGATGACGTATTAAAAATGGCGCAATGGGCCTATGACCATGAATACGGGTCTTTGACATTGCAGTCCGGTGAGCGCACAGATGATGCCTTTGTAGAGTATGTGGTAGAACTCATCCGAGATATTAAAAAGTTAGCAACGATGAGCTAGGGTATTACCATGTGTGTAGGGGAGCAGTCAGAAGAAGCCTATCGCCGTATGCGTGAGGCTCGGGGCAGACCGCTACCTTCTTCGTATTGAAACGACGAATAAAGACTTATTTGAGATGATTCATCCTAAGGATGCCTTGCACTCCTTCGAGACTCGTGTAAATTGCTTACAATCGTTGCGCAAGGTAGGGTTCCAAGTGGGTACTGGCGTTATGATTGGCTTGCCAGGGCAAACCTTAGACGACTTGGTGAATGATATCTTATTCTATCGTGATATGGATATTGATATGATCGGTATGGGTCCTATGTGGTGCATCATGACACACCGTTAGGGCAACGAGCTCTAGAGCTAGGTATTGACTCGCAAGAGGGCAAATTAGAACGAGTGCAGTTAGGCTTAAAAATGATTGCCTTAACTCGTCTCTTCTTGAAGGATGTCAATATTGCCGCACTACAGCTTTGCAAGCATTAGATAAATTAGGCGTGAAAAAGGTTTTGGCGCTGGGAGCGAATATTCTAATGCCGATCATTACAGTACCCGAGCATCGTGCAAAATATTTGCTGTACGATAACAAGCCTTGTGTAGATGACAATGCGGACCAATGTAAAGAATGTTTAACTCGTCGAGTGATGTCCATCGGGGACCGTGTAGGTTGGAAAGAGCAAGGCAATTCGCAACATTACAAAAACGGATTCATATAATTTTCATGTGAGTGATGAATTTATTAAATGAAATATTGCGACATAATCGAGAATTTTTGGATCATACTAACCAAGAACATGGGGATGAAGTACCAACAGTGAGCAAGGTGCCAACCCGTGAAATTGCAATTTTTGACCTGTATGGATACGCGATTGGTAAACTTTATGGAGCAAGCCCTCGGCATTGAACGAGGTCATGCAGAAGGTGATTAAATCGGCAGGCAATTCCATTTCGGTATGTTTGATAGCGTGGTGCGTAGCCTGCTGATGTATTTATGAGCTAGGAGTGTCAGGAAATTTTTCGTCATTGGACACTACATGAATGGTATAGCGAAGACCACTTCTGAAAGTTTAACCAAGGCTATGTTATCTCGTGGTGTAGCGCCAGAAGCAATCAAATGGTGCACCCATAATTAGAGCATTGGGCAGATGGGTTCTCGCATCCAGTGGACAATGTACAGGAAACGGTGAGCATGCTCCGCATGAATCTGCGTTGATTCCAAAAGATGTGGCTGTTCATGGTCTCATGATGCATCCAAACACTGGAGAAGTAGAAGTAGTAGAAGTTGGCTATGAATTATAAAAAGTGATTGACAAATAGAATCAACTTATGGTATTCTTAATGAGTATCTTGGAGGATTACTCAAGAGGCTGAAGAGGACGGTTTGCTAAATCGTTAGGGTCGGGTTACCGGCGCTAGGTTCGAATCCTAATCCTCCGCCACAGAAAAGAGCACATATGTTACATGTGTGCTCTTTTGTTTTTCTTTTCCTAAAAATCGTCAAATAAACGTCAAAAAGTTATGGACGATATTCGTGTTGGTTATGATTAAATTTTATTTAATAAAAATACTATAAAAAGTGATATAAAAATAGTTTACGAGATAATAACTATCTGTCATTTCACAAAATACGTAGACTCTGTATACTACAGACATGCAATAAGAACACACTCACTTCGAGGTGTATATATCAGGAAGGAAGTAACTAAGATGAGTTTAGTAACAGCATGGATAGAAAATTTAAAACAACATCGTTTAGAAGCATGTGAACCAAGCCAATGCAAAGACAATAGCATCAAAAGGCTGGCTACATCCTTGGACTTCTGAATTTGCAAGATGAAGAGTTGTAGAAATGTTGTAGCAGAATCTCTGCACCATTAATTTAGCGTACTTTCCTTTATATAGAGGACTCCAACAAGAAGCACAAAAAACCACGGTGAAGGAAGACACCGTGGTTTTTTGTTGCTTGTTTTAAAGTTTGCGAATCCTTTGTGTAAAGAATTTGAGTCAGGAACCGTATTTGATGAGTATCGGTTGTATATATGTTAGATATATAGCTTTATTCTTCAGATATATTGGTGCTATACGGTAATTCTACCGTCGAAGGTCTTGCAATTTGCCAAGTTAGATGGCCCCAGTTAGTTGGTCAAATCTGTTTCTAGATCAGTGACAGCATCTGGTTCCACATAGATTTCAATAGAATGACTAGATCGGTAAAGGATGCCGTGTAGTGAAGCCCTAATGTTTGCAATTGTCTTTCGATGGCACCAAAGTTGGAATAGTCACAGAGATTGTTACAATTTGACGAGGTGCAATGAGTAGTTTAGGACCTTCTTGGACAGCCTTGGCCGCACTATGTGAGTAGGCCCGAATGAGACCACCAGCACCTAATTTAATACCGCCGAAGTAACGAGTTATAACGACTGCTACATTGGTGATCCCCGTCTTTTTTAATACTTCCAGATAGGTTTTTCCCGCAGTGCCTGAAGGCTCGCCGTTGTCAGAGGATCGTTGTTGTTCTTGACGAGAGCCAATGGCATAGGCAGTGCAGTTATGGGTGGCATCCCAAAAATTCTTTTTGAAATGCGCTGGATAAAAGCTTGTGCCTCCGCTTCATTGAGACACAGGTGCAATGGTTGCAATAAAGCGAGATTTCTCTATGACATATTCAGTTCGAAATTCATTGGCTATCGTAATATAAGATTGGGGAATATCTGACATAAGAACTCCTGTAGGGGAATAATAAAAATTAGTTTACAATATTTGTCTATTTATAGTATAACATAACTTAGTGGTATACCGCTGTTTATTCAAAAAGACTATGAAAAAGTTGGATATATGTTAATATATTTATATCAGAAAAATTAGATATACTATATAAACTGTACGTAATTAGGAGGAACTATGCGTAAAGAAGAGTTTTTCTACTGTAGGCATGCACTGCGCTTGTAGGGCGTGTAGAAAAAAGTAGTTAGCAAAATTAGATGTGTAGAAGATGTGAAAGTCAATTTGCTGACCAATAAAGGAACAGTGACCTACACAGAAGATACTGCGATAGGTCTCGCAGAAGTGATTCGTCGCCATTGAAAAATAGGCTTTGGTGCTCATGTGGCTACAGATGAAGGTGTGGCGGTAGAGCACCATCCCATAAAAAGCAATACATACGACTAGGTGTGGCGCGCTCATGGCGATCCCTATGATGGTATCCATGATGGGTCATTATCTATAGCATTGGCCGATGCTATCCCATGAAATCGAATTAATTTTTAGCCACCATTGCTCAATTTGGAGCGGGCTGGATTTTTATACCAGTGCCTTTGCTACCATTCGCAGTGGCACACTACTATGGATGTACTAGTAGCATTGGGCACTTCCGTAGCCTATGGGTTCAGTATCTATCAAATGGTGGTGGGGAACCATGATGTCTATTTTGAAACCTCTGCGTGGCTCATTACTTTCATTTTATTAGGCAAACTATTAGAGGATATCGCTAAGGGGTCGTACGTCCGAGGCTATCCAAAAATTAGTAGCATTACAACCGAGTGTAGCTCACGTGGAACGCAATGGGGAATGGATGGACATTCCTACGAAGGAGATTGTCCTAGGCGACAAAAATCCGGTGCGGCTGGTGAAAAAAGTGCCGGTAGACGGCATTATTTTAGAAGGTCAATCCACGGTGGATGAGGCTATGCTGACAGGTGAAAGTGTACCCGTAGAAAAAGGACCTTCCAGCCAAGTCATGGGGGCCACAGTCAATGTATCGGGTACGTTTATTATGAAAGCCACTGCTATTGGGGAAGAAACTATGTTATCCCAAATTATCAAAGTGGTGGAACAAGCGCAAGCGTCTAAAGCGAGCATTCAGCGTATTGCCGATGTGGTGGCATCCTATTTTGTACCGGTGGTCATCGGAATTGCCGTCCTTACAATGGGAATTTGGTATTTCGGATTAGGATCTACCGTAGGAGATGCTTTATTATATGGCACAGCAGTACTTGTCATTGCCTGTCCGTGCGCCTTGGGATTGGCGACACCGACATCAATCATGGTAGGTTCAGGACTTGGAGCAGAACATGGGGTGCTCATTAAAAGTGCAGAGTTTCTAGAAAAAGCAGGTCATATCAATGCCATCATCATGGATAAAACAGGGACGTTAACAAAAGGGGAACTATCTGTTACAAAAGTGATATACACTGCAGGGGATGAAATGTATAATTTGGCTTTCACAGTAAACCTTGAAAAAGGATCTACCCATCCCATTGCACATAGCTATCGCTAAATACGGTGCTAGCAAAGGTACCACAGATGATTGTGAAAGATTTCCAAGACATTCGAGGCAAAGGGTTAGAAGGACGCATAGCAGACAAACATGTCATAGTCGGTCATACTCGCTGGATGCAAGAGCTAGGCATTGATATAACCCCATGGCAAGCAGAGATTCACAGCTTGGAAGAACAAGGCAACTCCGTATCCATCTTAGTTGTGGATGGTGTAGTGCATGGCATTTGGGCTGTAGCGGATACATTGCGACCAGAAACGCCAGAAGTGGTGAAAGCCCTACAAGACCAAGGTATTGAGGTGTGGATGGTAACAGGGGACAATGCGCGCACAGCGAAGTATGTAGCTGCGCAAGCAGGAATCACCCATGTGGTAGCGGAAGTACTGCCGCAAGATAAAGCAAATACCATCGCCACATTACAAAGTCAAGGAAAATCCGTTGGCATGGTGGGAGATGGTATTAATGATGCGCCAGCCCTAGCGCTAGCAGAATATTGGATTTGGTATTGGACACGGTACAGACGTAGCCATTGAGGTATGAGATATTGTCTGGTGCAGAAATGATTTGCGTACCTTAGTACAAAGCCGTGGCGATTAGTCATGAAACGATGACAAATATTAAACAGAATTTATTCTGGGCATTAATCTTCAACTGCATTGGCATTCCATTTGGTAGCCATGGGCTATTTAAGTCCTATCATTGCTCTGGCACAGCTATGGCATTTAGCTCTGTCACTGTGGTGAGCAATGCGTCTGCATAAACGGGCACATATAAATTAATATTGTATTCACGATTCCTGGGAACTTTAATAGTTAGAGTTCTAGGAATTCTCAAAATAATCTAATAACCTAGCGATAAAACTGTTATTTGGATATAAAATAGAACCCCAACTCAAGGGAAGAAGAGTTGGGTTTTGTTTTCAGACTGCGTCCTATCTATTTCACTCAAAGGTTGGGGTATATTCTAATAGTATGGGCGTACGTATTTGAATCAACCTTTTTTGTGCTTACATTTACCAGCTGTGTTGCCGCTCATAATGCGGTTGAACATAGCGTGGATTTCCTCGGAAGATTGACCTTCTTCACGAGTCGCTTCAACATGACGCATTGCCATATCGTAGCGTGCTAATTTTTCTGGATCGTTCGCGTAGAATTCGCGACCTTTGTGTCCACATGCCATAGGGATAGCCTCCTTATACAATACAGTTTATACTTATTAACTTGCTCATTGAGGACTCCTGTACATCTTGTACCTGTCCTCTGGTATTATAATAAAGTATATGGTTGTGGTGGAGTCAACAACAAAAATAATTATTTTTGAAATTTTTGTATTCTTTATCAACCGTTGATACTACAGTGTTTTTGATGACTGAAAGTTTTTGGGGATCGACTTTTTATGAGAATTAATTTAATAATGTAGAAAATACATGAATGAAAGTTGATATGTTAAAAAGCCCATAATTATGCTATAGTATAGATATGACTAAAACTATATACCTATAGTTTAGTTTTGTTTGGAAATCGATGAATTACATAGAAGATCATCATAGAAAAGGACGGTGTCTATGCGAAATATTTATATGACGATTGGAGATGTGTCGAAGATTTACGGCATATCGAAACAAACTATCCTATATTATGAAAAATTAGGATTGTTTCCGCTCTGCAAAAATTGAAGAGAATGGATACCGCTATTACACATTAGAAGAATGCTATCGACTAGAGATTATTTTTGACTCTGATTGAATCTTTCCTTGAAAGACATCCAAGACTATGTGGAACATCGAGGGGCACATATGCTGAAAAACCTTACTAGAAGATGCACGCTATGGATTTGATCAGGAGATTAATGATTTATACACCAATAAGATGAATTTGAGAGAACTCTGTTTAATTTTGGAACGGTATTTAAAAAAATCCTCAAAACAGATTGTTCTTCGGCATGAAAGAAGAATCCTTCATGCCTTAACGCCGTACGATGCCACAGAAAGGGGAAAGAAAAAAGTATTTACTCTATTAGAACATCAAGCGCACCTTTTACAAGATATTCCTTTTAAAGCCATTCAAATTGGTATGGCTATTGATGGTGAAGTCTATGAACAGGGGGATATCATCAAATACAGTCATTATTGCACCGATGTAGGATTTGATTATGAAGGCGATATGGAGATCGTTACACGTCCGCGGGGATGTATTTAGAAATGTTCTATACGGGACTCTATGAAGAACAGGCGCAGTGGATGTATGATAAGGTCAGCAGTTACTTGTCCTATGAAGGATTGCAAATCGCTGGGGCCGTATACATAGAACCAGTGCGAAATTATTGGACAGAAACCGATCGGAGCACCTATCTATCTAAAAATTACAATACCTGTTGAGGAATAGACTGTAAAGGTAATTTACTTTTACAACTATTGACAAGTCTTGTAAATATTGGTAATATAGGGTGTAAATATTTTTTGCTTGACAGATGATACTTTCAAAAGGAGCGCTAGAGGAGGGGACCATGGAAGAACGAATGACAATTAGTTTGTTATTAGATTTTTATGGATCCTTGCTGACGGAGCGACAACGAGAGTGTTACGCTTTTGCATCACGAAGATGATATGTCATTAGGTGAAATTGCAGAAGAATTGAGCATCTCTAGACAAGCTGTTCACGACAATATTGAGCGAGCGAAGTCCAGTATGGAGGCCTATGAAGGGAAAATTACACCTTATTGAACAATATTTACGACGGCAACAGATTGTGAAGGAATTGAAAACACAATTGGAATCAGTCACATCTACATCGATTCAATCATTATTAACACAATTGAGGGCTAGTATGGCTTTTGAAAATTTAACACATAAATTGCAAGAAGCCTTTGCATCCTTAAAAGGAAAAGGTAAAATTTCTGAAGATGATGTCAACCTAGCGTTGCGACAAGTTCGCTTTGCCTTGTTAGAAGCAGACGTAAACTTCGCAGTAGCGAAAGATTTCATTGCTCGTATAAAGGATAAAGCTTTGGGGGAAGAAGTATTCAGCTCCCTGAACCCAGCGCAAACGGTCATTAAAAATTGTGAATGACGAATTGACGGCTTTTATTAGGTGGTACTGAAAGTCGGATTATGATTTCTCCGAAAGCGCCGACCATCATTATGTTGGTAGGTTTGCAAGGGGGCAGGTAAAAACGACGACGGGCTCGGTAAGTTGTCCGTACATCTTCGCAAACAAGGGAAACACCCAATGCTCGTAGCAGACCGATGTATATCGTCCGGTGACGATTAAACAGTTGCAAGTCCTTGGTTCACAAATCGATGTACCGGTCTATGCCAACGAAACAGCGAGGAGCAAATCCTGTGGAAATTGCTCAGAGCTGGTATTGAAGAGGCAAAACGACTCTT
Organism: uncultured Veillonella sp.; assembly: GCA_916438745.1. GTDB lineage: Bacteria > Bacillota > Negativicutes > Veillonellales > Veillonellaceae > F0422. Next base: position 1,464,766 of record CAKAGN010000001.1, on the reverse strand, counting down.
TAAAGATATCGTTATCATCGATACAGCGGGTCGCTTAGCCATTGATGAAACGTTGATGGATGAATTAGCTAACATCAAGCGCGAGGTAAAACCCTCATGAAATCTTGCTTGTGGTGGATGCCATGATTGGTCAAGATGCAGTGGGAACGGCTGAAGCATTTAATAATTACCTAGGCCTAGATGGTGTTATTTTTAACGAAAATGGATGGGGATGCTCGTGGTGGTGCGGCACTTTCCATTAAAGCTGTCACAGGTACACCAATTAAGTTTACTGGTACTAGCGAAAAGATGGATGGTTTAGAAGTATTCTATCCAGATCGTATGGCCTCTCGTATCCTTGACTTAGGCGATTTCAAAACGTTGATTGAAAATGTGCAAAGTACTATCGACGAAGAAGAAGCGAAAAATGGCTGAAAAATGGCCAAAAATAGCTTTTACTTTTGGACGATTTCTTAGCACAAATGAATCAAATCCGTAAATTGGGACCGTTAGCAAAACTTATTGGGCATGTTGCTCGGTATGGGTAAATTGAAAGACCAATTAGCGGGCTTTGACTTAGATAATAAAGAAGTACGTCAAATTGAAGCCATTATCAAATCCATGACGATGGCGGAACGTACGGATCCTAATATATTGAATGGGTCTCGTCGTAAACGTATTGCGGCAGGCTCTGGTACAACTGTACAGCGAGTGAATCAGTTGATCAAACAATTTGAAGAGGCTCGCAAGTTTATGAAACAGATGCAGTCTATGAGCAAAAGGTAAGAAGGGCATGTTCCCTAAATTACCGTTCATGGGATAATATTCTATTTAAGGAGGTGAAAGAAGAATGTTAAAAATCCGTTTAACTCGTTTAGGGTGCTAAAAAGCTCCTTTCTATCGTATCGTTGTTGCTGACTCCCGCGCTCCACGCGAAGGTCGTCCAGTTGATACAGTAGGTCAATACGATGCTACTAAAAACCCGAGCAATCGTTAATATTGACGAAGAGAAAGCATTAGAATGGTTGGGTAAAGGTGCACAACCTACTGATACTGTTCGCTCCTTGTTCAAAAAACATGGTGTTATGCAAAAATTTGCTGACGCTAAAAGATAATTAATAGAGAGGCGTACTGTGATGCAAGAATTAATTACATTAATTGTTCAATCATTAGTTAAGCAACCTGAAGCCGTTTCTGTTACGATGGAAATCCGCGATCACGTGGAAGTCTATGAAATCCGTGTCGCTCCTGATGACATGGGTAAAGTAATTGGAAAGCAAGGTAAGATTGCGAAAGCGATTCGCGCTGTGGCAAAAGCGGTGACTATTAAAGAGAACAAGAAGATATCCGTTGATATTGTCTAAAAAGGTGGTACCATGGAAGAAATGACATTACGCGTACCCGTGGCAATTAAGTCTAAGGTTACGGACACTTTAAAAAACAAAAATCCTTGCTGATTTACAACAACAAATGGACATGGTGGATCAAGATTTACAACAAATCGAGTTCCAAGCAAAACGTTTGTTAAGTGAATAGCAAAAATTGACGCACTGAGGTTTAATCCAGTTGCGTCAACAAATCGAGGAAGAAAAGCAACAACGCGTAGCTTTCAAAGCTCAAGTAGCAGAGCGCTTGAAAGAGGCGGAAAAAGCTTGAAGTTGGTTCTGAAATTGCACAAGGCCAAATGGAGCAAACCATCACTGTGAAAAATCGGTGATAACTGGATGCTCTTATGGGCTCTGAAATTTTAGCTAGAAGATGGCAAAGTTGTAGCATTCCGTAAATAATGGACACTCAAGAACTGATTACCATCGGTGTGATCGTCGCTCCGCACGGTGTGCGGGGCGATGTTCATATATTGCCGAGAACAGACTTTCCTGAACGGTTTATGAAAATGGATGTGTGCTACATCAATGGTCAACCATACCATATTACATCCGCTAAATTTCATAAACAGTTTATTTTGGCTACTTTCAAAGAATTGCCTGACCGCACTGCTGTAGAGCGTTTGGGGAAACAAGAAATTAAAGTGCCAAGACAAGATTTGGTGGAATTGCCAGAAGATAGATATTATATCTTTGAAATCGAAGGCCTTGCTGTGGAAGATACAGAGGGTAATGATTTAGGCATTGTAAAAGAAGTATTGCAACTCTGGTGCGAACGATGTTTACGTGGTAGCCAAAGAGGGTGAACCTGATTTGTTATTGCCTGCTTTAAAAACAGTGGTGTTAACCATTGATATCGAAGGCGGTAAAATGATCGTAGATCCTCCAGAATGGTTGTAATAGAAAAGTCCCTTGTACTGAGTGGAATGATGCATTCAGTACAGGGGACTTTTTGTATATCTATACCAATTTTGGGGACAGCAGTTAATCTATTCGGTTTCTTTCAGATAAGAACTGTATAAAAAATGTGAATATAATGGAATGGTAAGAAACATAAGTGAGATACATGAGATATACCTAATTTTAGATATAACAAAGTAGCCCCACTTATATGTAAAATGCAGAGTTTCTTAACTAAATAATATATCCAAGGTCAATGAATATAAAAATAAAAATATTCATTGGCTTTTAAATTTATGGGTGTTATAATATCAATGAATAAAAAAATAAAAAAATTCACAGATTGGTTTTGAGAAGTTTAGAGGTTAAAAAAATGGCAAAGGCATTTACAGAAGAAGAAAAAGATAAAAATCAAAAGAAAGTATTATGGAAACTGCTCTTGATTTATTTCATGATAAAAGGTACAAAAATCACTTAGTATTTCGGAATTGACAAAAGAGTAGGGATAGCACAAGGAAGTTTCTATAATTTTTGGAAAGACAAAGAATCTCTTATCATCGATTTAATGGCATATAGGTCAATACAAAAATTGGGAAACATTGAAAGAGAATTTTCGAATTCACTCACGAATCCTAAAAAGTTCCTTTCAGAGGTAATTTATAAGTATTCGATAGATATGACTGAGAAAAATTAAAAACCCAGCCAATTTATCAAGAGGCATTTAGAATATTTGCAAATCAAGATTCAAAGAAAGTGAATAGAGTAGAAAATCTATATGGTGATTTTTTTGGATAGGTTAATAGATTATTGGTACAAAAATAATGTAGTAAAAAGCGTAGATAAGCAAGGCTTATCAAATGCCTTTTGTTAGCGACTTCGTTATATGTTCAAATTATTTCCATTTCAATAAAGATACCTTTGAAGAAGTGCTTAATATTTATATACAAAGCATTGTTTTTAAATATATAGAAATTTAATTGCATAAATGAAGGTGATAGTAATGATTCTGAATTTTAATGAGATAAAAAAAGGAAGATGTATTAGTTCTTTGGAGGTAAGGGTGCTAATCTTGGAGAAATGACTTCTGCTAATATAAATGTTCCAAGTGGATTTGTTATAACAGCAGACGCATATAGAGATTTTTTTAAAAAGTAAATGGGATTGATATTCTCATTGAAAATGGAATAAAAATCAGTAGATGATGAAAGAAAACTTCTAAATGAATCTGAGTGTTTTAGAGGAAAAGATAAAGTCTGGAAAAATTTCCTAAAAGGTTAGAGAATGCAATAAGAGAAAAAAATATTTTAATCTTGGAAATAATATAAGAGTTGCAGTGCGTTCTTCAGCAACGGCAGAAGATTTGCCAGATGCCAGTTTTGCAGGGCAACAAGAAACTTATTTAAATGTTCAAGGTATTGAAAGTGTATTGAATGCAGTGCGTAATTGTTATGCTTCGCTTTGGGGAAATAGAGCTGTAAGTTATAGATTTCATCAAGATTATGATCAAACTTCAGTTTCTATTGCAGTTGTTATTCAAGAAATGATAGAGAGTGAAAAATCAGGAATTTTATTTACCGTAAATCCAGTAAACAAAAAAGAAAATGAAATGCAAATAAATGCAAGCTTTGGATTAGGAGAAAGCGTTGTAAGCGGAAGAGTTACAGCTGATAGCTACATTATTGATAAATTAGGGAAAATAGCCCAAGTAAATATTGGAAGTAAGGAAACACAGATTATATATGGGGATAAGGAAACTGTTGAGGTAGCAGTAAGCTCTGATAAAAGAAAAACTCGTGTATTAAATGATAGAGAACTACTTGAACTTATGAAGTGTGGTTTAAAGATTGAAAAAAACATTATCGTATGCCTATGGATATTGAATGGGCAATCAAAAAATGATATTGTATATATTTTACAGGCGAGAGCGATTACCACATTAAAAAATTCTGAAAATGATATAATTGGCAATGATTTAATAGAGAAGTATATAAAGGGCAAAAAATCAAAAAGGATACACGAGAAGTAATGCTTAAATTGCAAGTCGAAATTGAACACTTTAATATAAATAATTAAACATCTCATAGTAGAGCTAAAAGTGGGTTAGCATAATAACTTAGATATTTCTTGTATGAACATCTCCTCTGGTGTTTTGTATCCAAGAAGCTTTCTTGGTAATCGGTTTATCCAGTTGTGTACAATCTCGAGTGTCTCTGTAGTAAGATCACTCAATGCTTTGCCTTTTGGTATAAATCGTCTTAATAATCCATTGTGACGTTCATTTGTTCCTCGTTGCCAAGGTGAATTAGGATGCGCAAAGTATACTGGGCAGGCTACTCTACAGTCCTCTGTAAGGTTAGCAAACTCACTACCATTGTCTGAGGTAATGCTCTTTACTGAACCCATTGCCATAGTACTTAACCATGCAGCAATAGCTTTTGTTACGTCATTAGCAGAACCACTATCTGCTAGCAGTTGTACATTAAATCGTGTTTTTCTTTCAGCCAATGTTACTAGCACAGGTTCATGCTTTCCTTTCTTTCCTCGAATCGTATCCACTTCCCAATGCCCAAATTCCGTACGTTCATCTACTGCAGGGCTACGATCATCAATGCTTAACCCAAGATTACGTTTACGAGTACGTTGGATATACTTGGTTCGTTTTCTTTTAACAATACAAGGAAAGTCAAGGATATGTAGAAAGAGACCTTCATGTACGTAGTTGTACAAGGTTTTTGTGCAAACCATCATATCTAATGTAAATAACTTTTCTTTACGTGCTACACCAACACAAGCATCAATAGACCATTTTATCGGCCCCTTGGATCTTATATTTTGCCCATTCTAGAAATGCACTAGCATTATTAATTTTTAGGCGAGAAAAATGATCCTGCTCTACTTTTTCATATGCTAGTTGTCCTGTTTCGGCGAAATATAGGCTAACTAGTTTATCCTTTTTATCTGGTCGACTGTACCACGCTTTATTTCGTAATAAATAGTCGTTCTAGACCGTTGCAGATCAGAGGCAATAGAAGATATTGATGCTCCTAGTCGAAGACGTCTTTCAATGTAAAATCGCTCTTTTAACGAAAGATGTTTATTTGTCCGTGTTTCTGTGTTATGATTAGTATTATCCATAGTGATTACCTCGTGATATCTTGTAATTTAGCACTATAATCATACCACGAAATCACTATGGATTTTTATATTCTATTGTTCAGTTTCATTATACAATTAACCACGAGAAGTAATGTCATTCTTTTTAGAAAAATGCCTTTTGCACATAGAGTTCTTGAATTCGATTATTTGATGGCAATCAATGATCAGAAAGTAAACATTTTATCAGAAGGTGGGATTATTTTACCAAGAAATCCAATTATAGATGATGATGGTATACAAACTTTTTCTGATGAAGGAAAGCGAATTGGAAAGAATATTTTTCAAATTTTTTTAATATCTTAAAGAACATGAAAGATTTTGAGTTCTGTTATAAGAAGTGCAAAGATTTTATGAATATATATGAAACTAAAATAGAAGAAATCAAACACTTAAATTTTTGAAAATATGACATTAACTGATTGTGGAAATTTTTTTAGAAGAAAGTTATGCTCTTTTGCAAAAAGCTTGCTTATGATAGATTTAAGTATGCCTTATTTCCATCAGTATTAAATAGCAAGAAATTTACCCAAATAATAAAAAAAGTAAATAGCAATTATTCATCGTTTGATTTTTTTATTGGGACTTAGATAATAAAAACATCGGTGATTACAAATGATGTCTATACAATGGCTTGTGAGATAAGAAAAATGAAGCTTTAAGAAGAGCAATAATTTCCGGAGATAATTTTTAAGGAATTATAAAAAAAGTATAATGATTTTTAAGAATATAACAGATGAGTTTATGAAAGATAATGGCTTTAAATCTGATTATAACTGTTATTGTTTATCTGCAAAAACATTTCTCGAAGATCCTGATAGGCTGACAAATATATTACGACCTATATTAAATGAAAAATAGTAATGAAAGTAAAGATATAAAGGGATTTTTCTAAAGCTTATGGAGAATATAAAGGGAATCTATGGCAAAAAGTATCAGGATATAGAAAAAAACAGATAAAAATATTTTAGATATTTTTCATGTGGTTCGTGAAGAAAGTCAATATTTGTGGGAAACACTATTTTTATTATGTCAGAAAGTGTGTTAAAAAGAATTAACTTTATACTCTTGGGTGATGAAAAACATAGAAATAGGAGTGGCTAATTTATTTCATGAAGAATTACTTAAAAGCAATTAACAGAGGTAATTTAAATGAATCAGATAAGGAAAAAAATAAATAGGAGAAACGAAAAATTTCCTTTAGCAGTGAAAGTATGGGAAGCTTCAAAGTTATTGATTTTTAAAAACAAATGGTGATGTCTTAAAAGAGTAAGCGGAAGCACTGGTATTGCAGTTGGAAAAGGTGTGCCTAATAAATAGTCCCAAAGAATTTTATAAAATGAAAAAAAGGAGATATATTAGTTTGTCATCTTACAGATCCTGAGTGGACTCCATTATTTAAGTCGGCAAGTGCTGTTGTGGCAGATACAGGTTCTGCTTTAAGCCATCTCTGCAATTGTTGCAAGAGAATATAATATACCGGCAGTTCTTGGAGTTGGCTTTGCAACTACAAAATTCAAAGATGGCGATATCATACAAGTAGATGGTAATACCGGTGAGGTCAAAGGTTGCTGATATGAAATAAAAAGGATTAAAAAGAATTGAGAAGGCAAAAGATTTTAAGTGAACCACTTTTACCTTTCCGTAGCTATTCCGTTTTAGTACCTTGGTCTTGTTGTTACAGACCTCTGTAAATCCATTAGAGTATGGCAATAGGAAGGCGTTAAATGCTTCGTCATACCAACTACTAAACGATCGTAGAAGGTTATTAAATTCGCTAAGATTTGCTACTCTTACAAGAGACAGGAAGTTAGATAATGTACTCTCAATAGCTGTTCGTACTAAGTGGAATCGATCGGCAATAATAGTAACATTGGAAAATAGCTTTCTCATCTTGGATCGGAAAAACTCCGACATGTCCATGACTAGATAACGCACCTTGGAGCGTTCTTGAAAGCTAAATTTGGTAAAATGACTAAATAAAGCTATCTCACTTCTTTCAGGTAAGATATCTAGTACTCGTCTACCTTTTGGATTTGTGACGATGATATGGAATTTATGTCCGCCAGATTTCCTCTAAACTCATCAATGGCAAGAGTTGTTGGTAAATGAGGTGGGATTCGGAAGTTAACTGTCTTAGTTGACATGCGAATGACAGTGGTAACCGATACATTGACCTCATTGGCAATATCCGTATAGCGATGAGTTCCTTGTAACTTGTGCATCATCGTAACGATGACAGCTTTACTCATCTGTAAATACCTTCTGATGAAGGAGTTCTTTTTCGTTGAAAGTTTATCACAAGAGTTGCATCGGAATCTGCGTTGATTGTGCTTGCCAATCTTCTGACACTTACTAAATGATGGACTTACCTCTGTACCTAAATTAATTATTGTAAAGTAAACTGAATGATATACCTATTTTTTTATGCCTTGAATTGTCAAGTCAAATGCAACTCTACTGAATGATAAACCTCGTATGGAGTTTTTCCAATTTAAGCATTTGCGCGGTCTAAGATTTATTTCTTTTCATTTTTGCTTCAACATAGCTATCTGATTGATTAATATCCACAGCTTTTTGGGAAATATTCTCTCAACAATCCATTGGTGTTTTCGTTCGTTCCTCTTTGCCAAGGATGATGTGGAAATGGAAAAATAAAAACTCTACTAGATTCAACTCCGGCTAATTTCTGCATGTTTAGAAAACTCTTTTCCTCTATCTGGCGTAATTGTCTCTAGAGGTTGATTTTCCAAAAGCTCAATCATCGCTTGTTTGACCAAAAATGAATTCTTTTTGCAATTTTTGCATAGTAGATACCTACTTTTCGATCAGTCAATGTTACTAAGCAAGCCTTACCAGTTTGTCCCATAACTGTATCAGCCTCCCAATCACCTAATCGTTCTCGATTATTTGCAGGATCTGGTCTATCTGTAATTAAATTACTAACTTGAATTTTGCCACGTCTTTCTTCATAGTTTTTTGTATGACGACTTTTACCACGATGTCGTAGTTTGCGAATGACTCCTCTATTTCCATGTGATAGTCCTTTTTCATCAAAACGACCATTATATATTTCCCTGTAAATTGTACTGTAGCTAATAGTGAAGCTTGAATTTTCAAACTTTAATCGGGATGAAATCTGTTCCGGAGACCATTGATGCCTCAAAAATAAATCCTTTACACATTCATATAGTCTCGGATTATCTAGCTTTTTTCTTGGTTTACAATTAAAGCGTCTATTTTTATATTTATCATGGGCTTCACAAGGTATGTACTCGCCATTTTGACTATTTCTCTTAATTTCTCTTGATATGGACGATTTGTTTTTCCCTAGTAAAATTGAAATTTCTGTTTGATTTTTTTACCTATATCAATAAAAATGTTTTAGCATTTCGCGCTCTTTTAGTGTAAAAATGAGTATAATGATTCATGGCTCCTCCTGATTTTTAGATGTCTTTGCAAATACTATTTTATCAGAAAGCTATGAATCTTTTTTTAGTTGCACTTAGATTATAAATTCAAGGCATAAAAAAATATACCTTTTGGGGGATGGCGGGTGTTGTCCCCAAGGTATATATTATAGAACCCAATTTTCCTATGAACGTTATGTAAAATAAGGACGGTTAATTTGATTTACATTCAATGATTAAGGAGATAGTTTGGATCATTCCTCTCCTTGTTGGACATAGATAGTACTAGTGGTGTAATCGTAATGGCTGTCGCGATAGCGTGGGTTTGTCTACGGCAAGTCTCCACAGTCGACTTGCTAGTTGATCTTGTTCACATAGTACCTTGGTAATCCCCGTTGCTTGCTGACAGAAAGGAGCCCATTTTTGCACGACTGGTATGGATGCTCGTTTCTCTTTCAGATAGTGGCGACCCTCGATCGTTGAAAGCTAGTAGACGACCATAGGTAGGACCTCTGCGGGTGGCATTGGTGGAACATCTCTTTAGTGCGACGGAAAAAGACTGTAGGTCGCGATGCGATCGAGACGAGCATAGGTATAACGTTTTGATTTTTAAACTTTCACGGGCTTGTTCCCAAGAGAGAGGGCATTAGCCGTGAGCCATGCGTCTTCTAAGCCATCGCTCATATCATGTAGGAGTTGCAATTCTTCTTTGGTCATGATACGGCTAGTAAGGTGAATCATGTCATAATAGCGATCTAAGGTAGCGTAATAGTTGGACTCTACGACGTCCATCGCAAGAGGGCGACCATAGGGGGTAAGTAGTGATGCCACTGGGGACTAGTTTTGCCCTAACGAGGTAGTCCCATTGATTGCCAATTCACCTAAGGAGATAGCCCTATCGATTTCTGATGGCGTACAAGGTGAACAAGTAGTACTTGTTGCCTGTTGCGTGTTATGGGATTCCAACGGATTAGAAGCAGTTTGTTTCGAAGCATATATAGCACTTCGTAAGGCCGTACCAGATGGTAACGAATCATCTAAGGTTGGATTGTGATGGGAACTAGTTCGTTTCACGGGAATGATGTCTAGCTCGATGTGATAGCGATGTAAGGTGCGTATGTATTCAATGGCTAAGATAGTATTAGGGTCAGTGTCCAATGGAGGTATGTTTGCTACGGTCTTGCTCTTTGAGGAGGGCTGTTTTGTTAGTGAAAGCGTGCTATGGGATGTGTTTTCGTCTAGGAAATCATCGGTATGATATGAGGGGCTTGCGGAATGAAATGGCTGTAGTGCTTTGCGTAAGGCTGTGCCGTAGGAGTACCCTTGCCCCAAAAGAGTGTGCAACGATTCTTGCGTGCTAGGATGATCGAGAACCTTGGCAACAGATACAAGATCCTCTACTTGCGTATGTCTGGCCCCAAATGAAAATGGAATCACACCCAAGAGCATGTAACAATCGAATGCCACCGGATGCAAAAATATTCCGCAGAACTAACGGCGAACATAGAAGGTAACTCAAATACAATATCGGCACCACCCATAACAGCCCATTGGGCGCGATCAAATTTAGAAAATATGGCAGGTGTTCCTCGTTGCACAAAGTCGCCACTCATTACAACGAGCAAAGTTGCTTCTGGATATCCACGGCGAAGCTTTTGTAATTGATGAGCGTGCCCTTTGTGAAAGGGATTATATTCTGCAATGATTCCGATGGTGTTCATGGTCTAGTACCTCCTGTTATGTATATTAGTATATCATGAGATAAAACTTTCATAAACGAACAAGAAGTCACAAAAAGGGGTAGAAAAAAACGTGACATTAATGTTATAATTGACTGTAGAAATTGTGTCTATTTGAGGTAACTATATGAAACAATATATCATAGCCCTTGGTTTAGGGATGGTGTTGTTCTTAGGTGGCTGCGGTAGTCAGGAAGCCATCGATACCTATAGTTTTGGTCAGAAAGTCATCAATGTAGGTCAATCAGAAGTCATTGTAGACTCGCCTTTTGATTTTGGACAACTCGACAGGATTGTTGCCAATGATAAAGGACAACCATTGACTATCTACGCTGGACTGGATAAAAATTATGGTGTCTATGTAAGCGCTACACAAGCTTCTACAGGTGCACCATTGCCAACATTAGAGAGGGCACAAAAATTAGCGCAACAGGAATTGGCCAAAGAATTAGGGTCAAGTCGGTGCCAAAGCACAATGGACTCAAGAAGCTGTGCAAGTAGACGGTGTGAATGCCGTTAAATCGAGTATGGCGGCGGGTTCCAATGGGCAAACAATTAGGTTCACTCAGTATACTTTCATCAACAAAGGTGTACTGTGGAATATACGCTATTCATACAGTGATCAATCTCCGCAAGGAGAAGATATCAATCAACGTGTGAACGGGCACATTCAAGTTACTAAGAAAGAGGGATAAGTAATGAACGTTTTAGTCGTAAACTGCGGTAGCTCCTCCTTAAAGTATCAATTAATTGATATGGAGCATGAAGTTGTATTGGCGAAAGGTCAATTCGAAAAAATCGGTTCTGATGATGCAATTTTCACTCATCGTCGTCCAGATGCAGACAAATTAGAACGCGTCGAACCAGTAGCTGACCACAAAGTGGCGTTACAAGTCTTATTGGATATTTTGGTAGATCCAGAGCATGGTGTGATTGGTTCCATGGATGAAATCGACGCTGTAGGTCATCGTGTAGTACATGGTGCTGAAAAAAATTCGCTGATTCCGTATTGATCACTCCTGCAGTGATGGAAGCATTGGAAGAATGCGCGAAAATCGCTCCACTTCACAATCCTCCAAACATCCAAGGTATCGAAGCATGCCAAAAAATTATGCCAAATGTACCACAAGTTGGTGTATTTGATACAGCATTCCATCAAACAATGCCAGCCTGAGGCATTCTTATATGGTCTTCCATACGAAGCATACACTGATCTAGGTGTTCGCCGTTATGGTTTCCATGGTACTTCCCACAAATATGTGGCACAACGTGTAGCAGAATTGATGGGTAAACACATGTCCGATCTTCGTATCGTATCTTGTCACTTAGGTAATGGTTCTTCCGTTACAGCTATTAAAGGTGGCCGTTCTATCGATACTTCCATGGGTTTCACCCATTGTCCGGTTTGATCATGGGTACTCGTTGTGGCGATATTGACCCAGCTATCGTACCTTACTTGATGGAAAAAAATGGGATATGACATACCATGAAATCGATGCTATTATGAACAAAAAATCTGGTGTATTCGGTATCTCCGGCGTGTCCAACGACTTCCGTGTGATCGAAGAAGCGACGAGAAGGCTGGTAACAAACGTGCTCAATTAGCATTGGATATGTTCCATTACAAAGTTCGTGCTACTATCGGTGCTTACGTAGCTGTTATGGGTGGCGTTGATGCTATCGTATTCACAGCAGGTATCGGTGAAAATGGTATTGGCAACCGTGACGCAATCTGCAACGGTTTAGAATACTTAGGCACTCGCATCGATCCTGAACGCAACAATGTTCGTGGTAAAGAGCAAGAAATCAGTGCAGAAGGTTCCAAAGTTAAAAATCTTTGCGATTCCTACAAATGAAGAAATCATGATCGCTCGTGATACAAAAACGTATTACTAGCCCATTAGTGATGAAAAACTGGTAATCTCTGATTACTTGTGAAAGAGTCTCCTCTATGAGGGGGCTCTTTTTGTTGTTGACAAATACTTTCATCCATTGCTATCCTAACATTATAGACATTGTTGGTGAGACTATAGAAAGGGATATATATGGTTGTACAATATGAAGAACGGTCCAAGCGCTCCGGCGCAGCATTGCCTTGGTGAGCGTATTTATCGCTGTGGCAGTAGTGGCATTAGGATATAGTTTGTGGCGATATTCACAATTAGGTAGCGTGGCATTAGCAGAAATACTCATAGAGGCGATCATTCTATTTGTGCTCGTGTCGCAAGCAGTGGGGACCTATACATTTAGATTGACCGAATCGGATCTCATTATTGATGAGGCGAGCTTGTTAGGAAAGAAACGAATGGTCATACCTTATACAATGATCAACGGGGTTTACCAATTTAAACAATCCATGATGCCGCCATTGAAATTTCGCTATAAATATCGTAAGCTGTCGTCCACCGATGATCGACCAGTGTGAGCTTTGGCATACTCTGTGGTGGAAGGTAAAAAATTAAAGCATGGTCGCATCTTACTGAAAGCAGAGCAAGACTTTTTTGGTGGTTTAGCACAACATGTGCCGAACCTAGTGCAGGTGAAAGAAGACCAAGTCGTCTTTCATGCGTATCTACGAGAAGATGCTTTCAAACATGGAGAAGACTTCGCCACCCTATGCGACCAATGTATACGGACAACAGGAACCAAAGGAAAAGGAAGCATAAATGAAAAAAAGGATTTTTCAAAAACTATGGCGAATATATATAAGTAGACAATAGAATGACAGATATGTTGATAATGCGTCACACTCTTCGGAGTGTGGCGTGTTGTCGTTTATAGGGGTAAAAGATGTACTTTCAAACGATGGAGGAATTATGTTAGATCTGCAGAATTACCAAATGCCACGAGAAAAATTTATCGCCTTAGGTCCAGAGGCAATGGCACTAGAGGAGTTATTAGCGATTTTATTGCGCACAGGACGGAAGGGCGCATCTGTACTAGAAGTAGCTCATGATGTGGTGGAACGAATGGACCAGGTGGTAGGAGGCCCTCAACAATGCAACGGTGGAGACACTGCGAGAGATTGAGGGGATTGGACAGGACAAGGCGGTGACCATTTGCGCAGCCATCGAATTGGGACGGCGCTTAGGGCAGATGAAGGTGAAACAAGATTGGGCAGACTTTTAGTACCCCAGAAGCGTCGGCAAATTATATGATGGAGCGACTCCGTCACAAACGGGAAGAACATTTCTATGTGTTGTTATTGACAGTGAAGAATAAATTGATCAAGCCGGTGCTCATTTCCAAAGGGGGATTGACCAGCAGTACAGCAGAACAGCGAGCGGTCTTTCGGCAGGCCATCGATGCCAATGCAGCGACTATGATATTGATGCACAACCATCCTTCTGGAGATCCAACGGAGAGCAGTGATGATGTGCGAGTGACAAAAATTTTTGCCAGAGCCGGAGAGGTCATGGGGATTCCTGTGTTGGACCATATCATCATCGGCGATGGTATGTATGTAAGTTTGTTGGAAAAAGGTATACTATAAGGGTGCATATGTGTGGTAAATTTGCTATAATTAAATGATTGGAACAAAGAAAAGAAATCAGAGGTTATAGCGTGCGAATTATTGGAATAGATCCGGGCTATGCCATCTGCGGGTATGGCATCATCGATGTAGTGGGCAGTTCCTTGAAACCTGTTACATATGGTGCGATTACCACAGAGGCGAAGACGCCAGAGGCAAGCCGGTTAGAAATTATATTTAATGAGTTAAGCGATATTCTAGAAGAATTTCGCCCTCAAAAAGTTTGGCATAGAAAAGTTATACTTTTGCCCGCAATGTGACCACCGGTATCGGGGTGGCCCAAGCGAGAGGCGTCACATTATTAGCGGCATGAGCCAACAAGATTTGCCGATTTATGAATACACACCACTACAGGTGAAACAATCTGTGGTGGGCTATGGGAAAGCCACAAAGGAACAGGTTACATATATGACGATGAACCTATTGGGGATTCGAGAGAAAAATCAAGCCTGATGATGCCGCTGATGCTTTTAGCTATTGCTATCTGCACGGCCCATAGCTCCCATACAGATACATTGAAACGGATTTTACAATTGTGAGGATACAATGATTGCATATATAAAAGGGGTTGTCACCCATCGATTGCTAGATGCGGTGTACGTGAATGTCCATGATGTGGGCTATCGCGTGTACGTGCCTAGCTCCGTGCAGAGTCAACTGCAAGTAGGGGAAGAGACATGTCTATTTACCTACACCAATGTACGGGAAGATGCCATTCAATTATATGGCTTTTTGACCGTGGAAGATTATGAGCTGTTTTTATTACTCATTTCCGTATCGGGAGTGGGACCAAAACTAGGTCTAGGCATTCTATCTGCCATTAGTCCGGAACAGTTTTGTAGGACTCATCATTAGCGGAGATACAAAAGGACTGCAAAAATTACCAGGCATTGGTAAAAAAATCTTCCGAGCGATTGGTTTTAGAATTGAAAGATAAAATTGAAAGCCTCGGCATTGCAGGGACTTTCACCACACCTGGCAGAATCACGCCTGTTGAACAAGTGCCGGTGGGCACAACTGAGGAAGTCTTGGAGGCTCTCATGGCATTGGGATACAGTGCACAAGAGGTGCAGCCAGTGATCCAAGAAATGTATGATGGAACACAGGAAGTGCCAGTCTTATTAAAACAAGTATTAGCTGCATTGGGTAAAGGACGATAGGGATGGATCAAGAAAATCGAATTGTAACCATGCAAGAACGGGAGGAAGACAATTGGCAATTTAGTCTTCGCCCTCGCTATTTAAAAAGAATATATTGGACAGACTCAGGCAAAGGAAAATCTTCACATTTTCATCGAAGCTGCAAAGCTACGGGGCGACACCTTGGACCATGTCTTACTCTATGGACCTCAGGGTTGGGGAAAAACCACCTTTGGCTGGGATTGTTGCTAACGAATTAGGTGTGAATTTCCGTGTTACCTCTGGACCCGCCATAGAACGAGCAGGGATTTGCGACGTTGTTGAGTAATTTACAGCCCGGTGACGTATTATTCATCGATGAGATTCATCGATTATCTCGGTCCGTAGAAGAAGTGTTGTACTCTGCTACTGGAAGATTATGCCTTAGATATCATTATCGGCAAAGGGCCGAGTGCTCGCTCGGTGCGTATTGAATTGCCAAAATTTACTTTAATTGGGGCTACCACGAGGGCCGAGTGCTTTGGCTGCGCCACTGAGAGACCGTTTTGGTGTCATTAGTCGCCTAGAATATTACAAGCAAAATGAATTAGAATTTATTGTGAGTCGTTCGGCAGACATTTTTAGATATACATATGGATCCTGAAGGAGCCAGTGAAATTGCACGCCGTTCTAGAGGGACTCCACGAATTGCGAATCGCTTGCTCAAACGCGTCCGTGATGTGGCGCAAGTGCTGGGCGATGGGGTCATTACAAAGGCCATTGCAGACCAAGCGTTACAGCGCTTAGATATCGATCGATTAGGCTTGGATCGCATTGACCGTCGCATCTTGAGCACGATCATTGAAAAATTTGATGGCGGCCCTGTAGGGGTGGATACCATTCGTGACTTCCGTTAGTGAGGAACGTGAAAGTATCGAAGACGTATATGAACCGTATTTAATGCAATTAGGGCTTATTGGCGAGAACGAATCAGGGACGCATCGTCACACCGGCGCGTATGACCACTTAGGACTTCCTAGAAAGGTAGAACCATGAGACACCAAGTATGTCGCTATATAGCGATGGGGGTCGTGGAGCTTTGTTAAGTGGGATTCCCTTGCTAAGTCAAGGTGCGACTCAAAGGAAACGCCGAAAAACATTGGTGAAAAGCCACCTTTGTGAAACCCAATGAAAGAAAAGGGGCTACACCTGTAAAACGAGTTGGTCCTAAACCGAAAGTACAAGCACCCACAAAGGTAGAGGCTAACGGCAATGCAGTAGCATCTAATAAGGGTACGAAACCGGCGGTAAAACAAGGGGCGAAACCTTCAACGACGAAGGAAAAAGACACAGTCAAAGGCTCTAGTGGCGAGCCGGTCATCCGCGTATTACTAGGCCATCGGTCCCAATCTTTTACCATCACTAGCGAGATGCCCATGGTAGTCTTAGATAGTGCAGGTCATCAAGTCGCGGGCGCTCAAAGAACATCAAAGCGCCACGATTTCCGGAGAAGGCGGATCGGTTCGTGTGAATGGGCAGTCCATGGGTACAACCATTAGCATTCAAAATGCTCAAGGTCGGTATGGGTCTGAATTACAAACGTTGGGAAAAAAACTTATCGAGGGCTATCACGGTGCACGCTAATGGCTCAGGGACGATGAGCGTAGTGAATGTGCTAGGTTTAGAACAATATGTGCAAGGAGTGGTACCCGAAGAGGTGGTACCTAGTTGGCCTGCTCCAGCTCTTGAGGCGCAAGCGGTAGCCGCTAGGGACCTATGCGTTACACTCTATGAAACACTCTCAAAACAGCGTCTATGACATTGGAACGACTACGGCGGATCAAGTGTATGGCGGAAAAAGCAGTGAATTTTCTAGCACCAATACAGCGGTTAAGCGCACTCATGGGATGGTTCTCACCTATCAAGGACAACCTATCAATGCGCTCTTTCACTCCGATGGAGGTGGCTATACAGAGGATAGTGTGAACCTGTGGGGCAATGATTTGCCCTACTTAAAAGGGGTTGTGGACTATTCGAATCATGAGGGGACCACGGTGTGGAATGTCATTACTAGCCGTCAAAGTATAGAACAGAAATTGGCGTAGCTAGTAAATCCGTAGGATATTTACAAACAATTGAACTATCTCCACTGACGGAACGACCGATGAAAGTCCAAGACCGTGGCGTATCGGGCCGTGTGAAAACGATGAAATTTATTGGCGAAAAAGGGTCTGTATCCCTCACAGGAGAACAAGTACAGAGCCTATTTGGATTGAAATCTACCTTGTTCGACTTTTACGTGGGACAAACACCGCCTAGCCGTGTACAAGGCTCTTCTGTGAAAGTAAGCCATGCATTCAGTAAAAGCCAACCAAACGGTGACCATCCATGGCTACGGTTGGGGACATGGATTAGGGCTTTCACAGTGGGGAGCGACAGAGATGGCAAGTCGAAAAGAGGCGAGCCAGCCCTGATTATTATAAAGTGATTTTACAACATTATTACCAAGGTACGGCACTTACGAAACTGTACAATTAATGAGGAATAGTATGAAAGTATCTGATTTTAACTATGACTTGCCGGAGGAACTCATTGCGCAACATCCGGTGGAACCACGGGATACATCGAGATTGATGACCTTGGACAAGGAAAGCGGAGCCATATGCCATAAAGCATCCTTTCACTCTATACTAGAAGAGTTGCAGGGAAGGAGATGTGTTAATTTTTCAATAATACGAAGGTTATCCCGACTCGTTTGTATGGAGAACGAAAAGGAACGGGTGGCAAGGTAGAAGTACTACTGTTGACGCCGAAAGGGGAACACCTCTGGGAATGCCTTGTGAAGCCGGGAAAAAAATGTCTAAAAGGGCAATTACTATCCTTTGGTCCTAATTTAGAAGCGGAGGTCATGGATCACACAGATTTTGGTGGTCGATTGATTCAATTTAAGCCCAATGGTAATTTTGACGAGATTATCAATGACATTGGGGAAATGCCATTGCCACCGTATATCCACGAGAAGCTAGAAGACAAAGATAGATACCAAACGGTATATGCCAAAGAAAAAGGATCGGCGGCAGCACCGACGGCGGGCTTACATTTTACGCCAGAACTATTGGCTGAAATCCAAGACAAAGGTGTGCACATTGGATTTGTTACATTACATGTGGGGCTAGGTACATTCCGCCCCTGTGTCGGCAGAATCTATTGAAGACCATGATATGCATAAAGAGTTTTATTATGTATCGGAAGAGACAGCGGAACTTGTGAACCGTGCCAAAGCAGAAGGACGGAGAGTCATTGCCGTAGGAACTACATCGGTGCGCACCTTTGGAATCAGCAGACGACCGAGGTGGGTCATGTAAAGAGCGGTTCCGACTGGACTCAAATTTTTATCTACCAGAGCTATACCTACAAGATGGTGGATGCATTGATAACTAACTTTCATTTGCCACAGTCTACTTTGCTCATGCTCATTAGCGCTCTAGTGGCAGAGAGCATTGTCTGGCGACTTATGAAGAGGCGGTACGTGAAAAATATAGATTTTTAGCTTTGGTGACGCAATGTTCATTCGATAAGTTGAAAGTTGTGTTATAATACAGAAGTAATAAAGGAGTGTGTATATGGCGATTAGATATGAATTGCAAAAACAATGTCCCCACACAGGTGCACGGGCAGGGTTATTGCATACTCCTCATGGAACCTATGAAACACCGATGTTTATGCCCGTAGGGACACAGGCAACGGTAAAAACATTGGCCCCAGAGGAGCTGAAAGCGATGGGTTCTCAAGTTATCTTGAGTAATACCTATCATTTATTCTTGCGCCCCGGTGCTGACCTAGTGGAAGAAGCGGTGGCTTGCACAAGTTCATGAACTGGGACCAAGCCATCTTAACCGATAGTGGTGGGTTCCAAGTGTTCAGTTTAGGAAAGTTGCGCAAGATTACCGAAGAAGGTGTGAATTTCCGATCTCATTTAGATGGGTCGAAAAAATTCTTATCTCCAGAAGTGGCTACGAAAGTACAGGAACAATTAGGGTCTGACATTATGATGGCATTCGATGAATGTATCCCTTATCCTGCGGATCATCGATATGCAGATGCATCGACAGCGCGGACCACTCGTTGGGCGGAACGTTGCCAAGAGGCACGTCGTTCCAAAAACCAAGGCATGTTCGGCATTGTCCAAGGTGGCATGTATAAGGACCTTCGTGAAAGAAGTGCCAAAGAATTGGTAGCTATGGACTTTGAAGGCTATAGCATTGGTGGTCTATCCGTAGGGGAACCGCATGAGTTGATGTACGAAGTACTGGACTACACTACGTCGTTATTGCCAACCAACAAGGCTCGGTACTTGATGGGCGTAGGGTACTGCTGACTGCTTAGTAGAAGGGGTAGCCCGTGGTATCGATATGTTCGACTGTGTCTCATCCAACACGGGTAGCGCGAAATGGGATGGCTATGACATGGAAAGGGCGATTGAATTTACGCAATGCCTCTTTCATGCGTGACTGGGGTCCTATTGAAGAAGGTTGCGGTTGCTATGCGTGCCGTAACTATACAAAGAGCTTATATTCGACATCTATACAAGGCAGAAGAGATTTTGGCCTTCCGTTTGGTGTCGTATCATAATTTATATTTCTTACTAGAGTTCATGCGTCAAATGCGCAAAGCGATTTTAGAAGATCGTTTTGTGGCATTCCGTGAAGAATTCTGGCAGTATTTTACTAAATAGGAGGACCTATGGATTTCTTAGAATTTTTCCAAGGACAAACAGGACAGGCGATTCTACCGTTGTTGATTATGGTGGTGATTTTTCTATTTCTTGTTATATCGTCCGCAAAAAGAAACAACAAAAAAACAACGTCAAGTGCTATTGAACAGCTTGAAAAAGGTCAGAAGGTATTGACTGTAGGCGGTATTTACGGGGAAATCGTTTCTTTAACAGAAGATACAGCAGTGCTACAAGTATCTGAAAAAAAGTAGAAATGAAATTTGCTCGTACAGCCATTGCACAAGTTCTTGGAAAGGACCAAAAAGTAATGGATAAAGCGTCATTGCGACAGGCCTTTTTAGAACGTCGTCGCAGTGTACCAGTCCAAGAGGTTTCTACGTGGTCAGTACAATTAGCGGAGCGACTTTGGGCAATGCCTGAGGGTGGCTGATGCGGAACATATCATGGCATATTTAGCGATGCCTAAAGAAGCGAATCTAGATGCTTTCATTATCCAAGCCTTAGGGCAAGGGAAACATGTCTATGTGCCGGTGTGCGTGACTAAAAACGGAGCTGGTAGGCGTTCGGATCACGGATTTAGAAATGGTAACAAAGGGGAACATTGGGGATTCGTATTCCCAAGGAACCCTATGATATCGTAGAGCCAACACGATTGGATTGTATTCTCGTTCCCGGTCTTGCCTTTGATCGAAGGGGTGGACGGATGGGAATGGGTCTTTGGATATTATGACCGATACTTGCAACAGATTCCAATAGACAAACGTATCGGTATTGCCCGGGATAACCAACTTTCAGAATTGGTAATACCCATGGCACCTCATGATGAGTGGATGCACAAAAATCGTGACCCCATCAGAGAGTATCCATTGTTATGAAGGATAGGGAGGGAATCCATTGAACACAAAAAGCGACTTTTGCGCTTTTTTTCGGCGTAGTAGCAGTGATTTTAGGCCTATTTATTTGGCTCATTGGACCACTGGCCAACTCCATTAAACAAGGGTTGGACTTACAAGGTGGTACCCACATTGTATTAGAAGCACAGGATTCAGGCCCCTAATTTGGTCACAGATGATGCGGTAGAACGGGTTATTCAAATCTTAGGCCGTCGTATTAATGAAATGGGTTTGACTGAGCCTATCATTCAACGAGAAGGTAAAAAAACGTATCATCATCGAATTGCCGGGGGAAAAAGATCCTCAAAAAGCCATTGAAACAGTTGGTAAAAACTGCGGTTCTTGAGTTCCGTGATGAACATGGCAAAGTGCATTTAGATGGTAATGATTTAAAAGATGCAAAAGAACAATTAGAAGGTAAACAAGCGTCTGTTAATATTCAATTGACAGATGAAGGGGCGAAAAAATTCGGCGCCTTAACAACCGCTAACATCGGTCGTCATATCGGCATTTACCTTGATGGCGAGCAATTGACAAATCCAGTGGTAAACGAACCAATTACTGGCAGCAGTGCTCGTATTACAGGTAGCCGTGACTTGGAAGAAGCAAAAAGCTTAGCTATCTTGTTACGCTCTGGTGCGTTGCCTGTCAAAGTAGAAGTGATGGAAGTACGTACTGTAGGTCCTACATTGGGTCAAGACTCGAAAGATAAATCTGTGGTAGCCTTCGGTGTTGGTATTGCCTTGATCATTGTATTTATCGCTGGTATTATACAGATTGTCTGGATTCGTAGCGACCATTGCTCTATTAGTATTCGTACTTATTTTTAGTCGCTATTTTGGGGCCGCATGTGCTGAATGCGACCATGACCTTACCGGGCGTGGCGGGGATTATCCTCAGTATGGGGGTAGCCGTTGATGCGAACATCCTAATCTTTGAACGGTTCAAAGAAGAAGTGGTGGAAGGTAAAACATTGCGCATGTCAATGGAATCCGGGTTCCGTCGTGCCTTCGATACGATTTTTTTGATGCCAATACATCCGTTATGATTACAGCAGTGATTCTAATTGTATTAGGTAGCGGTCCTGTGAAAGGCTTTGCTATCAACTTGGCATTAGGTGTTATCGTATCCATGTTTACAGCCGTATCTATGAGTCGTACCTTGATGCATATGCTCATTGCGGCACAAATTACGAACCGACCATTCTGGTATGGATCTAACGTATCTCCATCTGTTACGATTGAAGCATTTAAGAAAGGAGATAAGAAAAATGACATTTGATGTAATAAAACGTCATCGTTGGTGGTTTAGTATCTCCTCCATTGCGGTAATTCTAAGTATCATCTCCATGTTTATGTATGGATTTAACTTCGGCATCGATTTTACTGGTGGTACCATTGTAGAAGTAGAATTTAGTAAACC